>NZ_JBVJRV010000006.1:0-709430 GCF_055607265.1 Streptomyces sp. NPDC037013 | reverse complement strand
TTTCCCTTTCCGGCGGTTCCGACTCTATCAGATCCTTTCGGGCCTGACTCCCAGTCAGCGGGCGTTGTCCTCACGGCTGTTGGGCCGTTCCGACGAGTGAGACTTTAGCGGAATCCTGGCTCCCGACCTAATCGGGGGCGTCCTTTCGAACGCGGATTCCTCATTTCGCAAATACACATGAAAACGAGGCGAAGGCGCAGACCCTGAGGGCACACGACATCGATCGCTTGAATGGTTGTTGCGGAATGGCTGCCCGGGGACCGACCATGTGGTCGACGCTCACGTCGGGCAACTCGGAGAACACTACGTAGCGCCTCCCGGAGTGTCAACCCCGGACAGCGGGCCCTCCTCGGGTCTACTCTGAGAGGCGTGACTACACGTGCGTACGCCCAACTGTGGTGGGCCGCCTGAGGGCGGCCGTACATACGCATGTACTCAACGGCCGCCGCCTCGGCGGCCGTTCTTGTTTCTCCCCCCGGAGGACCTGGAGCCCGGCGGCCGGGCCGGCGGTCCCGACCAGGAGGCGGAGAGATGACGAGGATCTTCAGCGGGGTCAAGCCGACGGGACACCTGACCCTGGGCAACTACCTGGGAGCCATCCGGCAGTGGGCCGAGGTCGATCAGTACCGGGCCGACTCCCTCTTCAGCATCGTCGACCTGCACGCCCTGACCGTGGACCACGATCCCGGCCGGGTGTGCAGGCTCAGTCGGCAGGCGGCGACGCTGTTGCTCGCGTCCGGGATCGATCCCGAGCAGGCCACCGTGTTCGTCCAGAGCCACGTGGACGAGCACGCCCGGCTGTCGTATCTGCTGGAGTGCGTGGCCACGGACGGCGAGATGCGGCGGATGATCCAGTACAAGGAGAAGTCCGCGCGCGAGCGGGCGCGGGGCGGGAGCGTGCGGCTCTCACTCCTCACCTACCCGGCGCTGATGGCCGCGGACATCCTGGCGTACAACGCGGACGAGGTGCCGGTCGGGGACGACCAGACGCAGCACGTCGAGCTGACGCGGGATCTGGCGGCGCGGTTCAACCAGCGTTACGGACAGACGTTCGTGGTGCCCCGGGCCATCGCGCCGAAGGTGGCGGCGCGGGTCATGGACCTTCAGGACCCCACCTCGAAGATGGGCAAGTCCCATGAGGCCGGCGCCGGGATCATCTATCTGCTCGACGAGCCCGACGTGATCCGCAGGAAGATCCTGCGGGCCGTCACGGACAGCGGCAGCGTGGTCGAGTTCGACCGCTCGTCCAAGCCGGGGGTCTCGAACCTGCTGGAGATCCTCGCGGCGTGCCGAGGTGGGAACCCAGAAGCCCTGAGCGGTGTATACGAGTCGTACGGCGCACTGAAAACAGACACCGCCGAGGCCGTGGTGGAGCTGCTCAGGCCCGTACAGGAACGGCACAAGGAGCTGGTGGCGGACCCCGCGTACTTGGAGGAGGTGTTGCGGCGAGGCGCCGAGCGGGCCAGGGACATGGCCAAGCCGACGGTGGACGGCGCCTATAGGGCGATCGGGCTGCTGCCGCCGGTGAACGAAGCGCGGTAGGCGCGTGGGCTGGTGGCGAGGCGCGATGCGAAGTGCTGGCGCATCGTGACCTCGCTGCCGAAGCCGGCGCGGCGGGCCACCTCGGGCATGGGCAGGTCGGTGCGTTCGAGGAGCTTCTGGGCGGCCGCCATGCGCTGGTCGAGGAGCCAGCGGAGCGGGGTCGTGCCGGTGGCGGCGGTGAAGTGGCGTGCGAAGGAGCGTGCCGACATGCCCGCGCGGGCGGCCAGGTCGGCGACGGTGAACGGCTCATGGAGGTGACGGAGGGCGTATTCGCGTACGGAGGCGAGGGCATCGGCGTCGCGGTCGGCGCGCGGGGTCGGGTGCTCGATGAACTGGGCCTGGGTGCCGGAGCGGAAGGGGGCGGTGACCATCGAGCGGGCGATGGTCGCGGCGGCTTCGGACCCATGGGAGACCCGGACCAGGTGCAGGCACAGGTCGATGCCGGCGGCTGTGCCCGCGGCGGTCCAGATGTTGCCGTCCTCGATGAAGAGGGCGTCGGGTTCGACGGAGACGAGGGGGTGATGGGTGCGGAGCAGGTCGACGAGGTTCCAGTGGGTGATCGCCCGGCGGCCGTCGAGCAGTCCTGCCTGGGCGAGGGTGAAGGCGCCGCCGCAGAGCGCGGCGATGGTGATCCCCCGGGCGTGCGCCTCGCGCAGGGCTTCCAGCACGGGCCGCGGGGCGGGCGTGAGGTGGTCGTCCAGGCCTGGGACGACGATCAGGTCCGTGCCGGTGAGGCCGGCCAGCCAGTGGAGGGGGCGGTCCGGGGTGAGGGTCAGGCCGCC
Source organism: Streptomyces sp. NPDC037013 (assembly GCF_055607265.1). Lineage (NCBI taxonomy): Bacteria > Bacillati > Actinomycetota > Actinomycetes > Kitasatosporales > Streptomycetaceae > Streptomyces > Streptomyces sp. NPDC037013. The sequence continues at coordinate 707,106 of NZ_JBVJRV010000006.1, read as the reverse complement.
CCGGATGGGCACGGGTCCGGGATCGGCGGCCACGCGCCGCAGTTCGAAGGCGGGGGCGCCCCGGTCGGTGCGGTCGGTGCCCCACACCTCGGTGATGACGGAGATGTCGAAGGCGCGGATGCCGACAAAGGAGAGGAGAGCGATGCGCTGAGGAGAAGGACGGCTCGACGACACACTGGCAGTAAACCATCGATCGCTGGCTTTCACCCCTCTGGGGCGACAAGGCGCTCGGCGGCAGCATCGTGGTCATGGAGATCGCGGAGAACGCAGCACTGGTCGTGGTGGACGTACAGAAGGGTTTCGAGGAGGAGGAGTTCTGGGGAAAGCGGAACAATCCGGACGCGGACGACAACATCGCCTCGCTGATCGACGTGTGGCAGGCGACGGGCAGGCCGGTGGTGTTCGTACGGCATGACTCGCCGAAGCCGACGTCGCCGCTGCGGTCGGGGTACGTGGGCAACGACTTCAAGGAGTACGTGGAGGAGCGGCGCGGGAAGGGCGCCGAGCTCCTGGTGACCAAGACCGTGAACTCGGCCTTCTACGGGACGCCGGACCTGGACGCCTGGTTCAGAGCCGAGGGGATCGGCCAGTTCGTGGTGGTCGGGATCCAGACCAACATGTGCGCGGAGACGACGGCACGGATGGGCGGGAACCTCGGGTACGAGGTGGTGTTCCCGCTCGACGCGACGTACACCTTCGACCTGACGGGCCCCTTCGGCTGGCGGCGCGAGGCGGAGGAACTGGCGCAGGCCACGGCGGTCTCCCTGCACGGCGGCGGCTTCGCGAAGGTCGTGACCACGGAATCGGTCCGCAAGGCAGCGGCATAACGCCCCCGCAAAAAACAACAAGACGGCCCGCACCCACCCACGAGACGGAAGGGGACGTGGGGGTATGTGCGCACGGAGCACCGAGCCCACTGTGCCGCCTTTGTCCGCACGGCGTGACGCAGGGATAGCGAGTACGCACATACCCCCGCGGCCCCGACCCACAACCGAACCCAAGGCGCGGACACCAGTCCGACCCGAACCGCCCGAGGTCAGCCGGTGCTGCCGGAGGCGAGCTCGCGGCTGCGGTCGCGGGCCGCTTCCAGGGCCGCGATGAGCGCCGCGCGCACCCCGTGGTTCTCGAGCTCGCGGATCGCGTTGATCGTGGTGCCCGCGGGGGACGTGACGTTCTCGCGGAGCTTCACCGGGTGCTCGCCGCTGTCGCGGAGCATGACGGACGCGCCGACCGCCGCCTGGACGATCAGGTCGTGGGCCTTGTCGCGGGGCAGGCCGAGCAGGATGCCGGCGTCCGTCATGGCCTCGACGAGGAAGTAGAAGTACGCGGGGCCAGAGCCGGACAGGGCCGTGCAGGCGTCCTGCTGCGATTCGGGGACGCGGAGCGTCTTGCCGACCGCGCCGAAGACGGCCTCCGCGTGGGCCAGTGCGTCGCTCGATGCGTGGCTGCCGGCGGAGATGACGGACATGCCCTCGTCGACGAGGACGGGGGTGTTCGGCATGACGCGGACGACCGGCGTGCGGTCGGGGAGGCGCTCCTCGATGAACGCGGTGGTGATGCCGGCGGCGGCGCTGATGATCAGGCGGTCGGGGGTGACGTGCGGGGCGAGTTCGTCGAGCAGCTTGGCCATGTCCTGCGGCTTGCAGGCGAGGATCAGGGTGTCGGCCTGCTTGGCGGCGTCGGCGTTGCTGACGGGGGTGACGCCGTAGCGGGTGCGGAGTTCGTCGGCGCGTTCCTGGCGGCGGGTGGTGACCAGTAGGTCGGCGGCCGCCCAGCCGCCGCGGATCATGCCGCTGAGCAGGGCTTCACCGATCTTTCCGGTGCCGAGGACTGCGACTTTCTGGCGCGTGTTGCTGCTCATGAACGGTGGCCTCCGGGGTTGCGTCGTCCGGGGGCCATCCTCGCATTGGGGTGCCGAGGGGAGCGGCGGCGTCCGGTGGGCGGAACGCCGTGCGGGCAGGCAGGGCTTGCGGGCCGGTCAGGGCGCGCGGGCCGGTCAGGCCGTGCGGCGGCGCAGGGTGGCGGCGCCGAGGCCGAGGACCAGGACGGCGCAGGCGGCGACGATGACGACGTCGCGGAGGAAGGTGCCGGTGACGTCGGGGTGGCGGAGGACTTCGTTCATGCCGTCGACCGCGTACGACATGGGGAGGGCGTCGGAGGCCCACTCCAGGACCGGCTGCATCTGGTCGCGCGGCGTGAACAGGCCGCAGAGCAGGAGCTGCGGGAAGATCACCGCCGGCATGAACTGGACGGCCTGGAACTCGGAGGCGGCGAAGGCGGAGACGAAGAGGCCGAGCGCCGTGCCGAGGAGCGCGTCGAGCAGGGCGACCAGGAGCAGCAGCCAGGCGGAGCCGGTGACGTCCAGGCCGAGGACCCACAGGGCGAGGCCGGTGGCGAGGGTGGACTGGACGACGGCCAGGGCGCCGAAGGCGAGGGCGTAGCCGGCGATGAGGTCGCCTTTGCCGAGGGGCATGGCGAGGAGGCGTTCGAGGGTTCCCGAGGTGCGTTCGCGGAGGGTGGCGATCGAGGTCACCAGGAACATGGTGATGAGCGGGAAGATCCCGAGGAGCGAGGCGCCGATGGAGTCGAACGTCTGGGGGCTGCCGTCGAACACGTAGCGCAGCAGGAGCAGCATCAGGCAGGGGACCAGGATCATCAGCCCGATGGACCGTACGTCGTGGCGGAGCTGGCTGAGGACCCGGGCGGCGGTGGCGAGGGTGCGGTAGGCGTTCATCGGGGGCTCCCGGGCGGGGTCGACGGGCCGGTGTCGGCGGCAGCGGCGGCGTCGACGAGGTGGAGGAAGGCCGCTTCGACCGTGTCGGAGCGGGTGCGGGTGCGCAGGCTGTCGGGGGTCTCGTCCGCGAGGAGCCGGCCCTGGCGCATGAGGAGGAGGCGGTGGCAGCGTTCCGCCTCGTCCATCACGTGGGAGGAGACGAGGAGGGTGGCGCCGCGGTCGGTGGCGATGGTGTGGAAGAGGTCCCACAGGTCGCGCCGGAGGACGGGGTCGAGGCCGACGGTCGGCTCGTCGAGTACGAGGAGTTCGGGGGTGCCGAGGAGGGCGACCCCGAGGGAGACGCGGCTGCGCTGGCCGCCGGAGAGGTTGCCCGCGAGGGAGCCCGCGTGCGGGGTGAGGGCGACGTCGTCGAGGACGCGGGCCACGTGGGCGTGGCGGCGTTCGGCGGCGGGGCCGGGGCCCGGGTCGAGGACGGCGGCGAAGTGGTCGAGGTTCTGGCGGACGGTGAGGTCGTCGTAGACGGACGGGTGCTGGGTGACGTAGCCGATGCGGGAGCGGAGGGCGGGGGCTCCGGCGGGGTGGTCGAGCACCTTCAGGGTGCCGGTGACCTTGGCCTGGGTGCCGACGATCGCGCGCATGAGCGTGGACTTGCCGCAGCCGGAGGGGCCGAGGAGCCCGGTGATCTGGCCTCGGGGCACGGTGAAGTCGAGACCGCGCAGGACGGTGCGGGGGCCGCGCACGACGGTCAGGTTCCCGGCCAGGACGGCCGGGGCTTCGGCGGTGGCGGTCGACGACGGGGGCGCGGGCCGGGCCGCCGAAGCCTCGGAGGCGGTCGCCGGGCTTTTATTCACCATGTGATGAATAATCCTCGCGGTGCTCCCCCTCGTCAAGACGGGAGGGGCCGGTGAACTACGGCCGGAGCGCGACCACCAGGTCCACGAAGTAGCTCTCCTCGACCATCGCGTCCGGGAACACCTCCAGCAGCTCCGCGCGCTCCTCGGCGAGGAAGGCGGCCGTGCGTCCCTCGCCGAGGACCAGGAAGACCGAGTGCGTGGCGATGTTGGCCAGGTGGGTGTCGAGCGGGACCCGGCGGCTCCAGCGGAGCCGGTCGCCGCGCAGGTCGAGCTCGGACGGCAGACCTGCGGTGCGGTCGGCCGTGTGCCGGGTCTCGTTCTCCCGGCCGATGAAGCGGGCGATGCGCCCGGCCTGGTCGCGGAGCCACGGCGTCCCGTGGTCCGGGACGTTCCACCACAGGGCGAGGGCGCCGCCGGGGCGCAGCACGCGCAGGGCCTCGGGGACGGAGCGGTTCCGGTCCGTCCAGTGCCAGGCCTGGGCGTACGTGAGGAAGTCGGCCGAGCCGTCGGCCAGGGGCAGGGCGTTGCCGTCGGCGCGTACGAGGGGTACGTGCGGCAGGGCGCGGCGGAACTGTTCCGCCATGCCGGCCCCCGGCTCCACCGCGACGACCTCCGCGCCCCGGTCGGCCAGCAGGGCGGTGGCGATTCCCGTGCCGGCGCCCACGTCCACGACGCGCGCGCCCGCGAGAGGCCGGGCCGCAAGGCGCTCGACGGCGTCGAAGAGGGCGCGCGGATAGGAGGGGCGGTGGGCCGCGTACCGGGCGGCGGCCGCGTTGAAGGAGTGGGCGCGCGAGGGAGATGCGGTCATGGGGGCATGGTCGCGCGGAGGGGTGCGCTCATGAAGGCACGGCTGGTGCGGGCGCGCACGGATGCGTGCGGTCATGAAGGCACGGATGACCGCACCCTGAGGGCACGGGCGCGCGGAAGGGTGCGGTCAAGAAGGCGTGGGCGCGCGGTCAGTCAGTCGGTGGCCGGCGCGGGGCGCGGCTCGGGCGCGACGGGGCTAGGGGCGTGCCCCACGGCGCGCCCCTAGCCCTCGGCCGTCTGACCACCACGGATGAAGGCGACGGTGAGGCGCGTCGCGCAGCGGGGCGCGGTCGCGCGGCGGGGGCGCAGTCACGCAGCCGGGTGCGATCACACAGCCGGGCGCGGTCGCGCGGCGGGGCGCGGCCACGCAGCCGGGCGCGGCCACGCAGCCGGGCGCGGCCACGCAGCCGGGCGCGGCCACGCAGCCGGGCGCGGCCACGCAGCCGGGCGCGGTCGCGCGGCGGGGTGCAGTCACGCAGCCGGGCGCGGTCACGCAGCCGGGTGCGGTCATGAAGGCATGGGCGGCACGGGCGCGTGGAGGGTGGTGCTCGGGCAGCGGGACCGTTCAGCGCTTGCGGTTGTTCTTTCGTGACGGGTTGCCCGTCCGGCGCTGCGTGCGCTTCTCGTACTGCTCCAGCGCCGCCTCGTACTCCTCGCGGTGCAGCCGTTCGCCCGGGGCCTCCTTCAAGGAACGGAAGAAGTAGGCGAGGAGGCTGCCGATGAAGCCGATCGTCATGAGGCCGCGCGTCGAGGCCTGCGACGCCGCGTCGTGGCGGCGCGAGAACCCGTCCCAGGTGCGGCGGAAGGCGATGGCGCTGCAGATCGCGAACATCACGACGACGAGGAGGTTCACGAACTTGCCGACCGCCGCGATGGTCAGGCCCTCGTACGCGAAGCGCAGCACGAAACAGCCGACCGCGGCGGCGACCAGCGAGCCGACGGCGACGCCGGCGCGGCGGGCGCCGTAACCGCCGTCGTGGGTGAGCCAGGTCGTGCCGAAGAAGCGGAGGGGCTCGGGCCGCGGGCCGGGCGCGGTGCCGGGGATGGGGCCGGAGGCGGTGCCTGCGGGGCCGGAGGGGCCTTGGGTGCCGGATTCTTCGCTCACCGTTTGATTATCGCCTGCCGCCCCGGGCGACCCGCCTCCCGCGACCCGCGCCCCGCGATGTCCGAGCCGACGCGCAGGCGCGCCCTATTCGTCCCCCGCCTTGCCAGGCCGCACCGTCCGGCAGTTACTTTGGGCGGGATAAGTCGTAGCCGGGGAACCGGGGGAGGTCGGTGGGCATGACGCTCCGTGGCGGGGACCCGGAGGAGATCGGCGGTTACCCGCTCGAGGCACGCCTCGGCTCCGGTGGCATGGGCACGGTGTACCTGGCGCGTACGGCGTCGGGGCGCCCCGTCGCGATCAAGCTGATCCACCGGCAGTTCGCGGACGACGAGGAGTTCCGGATCCGCTTCCGGCAGGAGGTGGCGGCGGCCCGCCGGGTCAGCGGCGCCTTCACCGCGGCCGTGATCGACGCCGACCCCGAGGCCGAGCACCCGTGGATGGCGACGACGTTCATCGAGGGCCACACCCTCGCCCAGCACATCGCCAAGAAGGGCCCCATCGCCGGTGCCGAGCTGCGCACGCTCGCCATCGGCCTGACGGAGGCGCTGCGCGACATCCACCGCGCCGGTGTCGTGCACCGGGACCTCAAGCCGTCGAACGTGGTGCTCTCCCCCGAGGGCCCGCGCGTCATCGACTTCGGCATCTCGCGCGCCACTGACCAGCAGACGCTGACGATGACGGGGCGGGTGATCGGCACGCCGCCGTTCATGTCGCCGGAGCAGTTGCAGGCGCCGCGCGGGGTCGGGCCGCGCTCCGATGTGTTCTCGCTGGGCACGCTGCTGGTGTACGCGGCGACGGGGCAGGGCCCCTTCGACGCGGACAGCCCGTACATGACGGCCTATCAAGTGGTCCACGAGGCCCCGTCATTGGGCGCGGTGCCGGACGCGCTGCGCGCGGTGGTCGAACCGTGCCTCGCCAAGGAGGCGGACGCCCGGCCCTCCGCCGACGAACTCCTCGTACGACTCCGGGACCTGCCCTCCGACCTGGGCCGCACCACGGACCCCGCCGTAACTCCGCGCAGCACGCGCGAGACGGACACCCAGCACCACCTCTCGACGGACGACGACACACCGGCCCCCGTCCCGGTCCCGGCCCCCGCCGCGACCCCGGCCCCGGCCCCGGCCCCGGCCGCGCATGACACCGGAACAGAGACCGGCGCCGGGTCCGGGACCCTCATCGGCCGGCGGCTGCGCAGGCGCTGGCGGCCGGTGCTCGCGGCCGCCGTGGCCGTGGCCGCGATCGGCGGCGGGGTCGCCGTGATGCGGGCCGGCGGCACGGACGGTCCCGGCGGCGCCGAGGGCAAGGGCGAGGACATCGCCGCGGCCGGAGCGCGGCTGCCGAGCGGGTTCGAGCCGTGGCGCAAGACCGTGCGGGGCGGCCGTGCGGACATCCTGGACGAGCTGCGGTGCGTGGCGCGCGACGACGCGCTGTTCTGCGGGGGCGGCGGGGTCGTCGCGACCCGGCTCAGGCTCTCGGACGGCTCCCGCGTCTGGACGGAGAAAAGCCCGGGCGTCCCGGTCCAGGGCATGCACCTGGTGGGCGCCACCGATGACACCGTCGTCGGCTACCGCTTCGCGCCCGAGGACGCGCCGGGCGGCCCCGCCACCGAAGTGGTCGCGCTGGACGCCGCCAAGGGCAGGGAGCTCTGGTCGGTGCCGTCCGGCGCCCAGTCGACGGCGGTCACCGGACGCACCGAGGACGCCGTGGTGATCGACTCGACCGTCGTGACGGTCGACGCGTCCGACACCCGCTTGGAGGCCCGGCGCGCGCACGGCGGCCAGGTCCGCTGGAAGGCACCGTTCCCCGCGGGCAGGGAGTGCGCCCCCGTCCCCGCGGGCCAGCGGCTGTACGCGATGTGCGCGCCGCGCTCCGAGGTGGCGGGCAGCACGGTGCGCCACCCCACCCTGCACGTCGTCGACCTGGCCTCCGGGCGGCTCGGCAGCGCCATCGCCGTCAAGGGCCCCGCCCAGCCGGTCGGCAGCGTCGACGGCGATCTCGTCCTCCTCCACGAGCACCGGGAGGGGTACCGGTCGACGGGGTTCGACGGCATGACGCGGATCGACCGGGACGCGCACAACGCCACGTACACACGGCTGCCGAAGGCGTACGCGGGGACGCCCGGCCTTGCCGACGGCACCGTCTTCGTGAGCGGGCGGACCGGGCTCGTCACGGCCCTCGACCCGAGGACGGGCCGGATGAAGTGGTCGCGGCAGACCGGCGTGGAGGGTGCGTCGGGGCCGGTGGCGGGCGGTGGCGGTGGCCACGGGGTGCTGTATCTCAGCTCGGCCAGCGGCCGGGTCGTCATGCTCTCGTCGCGCAAGGGCGAGGTGCTGGGGACGACGGATCCGCGGGCCGACGGGCTCGCGGGCGAGGAGAACGCCAGCCCGCGCGTGACCGTCGCCGGGAGCGTGGTCGTCGTGGCGGCCGCGCAGAACACCGTGTTCGCCTTCGACGCGACGAAGCCGCCGAAGTCCGGCTGAGCCCCGCCTCCCCCCGGAATGGGTACCTCCCGGAGGGAGGGCGAGGCGGTGCGGTAGGCCGTCAGCAGCGCGGCGCCACGTATCCGTTGCTGCCCGTTTGGACATACGTGTCCGAGACGTACCGGCCGCTGCCGATGCGGTCCCAGATCTTCGACGTGCCGGTCGGTCCCGTGACCGTCTCGCCGGGCTTCTGGCAGGCGATGCTGACGCGGGTGCCCGCGCGCAGGCTGCCGACCTTGCCGTACGAAGTGCCGGGACCCGAGCGGACGTTGACGTCCGCGGCGATCGAGTAGGTCCGCGCGGCCAGGGCCTCGATGGCCTGGTCGGCGGTCATGGCCGCGCCGGCCGTCATGGGCTCGTCGGCCGTCATGGGCTCGTCGGCGACTTCGGGTGTGATGACGTTCTCGCTCACAGTGCTCTCCCCCGTACGTGAACGACGGCGCGGGCGCGCCCTCGGCGTGTTTCCCACACCAAGGACGCGCCCGCGCCCCAAAAGGTTTCCGGCCCGACGCTCCGGCTCAGCCGAGTCGCGACACGTCCCGCACCGCGCCCTTGTCGGCGCTGGTCGCCATCGCCGCGTAGGCGCGGAGGGCCGCGGAGACCTTGCGCTCGCGGGCCTTCGGCGCGTACACACCGCCGAGCGCCTCGCGACGGGCGGCCAGCTCCTCCTCGGGGACGAGGAGCTCGATCGAGCGGTTCGGGATGTCGATGCGGATCCGGTCGCCGTCCTCGACCAGCGCGATGGTGCCGCCGGACGCCGCCTCGGGCGAGGCGTGGCCGATCGAGAGGCCCGACGTGCCTCCGGAGAAGCGGCCGTCGGTGACCAGGGCGCAGGCCTTGCCGAGGCCGCGGCCCTTCAGGAAGGACGTGGGGTAGAGCATTTCCTGCATGCCGGGGCCGCCCTTGGGGCCCTCGTAGCGGATGACGACCACGTCGCCTTCCTTCACGGCCTTGTTGAGGATCTTCTCGACGGCCTCTTCCTGCGACTCGCAGACGACCGCCGGGCCCTCGAACGTCCAGATCGACTCGTCGACGCCCGCGGTCTTCACCACGCAGCCGTCCACCGCGAGGTTGCCCTTGAGGACACCGAGGCCGCCGTCCTTGGAGTAGGCGTGGGCGACGTCGCGGATGCAGCCGTTCGCGGCGTCCGTGTCGAGGGTGTCCCAGCGCTCGGACTGCGAGAAGGCCTCGGCGGAGCGCTTGCAGCCGGGCGCCGCGTGCCACAGCTCCAGGGCCTCGGCGGAGGCGGAACCGGAGCGGATGTCCCAGGTGTCCAGCCACTCCTTGATGGAGGGGGCGTGGACGGTGTGCACGTCCTCGTTGAGCAGGCCGCCGCGGTACAGCTCGCCGAGGAGGGCGGGGATGCCGCCGGCGCGGTGCACGTCCTCCATGTAGTACGTCGTCGTGGGCGCGGCGTTCGGCGCGACCTTGGCCAGGCAGGGGACGCGGCGCGAGACGGCGTCGATGTCGGTCAGGTCGTAGTCGACCTCGGCCTCGCGGGCGGCGGCGAGCAGGTGCAGGATCGTGTTGGTCGAGCCGCCCATGGCGATGTCCAGCGCCATGGCGTTCTCGAACGCGGCGTGCGTGGCGATGCTGCGCGGCAGGACGGAGGCGTCATCGCCGTCGTAGTACCGCTTGGTGATGTCGACGACCGTGGCGCCCGCGCGCTCGTACAGCTCCTTGCGGGCGGTGTGCGTGGCGAGGACCGAGCCGTTGCCCGGCAGCGAGAGGCCGATGGCCTCGGTCAGGCAGTTCATCGAGTTGGCGGTGAACATGCCGGAGCAGGAGCCGCAGGTCGGGCAGGCGTTCTCCTCGATGCGGAGGATGTCCTCGTCCGAGATGCTCTCGTCGACCGCGTCGCTGATCGCGTTGACCAGGTCGAGCTTGCGGACCGTGCCGTCGACGAGGGTGGCCTTGCCGGCCTCCATCGGGCCGCCGGAGACGAAGACCGTCGGGATGTTGAGGCGGAGCGCCGCCATCAGCATGCCGGGGGTGATCTTGTCGCAGTTGGAGATGCAGATCAGGGCGTCGGCGCAGTGCGCCTCCACCATGTACTCGACCGAGTCCGCGATCAGGTCGCGGGAGGGCAGGGAGTACAGCATTCCGCCGTGGCCCATGGCGATGCCGTCGTCCACGGCGATGGTGTTGAACTCGCGCGGGATGCCGCCGGCCTCGCGGATGGCGTCGGAGACGATGCGGCCCACCGGCTGGAGGTGGGTGTGGCCGGGGACGAACTCCGTGAACGAGTTGGCCACGGCGATGATCGGCTTCCGCCCGATGTCGGCCCCGGGTACACCGGAGGCACGCATAAGGGCGCGAGCGCCCGCCATGTTGCGGCCGTGGGTGACTGTGCGGGACCTGAGCTCGGGCATCGTCGCTCGCTCCTTCAGGATTCGGCGATCCGTTGGTATGCGGGTGGATCCGTGTGTGCCTACGGAGAGGTGGTGCTGGCTGCTGTCGAGCGTACGCCGCGGCTCCAGGATCTGGACAGGCTGTCCGGATGGCGGGACGGCCGTCTCGGTGAGCGACCGCATCGCGGCGGGCCCGCGCGCGCCCGCCCGTCCCCCCTCACGCCCCCGTCAGATGCCCCTGTACCACCGGAGCCACCCGCGCCACGAGCTGTTCCACGTCCGCCGACGCCAGCGGCTCGACCTTGATCACGTAACGGAGCATGGCGACGCCCACCAGCTGCGCGGCGGCGAGCTCGGCCCGCAGCTCCGCGTCCGGCAGTTCGAGCCGGGCCGCGATGCGGCCGAGGAGCTGGGCGGCGATCAGCCGCCGGAAGACGGCCGCGGCCGTGTCGTTGTTCATCGCGGAGCGCACGATGGCGAGCAGCGGCGCGCGCGTCGCGGGGTTCTCCCAGATGCCGAGGATGAAGCGGGTCAGGCGCTCGCCGACCCCCTCGGGCGGGCCCTCCTCGATCGCGGCCGGCGCCTGGAGCGCGGGCGCGAAGGCGACGGTGACGGCCGCCTCGAAGACCTGTTCCTTCGTGCCGAAGTAGTGGTGCACGAGGGCCGGGTCCACGCCGGCGGCCTTGGCGATGCCGCGGACGGACGTCTTGTCGTAACCGCGTTCGGAGAATTCCTCGCGGGCGGCCCGCAGGATCTGGTCGCGCGTGGCGGGTCCGGTCTCCGCCTCCGTACGGGAAGGGCGTCCCCGGCGGCGCGGGGCGGCCGCCGGTGGCCGCGCGCCCCCGGTCATGAGCGGGGCACCCGCACCGCGGAGGCCAGGTGCAGCCGGGTGAAGGCGAGCGCCTCCGCGAGGTCGGCCTCACGTTCGGCGCTGGACATCGCGCGCCGCGTATTGACCTCGATGACGACGTGGCCGTCGAAGCCGGTGGCCGCGAGGCGCTCCAGGAGCTCGGCGCACGGCTGGGTGCCGCGGCCGGGGACGAGGTGCTCGTCCTTGGCCGAGCCGTTGCCGTCGGCGAGGTGGACGTGGCCGAGCCGGTCGCCCATGCGGTCGATCATCTCCATCGCGTCCGTGCGGGCGGTCGCGGTGTGCGAGAGGTCGACCGTGAAGTGGCGGTAGTCGTCCTTGGTGACGTCCCAGTCGGGCGCGTACGCGAGCATCTCGCGGTCGCGGTAGCGCCACGGGTACATGTTCTCGACGGCGAACCGCACGTCCGTCTCGCCGGCCATCCGCCAGATCCCGTCGACGAAGTCGCGCGCGTACTGCCGCTGCCAGCGGAACGGCGGGTGCACGACCACCGTCGACGCGTCCAGCTTCTCGGCGGCGGCCTTCGCGCGCTGCAGCTTGACCCAGGGGTCGGTGGACCAGACGCGCTGCGTGATCAGGAGACAGGGCGCGTGGACCGCGAGGATCGGGATCTGGTGGTAGTCGCTCAGCCGGCGCAGGGCCTCGATGTCCTGGCTGACGGGGTCGGTCCAGACCATGACCTCGACGCCGTCGTAACCGAGGCGCGCGGCGATCTCGAAGGCCGTCGCCGTCGACTCCGGATAGACCGAGGCCGTCGACAGGGCGACCTTCGCATCCGGGATGCGCACCACTGGTTCTGCCACGAAGGACAGCGTACGGGCCCCGTCCGGACGCCGGGGAGGTGGCCTCGTACCGCGCTGGTCGGGGACCGCGCCGCCCGGATGTGGCCCCTGACCGGCACCGTCGCTGTGCCCGGGGCGTGCCGGGCCGCCGTGCTCAGCGCGCATGAGGCCCGCTCACGGCGCCGGGAGGTGGTCGAGCTCACGCAGGATCACGCCCTCGCGCAGCGCCCACGGGCAGATCTCGACCGTCTCGACCCCGAACAGGTCCATCGCGCCCTCCGCGACGAGCGCGCCCGCGAGCAGCTGCCCGGCCCGCCCCTCGGAGACGCCGGGCAGCTCCGCGCGCTCCGCCGCGGTCATCGCGGCGAGCTGCGGCACCCAGTCCTCCAGGGACTTCCGCTTCAGCTCCCGCTGTACGTAGAGGCCCTCCGCCGAGCGGGCGGCGCCCGCCAGCCTGGCGAGCTGCTTGAACGTCTTGGACGTCGCCACGATGTGGTCGGGGGCGCCGAAGCGGCTGAACTCCCCCACGGTGCGGGCGATCTGGGCGCGCACGTGGCGCCGCAGCGCCTTCACGTCGGAGGGCTCCGGCGGATCGGTCCGCAGCCAGGCCGCGGTGAGCCGGCCCGCGCCGAGGGGCAGGCTGGCCGCGGCGTCCGGTTCCTCGTCCATGCCGTACGCGATCTCCAGCGAGCCGCCGCCGATGTCGAGGACGAGGAGCTTGCCGGCGGACCAGCCGAACCAGCGCCGGGCGGCCAGGAAGGTCAGTCTGGCCTCCTCCTCGCCGGACAGGACCTGGAGGTCGACGCCGGTCTCCTCCTTGACGCGGGCGAGGACCGCGTCGGCGTTGGTCGCCTCGCGCACCGCCGAGGTGGCGAACGGCAGGACCTCCTCCACGCCCTTGTCCTCCGCGGCCTCCATCGCCTCGCGGACGACGGTCACCAGACGGTCGACGCCCTCGGGCCCGATCGCCCCCGCGGGGTCGAGGAGTTGGGCCAGCCGCAGGTCGGCCTTGTGCGAGTGCGCGGGCAGCGGGCGCGCACCGGGGTGGGCGTCGACCACGAGCAGATGCACCGTGTTCGACCCCACGTCGAGGACACCGAGTCTCATGTACGGAACGCTACGCCGCGTGGGGAGATCGACTGGCCCCGGGCGGTCGGCCGCCCGCATACCCTGGAGACGTGCCAAAGACGAAAAAGGCGAAGACCGACAAATCGAAGTCGGGGAAGCCGTCGACCCAGCAGGCCGCGTCAGAGAAGCCGACGAAACAGGGAAAGCCGGAGAAGGCGGAGAAGCCGGGCAAGTCCGGAAAGCCGGCCAAGCTGCCCGAGCAGGGCGCGTCCGGGGCGCCGGAGCCGGACGAGAAGGGCCTCGACTTCGCCCGCGCCTGGGTGGAGTTCCCTGATCCCGCGGACGACGAGCAGGTTTTCCGCTGCGATCTGACATGGCTCACCTCCCGCTGGAACTGCATCTTCGGAAACGGCTGCCAGGGCATCCAGGCGGGCCGCGCCGACGACGGCTGCTGCACCCTGGGTGCCCACTTCTCGGACGAGGACGACGAGAAGCGGGTCGCCGGGTACGTGGAGCGGCTCACGCCCGACATCTGGCAGCACCACGACGTGGGCCGGGAGACCGGCTGGGTCTCCACGGACGAGGACGGCGACCGCCAGACCCGCCCGTACAAGGGCTCGTGCATCTTCCAGAACCGCCCCGGCTTCGCGGGCGGCGCCGGCTGCTCGCTGCACATCCTGGCCCTCAAGGAGGGCCGGGAGCCGCTGGAGACGAAGCCGGACGTCTGCTGGCAGCTGCCGGTGCGACGGACCTACGAGTGGATCGACCGGCCCGACGACACGCGCGTCCTCCAGGTGTCGATCGGCGAGTACGACCGGCGGGGCTGGGGCCCCGGCGGCCACGACCTGCACTGGTGGTGCACGTCGGCGACCTCGGCGCACGGCGCGGGCGACCCGGTGTACGTCTCCTACCGCCCGGAGCTGATCGAGCTGATGGGCAAGGAGGGGTACGACCGGCTCGTGGAGCTGTGCGAGCAGCGGCTCGCCGCGCAGCTGCCGATGCTGGCACCGCACCCGGCGGACCCCACGACCGCGCGGAAGTAGGACGCCTGGACGCCGGGCACCGGCACCCACCGGCCCGCCCCTCCCGCCGTCCGGCCGTCAGCCCGGGCCCGAGCCGCCGTCGTCGGACGGCGGCGTCGAGTCGCCCGGGCCGGGGTCGGTCGGGTCGGGCGTCGGGTCGGTCGGCGTCGGCGTGGGATCGGGGTCGGAGGGGCCCGGGTCGGACGGGCCCGGGTGCGAGGGGCCCGGATCGGACGGGTGGGGGTCGGGTCCCGGGTCGGTGGGGGTGGGCCGCGGCCGCGGGGTGTGCGGCGGGCGCCCGTCCCCGTAGCCGTCGATCGAGATGATGGCGCCCGAGGGCGCGATGGAGACCCGCGCGCTCCAGTGTCCCGAGGGCTCGCGGCTGTGGGCGACGTAGACCTGGATCGTGACCGACTCGCCCGGCGCGAGCGTCCCCGACGAGCGGCTGAGGTAGAGCCAGTACGCGCTCTCGCCCGCCGACCAGCGGACGGGTGTGCCGCCGGACGCCGTCAGCGTGATGAGCGTCGTGTCGCCGCTGGGCCTCGCCTCGACGGTCAGCCGTCCCGGACCGGTCGACGAACGGGACCCGGAGCCGCCGCTGATGACCTCTACGGAGACGTCGGGTGAGCGGCTGCCGGCGGTGAAACGGGGCTCGGGTCCCTTGCGGGCGTTGCCCGCGTTCTCATAGCTGTCCCGCGCGCGGTCGCTGCCGAGACCCCCGCGGCCGTCCTCGCTGGCGGCCACGGACCGGCCGTCGCGCCCCTCACCGGTGAGCGGTGCCCCCCGGTACGCCGCCCAGAGGGCGAGCACGGGCGCGGCCACCACGGTGGCGACGACGGTCGTCGTGACGGCACGCGCGCGCAGCCGGTCGCGGCGCGCCGCGTGGTCCTTGGGGTCCATCGGGAAACCGCGCCGGTCATAGCGCGGACCGCCGCCCCGCGCGCGCGGGGCGTGCGCCATCGCTGCGTGGAGGGCGGCCCTGGGCGCCTCGACGACGGGCAGTGCGGCCGGGCTGACGGCCGTGCCCGGCCAGGCGCTCGACCCGGCGCGCTCGGCGGTGCGGCGGCAGCGCGGGCAGTCGTCGACGTGCCGGACGAGCTCGCGCCGCAGGGCGGTGCCGAGCAGCAGCTGATCGTCACCGGTGAGGCGGGCCACGATCGGACAGCTGCCGGTCTCCACGACGGCGAGCGCGGCACGGGTGCGCTCCACCTCGCAGGCGGCGGAGGCGAGCAGGCCGCGCGCCTTGGCGAGGTCGAGGCCGAGGACGGCGGCGACCTGCGCGGGGGCGAGCTGGTGGCGCACGGCCAGTTCGAGTGCCTCGCGCTGCTCGGGGGTGGTGCCGGCCGCCTCCGGCCAGGCGAGCTGCGCCAGTTCACGTCGGCGCCGGCGGGCGGTTTCGTCGGTGGGGGCGTCCGGGGTGGTGGGCGAGGCGGGAGTGGTGGGCGAGGCGGGGGTTGTGCCGGGGGTGCCGGAGATGCCCGGGGTACTGGAGGTGTCGGGGGTATTGGTGGTGCTGGAGGTGTCGGTCGGTGCGTCGGAGGCGCCCGTGGCCGCTTTACCGGAGCCCTGCGCGTGTCTGCCCTCCCGGCTCCGCTTGGCCTCGGCCAGCCGGCGCAGGCAGACCCAGCGGGCGAGGGCGTAGAGCCAGGGCTTGAGGTCGGCCTCGGCTTCGGGGCCGCGGGCCCCCCGGCGCTCGGCGAGGTGGAGCACGTCCCCCAGGGCCGCGGTCGCCGCGTCGTGATCGCAGAGCACGGACAGGCAGTACGTGAACAGGCCGTCCAGGCACGGTTCGTAGCGCGGCGACGGCGTCGTCCGGGGCGCCGGGCGGGGCACCACGCGCTTGCGCGCGTCACGGTGCGCCCGGTGTGCGCCGGTTGCGTTCGTAGAGGTTTCCGGCCTGCTGCTCATCACCCGTGCGAAGTTAGGCGGATGATGCAGGCCCCTTCCTCCCTCTTGAGCAGATTTAATCCTTACGGGTGAACAGATCCCTCAAAAGGGGACAGGAACTCCTGATTCCGTGGCCTTGGCTCGCACGCCGGGCGAGCGAGGAACCAACCCGGCGTGAGCGCGGGGCGAGCGCCGGATGACCGCGAGGCGCTCGGGAGAGCGGCCGGAAGATGCCGTTCCGTGGCAGCCCGGCCGCGTTGTCAGTGGGCTCGGCTACGGTTTCGACCATGGCTGCCCGTACGAAATCCACCAAGGACCGTCCGTCCTACCGCTGCACCGAATGCGGTTGGCAGACGGCCAAGTGGCTCGGCCGCTGCCCCGAGTGCCAGGCCTGGGGGACCGTCGAGGAGTACGGCGCGCCCGCGGTCCGCACCACCGCCCCCGGCCGGGTCACCTCGTCCGCCGTGCCGATCGGCGAGGTCGACGGCAGGCAGGCCACCGCGCGCTCCACCGCCGTGCCCGAGCTGGACCGGGTGCTCGGCGGCGGGCTCGTCCCCGGCGCCGTGGTGCTCCTCGCGGGCGAGCCGGGTGTCGGCAAGTCCACCCTCCTCCTGGACGTCGCGGCGAAGGCGGCAAGCGAGGAGCACCGCACCCTCTATGTGACCGGCGAGGAGTCGGCGAGCCAGGTCCGGCTGCGCGCCGACCGCATCGGCGCCATCGACGACCACCTCTATCTGGCGGCGGAGACCGATCTCTCCGCCGTCCTCGGTCACTTGGACGCGGTCAAGCCCTCCCTCCTGGTCCTCGACTCGGTCCAGACGGTCGCCTCCCCGGAGATCGACGGCGCGCCCGGCGGCATGGCGCAGGTCCGCGAGGTCGCCGGCGCGCTGATCCGCGCCTCCAAGGAGCGCGGCATGGCCACGCTGCTGGTCGGCCACGTCACCAAGGACGGCGCCATCGCGGGCCCGCGCCTGCTGGAGCATCTCGTCGACGTGGTCCTGCAGTTCGAGGGCGACCGGCACGCGCGCCTGCGCCTCGTCCGCGGCGTCAAGAACCGTTACGGGACGACGGACGAGGTCGGCTGCTTCGAGCTGCACGACGAGGGCATCACCGGTCTCGCCGACCCCAGCGGCCTCTTCCTCACGCGCCGCGCCGAGCCCGTCCCCGGCACCTGTCTGACCGTCACCCTGGAGGGGCGCCGCCCGCTGGTCGCCGAAGTCCAGGCGCTCACCGTGGACTCGCAGATCCCGAGCCCGCGCCGCACCACCTCCGGCCTGGAGACCTCCCGCGTCTCGATGATGCTGGCGGTCCTTGAGCAGCGCGGCCGGATCACGGCCCTCGGCAAGCGCGACATCTACAGCGCGACCGTCGGCGGCGTGAAGCTCTCCGAGCCGGCCGCCGACCTCGCCGTCGCGCTCGCGCTGGCCAGCGCGGCGAGCGACACCCCGTTGCCGAAGAATCTCGTGGCGATCGGCGAAGTGGGCCTGGCGGGCGAGGTCAGGCGGGTCACGGGGGTCCAGCGCAGACTGGCCGAGGCGCACCGCCTGGGCTTCACCCACGCCCTCGTACCGGCCGACCCCGGCAGGATCCCCGCCGGTATGAAGGTCATCGAAGTCGCCGACATGGGGGACGCCCTGCGTGTCCTTCCGAGGTCTCGTCGCCGAGAGGCCCCGCGAGCGGAGGAGGAGCGCCGGTAGACTTTGCCCTGGTCTCGCCCGTCCGTACGAAGCGCCGTACGAAGCAAGGTGCCGGCAGAGGCTTGGACAACCTGCGACCGAGGGAGTGCAGTGGCAGCCAACGACCGGGCAGCGGTTCCCGGCAAGCCGGGTTCAAGCTCCGGTGCCGATGTGCTGATGCGCGCCTCCCTGAGCGCCGTCGCGCCCGGCACGGCACTGCGCGACGGACTCGAGCGCATCCTCCGCGGCAACACCGGCGGCCTGATCGTCCTCGGCTGGGACAAGACCGTCGAGTCGATGTGCACGGGCGGCTTCATCCTGGACGTCGAGTTCACGGCGACGCGCCTGCGCGAGCTGTGCAAGCTCGACGGCGGCATCGTCCTCGACAAGGACATCACCAAGATCCTCCGCGCCGGCGTGCAGCTGGTGCCGGACCCGACGATCCCCACGGAGGAGACGGGCACGCGGCACCGCACGGCGGACCGCGTCAGCAAGCAGGTCGGCTTCCCCGTCGTCTCGGTCTCCCAGTCGATGCGGCTCATCGCGCTGTACGTGGACGGGCAGCGGCGCGTCCTCGAGGACTCGGCGGCGATCCTGTCCCGCGCCAACCAGGCCCTCGCCACCCTGGAGCGGTACAAGCTCCGCCTCGACGAGGTCGCGGGCACGCTCTCCGCGCTGGAGATCGAGGACCTGGTGACGGTGCGGGACGTCACCGCCGTCGCCCAGCGCCTGGAGATGGTGCGCCGCATCGCCACGGAGATCGCCGAGTACGTGGTGGAGCTCGGCACGGACGGGCGTCTCCTCGCCCTCCAGCTGGACGAGTTGATCGCGGGCGTCGAGCCCGAGCGCGAGCTGGTCGTCCGGGACTACGTGCCCGAGCCGACGGCCAAGCGGTCGCGCACGGTCGACGAGGCCCTCGCCGAACTGGACTCCCTCACGCACGCGGAGCTCCTCGAACTGCCCACCGTGGCCCGCGCCCTGGGGTACACGGGCTCGCCCGAGGCGCTGGACTCCGCGGTCTCCCCGCGGGGCTTCCGCCTCCTCGCCAAGGTCCCGCGGCTCCCCGGCGCCATCATCGACCGCCTCGTGGAGCACTTCGGCGGTCTGCAGAAACTGCTCGCCGCCAGCGTGGACGACCTCCAGACGGTGGACGGCGTCGGCGAGGCGCGGGCGCGGAGCGTGCGGGAGGGACTCTCGCGGCTGGCGGAGTCGTCGATCCTGGAGCGCTACGTCTAGCCTCCCGCCGGTGGCCCGCGCCTAAGTCAGTCGTTGCCTTCGGTGATGCGGAAGTCGCGCTCGAAGCCGTCGGGGAGGGCCGCCAGCGCCTTCTGGTAGGCCTCGCTCTCGTAGGCCGCGACCGCCTGCTCGAAGCTGTCGTACTCGACCAGGACGACGCGGTGCGCGATGCCGGCCTCGCGGGCGGCGACTCGCCCGAAACTGGACAGGACGCGCCCGCCCGCGGCCCGGACGGCCTCCCCCGCCAGCTTGTTGTAGGCGGTCAGCATCTCGGGGTCGGAGATGACGGGATAGACGCTGACCCAGTAGCCCTTGGTCATGGGGAACCTCCTGTATGCGGCCGGACACCTTTGATCCTTGCCGTGCGAGCCGGCCTGGGCCATGGCGGAATGGTCAGCCTCCGATACATTCACGCCATGCCCGCCCACCAAGCCTCGCCCGCCGCTCCGGGCGCCCCCGCCGCTCCCGGCGCCCACAAAGTGGTCGTCCTGGTGCTCGACGGGAGTTACCCCTTCGAACTCGGCATCCCTCACCACGTCCTGGGCACCGCGGGCGGCCGCTACGAGGTGGTGACCGCGAGCGTGGACGGCGGGCCCGTGCGCACCGTCTCGGACCTGACCGTCACCCCCGGGCACGGACCCGAAGTGCTGGCCGAGGCGGACACCGTGATCATCCCCGGGTACGCGATCACCGGGGCCCCGGCCGCCGTCCCGGACCCGAAGGCCCTGGACGCGCTCTCCGGCGTCCGGCCCGGCACCCGTCTGGTGTCGATCTGCAGCGGCGCCTTCCTGCTGGCCGGCACCGGTCTCCTCGACGGGCGCCGGGCCACCACCCACTGGGCGCTCGGCGACCGCTTCCGGGAACTGTTCCCCCGGGTCGAGCTCGACCCCGACGTCCTCTTCGTCGACCACGGGGACGTGTTGACCTCGGCGGGGGCGGCCAGTGGCGTCGACGTCTGTCTGCACCTGCTGCGCAAGGACCACGGCACCGAGACCGCCAACCAGGCCGCCCGCTTCTGCGTCATGCCGCCGTACCGGGACGGCGGGCAGGCCCAGTACATCGAGCGGCCCCTGCCGCCGGCGGGCGCGACCGGCACCGGGCCGACCCGCGACTGGGCGTTGCAACGGCTCGAACTGCCGCTCTCGCTGGACGAGTTGGCCGCGCACGCGGCGATGAGCACCCGTACCTTCGCCCGGCGCTTCAAGGAGGAGACCGGTCTGAGCCCCGGCCGCTGGCTGACCTCGCAGCGGGTCCGGTGGGCCCGGCACCTGCTGGAGTCCAGCGATCTGCCGGTGGAGCGCGTCGCCCACGAGGTCGGCTTCGCCACCGCCACCTCGCTGCGGCGGCACCTCGCGGCGGAGGCGGGAGTCGCCCCGGCGGCGTACCGCCGCACCTTCCGCGGCTAGCCCCTCCGGTCCCTGCTAGTCCTTTTCGAGGACGAAGGAGGTCCGGGCCGTGCCCAGGCCGGGGGCCTTCGCCTCGACGAGGTACGTGCCCGGCTTCGCCGTCCCCGCCGAAGGCGTCGCGCACTGCGGGGCGCTGGCCCGCCGGTCCCACCGCACCGCGTGCGTGACCCGGCCGTCCGCCGGCACCCGCAGCAGCAGGCTGCCGTTCCCGGAGGGGCAGTCGGCCGAGGACCAGAACTCGTCGTCGCCATCGGCCTGAGTGATCGTCAGCACCGTGCCCTTGCCGCCGAGATCGAGCTTGCAGGCCTTGCCGCCGTCGTTCTCGGCGATCAGCTCGAACTTCGGCTTCTCGTCGATCGCGTACGTGTTCTTGACGCTGCGCACCTTCAACTTCACGGCCCCGCTGGTGCAGTTGGGCAGCCGCGAACCGGCCGGCAGCCGGTCCCCCGAGCCGCCCCCGCCCTTGGCATCGTCCCCGGCACCACCGGAGCCCCCGGAACCGCCCGAGCCGCCGGAACCCTCCGAACCGCCGGACCCGCCCTCCGAGCCGCCGGAGCCGCCCGAGCCCGGCCCCCCGGAGCCGCCCGAGCCGGAGCCGGAGCCCTCGCTCGACTCGTCCCGCCCGCCCGGGTGTTCACTGATCGCGGGTCCGGACTCGGTGGGTCCGGGAGTGATGGACGTGGCGGGTCCGTTGCCGCCCGGCCCGTCGGCGTCGTTCCTGCCGCCGCCGCCACCTGAGGTGACGATCCAGACGACGAGGAGCGCCAGCAGGCCTACTACGGACAGCAGAACGGCCCTCCGACGCCAGTAGATGGTGGAGGGAAGCGGCCCGACCGGATTGCGCAGAGATCCCACGCCCAAACCTTACGAGAGATCCGGTCCATCTCCCGCCCCACCCGCCGCGTTGGGCGGGAAAGTTTGCGGATCATCATCCCGGAACGGGTTCCGGGGCGGTCCGCGGCGCCCTGGGCCCCTGTCCATCGGCAGGGGCTGTGACGGGTCGATCGCCAGGTGTGACGATTCGGCCCCACTCCGTACCGTCCGCAATCATGGACACCATGACGGACGACCTCTACCGCGACATCACCGACTTCGCCCACGACACACCGTCGTGGTTCCAGCACCTCGCGGAGGTGTGGACGGAGCTCGGCCTGCTGCTCTTCGGCGTGCTCTTCGTCGTCGCCTGGTGGCGGGCCCGGCGCGGGGAGCCCCGCGCCCTGGCGATCGCGGTGCTGGCCCCGCTCGCCACCGCGGTGGCGTACGTCTGCAGCGAGTTGGCCAAGTCCGCGATCGACGAGGAGCGGCCGTGCCGGGCGGTGACCGGCGCGCTGAATCCGCTCGTCACGTGCCCGCCGCACGGCGACTGGTCCTTCCCCAGCAACCACTCCACGATCGCGGGCGCGGCCGCCATCGGGCTCGCCCTCGCCTGGCCGCGCCTCGCGGCGCTGACGGTGCCGATGGCCGTGCTCATGGCCTTCTCGCGGGTCTTCGTCGGGGTGCACTACCCGCACGACGTGGCGGTGGGTCTGGTCTTCGGCGCGCTGATCGTGTTCGTGCTCGTACGGGTCACCGCGCGCCCGGTGGCGCGGGTCACGCTGGCGATGCGCGGCTCGTCCACGGGGATCGTGAAGTGGTTCGCCGGGCCGGGCCCCGTGCGGGCCCGCGCCGCGTCCCGGCCCGCCCCGATGCCGGCCCCCGCACAGGCGCAGGCTCCGGCTCCGGCTCCGTACGACCCGGCGGCGTACGACTCGCCGACCATGACCTTCCGCCGCGACGACTCGCACCGGCACTGACGCCGCGCGGGGCCCGTCAGTCCGTCTCAGGGACGAGCCCCGCCTCGTACGCGACGATCGCCGCCTGAATGCGGTTCCGCACCCCGAGCCGGTCCAGGACCGCGCTCACGTATGCCTTGACCGTGCCTTCCACGAGATGCAGCCGGGCCGCGATCTCCGGGTTGGACAGGCCCGCGCCGACCAGGCCGAGCACCTCGCGCTCGCGCGGCGTCAGCGCCTCGACGCGGGTGCGGGCCTCGGCGCCGCGGCCCAGGCGCCGGGCCCCGAAGCCGTCGATGACGTGCCGGGCGACCTGGGGCGAGAGGAAGGCGGCGCCGCCCGCCACCGCCCGTACCCCGGCGATGAGTTCGTGCGGGTCGCCCGATTTCAGCAGGAAGCCGGTGGCCCCGCCGCTCAGCGCCCGCGCGATGTACGCGTCCTCGGAGAACGTCGTCAGCATCGCGACGGCGGTGCCGGGCACGGTGCGCGCGATCTCCTCCCCCGCGGCGAGTCCGTCAAGGCGTGGCATGCGGATGTCGAGCAGCGCCACGTCGGGGCGGTGGGCCTGGGCCAGCGCGACCGCCTCCCTGCCGTCCCCGGCCTCCGCGACGACCTCGACATCCGGTCCCGCGGCGAGGATGGCGCGCACGCCCGCGCGGATCATGGCCTCGTCGTCGGCCAGCAGGACGCGGATGGCCGAGGCCGCCGCTCCTCCCTCAGCTGCTCGTGCGTCGTCGTTCACCGTGCTCGTCCCTCGCCTTTCCCTGCCCTGCCGGTTTTCCCTGCCCTGTCGGTCGCCGTGGGGATGACGGCCTTGTCCACGAGGCGGCCGCTCGTGGCGCCGTGCCTGCCGAAGCAGAGTCTGAAGTGGGCCACGGCGGTGAAGAGTTCACCGCTCGCCCGGTAGTACGCGCAGTCGGCGTCCGCGGGCGGCGGGGTCGGCGCGCGCTCCAGCGGCGGGTCGGCGACGGTCCGGTCCGGCAGCACGCGGTCGGCCGCGGCGCGGCTCTCGCCGATGCGCAGGCGCGCGTAGTCGGCGGGGGTGAGGACGGAGTGCGTCCGCGAGTACGCGTACCAGGCGAAGGTCCCCCCGATGAGCAGCGCGCCCGTGGTGACGGCGGCACCGAAGGCCAGGACGGTGCGGCGCCGGGCGTACGTGAGGAGGTGGGCGCCTGTGGGGGCGGGCGGCGCCTCGGCGGTGTGCGGCACAGGGGACGTCGCGGTGGACGGGAGGTGTGCGGTGACGCGGAAGCCGGGGCCGTGCGGGCCCGCGGTGAGGGTGCCGCCCAGGTCGGCGACGCGGGTGCCAAGGGCCCGCAGCCCGGAGCCACCGCCGCCGGGCGGCAGCGCCGTTCCGAGCGGATCCCTCTTGTGGGGGCGGCCGTTGGTGACGGTGACCGTCGTCGCGGAGGCATCCCGCGTCACCGACACGGCGACCGGGGCGCCCGGCGCGTGCTTGGCCGCGTTGGTCAGCGCCTCCTGGACGACGCGGTGGACGGTACGCCGGGTCACCTCGCGGCGCGCCGGGTCGCTCCCCACCTCGTGGCCGCTCTCCTCCCCGTCGTCGGTGCAGGTGATGTCCAGGCCCGACTCCTCGGCACGCGCGACGAGGGCCGCGACGCTCTCGCCGGCCGGGGCCAGCGGCGCCTGTTCGTCACCCTCCTCACGGAGCAGGCCGATGATCGCGTGCAGCCGCTCGGTGGCCTGCGCGGCGGCGGCCCTGAGGTCGGCCGCGGCCTCCCGGTGCGGTTCCGGCAGGTCGGCGGCGACCTGGAGGGCGCCCGCCCGTACCGCGATCAGGCTCAGTTCGTGTCCCAGGGAGTCGTGCATGTCCTGGGCGATGCGGGCCCGTTCGCGCAGCCGGGCGCGGTCGGCGACGATCCGCTGCTCCCGCTCCAGCTGTCCGGCGCGGGCCCAGCCGGCGGCGGCCAGCTCACGGCCCTGGCGCCAGTAGCGGCCCGCGAGCCAGGGGAAGACCGCGCCGAACAGCAGGGTCGCCATCAGGACCAGCCACTCCACCGTCGGATCGACGTCCCGTACGGCGATCTTGACGGTGCCTGCGACGGCGATGCCGCCGAAGGCGAGGAGGGCGGGGCGGGCGTGCGCCGCGCGGCGGCCGAGCAGCAGCGCGAAGACGGCGAGGGCCGGTCCGTACGCGAGGGTGAAGAGCGAGGGGGCCGTGGCGAGGCCCAGGGCGGCCGGCAGCAGGAAGGCGGGGAGGGGCCGGGTGCGGCCGAGGGCGGCGGCGAGGGCGAGGGCCGCGAGGCCGGCGAGCTGCTGGGCGAAGGGGCGGGGTTCGTTCAGGCCCAGCCGGTCCACGGTCAGGACGGGTACGGCAAGCGCCGCCCACAGCAGTGCGTCCCCGGTACGTCTCTCCACCCCTGTGACGCTACGTGCCCCGCGCCGCCTCCCACCCCTGCCGATCGTCAGGTCCTGGCCGCCACCGAGGGCCGTCCCCCGTAAAACCGCCCGGGCCGACCGCGCGGTTGGCCCGTACCCCGCCGCCCCCGTGGCAGGATCGGATGTGCCATGACTGCGCCCACGAAGCCCATGCCGAACAGCCCCGCCCCCCGCCCCGCCCCCGGAGAAGTCCCCGAACCCGCCGGTGAGACCGGTGCGGCCCTGCACACCCCCGTCATCGCGTGGTTCGACACGCACGCCCGTGATCTGCCGTGGCGTCGTGAGGACGCCGGGCCGTGGGGCGTGATGGTCAGCGAGTTCATGCTCCAGCAGACCCCGGTCAGCCGCGTCCTGCCCGTCTACGAACAGTGGCTCGCCCGCTGGCCCCGCCCCGCCGACCTGGCCAAGGAGGCGCCCGGTGAGGCCGTGCGCGCCTGGGGCCGGCTCGGCTATCCGCGCCGCGCCCTGCGGCTGCACGGCGCGGCCGTCGCCATAACGGAGCGGCACGGCGGCGACGTGCCCACGCAGCACGCCCAGTTGCTCGCGCTGCCCGGCATCGGGGAGTACACCGCGGCGGCCGTGGCGTCGTTCGCGTACGGGCAGCGGCACGCCGTCCTCGACACCAACGTCCGCCGGGTCTTCGCCCGGGCTGTGACGGGCGTCCAGTACCCGCCGAACGCGACGACCGCCGCCGAGCGCAAGCTGGCCCGCGCCCTGCTGCCCGAGGACGAGCGCACCGCATCGCGCTGGGCGGCCGCCTCGATGGAGCTCGGTGCCCTGGTCTGCACGGCGAAGAACGAGAACTGCGGGCAGTGTCCGATCGCCGCGCAGTGCGCCTGGCGCACGGCGGGCAAGCCCGCGCACGAGGGTCCGGCCCGGCGCGGCCAGACGTACGCGGGGACGGACCGGCAGGTGCGGGGCAAGCTGCTCGCCGTGTTGCGCGACGCCGTGACGCCGGTGCCGCAGGCCGTGCTCGACCGGGTGTGGGATGAGCCCGTGCAGCGGGCCCGCGCGCTGGACGGGCTGGTCGCGGACGGTCTCGTCGAGCCGTTGCAGGGCGGTCTGTACCGGCTGCCGCAGACCTGACGGGGACGGGGCCCCTCCCGCCACGCCCGACCGCCGCCTTCGACCCGACGGCGGCGGCAACGGGGCCCCTGCCAAACGCAGGTGTTTAACTCATTCCTACGTCTGTTACACAACCGACGTACAGCCGTGCGTCCGCCGCTGGCTGCTCCGCACAACCTCGTGACAACGCCTCCGTACCTTCATATCCGTACCGCACAGCAGGGACCGCGGTCGGCAATGGGGATGGAACGGAGGCGGTTTGATATGGCGCACGGCGAGGTGCTCGAGTTCGAAGAGTACGTCCGCACTCGGCAGGATGCTCTGCTGCGCAGTGCCCGGCGCCTGGTTCCGGACCCCGTGGACGCCCAGGACCTGCTGCAGACCGCGCTCGTGCGGACGTACGGCCGCTGGGACGGCATAGCCGACAAGCGGCTGGCCGACGCCTACCTGCGCCGCGTCATGATCAACACGCGTACGGAGTGGTGGCGGGCCCGCAAGCTCGAAGAGGTGCCCACCGAGCAGCTGCCCGACGCGAGCGTGGAAGACTCCACCGAGCAGCACGCGGACCGCGCGCTGCTGATGGACATCATGAAGGTCCTCGCACCCAAGCAGCGCAGCGTCGTCGTGCTGCGACACTGGGAGCAGATGTCCACAGAGGAGACGGCCGCCGCCCTCGGCATGTCGGCCGGCACGGTCAAGAGCACGCTGCACCGGGCGCTCGCCCGGCTCCGCCAGGAGCTGGAGAGCCGCGACCTGGACGCCCGCGCGCTCGAACGTGAGGAGCGGGAGAGTTGCGCGGCCTAGGCCTGCGGGTCCGACGAGGCGTCAAGGCGGTGAGTGCGGCGGTGGCCGCGTTCGCCGCCCTCGGCCTTTTGCTCTCCGCCTGCGCGACCGGCGGCTCCGGCGCCCGTGACGAGGGGCCCGCCAGCAGCGAGCCCGTGGTGTCCACGGCGCCGTCGCCGTCGGCCACGGTCTCCGTGCCGGCGAAGAAGATCGACGCGGTCCGGCTCGTCAAGAACGATCCACAGGTCAGCCCCGCGATCAAGCGCGAGCTCAAGCCGTGCGTGGGGAAGGCGTACCCGATCGACGTGTCGTACGGGAACCTGACCGGCGGAGCCGCGTCGGACGTCGTGGTGAACGTGCTGACCTGCGGTGACGCGGTGGGCATCGGCAGTTACGTGTATCGCGCTCAGGGCGATGAGTACGAGAATGTCTTCAAGGCCGAGGAGCCCGCCTCCGTCTACGCCGAGATCGACCGGGGCGACCTGGTCGTGACGAAGCAGCTGTACGAGAAGGGTGACTCGGTCGCCTACCCCTCCGGGGAGGAAGTGATCACCTACCACTGGTCCGCGCACCACTTCACCGAGTCGGGGCGTACGCGCAACGACTTCGGCAACGCGGTGGGCGGCGAGCCGAGTGAGCCGTCCGCGGACTGACCGGCCCGGCGACCCAAGACGCACCGACGCACGAGAAGGACTGAGAGCACCCGATGGCAGAGCAGACCCACGTCCTGTTCGTCGAGGACGACGACGTCATCCGCGAGGCCACCCAGCTCGCCCTGGAGCGCGACGGCTTCGCGGTGACCGCCATGCCCGACGGGCTCTCGGGCCTCGAGGCCTTCCGCGCCGACCGGCCGGACATCGCCCTGCTCGACGTGATGGTGCCGGGCCTCGACGGCGTCTCGCTGTGCCGCCGCATCCGTGACGAGTCGACGGTCCCCGTGATCATGCTGTCGGCGCGGGCCGACTCCATCGACGTCGTGCTCGGCCTGGAGGCCGGCGCCGACGACTACGTGACCAAGCCGTTCGACGGCGCCGTCCTGGTCGCCCGCATCCGTGCCGTCCTGCGCCGCTTCGGCCACGCCAGCGGGCCGGGCTCCACGGCGTCCGGCCCGGAGGAGAGCTCCGCGGCCGACGGCGGAGTGCTGCACTTCGGCGATCTGGAGATCGACACGGTCGGCATGGAGGTGCACCGGGGCGGTACGCCCGTGGCGCTGACGCCGACCGAGATGCGCCTGCTGCTCGAGTTCTCGTCCGCGCCGGGCACGGTCCTCTCCCGCGACAAGCTCCTGGAGCGGGTGTGGGACTACGGCTGGGGCGGCGACACCCGCGTCGTCGACGTCCACGTGCAGCGGCTGCGCACGAAGGTGGGACAGGACCGCATCGAGACCGTCCGCGGCTTCGGCTACAAGCTCAAGGCGTGAGCGCACGCGTGACGAGCACGAGCGGTAGAAGCGGTACGGGCACCGGCACCACGCGGCGCACCGGCACCACGTACACCGGAACCACCGGCTGTATCGGACACAGGGCACTCAGGGGACGACGTATATGAACGGGGGGCGCAGGGCGGTCGAGCGCGTCCGCGACAGGTTCCGTTCCGGCCTGCACCTGCGCACGGGCGTGCGCTGGAAGATCGCCGCGGCGATCGCGCTGGTCGGGGCGCTGGTCGCCATCGCGCTGAGCCTGGTCGTGCACAACGCGGCCCGGGTCTCGATGCTCGACAACTCGCGCGACGTCCAGGACGAGCGCATCCAGTTCGCCCTGCGGCTCTACTCCTCCGCCTCCCAGCGGCAGACCCTGCAGTTCGGCACGAAGGTCGACGACCCCGAGCTGCCGCAGGAGCTGCGGCAGAAGGTGCTCAAGGGCCGCCGGGCCACCTTCGTCGAGGAGAAGTCCGACGGCGCGCCGGACATCTGGGCCGCCGTGCCGCTCGCCGACGGGCACGTCCTGTCGCTGCACTCCCGTTTCACCGACCGCAGCGCCACCGTCATGAAGGACCTCGACCAGGCCCTGGTGATCGGCTCGATCGCGGTCGTCTTCGGCGGCTGCGCGCTGGGCGTGCTCATCGGCGGCCAGCTGTCGCGGCGCCTGCGCAAGGCGGCGACGGCGGCGAGCGAGGTCGCGCAGGGCCAGACGGACGTCAGCGTCCGCGAGGCGATCGGCGGTGTCGTACGGGACGAGACCGACGACGTGGCGAGCGCCGTGGACGCCATGGCCGATGCCCTCAAGCAGCGCCTGGAGGCTGAGCGCCGGGTGACCGCGGACATCGCGCACGAGCTGCGCACGCCGGTGACCGGACTGCTCACCGCCGCCGAGCTGCTGCCGCCGGGGCGGCCGACCGAGCTGGTCAGGGACCGGGCGCAGGCGATGCGTACGCTCGTCGAGGACGTCCTGGAGGTGGCGCGGCTCGACTCCGCCGCCGAGCGGGCCGAGCTGCAGGACATCACGCTCGGCGAGTTCGTCTCCCGGCGGATGGCGATCCTGAGCACGGACGTGACGGTGACGGTGGTGCACGAGTCGGAGGTCACCACCGACCCGCGCCGCCTGGAGCGCATCCTCGGCAACCTCGTCGCCAACGCCACCAAGCACGGCAAGCCGCCCATCGAGGTCAGCGTCGAGGGCCGGGTGGTCCGGGTCCGCGACCACGGGCCCGGTTTCCCCGAGGCTCTGCTGGACGAGGGGCCGAGCCGGTTCCGTACGGGCAGCGCGGACCGGGCGGGGCACGGGCACGGCCTGGGCCTGACGATCGCCGCGGGCCAGGCCCGGGTGCTCGGCGCCCGGCTCACCTTCCGCAACGTACGGCCCGCGGGGGCAGCGCCCGGCGAGCCCGCCGAGGGCGCGGTCGCGGTGCTGTGGCTGCCGGAGCACGCGCCGACGAACACGGGCAGCTACCCGGTGCTCAAACTGCCCGACAACCTCTGAGGGCCGGGGCCGGGGCCGGGGCCCGGACCGGGACCACCACCCCGTACACCCGACGCACCACGAAAACGGCCCGCACCACGAAAACGGCCCCCGGCGCTCGTCGCGTCGGGGGCCGTCGTCCGCCGGGGCGGGGGCATGGGGTCAGACGGGCTCCGCGACCGTCTGCCCTGCCGCCCGCGCGGAGTCCCCATCCGCGTTCCCGGCCGTCTCTTCCGCCCTGTCGGCCCTCTTGCGGTCCGTCGCTCCGGCCGCTGCGGCGGGCTTGTCCGCGGGGCCCGAGCCGCGCAGCGGGATCTCCTTCACGAAGAAGGCGGCGAGCAGCGCAGCGACGCTGATGGCGGCGCCCAGCAGGAAGGCCGAGTGCGTACCGGAGGCGACCGCGTGCTGGTAGGCGTCGCGGATGACCTCGGGCAGCTGCCTGAGGCGCTCGGGGTCCAGCTGTGCCTGCGACTCGGTGATCTTGCCGCCGAGGGATCCGGCGCGGTCGGCCATGACCTCCTGGACGCGGTTGTTGAAGATCGCGCCCATGATCGCGACGCCGAAGGAGGAGCCGAGCGTGCGGAAGAGCGTGGCCGAGGACGAGGCGACGCCCATGTCCTTCAGCTCGACGCTGTTCTGCGCGACCAGCATGGTGATCTGCATCAGGAAGCCCATGCCGGCGCCGAGCACGGCCATGTAGAGGCCCGAGGTGAGGCGGGAGGTCTCGGTGTCCATCCGCGAGAGCAGGAAGAATCCGGCGACCATCAGGAGCGTGCCGACGATCGGGAAGGCCCGGTACTTTCCGGTGGCGGTGGTGACGCGGCCGGCGACCACCGAGACGGCCATCATCGACAGGAGCATGGGGAGCAGCAGCAGACCGGAGTTGGTCGCGGAGGCACCCTGCACCGTCTGCTGGTAGAGCGGCAGGAAGAGCATCGCGCCGAACATCACGAACCCGGTGACGAAGCCGATCACGGCCATCAGCGAGAAGTTGCGGCTGCGGAAGATGTGCAGCGGCATGACCGGTTCCGCGGCCTTCTTCTGGACGAAGAGGAAGCCGACGAGCGAGGCGACGCCGATGCCGATGAGCTCCATGATGACGGCGGAGCTCCAGGCGTACTCCGTACCGCCCCAGGTGGTGACCAGCACGAGCGCGCTGATGCCGACGGTGAGCAGGGCCGCGCCGAGGTAGTCGATGCGTCCCTGTGCCTTCTTCTTGGGCAGGTGCAGGACGGTGGTGACCATGGCGAGGGCGATGGCGCCGAGCGGCAGGTTCAGGTAGAAGGCCCAGCGCCAGCCGAGGTGGTCGGTGACGGAGCCGCCGACGAGCGGGCCGCCGATCATCGCGACCGCCATGACGCCGGTCATCATGCCCATGTACTTGCCGCGCTCCCGCGGCGGGACCAGGTCACCGATGATCGCCATGACGCCGACCATGAGTCCGCCGGCGCCGAGGCCCTGGACCGCGCGGAAGCCGATGAGCTGGTTCATGTCCTGCGCCATGCCGCTGAGCGCGGAGCCGGCCAGGAAGATCACTATGGCGGTGAGGAAGGAGCCCTTGCGCCCGTACATGTCGCCGAGCTTGCCCCAGATGGGGGTGGAGGCGGCGGTGGCCAGGGTGTAGGCGGTCACCACCCAGGACAGGTGCTCCATGCCGCCGAGGTCGCCCACGATCGTCGGCATCGCGGGGCCCACGATCATGTTGTCGAGCATCGCGAGCAGCATCGTGATCATCAGGGCCATGAGCACGACGCGCACGCTGCGCGCCCGTGGTGCGGCCTTCGTCGCTCCGGATCCGGCCGTCACCGGCCCGGCTTTCTCGATGGTCTTGTCCGGCATGTTTCCCACTCCCCGTGCTCCCCGCACCGTCCTGGGCCGTCTTCCGGGACCCCGGCACTTACTTGCCGCCCGGCTAGCTGTCTACACTGAGGGAAGGTAGACCCCCAACTAGCCGGGCGTCAAGTAAGTTATGAAGGAGTCGAGGAGCACCCCGATGGGCACGGGTACAGGCATGAGCAAGCAGCAGCGCCGCGGGAACACCCGTCAGCGCATCCAGGACGTGGCCCTCGAACTCTTCGCCGAGCAGGGTTACGAGAAGACGTCACTGCGCGAGATCTCCGAGCGCCTGGAGGTCACGAAGGCGGCGCTCTACTACCACTTCAAGACCAAGGAAGACATCCTCACCAGCATCTTCGACGACCTGACCAGGCCGATCGACGAGCTGATCAGCTGGGGCAACGAGCAGCCGCGGCCCGTCTCCCTGGAGACCAAGCAGCAGACTTTGCGCCGCTACAGCGAGATCCTCGTCGACGCGGCCCCACTCTTCCGCTTCATGCAGGAGAACCAGGCCACGATGCGCGATCTGAAGACGGGCGAGAGCTTCAAGGACCGCATGCTCGCGCTCTACGAGATCCTCAAGGACCCGGACGCGCCGATGGCCGACCAGGTGCGGTGCTTCAGCGCGCTGTTCACCATGCACGGCGGGATGTTCGTGCTCAAGGACGTCGAAGGCGACCCCGAGGAGAAGCGCAGGGCCATCCTGGAGGTCGCCATCGATCTGGTGACCCGGGCGCACACGGGCGCCTAGGGCATGTCCGGTGCCGGGGTCAGACCCGCACGCGTCAGACCTTCACGCCCACCGAGTGGAGGAAGGCGACCGGGTCGACGGCGGTGCCGTAGTTCGGGGTCGTACGGATCTCGAAGTGCAGGTGCGGGCCGCTGGAGTTGCCGGTGTTGCCCGAGGCCGCGATGTGCTGACCGGTGGTGACGGCCTGGCCCACCCGGACGTCGATCCGCGAGAGGTGCGCGTACTGGGAGAAGGTGCCGTTGCTGTGCTTGATGACGACGGCGTTGCCGTACGCGGGGCCGTCGCCGGCGCCGTTGGGGCCGGCCTTGACGACGGTGCCGCCGTGCACGGAGGCGACGGGGGTGCCGACCGGCACGGCGAAGTCCTGGCCGGAGTGCTTGTGGGACCACATGCTGCCGCCGAGGCCGAAGCTGGCGGAGAGCGTGTAGTTCTTGACCGGGTCGACCCAGGACGCGACCTTGGCGGCGGCGGCCTTCTTGACGTCGGCCGCCTTCTTCGCCTGCGCGGTGGCCTGGGCCTGGAGGGAGTCCACCGTGACGCCCGGCAGCACGCCGCCGCTCTTGGTCTCCCCGGCGGCGACCGAGGCACCGGCTCCGAGCACCGCCGAGGCTCCGACGCCGAGGGCGACGACGGCCGCCCGGGTGCGGAACAGCGACGTGGCGGAACGGTGCGACGTGGTGCGCTTCGACATGGGGATGTCCTCCGGGGTGTGACGACTGGGCGACGCCTGACGCGGCGACCGAGGGGGGCATGGACTGACCCGGCGGGCGGCAGCGGCGGGTGGGTCACCCGCGGACCGCGCTTCACCGGGTCGGCCATCCCTTGGTAACCCCGACCCCGACGTACACACAAAACCCCCATCTACTACGCAAAGCCGTAGCCGGGCCAGGGCATTTCGCCCCCTTGACACTCCTAAATCCGGACAATTACCCCCCCGATCTGGTAATGGAATTCCATCCCGCCCCGCCGGTTTAACCCCACGTCGGAGGCGCTCCCCGCGCCCGGACCCAGCGGGCCCCCACAGGTCCCGGCCGGACGCGGCGGACGTCCCGGAGGTTGCGGGCCGAAGGTCCCGGCCAGGAGTCCCGACGTATCCACTATTCCGCCTAGTACCGGACAAAACCCCTGTGCGGCATGTCACCGGGACATAAGATCCACCCCGCCCCGAATGTGACGGGCGCTACGCCCCGGACCCCGTCCGCGGAGGTTCGGGGCCGCGCTCTCCCGGCACCCCGCCCCGCCGCCCCGCCCGCACCCAACTCCCTGCGCTCCACGGCCCGTTGACCTAACCTCGACACATGGTCGACCCCGGAGCCCTAGGTGCCCGTCTCGCCTCCAGTGCGGTCGCGCCGCTCGTCAGAAAGCTCTTCGTCAAGGAAGGGCCCGGCGCGGGGCTGGTCGCCAAGCCCGTGCGGATCTCCGCCCTCGTCTCGTTCTCCGGCGAGAAGCGCGACGTCACGCCCAAGGACGTCGTGAAGATCGCCGACGAGCTCGTCCGCAGGGCGCTGAAGGCCGCCGGGCCCGGCGAGCGGCCCGTGGAGGCGTCGGAGGCCGTGGCCGTCAGGGACGCGCTCGCGCGCTCCCTCGCCGCCCTCGGCACCCTCACCATCGAGGACTACGAAGCGGTCGCGCTCGGGCCCGAGGAGTTCGCGCGCGCCCTGCGCTCACAGACGGCCGTCACCATCGCCACCTTCGCCCTCGGCCGGGACGCCGAACTCTTCTACGAACGGCTGCTGCTCACCGCCGCCCTGCACATCCTGAACTTCTTCACCCAGCGCTCCACCTACATCGCCCGGCTCCAGACCGCCCAGAGCCGGCAGCTCGCGCGGCTCGTGGACGCCGTCGACGTACTCCTGGAACGCCTGCCCTCGCAGTCGAGCGAGGACGCCGCGTTCGAGACGCGGTACGCGGCGTACATAGCGGAGCGGCACGGCACGCTCACCATCTACGGGCTCGACGTCTACGCCGGGACCAGCGAGTGGCCCCTGGACACCGCCTACCTCAGCCTGGAGGCGAGCCGGGAGCACCCCGGCGAGGGCGGCGCCCCGGTCTCCGCCGAGCGGATGCTCGCCCAGGAGGACCACGTACTGCTTCGCGGTGTCGCCGGGTCCGGCAAGACCACGCTCGTGCAGTGGCTCGCGGTCACCACGGCCGACCAGACGTACGCGCACGGCCTCACCCACCTCATCGGGCGCGTGCCGTTCGTGCTGCCGATGCGGCGGATCGTCAGGCCAGGGGCGGAGCTGCCCATCCCGAAGGACTTCCTGACCGCCGTCGGGTGCCTCGTCGCCGGGGAGCAGCCGAACGGCTGGGTGGAGCGCGTCCTGCGGGCGCGGCGCGGGGTGCTGCTCGTCGACGGGATGGACGAGATCTCCGAGGACCGGCGGGCGGCGGCCAAGCGGTGGCTGCGCGATCTGACGCGTACGTTCCCCGGCAATCTGTGGCTCGTCACCTCCCGCCCCTCCGCCGTGCCCGACAGATGGCTGGAGGCCGCCGCCTTCGCCGAGGTCACGCTCCGCCCGATGGCCCGCGACCACGTCGCCACGTTCGTCCGGCGCTGGCACCACGCGGCGGGCGCCGACGAGGCGGTCGGCACGGCCATGCTGCGCACGGTGCACCGGGCCCCCGAGCTCAACCGGCTCGCCACGAACCCGCTGATGTGCGGCATGCTCTGCGCCCTCCACCGGGACCGGCACGGCTTCCTCCCGCAGGACAGGAAGTCGCTGTACCAGGCCGCCCTGACGATGCTCCTCGAACGCAGGGACGTCGAGCGGGGGCTCCACCCCGCGTACGACGCGCGTCTGTCGTTCGCCACCCAGGTACAGCTCCTCCAGAAGCTCGCCTGGTGGCTGATCCGCAACAGCCGTGCGGAGATGGACCGTTCGGACGCCGTACGCATCCTCGGTGACGCCGCGCCCGCGATGGGCCTCGACGGCGGCGGCGAGGAGATCTACGCCTCGCTGCTGCTGCGCTCGGGCCTGCTGCGCGAACCGTCCGAGGGCCGCGTCGACTTCCTGCACCGCACCTTCCAGGACTACCTGGGCTCCCGGCTCGCCGTCCAGGAGCTCGACTTCGACCTGCTCCTCGACCACGCGGACCGGGCGGAGTGGGAGGACGTCATCCTGCTGGCCGTCGCGCACGCGCGGCCCAAGGAGGCGGAGCTGATGCTGCGGCGCCTCATGGAACAGGACACCGCGCACGGCAAACTGCTCGCCGCCGCCTCCCTGCCCTATGCGGCCGAGGTGGCACCCGCGGTACGGGAGATGGTGGAGGAAGGCCTGCGGTCCCTGGTGCCGCCGCGCCGGGAGCGCGAGGCCCTCGAACTGGCGGAGGCGGGCGGCGACCTGGTGCTCGACCTGCTGCCCGAGCCCGAGCAGGTGCACGGCGAGCACGCCCATCTGGTGCCGCTGGTCGCCGCCAGGGTCGGCACCCCGGCGGCGCTCGACTACCTGACGTACTTCCGCGACCACCCGGACCCCGAGGTCCAGCTGGTCCTCGCGCGCGCCTGGCCGGTCTTCGACCGCGAGCTCTACCTGCGGGAAGTCCTCACGCACCTCACCCAGCGGCCCATGGTCCCCGTGCACGGCCGCAAGGACCTGCGCGCCCTGCTCTCCATCGGCGGCTGGCCGCGCGTGGAGGTCGTCGGCGCCTACCGCGTCGAGGACCTCGTCGAACTCCTCGTGCCCGAACGGCTCACCCGCATCGCCCTGGACGCGCCCCACCCCGTGGAGGGGCTCGGCTGGCTGGCGGCCTTCCCCCTCCTCACCGACGTCGACCTGGCGCACGCCAAGGACGCCGAGGCCCTCCGGCGGATACCGCCCGGCGTACGCGTCAACTTGCCTGAGCAGCACGGCACTTGACCTAGACTTGAGCCTTGCGGCAAGACCCGGCCACGGCACGACCCGACCCAGGGACCGCGATGCCCATGGAGCCCGTAGTACGCACCCCGTCCACCCTCTCCGCACCCCTCGTGCAGCGGCTGTTCCGCGTCCCGCCCCGGCCCCCCAGGGCCCCCGACCTGATCGCCGCCCTCACCACCTGGCGGGGCCCCGACGCGCCGGCGGGACCGGACGAGGTCCACCGCACCGCCGCCGAGTTCATCCAGCTAGCCGCCGAGACGCACACCACCCCCACCCGCGAACTCCCCGCCGTCGCCGACGTGCTGACGCGCACCCTCCTCGCCGTCGGCGAGCTCGACCTGACCGACGCCGACGCCGTGCGCCTCGGCCCGCAGGACTACGCCCGGCGGCTGCGCGGCGCCGTCCAGGGCGCCGACCGCCGCCTCAGCCCCGACGCCGCCTGGTTCCACGACGAACTGCTCGTCGCCGTCTGCCTGCACGTCCTGCACCACCTCGTGCGCCGCTCCCCGTACATCCAGCGCCACCTGCCCGAACGCGCCAGCCGGATCCGCCAGCTCGTCGACCTAAACGACGCCGAGGCCGCCGCCACCGTCCGCCGGCCCCGGCCCTCCCGGGAGGACGCCGACTTCGAGGCCGCGTACGCGCAGGAGGTGGTGCGCCAGCACGGCTGGCTGACCATCGTCGGCGTCGACTTCTCGAACGCGCCCGACCGCTGGCCCCTGGAGGACACCTACCTCAGCCTGCAGGCCGAGGAGAGCAGCGGCGGTGCGGTGCCCGGCCCCGGCGGGCAGCAGCGCACCGTGCTCCTCGCCGACCGCGCCCTGGAGGGCCACGAACGGGTCCTGCTGCGCGGCGTCGCCGGCTCCGGCAAGACCACCCTCGTGCAGTGGCTCGCCGTGGCCGCCGCCCGCGAGGGCGCCCGGGTGCCGTTCGTCCTGCCCGTACGCCGGTTCGCCCGCGAGGGGTTCCCCGCACCGGACGACTTCCTGCGCGCCGTGCGCCACCCGCTGGCCGGCAGCGCGCCCGAGGGCTGGGTGGTGCGCACGCTCCTCGCCGGCCGCGCCCTGCTCCTCGTCGACGGCATCGACGAGGCCCCCGAGGAGACCCGCGGCGCCCTGCGCGACCAGCTCCGCCGGCTCCTGCGCATCTTCTCCGGCACCGCCTGCCTGGTCACCTCGCGCCCCTCCGCCGTGGAGGACGGCTGGCTCTCCCAGGAGCGCCTCGCCGAGGAGGGCTTCACCGAGCTGTCGCTCGCGCCGATGTCCCGCGACCAGGTCACCCGCTTCATCCGCGACTGGCACGCCGCCGCGATGGGCGACGAGGAGCAGCACGACCGCGACGACCTCAAGGAGTACGAGCAGCGGCTCCTGCACTCCGTACGGATCTACCGCGAGCTGCGCCAGCTCGCCACCAACCCGCTCATGTGCGGGCTGATCTGCGCCCTCAACCGCGACCGCTCCGGCTCCCTGCCCAAGGGCCGCAAGGAGCTCTACGACGCCGCGCTCGAGATGCTCCTGCAGCGCCGCGACCCCGAACGCGACGTGCTGTACGCGGACGACGTGCGCCTCCAGCAGGGCGCCCGGGAGCTGCTGCTGCGCAAACTCGCCCACGCCATGCTCGCGGAGGGGCTCTCGGAGCTGCCCCGCCACCGGGTCGTGGAGGTCCTCGACCAGGCGCTGCCCGCCATCCCCTCGGCCCGCGCCGCGGGCGACGGCGAGAAGATCTTCCGTCATCTGCTGCACCGCACCGGGCTCCTGCGCGAACAGGCGGGCGTCTCGGTGGACTTCATCCACCGCACCTTCCAGGACTACCTGGCCGCCAAGGAGATCGTGGCCCGCGGCCGTCTGCACACCCTCGTCGACCACGCCCACCAGCCGGAGTGGGAGGAGGTCATCCGCATGTCGGCGGCGCACGCCCGCCCCGACGAGTGCGCCCACTTCCTGGAGCGGCTGCTGGCCGCCGCGCCGCACCTGCGCAGGCCGTACGTCAACCACCGGCGCCTGATGGCCGCCGCCTGCCTCGAACATGTCAGCGAGCTGGACCCGGCGATGCAGGAGCTCGTCCACCGGCGCACGAAGAACCTCCTGCGCCCCACCACCGAGCAGGGCGCCCGCAGCCTGGGCTGGGTCGGACCCATCGTCCTGGAGCAGCTGCCGGACCCGGAGCAGGTCCCCGACCAGCAGGCGCTGCTCCTCGCCATCACCGCGACCCGCGTGCAGGACGACGCGGCGATCGACTACCTCGCCCGGCTGCGCACCCGCTCCTCGCAGGCCATCCGCGCGGAGCTGGCCCGCCCCTGGCGGCACTTCGACACCGAGCGGTACGCGCACGAGATCATCGCCCACCTCGACCCGGAGGGCCTGTACTTCCCCGTGTCCGACGCGGCCGAGCTGGCGGCGCTGCGGGAGCTCGGCGGGCGGCCCCGCATCCAGGTGGCCGGCGTCATGCGCACCGACGAGCTGCTCTCGGGGCTTGTCGCGGGCCCGCTCACGCATCTGTGGATCAACGCCGAGCTGCCCGACCCGGACATGTCGTGGCTGGCCCGCTTCCCCTCGCTGCGGGTGCTGCGCGTCAACCCGCGCCTGCCGCGCGTACGGAACGTGCCGGAGGGCGTGACGATGACCGCCTGACGGCGACCCCCTCCCGTACGGGCGTACGAAAAAGGGGCTGCCCCGGAACCGTACGGAACGGTTCCGGGGCAGCCCCTGTGGCGCACCCCGTAAGGGCTACGCCTCCTTGCTCAGGTTCGGGCCCGCGCCGCCACCGGCGGCCGACTCGATCGGCGGCACGTCGGGCAGTGCCGCCTTCTCCTCGCCGCGGAAGGTGAACGTGGCGGTCTCGCCCTCGCCCTCCGTGTCGACGACCACGATGTGGCCGGGACGCAGCTCGCCGAAGAGGATCTTCTCGGAGAGGGTGTCCTCGACCTCGCGCTGGATCGTGCGACGCAGCGGACGCGCGCCCAGCACCGGGTCGTAACCCTTCTTCGCGAGCAGCTCCTTCGCGGACTGGGAGAGCTCGATGCCCATGTCCCGGTCCTTCAGGCGCTCGTCCACCTTGGTGATCATCAGGTCGACGATCTGGAGGATGTCGTCCTGGCTGAGCTGCGGGAAGACGACGACGTCGTCCACGCGGTTCAGGAACTCCGGGCGGAAGTGCTGCTTCAGCTCGTCGCTGACCTTGTTCTTCATCCGCTCGTAATTGGACTTCGTGTCGCCCTGGGCCGCGAAGCCGAGGTTGAAGCCCTTCGAGATGTCACGGGTGCCGAGGTTGGTCGTCATGATGATGACCGTGTTCTTGAAGTCGACGACCCGGCCCTGGGAGTCGGTCAGGCGACCGTCTTCCAGGATCTGCAGGAGCGAGTTGAAGATATCCGGGTGGGCCTTCTCGACCTCGTCGAAAAGGACGACGGAGAACGGCTTGCGGCGGACCTTCTCGGTCAGCTGGCCGCCCTCTTCGTAACCCACGTAACCGGGGGGCGAACCGAAGAGACGCGAAACCGTGTGCTTCTCGCTGAACTCCGACATGTCGAGGGAGATCAGCGCGTCCTCGTCGCCGAAGAGGAACTCGGCGAGCGCCTTGGACAGCTCGGTCTTACCGACACCGGACGGGCCCGCGAAGATGAACGAGCCGCCGGGACGCTTCGGGTCCTTCAGACCCGCACGCGTACGCCGGATCGCCTTCGAGAGCGCCTTGACGGCGTCCTTCTGGCCGATGACGCGCTTGTGGAGCTCGTCCTCCATGCGCAGCAGGCGGCTCGACTCCTCCTCGGTCAGCTTGAAGACCGGGATGCCGGTGGCGGTCGCGAGGACCTCGGCGATCAGCTCGCCGTCGACCTCGGCGACGACGTCCATGTCGCCGGCCTTCCACTCCTTCTCGCGCTTGGCCTTCGCCGCCAGCAGCTGCTTCTCCTTGTCGCGGAGAGAGGCCGCCTTCTCGAAGTCCTGGGAGTCGATGGCCGACTCCTTGTCGCGACGGACGCCCGCGATCTTCTCGTCGAACTCGCGGAGGTCCGGCGGCGCGGTCATCCGGCGGATGCGCATCCGGGAACCGGCCTCGTCGATCAGGTCGATCGCCTTGTCCGGCAGGAAGCGGTCCGAGATGTACCGGTCGGCCAGGGTGGCGGCCTGGACCAGCGCCTCGTCCGTGATGGAGACCCTGTGGTGGGCCTCGTAACGGTCGCGCAGGCCCTTGAGGATCTCGATGGTGTGCGGCAGCGACGGCTCCGCGACCTGGATGGGCTGGAAGCGGCGCTCCAGCGCGGCGTCCTTCTCCAGGTGCTTGCGGTACTCGTCGAGCGTGGTGGCACCGATCGTCTGGAGCTCACCGCGGGCCAGCATCGGCTTGAGGATGCTCGCGGCGTCGATCGCGCCCTCGGCGGCGCCCGCACCCACCAGGGTGTGGAGCTCGTCGATGAACAGGATGATGTCGCCGCGGGTGCGGATCTCCTTGAGGACCTTCTTCAGGCGCTCCTCGAAGTCACCGCGGTAGCGCGAGCCGGCCACCAGCGCGCCGAGGTCGAGGGTGTAGAGGTGCTTGTCCTTGAGGGTCTCGGGCACCTCGCCCTTGACGATGGCCTGGGCGAGGCCCTCGACGACGGCGGTCTTGCCGACGCCGGGCTCACCGATCAGGACCGGGTTGTTCTTCGTGCGGCGGGACAGCACCTGCATGACCCGCTCGATCTCCTTCTCGCGCCCGATGACCGGGTCGAGCTTGGACTCACGAGCGGCCTGGGTGAGGTTCCGGCCGAACTGGTCGAGGACCAGGGACGTGGAGGGCGTGCCCTCGGCAGGACCGCCGGCGGTGGCGGTCTCCTTGCCCTGATAGCCGGAGAGCAGCTGGATGACCTGCTGCCGCACCCGGTTGAGATCGGCGCCCAGCTTGACCAGGACCTGGGCCGCGACGCCCTCGCCCTCGCGGATCAGGCCGAGCAGGATGTGCTCCGTGCCGATGTA
Source organism: Streptomyces sp. NPDC037013 (assembly GCF_055607265.1). Classification (NCBI taxonomy): domain Bacteria; kingdom Bacillati; phylum Actinomycetota; class Actinomycetes; order Kitasatosporales; family Streptomycetaceae; genus Streptomyces; species Streptomyces sp. NPDC037013. The sequence continues at coordinate 666,514 of NZ_JBVJRV010000006.1, read as the reverse complement.
GTTGTGGCCCAGCTGAAGGGCCTCGCGGAGCGACAGCTCCAGGACCTTCTTGGCACGGGGGGTGAAGGGGATGTGGCCGGACGGAGCCTGCTGGCCCTGCCCGATGATCTCCTCCACCTGCTGGCGGACCGCCTCGAGCGAAATCCCGAGGCTCTCCAGGGCCTTAGCGGCGACACCCTCGCCCTCGTGGATCAAGCCCAGGAGGATGTGCTCGGTGCCGATGTAGTTGTGGTTGAGCATCCGGGCTTCTTCCTGAGCCAGGACGACAACCCGCCGCGCGCGGTCGGTGAACCTCTCGAACATCGTTAATCGCTCCTCAGAGCGGTCAGGCAGTAAGGGGTCGGTCCCCTCCCTGTCCTTCCGCAGCTTAGTCCCGCAAGCGGGGACCGCTCATTCCAACTGCCGACACCCGGTCCCCTTCCGAGGGGAAGTCCTGACCTCGAACGCCGACAACTGCTCCAACCCGATGGTGCGAGACGATGTTCCCGCAGGCCAGGCAGTTACCCCCACCATCACTACGCCGATGGCGAACGTGAGGCGCCGAAGACCGCGTGTCGCCCCTTCCCACTAGGGATGTCTTACCCGCAAGGACTGACACTCCATGCGGCGCGCCCCGGTTCCCTCCGCTACGGGCGAACACCCTTGCGCCGCCGAGCACGCCTTTACGCCCCCTTCTCGGGTACGTAACGCATCCGGGCCGCTACCTTCCGTAACTCCGGGGCCCTTCCGGCTGTTGCCCGGACATGGCCCTCACAGTCCCTCAGCCCCGCGTGCCGGTCGAGCAGGGTGACCCGGTGCGGCACTGGTACGAGAACGAGCTCGGCTGGGCGACCGCCCCCGGACCCGGTCCGGTGCGTCTCCTGACAGGCCTGCGCTTCGACGTCCTGGAGCTGCCCGCGGAGGCGGGCTTCGCGACACTGCGGCACCTCGGCCCGAAGGCCCCGGTGGCGCTGTGCGGGGACACCATGCGGCTCCTGGTGGGCGCGGGGAGCGCGGACGAGCTGCCGGGGCTGCTCGACTGGCTGGAGTGGGGAGACATCCCCCTCGGCCTCACCGCGGTCGGGGCGGGCGGGCGGATCGACGCGCCGACGCCCCCGGGCCGGTCCGGCTCGCGGGGGGCCGCCGTGTGGCTGCGACCCCCGGAGCCCGGCTGTGAGGTGGAGCCGACGCTGCCCGCGCTCGTGTCCCTGCCCGCCGTGGGGGGTGGCGGGACGGCGCTCCACAGCGATTCCGCCGTGGGCTCCGGTCTCGTACGGCTCGTGGACACGGCGGCCACGCAGTGCCACCGGGTCCGGTTGCGGCGTCGCAGCCGTCAGCCGTTGGCCTTCTCGTAGGCCTCGCGAATGGAGGCGGGAACGCGGCCGCGGTCATTGACCTCGAAACCGTTCTCCTTCGCCCAGGCGCGGATCGCCGCGGTGTCCTGACCGCTGCTCGAGGCAGCGGCGCGCGTCTTGCCACGACCGCCGGAACCGCGGCCACCGGTGCGCCGGCCGGCCTTGACGAAGTCCTCGAGGGCACCGCGGAGCTTGTCCGCGTTGGCCGTGGTGAGGTCGATCTCGTAGGACTTGCCGTCCAGCGCAAACGTCACGGTCTCGTCCGCCTCGCCACCGTCGAGGTCATCGACAAGAAGGACCTGAACCTTCTGTGCCACCGGATTTCCTTTCATCGATAACTGTGAGCCCGGCCCGCGCGACGCACGCCGCCGATTCACCGGCCCCTGTTATATGCAGTACTGCAGTACGTCGGAAAGCAAACCGCTTTTGCCGGAAAAACACAAACCCCTGGGAGAGACCTGGGACCCCGGGAAGCCCGGAAACATGCGCGTTTCGGACATAGGGCACCTGGGCAGGCTGCCGCCAGGAATACCGGCGTGAGGATACGGTGCCGATACGGCGTGCGGATACCGACGTGACGATCACAGATGCAGAAGCATCCGGCTGTTGCCCAAGGTGTTCGGTTTCACTCGTTCGAGGCCGAGGAACTCCGCGACGCCCTCGTCATAGGAACGCAGGAGCTCGCTGTAGACATCTCCGTCGACCGGAGTCTCGCCGATCTCCACGAAGCCGTGCTTCGCGAAGAAGTCGACTTCGAAGGTGAGACAGAAAACCTTGCGGACGCCGAGCCAGCGGGCGGTCTGCAGCAACTTGCCCAACAGCTGATGCCCCACTCCGGCGCCCTTGACCTCGGAGTTCACCGCGAGAGTGCGGACTTCGGCGAGGTCTTCCCACATCACGTGCAGAGCGCCGCAGCCGACCAACTCCGCGTTGTCGTCGCGTTCCGCCACCCAGAACTCCTGGATGTCCTCGTAAAGCGTCACCGTCGCTTTGTCCAGGAGGATCCGCTCGCGGACGTAGGAGTCGAGGAGCCGGCGGACGGCCGGCACATCGGAGGTTCGCGCCCTGCGGACCGAGACCGCTTTTGCGCTGAGTTCGCTGAGTTCGTTGCGTTCGCTGGGTTCGTTGCGTTCGGGGACCTCTGCTGGCATGAGCGGACGCTATCGTTCGGCGCCGGGCTCCGTGGCGCCGGGGTTCTCGGGCTCCGGGCCGATGCCCCCGGGGTTCTCGGCGCCCTGGGCGATACGGGCGGGGGGCGCGGGGTTCTCCGGGCCCTGGACGATACGCATCGCGTCGCTCAGCGCTTCCCGCTGTTCCGCCGACATCATGCCGAAGAAGGCGACGAGTGCGGCGGCCGGGTTGTCGCTGCGCGACCACGCTTCGTTCATCAGTGCGGCTGCGTAGGCGGCACGAGTGGAGACCGCCTCATATCGATAGGCGCGGCCTTCCGCTTCGCGGCGCACCCAGCCCTTCTGATGGAGATTGTCCAAAACGGTCATCACGGTGGTGTACGCGATGGACCGTTCCTGCTGAAGGTCTTCCAGGACTTCTCGAACGGTCACGGGGCGGTTCCACTTCCACACCCGCGTCATGACTGAGTCTTCGAGTTCTCCCAATGGACGAGGCACAGTCGAAACAATAGTGGGAGACGTCACTATTGGCGTGATGCGTGAGGGACGTGGCGTACCGCTATTTTCCGCAACAAAAAGGGCGTACGACTCGGAACGCTCACGAGTCGTACGCCGGGGGCGCGGGGCGCCGGGGACGGAGGCGGTGGGTGGGACCCGGACCGGTCAGGCGTCCGGGGCCGGTCAGGCGCCGCCGGTCTTCGGGGTCTGGCGGGCGGCCTCGGCGCGGGTGATCGCGGCGTCCACGGCCGCGTCCTCCTTGGCCTTGTTGGCGCCGCCCTGGGTCTTCACGATCGTCACGATGAGGCCCGTGAAGAACACGGCCATCACTACGGGGGGCACGAGCGCGGAAACGTAGTCCATGCCCCCCAGAGTAGCTAGCCCGCGGCGAGCTGGTGCGGTGGGCCCGTGGGTGCGGGCGCGGGGGTGGGGGCGGGGGCGGGGGCGGGGGTGGCCGGCTCGGGGCGGCGCTTGGGCGGGAACACCTCGGCGGGGGTGGGGACGGGGCGGGGGCCCGGGGCGGGGGCGGAGGCCCCTTCTCCCTTGGCCTCGCCCAGGCCGCCGGGGAGGGCGAGGAGGCGGGTGCGGGAGGCCGGGGCGGGGATCGTGGCGCGCTCCTGTACGGGTACGGGTACGGGGACGGCGCGGCCCGCGAGACGGGCGCGGATGGCACGTTCCGCGAGGGCGCGGCACCGGTCGAGCAGGGCGGCCGCGACGGGGTTGCCGCGCAGGGCGCGCAGGGCCGCGAGGTCGTCGGCGACGGGCTGGTAGCCGGTGGCGAGGACGTCGTCGAGGAGGCCCAGGTAACCGGATGCGGTGCCGGGCAGGGCGGCGCGGTAGCGGGCGAGGTCGGCCACGAGGAAGGCGCGCAGCCTGGCGCCCTCGCGCACCGCTTCGTCGACCGATTCGGCGAGGCGGAGACAGTCCTGGACGTCTTCGTCACGGACGGGGCTGGGGTGCAGGGCGAGCGCCAGAGCACGACGGAGCACACGCAGCTCCTCCGCGCTGAAGGCCATGCCGCCCCGGGATCCGTATGGCGTGGGCATGGACCGACGATACGCGCCAAACGGACAAAATCGGCTTAACGCCACATCCTGGCGTGGCCCGCACCGGGTGCGGGTGGGCTTGGGCTGGTTTCTGCGCCTTGGGTTCGGTTGCGGGTGCGGAGGTGTGCGGCTGCGCGGTGGCTGGTGTCTGCGCCTCGGCTTCGTCTGGGGGTGCGGGGCCGCGGGGGTGTGCGCGTGCTGTCCGTCTGTGGGTGCGGCGCCGCGGGGGTATGTGCGTACTCGCTATCCCTGCGCCCCGCTGCACGAACAAAGGCGCCATGGTTCGCTCGGTGCTCCGTGCGCACATACCCCCACGTCCCCTCCCGTCTCGCGCGCGCCTGCGGCCCGGTGAAGCTGGCAGCCACCGGGACCCTCGACTCCGGCCCCGCGCCACGGGGCACACCCCACCCCGCCCCAACCCCCGCCACGCGGCGCGGAGAAACCCGCCCACCCCACCCGCGCTCCCGCCACGCGGCGCGGGGTAACGCACCCCCACCCCGCCCCTACTCCCGCCCTGCGGTGCGGGGTAAACGGGTGGGTGGGTGGGAGCATCCGCCGCGGAGCGGCGGGGTTGTTCGGGTGCGCCAGGTGGGGAGCAGGGAAGAGGGGGACGGCACCGCGTGGCGGGGTCAGTCGGGGTGGCGGCGGAGCAAGGCGTACGTCACCGCTCCGATGCCCAGCGCCGCCACCGCCGCCACCGCGAGCCACGGCAGGATCCCCGCCCCCGCCCCGGCGAGGTCCACGGACGGCTGCGTCGCGTGGGCCGTCGACGCGGGGTCGGCGACCACCGCGACCAGCGCCGCCGCCACCACCGCAGCGCCGAAGTGTCTCTTGCGCCTCATTCGTCCCAGCCCGCCCAACACCCGCTCAAGTCCCGTCCCTGCGCAGACTCTTGCAGAAGGAGGCGGGTCGTGCACACGCGGCCGTCAGCAATCGGTCAGGTACGGGCGATGTTCCGCTCGTAGACGAGGCGGAGACCGATCAGCGTCAGCCACGGTTCGTGCTCGTCGATGACCGACGCCTCGCCGAGGACCATCGGCGCGAGTCCGCCCGTCGCGATGACCGTCACGTCGTCCGGATCGCCGCCCGCGCCCGCGAGTTCGCGCGCCATCCGGTTCACCACTCCGTCGACCTGGCCGGCGAACCCGTACAGGATGCCCGCCTGCATGGCCTCGACCGTGTTCTTGCCGATGACGCTGCGCGGCCGGGCCAGCTCGATCTTGCGGAGCTGTGCCCCGCGTACCCCGAGCGCCTCCACGGAGATCTCGATGCCGGGGGCGATCACACCGCCCGCGTACTCCCCGCGCGCGGAGACCGCGTCGAACGTCGTCGCCGTGCCGAAGTCGACGACGATCGCCGGCCCGCCGTAGAGCTCGACGGCCGCGACGGCGTTGATGATGCGGTCGGCGCCGACCTCCTTGGGGTTGTCCATGAGGATCGGGACGCCGGTCTTGATGCCGGGCTCGACGAGGACGGCGGGGACGTCGCCGTAGTAGCGGCGGGTCACCTCGCGCAGCTCGTGCAGGACCGAGGGGACGGTCGAGCAGATCGCGATGCCGTCGATGCCGTCGCCCAGCTCCTCGCCGAGGAGGGGATGCATGCCCATCAACCCGTTGAGCAGCACGGCCAGTTCGTCCGCCGTGCGGCGGGCGTCCGTGGAGATGCGCCAGTGTTCGACGATGTCCTCGCCGTCGAAGAGGCCGAGGACGGTGTGGGTGTTCCCCACGTCGATGGTGAGCAGCATCAGTCCCGCACCGCTTCCCGGAGGTCGAGGCCGATGTCGAGGATCGGCGAGGAGTGCGTGAGCGCGCCCACCGCGAGGTAGTCGACGCCCGTCCGCGCGTACGCCCGGGCGTTCTCCAGGGTGAGGCGGCCGGAGGACTCGAGGTAGGCGCGGCCGTTCACGAGGGCGACGGCTTCCTCGGTCTCGCCCGGCGTGAAGTTGTCCAGGAGGATCAGGTCGGCGCCCGCGTCGACGACCTCGCGCAGCTGGTGCAGCGTGTCGACCTCGACCTCGATCGCGACGTCCGGGAACTGCTCCCGTACGGCCTTGAAGGCCTGCGTGATGCCGCCGGCGGCGACCACGTGGTTGTCCTTGACCAGCGCCGCGTCGGAGAGCGACATGCGGTGGTTGACGCCGCCGCCCATGCGTACCGCGTACTTCTCCAGGGCGCGGTAACCCGGGGTCGTCTTGCGGGTGTCGCGGACCTTCGCCTTCGTGCCGTCGAGCTCGTCCGCCCACGCGCGCGTGGCGGTCGCGATGCCGGAGAGACGGCAGAGGATGTTCAGCGCGCTGCGCTCGGCGGTGAGCAGGTCGCGGGTGCGGGTGGTGACGCTGAGGAGGACGTCCCCCGCCTCGACGCGGTCGCCGTCCTCGACGTGCCGCTCGACCTCGAACTCGTCCTCGCACACCACGGAGAGGACCGCTTCGGCGACGCGCAGCCCCGCCACGGTGCCGGCCTGTCGGGCGGCGAAGTCGGCGGTGGCGACGGCGTCTTCGGGGATGGTCGCGGTCGTGGTGACGTCCACGCCACCGGCCAGGTCCTCCTCGATGGCCATGTGCGCGATGTCCTCGATCTGCAGCGGGTCGAGGCCCGCCTCGGCGAGGAGGCGCGCGAGGGCGGGGTCGAGACCGCACTCCAGGGGGTCGAAGGCGTCGTCACCGCCGCAGCCGCAGGCGTCGCCGCAGCCACCGCCCGCGGCTGAGGGGGTGGCGAGGGGGAGGTCGTCGGGGGTGCTCACGGTCACTGCTCCTGGGGACTGGGGCTGGGGCGGGTCGGGGGGAAGTCGTGGGTCTCCGTCGTGTGGGCCGCCAGCGTCCTGTCGGGATTCAGGCGTACGACGATGTGGCGCCGCCAGGTGGCGTCGTCGCGGTCGGCGTGGTCCAGGCGCCAGTGGCAGCCGCGGGTCTCCTCGCGGCGCTGGGCGGCGGCGACCAGGACACGGGCCACGCACAGGAGGTTGGTGGTCTCCCAGGTGTCGACGCCGGGCTCGGCGGTCTTGCCGTGCTCGGCGAGGGCGCCGGCGGCTTCGGCGTGGACGCGGGCCAGCTGGGCCGCCGCCCGGCTGAGGGAGTCGGCGGAGCGCAGCACTCCGGCGCCCTCGGTCATGACGCGCTGGATGGTGAAGCGGGCCTCGGGCGGCAGCAGGGGGTGCGCCGGGGTCTCGGGCCGGGTCACGGGAGCGGGCACGCGCGCGTGGAGGGCGTTCTGTGCGTGCAGGGCGGCGATGTCGGCGGCGATGCGCTCGGCGTAGACCAGGCCTTCGAGCAGGGAGTTGGAGGCGAGCCGGTTGGCGCCGTGGACGCCGGTGCAGGCGACCTCTCCGCAGGCGTACAGGCCGGGGACGGTGGTGCGGCCGTGCGGGTCGGTGCGGACGCCGCCGGAGGCGTAGTGCGCGGCCGGGGCGATGGGGATGGGCTCGGTGATCGGGTCGATGCCGTGGGCGCGGCAGGCGGCGAGGATCGTCGGGAAGCGGTTCTCCCACATGTCGGCGCCGAAGTGCCGGGCGTCCAGGTACATGTGCTCGGCGCCCTGTTCCTGCATGCGGCGCGTGATGCCCTTGGTGACGACGTCGCGCGGCGCGAGCTCGGCGAGCTCGTGCTGGCCGACCATGAAGCGCACGCCGTCGGCGTCCACGAGGTGCGCGCCCTCGCCCCGGACCGCTTCGGAGACCAGCGGCTGCTGGCCCTCCGCGTCCGCGCCGAGGAAGAGCACGGTGGGGTGGAACTGCACGAACTCCAGGTCGGAGACCTCGGCGCCCGCGCGCAGGGCGAGCGCGACACCGTCGCCGGTGGAGACGGGCGGGTTGGTGGTGGCGGAGAAGACCTGGCCCATGCCGCCGGTCGCGAGGACCACGGCGGGGGCGTGGACGGCGCCCACGCCGTCGTGCTGGCCCTCCCCCATGACGTGCAGGGAGACACCCGCGGTGCGGCCCTCGGCGTCCGTCAGGAGGTCGAGGACGAGCGCGTTCTCCACGGTGGGGATGGACCGCGCGCGGACGGCTTCGACGAGCGCGCGGGAGACCTCCGCACCGGTGGCGTCGCCGCCCGCGTGCGTGATGCGGCGGCGGTGGTGGCCGCCCTCGCGGGTCAGCTGGAGGGTGCCCTCGGGGCCCTGGTCGAAGTGGGCGCCGGTCTCGATGAGGCGGCGTACGGCGTCGGGGCCCTGGGTGACGAGGGCGCGTACGGCCTCCTCGTCGCAGAGGCCGACGCCCGCCACGAGGGTGTCGTCCAGGTGCTGTTCGGGGGTGTCGCCCTCGCCGAGCGCGGCGGCGATGCCGCCCTGGGCCCAGCGGGTGGAGCCGTCGTCGAGGCGGGCCTTGGTGACCACGACCGTCTTCAGGCCGGCGGCCGAGCAACGCAGGGCGGCCGTCAGTCCGGCCACTCCGGAGCCGACGACCACGACGTCGGCGTCGAGGGACCAGCCGGGGGCGGGTGCATGCAGCCGTATTCCGGTGGTGCTCATGCGGGGACTCCGATCGGGCGTACGAAGGCTGCGCTCGGGGGCGTGCGGTGCGCGCTCATACGGCGGCTCCGAACGTCAGCGGGAGGTTGTCGATCAGTCGGGTCGAGCCGACGCGGGCGGCCACCGCGAGGATGGCCTCGCCCCGGTGTCCCGGGCGGACCTCGGTGAAGTCGGCCGGGTCCACCAGCGCCACGTAGTCAAGCTCCAGCGGGGGCCGCAGGCGCGCGGCCTCGTCGAGGACCAGGCGGGCGGCGGCGACCACGGCGGCGGGTCCCGCGGTGGCGGAGGGCTCGGCGGAGTGCGCCACGGCGTGGGTGTCGGCGGCGGCGCGGGTCTCGCCGATCTCGCTGAGGGCGACGGCACGCGCGCGCGTGGTGGGGGCGCTGGCGGCCCGCGCGCGCAGGGCCTCCTGCGCGGCATGCCGGTCGCGGCCCGCGAAGAGGGCCTGCGAGAGGGCGAGGGCGGTGCGCCGCTCGGCCGGAGAGAGGTAGCGGTTGCGGCTGGAGAGTGCCAGGCCGTCGTCCTCGCGGACGGTGGGGACGCCGACGATCTCCACGGGGAAGTCGAGGTCGCGGACCATGCGCCGGATCAGGGCGAGCTGCTGGGCGTCCTTCTGCCCGAACAGCGCCACGTCGGGCGCGGTGAGGTGCAGCAGCTTGGCGACGACGGTGAGCATGCCGTCGAAGTGGCCGGGGCGCGTGGCGCCTTCGAGGACGGTGCCCATGGGGCCCGCGCCGATGCGGACCTGGGGCTCGCCGCCGGGGTAGACCTCGTCCACGGAGGGGGCGAAGACGACGTCCGCGCCCGCCTGTTCGGCGATCTTGACGTCGGCTTCGAGGGTACGGGGGTAGCGGTCCAGGTCCTCGCCGGCGCCGAACTGGAGCGGGTTCACGAAGACCGTGACGACGACCTCGCCGTCGGGTCCGGCGATCCGGCGGGCGGCGCGGACCAGGGAGGCGTGTCCCTCGTGCAGGGCGCCCATGGTCATGACGACGGCGCGGCGGCCCGCACGCGCGCGCGTGCGCAGCGACTCGGCGGTGTGCAGGAGAGTGGCGTTCATCGCGTTCACCGGTCTCCTCCCGTCGTGCCGCCGTCCGCCAGTACGCCGAGGAGGTCCTCGGCGAGCTCCGGCTTGAGCAGGCCGTGGGCGAGGGCGCGGTCGGCGGTGGCGCGGGCCATCGCGATGTACCCGGCGACGGTCTGCGGGGCGTGCTTGCGCAACTCGGCGACATGCGCCGCGACGGTGCCCGCGTCGCCGCGCGCGACGGGGCCGGTGAGGGCCGCGTCGCCCGAGCGCAGGGCGTTGTCCAGGGCGGCACCGAGGAGGGGGCCGAGCATCCGGTCCGGGGCGGCGACGCCGGCGTCGCGCAGCAGCTCCATGGACTCGGCGACGAGGGTGACCAGGTGGTTCGCGCCCAGGGCGAGCGCCGCGTGGTAGAGCGGGCGGTTCTCCTCGGCGATCCACTCGGGCTCGCCACCCATCTCGATGACCAGGGCCTCGGCGGCGAGCCGCAGCTCGTCGGGGGCGGTGACGCCGAAGGAGCATCCGGCCAGCCGCTGTACGTCGACGGGGGTGCCGGTGAACGTCATGGCGGGGTGCAGCGCGAGCGGCAGAGCGCCGGCGCGCAGGGCGGGTTCGAGGACCTTGGTGCCGTACCGCCCGGAGGTGTGGACGAGGAGCTGGCCCGGGCGGACGGCGCCCGTCTCCGCGAGGCCCTCCACGAGCCCCGGCAGGGCGTCGTCGGGGACGGTCAGGAGCACCAGGTCGGCACGGCCGAGGACCTCGGCGGGCGGGACGAGGGGGATGTCGGGCAGCATGACCGCGGCCCGGCGTACGGACGCGTCGGAGACGCCGGACGCGGCGACCGGGCGGTGCCCGGCGAGCTGCAGCGACGCGGCGAGGGCGGGGCCCACCCGGCCCGCTCCCACGACTCCCACGGTGAGCCTCGCGGGGCGGTCCCGCGGGTCTGGCTGATGCGATGCGTTCACGCGGCGGCGCCTTCCGTTCCAGTCCGCTCGGGGTACCGGACGATTTCTCGTCATGTTAACGCGATCGGTTGGTGCCGCGTCTGCCGCTGTCCACAGGCTGTGGTTATTCATGTGACCGGCGGCAGGGGGCGGGGTCATGCTCTGAGGATGCCCTCGAACAGCACAGCACAAGAGCAGCCGGCGCCCCCGGATCCAGACGCCTACCGGCTCCTGTCGGCCCGGCGCAGGGCTGCCTCCCGCGGGGCGGCCAGGACCCTGCACCGCTCGCCCCTGCACATCCCGCTCGTCGACCGTTTTTCGGCCCTGGCGGCCGCGGCCCCCGAGATCGTCGGGCCGGATGATCCGGCCGACCTCTACGGGGACGCCGTCGTCGCCACTCTGGAGGGCGAGGTCGCGCGGCTGCTCGGCAAGGAGGACGCCGCCTTCTTCCCGACCGGCACGATGGCCCAGCAGGTGGCCTTGCGCTGCTGGGCGGGGCGTACGGGGAACGCGACGGTCGCCCTGCACCCCAAGGCGCATCCCGAGGTCCACGAGAGGGACGCCTTCTCGGTGGTCAGCGGGTTGCGGACGGTGCACCCGACGGGCGAGCCGCGGCTGCCCACGGCGGACGAGGTGCGGGACTTCGGCGAGCCCTTCGGGACGCTGATGCTCGAACTGCCGCTCCGGGACGCCGGTTTCGTCCTGCCGGAGTGGGAGGAGCTTCAGGAGGTGGTGGCAGCGGCCCGCGAGCGGGACGCGGTCGTGCACTTCGACGGCGCCCGCTTCTGGGAGTGCACGTCCCACCTGGGCCGGGACCTGGCGGAGATCTCCGGGCTCGCCGACTCCGTGTACGTGTCGTTCTACAAGTCCCTCGAAGGGCTCGGCGGTGCCGCGCTGGCCGGCCCGCGCACGCTCGTGGAGGAGGCGCGGACGTGGCGCCACCGCTACGGGGGCCAGGTCTTCCAGCAGTTCCCGACGGCCGTCTCGGCGCTGCTCGGCCTGAAGCACGTCCTGCCCAGGTTGCCGGAGTACGTCGCCCACGCGCGGGTCGTCGCCGAGGCGCTGCGGGAGGGGTTCGCCGCGGCCGGGGTGCCCTGGTCGCGCGTACACCCCGAGCCCCCGCACACCCACCAGTTCCAGGTGTGGCTGCCGTACGCGCCGGACGTGCTGAACGAGGCCTGCCTCGGGCAGGCCGAGGAGACCGGGACGCTGCTCTTCGGGCGCTGGTTCCCGGACGGTCCGCCCGGCCTCTCGGTCACGGAGGTCACCGTGACCGAGGAGGGCCTGGCGTGGACCGCCGGTGACGTCAGGGAAGCGGTCGCGGAGTTCGTGCGACGGATCGACCGCTGAGGCGGCCGCCGCCCGCGAACCTGGCCAGGGCGGCGCGGAACCTGCCGTGCGCGGGGCGTTCCTCGACGACGGCGCGGAAGCGTCCGTAGTCGCGGACCTCGCGGACGGCCTGCCAGTCGTGGTGACCGGGGGCGGGCGGGGTCGGCGCGCCGTGCTGGGCGGCGCGGTAGGCGTCGAGGAGGTACTGCTGGGTGACGCTCATGACGGAACACCTCTCGGTATAAAGAGTACTTAACGGACATCGATGGGCTGGTCGTGCCGGGGAGATCTGTCGTCGGATGCGGGGATGGTCCGGAGGGTGCGGGCCGCCGGCGACGGCGGGTCACCCGGCGTGCGGGTCAGCGGCGACGGCGGCGCTGCCGTGCCTCCCGATGACCCACAGCCTGCCCCTCGTGGTCCGCCCTCGTCGCGTCGATTGACGAGCGCCGTCAATCGTCGGCCGCGCTGTCGGTGGCGCGGTGCACCATGGGGCCATGAGCGTGAACATCGACATCACCGGGCTGGCGCAGGAGCGCATCCATGTCGTTCCCTCGCCCCTCGCCGAGCTCGGAATGGCGCTGCACGCCCTCTCCGAGCCGGGTCACCACCCGCGGCTCCAGGGCTGGACGACGGCCGTCTCCACGCGCCTGAACCCGTGCCTGGCGGACCGCATGTGCGAGGCGGACTTCCTGTGGCGCACGACGTTCTCGGACGTGTTCGCGCCCTTCGCGGGCGTGCCGGGGCGGACGGCACTGCCCGGTGCCACCCTCGCCGAGGAGCTCGACCTGCTGGACAAGCTGACCGACGTACAGTTCGTGGACGCCGCCCTGGAGTTCACCTGCCAGTCGATGTCCACGGAGCCGGACAGCGATTTCCTGACCGACCCCGCCGTGCGGCGGCGCGCGCTGGACCTGGCCGCCGCCCGCGGCCCGCACCAGGTGCGCTTCACCCAGCGGCTGCTCGACGATCCGCCCGCCGTCCGCGCCTGGTTCCGCTCGCTCATGGAGGACTGCGACGAGGCCTTCTTCGCCGACACCTGGGCCCGGCTCAGCCATCAACTGGCCGCGGACGCCCGGCACAAGACCGACCTGCTGCGGCACAAGGGCCTCGGGGAGGCCCTGAAGTCGGTCTCCGCCGCGCTCTCCCTCGACGAGAGCGGCCGGGTCATCACCGTCGACAAGATCACTTCCGGGCACACCGCCACGGGCTCCGGAGGCCTCGTCCTGGTGCCGACCAGCCTCGGCTGGCCGCACCTCATGGTGCTGCACCGCAAGGGCTGGCAGGCGACGATCACGTATCCGGTCGGCGCCCCCGCCCTCACCGCCCCGCCCACCGTGGAGCAGCTGACCCGCCGCATGTCCGCGCTCGCCCACCCGGTGCGGATGCGGCTGTGCCGGCACCTCGCGCGCGGGGCGTACACGACGAGCGAACTGGCCGACGCGCACGGCATGACGGCACCGGAGATATCCCGGCACCTGAGCGTCCTGAAGAAGGCCGACCTGATCACCACGCGCCGCCGCGGGCGCTACGTCCAGCACCAGCTGGACATCAGCGTGGTCTCCCGCCTCGGCAGCGACTTCATCGAGGGCGTACTGCGCTAGGGCGTGTCCCAGGGCCCGGCGGCGTCAGGAACCGCCGCCGGCCCGCACCAGACCCGTCTCGTACGCGAGGACGACCACCTGCACCCGGTCCCGCAGGTCCAGCTTGGTCAGGATGCGTCCCACGTGCGTCTTCACGGTCGCCTCCGAGAGGACGAGCCGCGCCGCGATCTCGCCGTTCGACAGGCCCTGGGCGACCAGGATCATCACCTCGCGCTCGCGGTCCGTCAGCCGCTCCAACTGCTTGAACTGCGGCTGGCCGCCGGTGTTCGGCAGCATCGGCGCGAAGCGGTCGAGGAGCCTGCGGGTGGTGGACGGCGCAACCACCGCGTCGCCGCTGTGCACGGAGCGGATGGCGGCGAGCAGTTCGCCGGGCGGCACGTCCTTGAGCATGAAGCCGGACGCGCCCGCCTTCAGCCCCGAGAAGGCGTACTCGTCGAGGTCGAAGGTGGTCAGGATCAGCACCTTCGGCGGGTTCGCGCCCTGGCAGACGCGCCGGGTCGTCTCCACGCCGTCGAGCTTCGGCATGCGCACGTCCATCAGGACCACGTCGACCTCGGTGCCGCGCAGCACCTCCAGTGCCTCGACGCCGTCGCCCGCCTCCGCGACGACATCCATGTCCGGCTGGGCGGCGAGCACCATCCGGAACCCGGTGCGCAGCAGCACCTGGTCGTCCACGAGCATCACACGGATCGACATCAAGGCGGTCCCTTCGGGGAAGTTCCGGCGAGTACCGGGGAGTTCGGGGAGGTCAGGAGCTCGGAAGGGGGGTCAGGGAGGCGGCGGGGCCAGGGTCGGCCCGCCCGGTGGCAGGTGTCAATGCGCGGGCTTGAGCGGCAGCAGCGCACTGATCCGGAATCCTCCGCCGGGACGCGGCCCCGCGTCCAGCGTGCCGCCGACCATGCCGACACGCTCGCGCATGCCGATCAGACCGTGCCCGCTGCCGTCGGCCCCGCCGTCCTCGTACAGCTCGTGCGGAGCGCCCTTGCCGTCGTCCTCGACGAGCAGCCCGAGGCCGTCGTCGAAGTAGACGAGGCGCACGCTCGCCCCGGCGTTCTCCCCGCCGTGCTTGCGGGTGTTGGTGAGCGCCTCCTGCACGATGCGGTACGCGGTGAGCTCCACGCCGCTCGGCAGCGGGCGCGGGGTGCCCTCCACCTTGAAGTCGACGGGCAGCCCGGCCGTGCGCACCTGCTCGATGAGTTCGTCGAGCTGTTCGACGTCGGGCTGCGGGACGTACTCACCGCTCTCCTCGGGCTCGCCGGTGCGCAGCACGCCGAGCAGCCTGCGCATCTCGGCCAGCGCCTGCCGGCCGGTGCCCGAGATGGTCTCCAGCGCCTTCTTCGCCTGGTCGGGCGCGGTGTCCAGGACGTAGGCGGCGCCGTCGGCCTGGACCACCATCACCGAGACGTTGTGGGCGACGACGTCGTGCAGCTCACGGGCGATACGGGCCCGCTCCGCCGCGACGGCCACCTTCGACTGCGCCTCGCGCTCCCGCTCGAGACGGGCGGCGCGCTCCTCCAGCTGGGCGAGGTAGGCGCGGCGGGTGCGGATGGAGTCGCCGAGCACCCAGGCGAGGGCGAAGGGGACGATCTGGAAGATCGTTACCAGTACGTTTCCGGTGATGCCCGTGTTCTCGGACGGCCAGCGCAGCATCGACAGCGGGGCCGCGCACAGGCCGCCCACCAGTGCCAGCCGCGAGGCCCACGTCGTGCCGATCGCCGCCGCCGTGTAGACGATCACCAGCAGGGCGAAGTCCGCGGGCAGCTTCCCCACGTCGAGGACGAGCTGGGCGAGGCCGAGGACAACAGCGAGCACCAGCATCTTCTCGGGAGCCCGCCGGCGCAGCGCCACCACCACGGAGAGGCCCACGGCGACCGGGATCGCGGCGAGGCCCGGTTCGTGGGCGTTCCTCTCGGCCATGACCACCAGACCGATCCCGGAGATCCCGAGGAGGACGAAGGCCCAGAAGCCGTCGACCCAGGTCGGGTGTCTGCGGAGGAAGTCATAGAGGCGCTGCACGTAACCCAGCGTAGGCAGCCCCGCGGCGCCCCCGGGTCAACCGGAGGTGCGATCCCTGTCGAGCACATGTACTCCCCAAGGTGGAGGCCCCATAGCCTGCGGTCTGTGACGAACGACGACAGTGAGGGGCGTCCCGTCGCCCCGCGCGGCTGGCGCGAGGCGACGGAGGCCGCCCTGTACGGCCCCCGGGGCTTCTACCGCCGCCCGGAAGGCCCCGCCGGACACTTCCGCACCTCCGTGCACGCCTCGCCCCTCTACGGGGCCGCCGTGGCCCGTCTGCTGGCCCGCGTGGACGCAGCGCTCGGTCACCCGGACGAGGTGGCCTTCGTGGACATGGGCGCGGGCCGCGGCGAGCTGACGGCGGGCGTCCTGGCCGCACTGGACGGTCTGGACGCCGATGTGGCGGCACGCGTGCGTGCGTACGCGGTGGAGCGCGCGGAGCGCCCCGCGGGCCTCGACCCGCGCGTCGAGTGGCGTACGGCACCCCCGGCCGGCGTCACGGGCCTGCTCTTCGCCAACGAGTGGCTGGACAACGTCCCCGTGGACGTCGCCGAGGTGGCCGCCGACGGCACGCCCCGCCGGGTGCTCGTGCACGACGACGGGACCGAGACCCTGGGCGGCCCCGTCGAGGGGGCGGACGCCGACTGGCTGGCCCGCTGGTGGCCGCTGGCGCCCGAACCGGGGCTGCGCGCGGAGATCGGGCGGCCCAGGGACGAGGCGTGGGCGGCGGCGGTGGCGGCCCTGACGCGCGGTCTGGCGGTCGCGGCCGACTACGCCCACACGCGGGACGCCCGCCCGCCGTTCGGGACGCTGACGGGCTTCAAGGAGGGCCGCGAGACGCCGCCCGTGCCCGACGGCGGCTGCGACATCACCGCCCATGTGGCGCTGGACGCCTGCGCGCCGAAGGGGACCGCGCTGCTCACCCAGCGGGCGGCCCTCGGCGCGCTCGGGGTGAGCGGCACCCGCCCGCCGCTCGCCCTCGCCTCCCACGACCCGGCCGCGTACGTACGGGCACTCGCGCGCGCGGGCGAGGCCGCGGAGCTCACCGCGGCGGGCGGCCTCGGCGACTTCGGGTGGCTGCTGCAACCGGTCGGCCTGCGCCTCGAAGCGGTGCTGCCGGCCGCCGGGCCGCTACTTGTCGATGTCGCCGACGACGAAGAAGAGTGACCCGAGGATCGCCACCATGTCCGCGACCAGCTGCCCGGGGAGCAGCTCGGTCAGCGCCTGGATGTTGTTGTACGAGGCCGAGCGCAGCTTCAGGCGATACGGGGTCTTCTCGCCCTTGCTGACGAGGTAGTAGCCGTTGATGCCGAGGGGGTTCTCGGTCCACGCGTACGTGTGGCCCTCGGGGGCCTTGAGGACCTTCGGCAGCCGCTGGTTGATCGGGCCCTGCGGGAGCTCGGCGAGCCGGTCGAGGCAGGCGTCGGCGAGGGCGAGGGCGTTGTGCGTCTGCTCCAGGAGGCACTCGAAGCGGGCCAGACAGTCGCCCTCCTGGCGGGTGACGACCTTCAGGGTGTCCTGGAGTTCGCCGTACGCGAGGTACGGCTCGTCGCGCCGCAGGTCGAAGTCGACCCCGGAGGCGCGGGCGATGGGACCGCTCACTCCGTAGGCGTGCACCGCCTCGGGGGTGAGGACGCCGACGCCGCGCGTACGGCCCCGGAAGATCTCGTTGCCGAGCACCAGACGGTCGTACACGTCCATGCGCGAACGCACCGAGGCGACCGACGCACGCGCGCGCGTGGTCCATCCGGCGGGCAGGTCCTCCTTGAGGCCGCCGACGCGGTTGAACATGTAGTGCATGCGGCCGCCGGAGATCTCCTCCATCACGTTCTGCAGCTCCTCGCGCTCGCGGAACGCGTGGAACACCGGTGTGATGCCGCCCAGTTCCAGCGGGTACGACCCGAGGAACATCAGGTGGTTGAGGACGCGGTTCAACTCGGCGAGCAGGGTGCGCATCCAGACGGCCCGCTCGGGGACCTCCATGCCGAGCATCCGCTCCACGCCGAGGACGACGCCCAGCTCGTTCGAGAAGGCCGACAGCCAGTCGTGGCGGTTGGCGAGCATCACGATCTGCCGGTAGTCCCGGGCCTCGAAGAGCTTCTCCGCACCGCGGTGCATGTAGCCGATGACCGGCTCCGCGTGCTGGATGCGCTCGCCGTCCAGGACCAGGCGGAGGCGGAGCACACCGTGCGTGGACGGGTGCTGGGGGCCGATGTTGAGCACCATGTCGGTGCTCTCGGCCGCTCCGCCGATGCCGAGGGTGGTCTCCGTGGTGGTCTCCGTCGTGGGACTCATGGCCACAGTCTCTCGCACGCGCCACCGCCCCGGACCGCCCGTTCCCCCGCGCGCGTCCGGAGCCGGGCATATGCGCGCGTACCCGGTCGTACGCGGCTGTCACACGGCATACGTACGCTTGGGGCATGGAAACGGGGACGGTGGGGCCGGCTGGACCGGCAGGGGCACACGGCGGGAGCGAGCCGGTGTGGAGCGGGCTGCCGCGGGGACTGCTGACGATGCGGCGGCTCCTCCTGGTCGTCTGGCTGGTGCCGCTCACGGTGGCCACCGGCGTCCTGCTCGGCATGGTCGCGGGCCCGGTCTGGGCCGCCTTCGCGCTGCTGCCGCTCGCCCTCATGGTCTGGGGCTGGCCGGTCCTCGGCCGGAACTGGCGCTCGTGGCGGTATGCCGAGCGCGCCGACGACCTGCTCATCAGCCGGGGCGTGCTCTGGCGCGAGGAGACCGTCGTGCCCTACGGCCGGATGCAGCTCGTCGAGGTGACGTCCGGCCCGGTGGAGCGGCGCTTCGGACTCGCGAGCGTCCAGCTGCACACCGCGGCGGCCGCCACCGACGCGCGCATCCCCGGACTCCTCCCCGAGGAGGCCGAACGCCTGCGCGACCGCCTGACGGAGCTCGGCGAGGCCCGATCGGCGGGACTGTGACGGACGTACGGGAAACGGCGGAGGACGACGACCGTCCGGCAGCGGACGGGACGGGCGACACCATGCCGGGCAAGCCGGAGGCGGGCGGGAAGGCCGTGGTGGGTGAGCGGCGGCTGCACCCCGTCACGCCGCTGCGCCGCGCGTGGGCGCCCTTCGCGGTCCTGGTCGGCTGGGCGGTCCACGACCCGGACGGCGCCCAGCAGCGACTCTCCCAGCTGACCGCCACCACCCTCCTGCTCGCCGCCACCGCCGTCATCGTCGGCGGCGCGCTCTACGGCTTCCTCAGCTGGTGGTTCACCCACTTCGCGGTCACCGACTCCGAGCTGCGCATCCGCACCGGCCTGCTCTTCCGGCGCACCGCCCACATCCGCCTCGACCGCCTCCAGGCCGTCGACGTGACACGGCCGCTGCTGGCCCGCGTGGCGGGGGTCGCCAAGCTCAAGCTGGACGTCGTCGGCGCGGAGAAGAAGGACGAGCTGGCCTACCTCGGCGAGCGCGACGCCGCCGAACTGCGGGCC
This sequence comes from Streptomyces sp. NPDC037013, assembly GCF_055607265.1. Taxonomy (NCBI): domain Bacteria; kingdom Bacillati; phylum Actinomycetota; class Actinomycetes; order Kitasatosporales; family Streptomycetaceae; genus Streptomyces; species Streptomyces sp. NPDC037013. The sequence continues at coordinate 647,672 of NZ_JBVJRV010000006.1, read as the reverse complement.
GAACTCCTGGCGCGCGCCGCCGGTTTCGCCCCCGAGGAGGCGCGCGAGGTCGGCGAGGCGCCCGTGCGGAACCTGCTGCACGTCCAGCCGCGCATGCTCGCCCTCTCCCTGCTGCTCACCGGCGGCCCCTGGACGCTGCTGCTCGCGGCGACGGTGGTCCCCACCTTCCTCTGGGTCGCCACGCACAACGCGTGGACGGTCGTCGTGACCGCCCTGCCCATGCTGGGCGGCGCGTTCGCGAGCAGCGGCGGCCGCTTCATCAAGGAGTACGACTGGACGGTGGGCGAGTCCCCCGACGGCCTCCGCATCGACTACGGCCTGCTCGACAAGGCCCACGAGACAGTGCCGCCGGGCCGGGTGCAGACCGTGCGCATCGTGCAGCCGCTGCTGTGGCGGCGGCGCGGCTGGGTGCGGGTCGAGCTGGACGTGGCGGGCTCGGCCAACGGCGTCCTGGTGCCGGTCGCGCCGCGTGAGCTGGCCGACGCGGTGATCGGGCGGGTCCTGCCGGGCGTCCGCGTGCCGGACGCGGCCGGCCTGGTGCGGCCGCCCGCGCGCGCGGCGTGGTGCGTGCCGCTGTGGTGGAAGGGGTACGGCCTGGCGGTCACCGACGAGGTCTTCGCCGCCCGCCACGGCCTGCTCAAGCGCCGCCTCTCGCTCGTACCGCATGCCAAGGTGCAGAGCGTGCGGCTCTCGCAGGGGCCCTGGGAGCGGTACAAGGGCGTGGCCGACGTACGGGTGGACACGGGCGCCGACAAGACGGTGACCGCCCGGCTGCGGCCGGCCGCCGAGGCGGCGGAACTGCTCGCATCCCAGGCGGAACGCTCCCGCACGGGCCGCAGACAGGCTCTCCCGGACCGCTGGATGTCCTGACCCCGCGCCTCCAGAGGCACGGGGTGCGCGACGCCACCGGCACCGGGCAGAACGCTCAACCCAGTAGGACGCTCACGCCCGGAGGGCCGTCCGCAGCTCCGCCACGTCGATCTGTTCCGTCTCGTCATGGGCCGTCAGGTCGATGACCTGGCCGACACCCCGAGCCGCGTCGTCCTCGGGGGCGTCCTTGAACGTCCCCTCGGCCTCCGCCTTGTGGACCGCGAGCGCCTCTTCGCCCACCACGTCGGCGAGGTCCGTGTTCTGCACGGACTCCAGCGCCGCGGGCGCCACGTTCTTCGTGCCGAAGAAGTCGAAACCGCCCTGGGGTCCCGGGCGTCGCGGCTGCGCGGGCGGCGCGACGGCGACCGCGCGCTCGTGCCCGCCGTATCCGTCGGCCGCCCCGGGCTTCCCCCGCGACTCGTCCTCCGCGTCCGGCCGGGCCCCGGGCGTGGCCCGTGGCGCCGTGGACATGCGGTCGAGGGCCGCGTTGGCCCGCAAAAACAGGGAGGAGGTGGGACTCGTGTCAGGCCGGGCGGATGCCTTGGACGCCGCGGCCTCGGCAGGGGCGGAAGCACCCGCCGGAGCTGAAGGAGCGGAAGGAGCAGAGGGAGCCGTGGGTGCAGAGGAAGTCGTGGGTGCGGAGGGAGCCGTGTTAGACGCTCCGCGCACCGGCGCCCCCGCCCGTACCGCGGGCACCAGGTCCTCGGCCCCGGAACCCGTCCCGGCACCCGCACCGGCCGCGGGCAGCGCGGGCGCCGGGGACGCCGGGGACGACGCCTCGATGGCGAGCAGCCGGCGGCCCTCCAGGGCGCTGGCCCGCTCCGTCTCCGCCGTGGCGTACCGCCGCAGGAGCGCGGCGTGTTCGTTGCGCAGGGCGGCGAGCTCGGCGCGCTTGGCGCGAAGCTTCGTCTCCAGCCTGCCCCGCAGTTCGCGGGACTCCTCGAGGTCGGCCTCCGCCTCGGCTATCCGTTCCTCGTGGCGCCACTCGGCGCTCGCGCGGGCGCGGTCGAGCTCGGCGACGCGCTTGCCGGCCGCCTGGTCCCAGCGGCGCATGACGACCGATCCGGCGACGGCGGCGGCAGCAGCGACCGCGACGAGGCCGCGGAGCACGACCGGTTCCGCGAACATCCAGGCGCTGCCGGCGCTGAGAACCGAGACGCCTGCGACCGTCGAGGGGGGAAGCAGCCTGTGCAGGGGTGGGGAATGGCGGTGACGTCCACGTGGCATGGCCAGAAACTTACCGCGCGTAGGCGAAGTCTGGTGCCCCACCCGGCAAAAAGCAGGTACCGCATCCAAAACTCACCACAACACCCCACCCCTTACAGCTAGATCAGTCCCTTGGACTTCAGATACTCCTGCGCGACATCCGCTTCCTTCTGCCGCTCCTCGTCGACCTTCCGGTTCAGTTCCATCAGGTCTTCCGTCGTGAGCGTCTCCGTCAGCTTGCCGAGCGCCGCGGCCATCTCCTTGTCACCGGCCGCCTTCTCGTTCACCACGGGAAGGATGTTGTCCGCGTTCTGCAGCTTCTTGTCGTCCTCGAGGACCACGAGGTCGTAGTTCTTCAGCGTCGCGTCGGTCGTCGTGGTCAGCACCAGCTGGTCCGTGCCGTTCTTCACGGCCTGCTTGGACTGGGTGCTGCCGACGCCCTTCGGGTCGATTCCCGTGACGTCGATGCCGTACTTCGACTTCAGGCCCGGCGCGCAGAACGGCCGGGTCTCGCATTCGTCGCCCGCCGCGACCTTGACCTTCTCACCCGATTTGCCGAGGTCAGAGAGTGTCTTGAGCTTGTGCTTCGCGGCGTATTCCTTGCTGACCGCGAAGGCGTTCTGGTCGACCGCCTCGCCGGCCGGGAGCACCTTGAGCCCCTGCGGCTCCGCGAGCTTCTCCAGGGCCTTCACCGTGGCGTCCACATCGCTGGAGGCGACCGGCTTCGCCTTCGGGCCGTTCTTCTCGCGGTTGAGGAATTCCGCGAGGGTAGCGGCGTATTCGGGCGCGACGTCGATCGAGCCCTTCTTCAGTTCGGGCTTGTAGATCTCGCGGTTCTGCACGGTCTTGACCTGAGCGTCATAACCGGCGTCCTCCAGGACCCCCGCATAGAGCTCGGCGAGCACCTTCTGCTCGGTGAATCGCGCGGAACCCACCACGACCGAGCCCTTCTTGCCGCCGCCCTTGTCCGAGCCGCCGTCCTTGGACTCCAGATCGTCCCCGCCGCACGCGGCGAGCCCCGCGGTCAGCGCCACGACGGTCACGGCCGCCCCTGCCATCCGTCGCGCACGACGCGTTGTGCTGTTCATCGGTGAACCACCATTTCGAAAGGAAGGAATCAGAACTCGCTGCCGCTATCGCCGCATCGGGTCGAAGAGCCGGCCCGCGACCACCAGAACCCCCTCCACGAGCAGTGCGAGCAGCGCCACGAGGAGGGCTCCCGCCACCACCTGCGGGGTGTTCTGGAGGTTGAACCCGGCCGTGATGATCCGGCCGAGGCCCCCCTCGCCCGCCATCGCGGCGAGCGTGGCCGTCGCGACGACCTGTACGCCGGCGGAGCGGATGCCGGTCATGACCAGCGGATACGCGAGCGGCAGCTCGACGCGGGCGAACAGCTGACGGCCGCTCATCCCCATCCCGCGCGCGGCCTCCACCACCGACCGGTCGACCTCGCGCATCCCGAGGTAGGCGTTGGTCAGCAGCGGCGGGACGGCGAACAGCACCAGCGCGATCAGCGTCGGCGCGTCGCCGTGCTCACCGAGCGGGGTGAGGGTGAGCAGGATCAGCAGGGCAAGGGTGGGCACCGCACGGCCGACGTTGGAGATGTTGACCGCGAGGGCGCCGCCCTTGCCGATGTGGCCGAGGTACAGGGCGAGGGGCAGCGCGATGACGCAGGCGATCGCGAGGCAGACCCCGCTGAAGTACAGGTGCTCGGCGAGGCGGTGCCACACCCCCTTCTCGCCCTGCCAGTTGGCGTCGGTGGTCAGCCACTCGTACGCCCCGGTGATCGCGTTCATACAGGCTCAGCCACCTTGGCCGTGGCCGCCTTCCGGGCGGCGCGGCTCGTCCGTATCCGATGGGCTCTCGTCCACGGCGTCAGCCACCGCTGGAGCCCCAGGAGCAGCAGGTCGGCGACGACGGCGAGGAGCACGCAGAGCACCGACGCGGTGAGCACCTGGGCCTTGAAGGTCGTGTCGAGGCCGTCGAGGATGAGGGTGCCGAGGCCGCCGTAGTCCACGATGGCGCCGACGGTCGTCAGGGCGACCGTGGAGACCGTGGCGATGCGGACGCCGGCAAGCAGCGCGGGGAGCGCGAGCGGCAGCTCCACCTCCCACAGCAGCCGCAACGGCCCGTACCCCATCCCCTTCGCGGCCTCCCGCGCCTCCTCTGGGACGGCCTGGAGGCCGGCCAGGATGTTCCGGACGAGGACCGTGAGCGAGTACAGCACGAGGCCCGTGACGACGAGGGAGGCGGAGAGCCCGAAGAAGGGCAGGAGCAGCGAGAACATCGCCAGCGAGGGGACGGAGTAGAGCACGGTCGTCACGCCGAGGATCGGTCCGGCGAGGAAGCGGAAACGGCGCGCGAGGAGCGCGAGCGGCAGGGCCACCGCGACGCCGATCGCCACGGAGGCGGCGGTGATGCCCACGTGCTGAAGGGTCGCGTCGGTCAACTCCTGGCTGCGGCTGCGGAGATATTCCCCGCAGATCCAGTCGTTCGTCACCAGACAGTTCTTCTCGGCCACGCGCCCCACCTCCCCCGAATCCCCGGACGTATGCCGTACACACGTCCCCCCGTGTCTGGCGACCCTAACGCGAGGCACCGACAATCGCAGAGACTCGTTGTACGGCCGCAACACGGCCTTTACGCAAAGCCCGCCACCGCCCTCCACAATGGGGAACCATGATCCGGTTCGAGCACGTCACCAAGCGCTACGCGAACGGCACCACGGCCGTCGACGACCTGTCCTTCGAGGTGGCCGAGGGTGAACTGGTCACGCTCGTCGGCCCGTCGGGCTGCGGCAAGACGACGACGATGAAAATGGTGAACCGGCTCATCGAACCGAGCTCGGGCCGGATATCCGTCGACGGCGACGACATATCCGGAATCGATCCCGTCCAACTCCGGCGCCGCATCGGATATGTCATCCAGCAGGTCGGCCTCTTCCCGCACAAGACGGTGCTGGAGAACACGGCGACCGTCCCGCACCTCCTCGGCGTCAAGCGCGGCAAGGCCCGTGAGCGCGCGGCCGAACTCCTCGACCTGGTCGGCCTCGACCCCGCGGTCTTCGGCGACCGCTACCCCGAGCAGCTCTCCGGCGGCCAGCGCCAACGCGTCGGCGTGGCCAGGGCGCTGGCGGCCGACCCGCCGGTGCTTCTGATGGACGAGCCCTTCGGCGCGGTCGACCCGGTGGTCCGCGAGCACCTGCAGAACGAGTTCCTGCGCCTGCAGCAGGCGGTGCGCAAGACCGTGCTCTTCGTCACGCACGACATCGAGGAGGCGGTCCGGCTCGGCGACCGCATCGCCGTCTACGGCGAGGGGCGCATCGAGCAGTTCGACACCCCGTCGACGGTCCTCGGCGCGCCTGCCAACGAGTACGTGGCGGACTTCGTCGGCGCGGACCGCGGCCTGAAGCGGCTCTCCGTGACGCCGATCGAGGAGGGCGACCTGGAACAGCCGCCCGTGGTGCACCTCGACGACCCGCTGCCCAAGGAGCTCGACGCCCGCTGGGCCGTCGTCCTGGACGGCGGGAACAACCTGCACGGCTGGATCTCGGCCGAGCACGCGCGCGTGGGCGGCGGCACGGTCCGCGAGCACGCCCGCCGCATGGAGGCGTGGCTTCCGGTGGGGGCGAGCCTGAAGCAGGCGTTCGCGACGATGCTCCAGCACGACGCGGGCTGGATCGCGGTCATCGACAAGGACAGCGAGGGCCGCTTCCTCGGCGTGCTCACCCCGGCCCGGCTGCACGAGGCGCTGCGCCGCTCGACGGCGGCCGAGGCACGCGACATCGCGCGCGCGGAGGTCGAGCTCGAGTCGGTGACGGCCATCGGCGCCGACTGACCGTCAGTCGGCGCTCAGCCGCCCGCTCATCCACTGCAGGGAGGCGGGGATCTCCCGGCGCCAGGTGTTGAAGTTGTGCCCGCCGCTTTCGAGCGTGATCGACGACACGCGCGTGGGCGCCTTCACCTTGTCGATGAACTTCAGGGTGTCCCGGTAGTTGTTCTCGCCCTTCTTGCTGCTGGTCACCAGCAGGGACGTCTTGGGCGGCGGCATGTGGTCGAGGTACCACATCAGGTCGGCGCGGTTCTGCAACTCCTTGTCGCCGTGGAAGAGGTCGCCGGTGGTGACGTCGATGGGCGCCTTGTAGTACGCGGAGAGGCCCGCCCCCGCGGCGTACGCGTCGGGGTGGTGGACGGCGAGCTTCAGGGCGCAGTAGCCGCCCGTGGAGTCGCCGATGATGCCCCAGTTCGCGGCCTTCAGGCCCACCCTGTAGTGGTCCGCCACCGCTCCCCGCAGGTCCTTGGCGAAGAACGTCTCGGCCTGCGGTCCGCCGGGGATGTCCACGCACTCGGTGTCGCGCGGCGGCGCGACGGTCGGCCGCATCATGACGAGGATCGTCGGCTGCATCGTGCCGTCGGCCGCCTGCTTGTGGGCGGTCTGCGGGTAGTGCAGCCCCTTGATGAGCGCCTCCGCGGTGCCGGGGTAGCCGGTGAGCACCACGGTCGCGGGGAACCTGCGGTTCTTGTACTGCGGCTGGAAGTACTCGGGCGGCAGGTAGACGTAGGCCGGGCTCGCGATGTCGGACTCTTCGCCGCTGATCTCGACCTTCTGGATCTGGCCCCCGAGGACGGGCCGGCTGCCGCCCGGCACGTTCACGGTCTGGGTGTCGACGACCTTGACGGGGCCCGCTCCTTTGGCCGGATCGTGGTCCACCACCACTCCGGGGGCCGTCTCCTGGCCGAAGAGGTCGGCCCAGGTGGCGTAGAAGCCGAACGCCTGATTGGCCGCCAGGCCCACCGACGCGAAGACCGCGAGCTGGGTGGCGAGGAGCAGCCCGACGCGGCCGGTGACCGCCTTCCAGCTACGGCGGGCGAGCCGCGGCCAGAGCCAGATCGTGCCGACGAAGAGCAGTACGGCCAGCAAGACCGCAAAGGCGAGTACCTTGTTGCTCGTGAGACCCATGGGGTGTTCTGCCTGCGCTTTCTACCTCTGCCGGGCGGATGCCGCGGCGTGACCGGACCCGGGCGCGAGCCCTGCCGGCGACTGCCGGGGGTCTTGCCGGAGTTTTCCAGCGGTTTCCGGTCGGGAATGAACCCGTATCCCCGAAGGACCGTCCTAGAGGGCGCAATGTTGCCGGATGCCTTTTTGGCACCGGATTCAAGGTCTCTCGCAGAACTACGGGATGCGATGTCTGTCAGGATAGATGGGGAAATGTCGGGCGGGGTTCCGGGCAGTGAGGAGCGCCACCGCGACAGCCGACTCCACCGGATGCTGCGCGGCCCGCGGCCGGAGGCCGTGCCGGCACTCGTCGCCAGAGCCTGCGCGCTCGTCGGCCTGCTGAACGTCGCGGCAGGTGTGTTCCCCCGCTTCCGGCACAGCCGCATGCACGCGATCGCCGAGGTGCTGCCGGGCGCGCTCGGCCCGTTCGCCGCCGCCATGGCGCTCAGCACGGGCGTCCTGCTGCTCATGCTCGCGCACGGTCTGCGGCGCCACAAGCGGCGGGCCTGGCGGGCCGCCGTGGTGCTCCTTCCGGTGGGCGCCGTGGCCCAGTTCGCGTACCGGCACTCGGTCATCGGCGTGGTGATCTCGCTCGCGCTTCTCGCGCTCCTGTTGCGCCATCGGAGTGAGTTCACGGCCCTGCCCGACCCGCGCAGCCGGTGGCGGGCACTCGCCAACTTCGTCCTCCTCGGCGCCGGTTCGATCGTCCTGGGCCTGGTGATCGTCAGCGTCCACCCGGGGAAGGTCATCGGCGACCCGAGCATCACGGACCGCCTTGAGCACGTCCTGTACGGCCTCTTCGGCTTCGAAGGGCCCGTCGACTACTACGGACGCACGTCCTGGACGGTCGGTTTCTCCCTCGGCGCCCTCGGCATGCTGACCGCCCTCACCACCATCTACCTTGCGTTCCGTCCCGAACACCCGGCGGCGCGCCTGACCGAGGACGACGAGACCCGGCTGCGCGCGCTGCTCGACAAGCACGGCGCCCGCGACTCCCTCGGCCACTTCGCGCTCCGCCGCGACAAGGGCGTCGTCTTCTCCCCCAGCGGCAAGGCCGCCGTCACCTACCGCGTGGTCTCCGGGGTGATGCTCGCCAGCGGCGACCCGATCGGCGACGTGGAGGCCTGGCCGGGCGCGATCGAGCGCTTCATGGACGAGGCGAAGGCGCACTCCTGGACGCCGGCCGTGATGGGCTGCTCCGAGACGGGCGGCGAGGTCTGGACCCGCGAAACCGGCCTGGACGCCCTCGAACTGGGTGACGAGGCGGTGGTGGACGTCGCGGATTTCTCCCTGTCCGGGCGTGCGATGCGCAACGTGCGTCAGATGGTCAAGCGGATCGAGCGCAATGGCTACGAGACGCGCGTACGGCGCATCCGTGACCTCGGCGAACAGGAGCTCGCCCGGATCCAGCGCGCCGCCGACGACTGGCGCGGCACCGACACCGAGCGCGGCTTCTCCATGGCGCTCGGCCGCATCGGTGACCCGAACGACGGCGACTGTCTGATCGCCACCGCCCACAAGGCGGACGCCGCCCCCGGCTCCTACGGTGACCTGAAGGCCGTCCTGCACTTCGTTCCGTGGGGCAAGGACGGCGTCTCCCTCGACCTCATGCGCCGCGACCGCTCGGCCGACCCCGGCATGAACGAGCTGCTCATCGTCGCCGCCCTGCAGGCCGCCCCCAAGCTCGGCATCGCGCGCGTCTCCCTCAACTTCGCGATGTTCCGCGCGGCCCTCGCCCGCGGCGAGAAGATCGGCGCGGGCCCGGTCCTGCGCGCCTGGCGCGGGCTGCTCGTCTTCCTCTCGCGCTGGTTCCAGATCGAATCCCTGTACAAGTTCAACGCGAAGTTCCGGCCCCGCTGGGAGCCCCGCTTCGTCGTCTACCGCTCCAGCAAGGACCTGCCCCGCATCGGCTTCGCCGCCATGCAGGCCGAGGGCTTCGTGACGCTCGCGCTCCCCCGCTTCCTGCGCAAGGGCACGCCCCAGCGCCGCCCCTGCCCGCACCACTCGGCGGAACGCGAGGTCCAGGCGGCGTAGCGGCCGTCCTCGCGGGCCTAGGCTGGAGGCATGAGTACGTTGCGCGGGCGGGGATCGGTCCAGGGGCTGCCGGAGTGGGACCGCTGTGCGGTCATGGGCGTGGTGAACGTGACGCCGGACTCCTTCTCCGACGGCGGCCGCTGGTTCGACACGACCGCCGCGATCAAGCACGGCATCGACCTGGTCGCGCAGGGCGCCGACCTCGTCGACGTCGGCGGCGAGTCCACCCGTCCCGGCGCCACCCGCGTCGACGAGGACGAGGAGCTCAAGCGCGTCGTCCCCGTCGTGCGGGGCCTGGCCGCCGAGGGCGTCACGGTCTCCGTGGACACCATGCGCGCCACCGTCGCCGAGCAGGCGCTCGCCGCGGGCGCCGTCCTGGTCAACGACGTCAGCGGCGGCCTCGCCGACCCCCGCATGGTCCCGGCGGTCGCCGCCGCTGGAGCACCCTTCGTGGTCATGCACTGGCGCGGCTTCCTCACCGACATCCACGCCCGGCCGCACTACGAGGACGTGGTCTCCGAAGTCGTCACCGAGCTGCACGCACGCGTGGCGGCCGCCATCGAGGGCGGCATCGCCCCCGAGCGCATCGTCGTCGACCCCGGCCTCGGCTTCTCCAAGGAGGCCGAGCACGACCTGGCGCTCATCGCCGGTCTCGACCGGCTCTGCGGGATCGGCCACCCGATCCTGGTCGCCGCCTCCCGCAAGAGGTTCCTCGGCCGGGTCCTCGCGGGCCCCGAGGGAGCCCCGCCACCGGCCCGCGAACGCGACGCCGCCACCGCCGCGGTCTCCGCCATCGCCGCCCACCAGGGCGCCTGGGCGGTCCGGGTGCACGAGGTGCGGGCGACGGCCGACGCGGTCCGGGTCGCCCGGGCCGTCACGGGCGCGGCGGGCGGCCGGCCGTGACCGCGGCCAGGACCGACATCGAGCAGGTCGAGCTCGCCAACACCGCCTTCTACGAAGCGCTGGAGCGCGGCGACTTCGACGAGGTGTCCGACCTGTGGCTGGACTCCGGCGCGGACGGCGACGGCGCCGAGGAGCCGGCCGAGGACGCCGACGGCGCCGAGGCCACGGAGACGGACGCGGACGCGGTCTCCTGCGTCCACCCCGGCTGGCCGGTGCTGCGGGGCCGCGGTGAGGTCCTCAGGTCGTACGCGCTGATCATGGCGAACACCGAGTACATCCAGTTCTTCCTCACCGACCTGAAGGTCGGGGTGGCCGGCGACACCGCCCTGGTGACCTGCACCGAGAACATCCTCAGCGGCGGCCCGCCCCCGGAGGGCGGCGGCGAGCTCGGCCCGCTCGTGGGACAGCTGGTGGTCGCCACCAATGTGTTCCGCCGCACATCCGACGGCTGGAAACTGTGGTCGCACCACGCCTCACCCGTGCTCGCCGAGACCGACGACGAGGAGAGCGACGAGACACCCTCCTGAGAGGGTGGGGGCGGCTCCTGAGTGGGTAGGCGCAGGGAAGTGGCTGGGATCACAGGCCGTCGGCCAAGGGCGGCCGCCGGCCACGAGCCGCGGCCGGAACGCGGCTCGACCGGCCCGTGCCGCGGCGGTCCGCGGGCCCCGCGGGCGAGTGCTGTCGGTGCCCGCAGGTAGATTCGATCGAGGCTGGTGTGCCGACCGCACTCGGTGCAGGCCTGCCGATACCGACGATTGCAGGAGTGATTCGCGTGGATCGTGTCGCGCTGCGCGGCCTCAAGGCCCGCGGGCACCACGGTGTCTATCCGCGGGAGCGCGAAGAGGGCCAGACCTTCATCGTGGACCTGGTGCTTGGTCTGGACACGCGAGCGGCCGCGGCCGACGACGACCTGGCGAAGACCGTGCACTACGGAGTCGTGGCCGAAGAGGTCGTGGGCGTCGTCGAGGGCGAGCCCGTCGACCTCATCGAGACGCTCGCCGAGCGCATCGCCCAGGCGTGTCTCAAGCACGACGGCGTCCTGGAGGTCGAGGTGTGCGTCCACAAGCCGGACGCCCCGATCACCGTGCCGTTCGACGACGTGACCGTCACCATCACCCGGAGCCGAGTATGACTGCGCCTTTCAAAGCGGGTCAGAGCGACCCCACCGTCCAGCCGGTGCCCACCTCCGTGGTCGCGCAGGTGGACGCGGCGGACACCACCCTGTCCAACCCCCAGCGTGCCGTGATCTCCCTCGGCAGCAATCTCGGCAATCGCCTGGAGACGCTGCAGGGCGCCGTCGACGCCCTGGAGGACACCCCCGGCCTGCGCGTCAAGGCGGTCTCCCCGGTGTACGAGACCGAGCCGTGGGGCGTCGACCCGGGCAGCCAGCCCTCGTACTTCAACGCGGTCGTCGTGGTGAAGACGACCCTGCCGCCCGCCTCGCTCCTGGAGCGCGCGCACGCGGTCGAGGAGGCCTTCCACCGCGTCCGCGACGAGCGCTGGGGCGCGCGCACGATCGACGTCGACATCGTGGCCTACGCCGACGTGATCTCCGACGACCCGGTCCTCACGCTGCCCCACCCGCGCGCGCATGAGCGTGCCTTCGTCCTCGTGCCCTGGCACGATGTCGATCCGAACGCCCAGCTGGCAGGCCGGGGCCCGGTGGCCCAGCTCCTCGAGTCCGTCCCCCGCGAAGGTGTCGCCGCCCGCTCCGACCTGGAACTCCGCCTGCCGGAGTAGTCGTTGGAGAAGGCGGTCGAGGTAAGCAAGCGATGAAGGGTCACCCGTGAAGCAACTGCGCATCAGGACGCTGGTCGGCCTCTTCCTCGCGGCCGGCGTGCTGTCCTGGTCCGGCGCCCGGCTGTGGAACTCCGTGGGCACGCTGCCCCGCGTCCCGCTGGCCGCGCCCATCGTGCTCGCGGTCATCGCCGTGGTGCTGCTCGCGACGGCGCTCTCGCTGCGTTCCCGGCTGCGCGCCCAGCGTGAGCGCCGCCCCGGCGCCAAGGGCGTCGAGCCGCTGATGGCCGCCCGCGCCGTCGTCTTCGGCCAGGCCAGCGCTCTGGTCGCGGCGCTCGTCGCCGGGATGTACGGCGGCACGGGCCTCTTCCTGCTCGAGCTCCTCGACATCCCGGCCCGCCGCGACCAGGCGGTGTACGCCGGGCTCTCGGTCCTGATGGGCATCGCGGTGATAGCGGCCGGCTTCTTCATGGAGCGGGTCTGCAAGCTCCCCGAGGACGACGACCAGGACGGCGGGACGGCCGCGGCGGCGTAACCACGCCCCGGGCCGCCCTGCCGCTCCACCAGAGCCCCTGCGCGCCACCGAGAGCCCCTGCACCCACTCCGGGGGCCCGGGAGTCCCGGAAGCCCCGGAGGGCGCTCAGCGGCCCTTACAGCAGCGACCCGCCCTCGACCTGCGTCTCCCCCAGGATCCGGTCAAGTCGCGCGAGGACGTCCGCCTCCAGCCGGATGTGCGCCGCCGCGAGGTTCTCCTCGATGTGCTTCGGCGTACGGCTGCCGGGGATCGGCACCACGTTCGGGTCCTGGTGCAGCAGCCAGGCGAGCGCCAGCTGCGCCGGGGTGATGCCCAGCTCCTCGGCGACGCCCCGCACCGGCGCGAAGCGGTCGTTGTTCGCCTTCAGGTTCGCCGCGTCGAAGCGCGGCGCGTTCTGCCGGAAGTCGCCCTCCTCGACCCGGCCGACCGTGCCGGTCAGGAACCCGGCGCCGAGCGGTGACCACGGCACCAGACCCACTCCCAGCTCACGGGCGGTCGCGAGCATCTCGGGGTCCGCGGGCTTCCACATCGACCACTCGATCTGCACGGCCGCCACGGGGTGCACGGCGTGCGCGGCCCGCAACTGCCCGGCCGTCACGTTGGAGAGCCCCAGATGCCGTGCGAGGCCCGCCTCGATCAGTTCGGCGACCGCGCCCACGGTGTCCTCGAAGGGCACCTGCGGGTCCGGGAAGTGCGGGTAGTAGAGATCGATGTAATCCGTCCCCAGACCGCGCAGGCTCGCCTCGGCGTAGCCGCGTACGTGCCGGGGTTCGCCGTTGACCGCCAGCTCCCCGAAGGCGTAACCGATCGGGAAGGGGTGCGGCTCCACGCCCTCCGGCAGCCGGAACCCGAACTTGGTGGCTATCGCGACCTGTTCGCGGCGCCCCTTGAGGGCCCTGCCGATGAGGCGTTCGTTGTGCCCGTCGGCGCCGTACCCGTCGGAGGTGTCGATGATCGTGGCGCCCGCGTCGACCGCGGCGAGGAGCGCGCGCTCGCCGCGCTCGTCGTCGATCTCGCCGTAGACCCCCGGGGAGAGCACCATGGCGCCGTAGCCGAGGGCGGAGACCTCCAGGCCGCCGAGGCTGCGGGTGGGAAGCGACCGCGTACCTGTATTCGCGCCTGTATTCGTTCCTGCGTTCGTCATGAACACAGTCTTTCGGTCACCGCCCGCGGCCTCCAGCGCTTTCCGCCACAACCCCCGTCCCGAACGGGGAAGTTGGGAGGATCAGCCGAAGAGGTTCCGGCTCAGCGGGCCATGATCAGACTCATCGCCTCATTGCGCGTCGCGGGGTCCCGCAGCTGCCCGCGCACCGCCGAGGTGATCGTCTTGGCGCCGGGCTTGCGCACCCCGCGCATCGTCATGCACATGTGCTCGCACTCGACGACCACGATCACACCGCGCGGCTCCAGTATCTGCATCAGCGAGTCCGCGATCTGCGTGGTCAGCCGCTCCTGCACCTGCGGACGGCGGGCGAACACGTCCACCAGCCGCGCCAGCTTCGACAGTCCCGTGATCTTGCCGTCGGTGGACGGGATGTACCCGACGTGGGCGACGCCGACGAAGGGGACCAGGTGGTGCTCGCAGGAGCTCATCACCTCGATGTCCTTCACCAGGACCATCTCGTCGTGGCCGAGATCGAACGTCGTCGTCAGGACGTCCTCGGGCCGCTGCCACAGCCCCGCGAATATCTCCCGGTAGGCACGCGCCACCCGCCCCGGGGTCTCGCGCAGACCCTCGCGGTCGGGGTCCTCCCCCACGGCGATCAGCAGCTCACGCACGGCGTTCTCGGCCCGCTTCTCGTCGAACTCACCGATCGAGCCCTCGCCGTCGAGCCTCACGGGGTCGGTCATCTGTGCCTCGTTCCTGTGCGTCCCGCGCCTGCCTGCGCGGGGGTGAGCGTGCCTTCTGCGGGCGTACAAAACAAGCCGCGCCCCCCAGGCTAGAACCAGGGGGGCGCGGCATCCATTCCGGGCCTGCTGAGGCGCTCGGGGTCAGCTCTCGGGGCGGTCCTCCGGGGCCACCTCGATGGGCTGCTCCGGGCCGGCGGTCACCGCGGGGGTGGCGCCGTTCGCACCGTTCGTCAGCGACAGCTCCTTGGGGGAGAGCACCGGCGGGCGGGTCGACGGCGTACGCCGGGAGGAACCGGTCCACGCCGGGCGGGCCGGGCGCTTCACGATGGTCGAGAAGATCTCGGCGATCTGCTCCTTGCCGAGGGTCTCCTTCTCCAGGAGCTGGAGGACCAGGTTGTCGAGGACGTCGCGGTTCTCGACGAGGATCTCCCACGCTTCGTTGTGCGCGGTCTCGATGAGCTTCTTGACCTCTTCGTCGACCAGCGCGGCGACCTCTTCCGAGTAGTCCCGCTGGTGCGCCATCTCGCGCCCGAGGAACGGCTCGGTGTTGTCCCCGCCGAACTTGATCGCGCCGAGCCGCTCGGTCATGCCGTACTGCGTGACCATCGCGCGTGCGGTGGCCGTGGCCTTCTCGATGTCGTTCGCCGCGCCCGTCGTCGGGTCGTGGAAGACGAGCTCCTCGGCCGCGCGCCCGCCCAGCATGTACGCGAGCTGGTCGAGCATTTCATTGCGCGTGGTCGAGTACTTGTCCTCCTCGGGCAGGACCATGGTGTAACCCAGGGCCCGGCCGCGGGAGAGGATCGTGATCTTGTGGACCGGGTCCGAGTTCGGTGAGGCCGCCGCGACCAGGGCGTGTCCGCCCTCGTGGTACGCGGTGATCTTCTTCTCCTTGTCGGACATGATCCGGGTCCGCTTCTGCGGACCGGCCACGACGCGGTCGATCGCCTCGTCGAGCGCGTGGTTGTCGATCAGCTTCTTGTCGCTGCGCGCCGTGAGGAGCGCCGCTTCGTTCAGCACGTTCGACAGGTCGGCGCCGGTGAAACCGGGCGTACGACGCGCCACCGCGCCCAGATCCACGTCCGGGGCGACCGGCTTGCCCTTCTGGTGGACCTTGAGGATCTCCAGACGGCCCTGCATGTCCGGGCGGTCGACGGCGATCTGCCGGTCGAAACGGCCGGGGCGCAGCAGCGCCGGGTCGAGGATGTCGGGCCGGTTCGTGGCGGCGATCAGGATGACGCCGCCCTTCACGTCGAAGCCGTCCATCTCGACGAGCAGCTGGTTCAGCGTCTGCTCGCGCTCGTCGTGACCGCCGCCGAGGCCGGCGCCGCGGTGGCGGCCGACCGCGTCGATCTCGTCGACGAAGACGATCGCCGGGGCGTTCGCCTTGGCCTGCTCGAAGAGGTCACGCACACGGGAGGCACCGACACCGACGAACATCTCGACGAAGTCGGAACCGGAGATCGAGTAGAAGGGGACCCCCGCCTCACCGGCGACGGCGCGCGCCAGAAGGGTCTTACCCGTACCGGGCGGGCCGTAGAGGAGCACGCCCTTGGGGATCTTGGCGCCGACGGCCTGGAACTTCGCCGGCTCCTGGAGGAACTCCTTGATCTCGTGGAGCTCCTCGACCGCCTCGTCGGACCCCGCCACATCGGAGAAGGTCGTCTTCGGGGTGTCCTTGGTGATGAGCTTGGCCTTGGACTTCCCGAAGTTCATGACCCGGGAGCCGCCGCCCTGCATCTGGTTCATCAGGAACAGGAAGACGACGACGATGAGGACGAAGGGGAGCAGGGAGAGCAGGATGCCGACGAAGGGGTTCTGCTTCGACGGCGAGACGGTATAACCGTCCGGGATGTCCTTGGTCTGGTACTTGGACTGCAGGGACTTGGCGAGGTCGACGCCCTGGTCGCCGATGTAGCTCGCCTGGATCTTGCTGCTGCCCTTGACCTTCTGGCCATCCTTGAGCTCGACCTTGATGATCTGCTCGTCACCGGTGGTGATCTTGGCCGACTCGACCTTGTTGTCGTTGATCGCCTGGACGACCTGGCCGGTGTCCACCGTCTTGTAGCCACCGGACGAGCCGACGACCTGCATCAACACGACCACGGCAAGGACGGCCAGCACGATCCACATGACTGGCCCACGGAAGTATCGCTTCACGTCCATCCATACGGAGCGATGACGCCCCGTCCCTCCTGCCATAGTGAGTTTGATAAAGACTGTTCTTCGGACGGTACCCCAGCATTGTGACCCGAAGCCGCCTGGGACTGCTGGCAATACCGCCTTCGCATGCTTCAACGGTGGGAAACGGGTGAGGGTTCCCCGACGTCGTGGGCAGCGCGTCCCGGACCGGGCCGAGAGGGGTCAGCCGCCGTAGACGTGCGGGGCGAGCGTGCCCACGAACGGGAGGTTGCGGTACTTCTCGGCGAAGTCGAGGCCGTACCCCACGACGAACTCGTTCGGGATGTCGAAGCCGATCCACTTCACGTCGATCGCGACCTTCGCCGCCTCGGGCTTGCGCAGCAGCGTGCACACCTCGAGGGAGGCGGGCTCGCGCGAGCCGAGGTTCGACAGGAGCCAGGACAGCGTCAGACCGGAGTCGATGATGTCCTCGACGATCAGGACGTGCTTGCCCTTGATGTCGGTGTCCAGGTCCTTGAGGATCCGCACGACGCCGGACGACTGGGTGCCCGCGCCGTACGACGACACGGCCATCCAGTCCATCGTGACGGGGGTGGACAGCGCACGCGCCAGGTCCGCCATGACCATCACCGCGCCCTTGAGGACGCCGACGATCAGCAGGTCCTTGCCCGCGTACTCCGCGTCGACCTTGGCGGCCAGCTCGGCCAGCTTCGCGTCGATCTCTTCCTTGGTGATGAGCACCGACTTGAGGTCGGTGCCCATGTCTTTCGCGTCCACCCGCATCACTTTCGGTCGTCCCACCGGCCGACAGGGCCCGCAACCAACACGGGGCTCTCTCAGCCTTGCCGGATCACCAGTCTGCCACCCTGCCGCTGGGCCACGACTTTGCCCGGGAGATTGATGGCCCCCTGACCGCGCCAGCCGGTGATCAGACGGTCGACCTCTTCGATGTGCCGGGCGAAGAGCGAGCCGGCGGGGGCGCCGGCCTCGATGGCGGCCCGGCGCACGATGCGGCGGCGCACTGCGGGCGGCAGGGCGTAGAGCTTGGCGCACTCCAGCAGGCCCGCGGCGTCGCGCACGGTCGCCTCCGCCTGGGCGGCCCACGCGTCGAGGGCGTCGGCGTCGTCCCGGGAGAGCTGGGCCGTCCGGGCGAGCGCCTCGACGACGCCCTTGCCGAGCGCCTTCTCCAGGGCGGGCAGCCCCTCGTGGCGCAGCCGGGAGCGGGTGTACGCCGGGTCGGCGTTGTGCGGGTCGTCCCAGACGGGCAGCGACTGGACCATGCAGGCCTTGCGGGCCGTCTGCCGGTCGATCTGCAGGAAGGGGCGGCGGTAACGGCCGGCGACCCCCGAGGTCTCGGCCATCCCGGACAGGGAGCGGATCCCGGAGCCTCGGGCGAGGCCGAGCAGCACCGTCTCGGCCTGGTCGTCGCGGGTGTGGCCGAGCAGTACGGCGGCCGCGCCGTGCCGCTCGGCGGCGGCGTCCAGGGCCGCGTAGCGGGCGTCGCGGGCGGCGGCCTCGGGGCCGCCGTCCCGGCCGACGCGCACGGCGACGGAGTCGACCGGGGCCAGGCCGAGCGCGGTGAGGCGCACGACGACCTCGGCGGCACGCAGGTCGGACCCGGGCTGCAGGCCGTGGTCGACGGTGATGCCGCCGGCCCGGATGCCGAGTTTGGGGGCTTCGAAGGCGAGCGCGGAGGCGAGTGCCATGGAGTCGGCACCGCCGGAGCACGCGACGAGCACGAGCGGCGTCGGCGGCTGCTCGTGCGGGGGCCTTGGGGGGGCGTTCTCGGAGCTGCGCTGTACGTCTGTCAGTACGTCGTGGAGTACGCGGCGGACCGCCAGGCGTATCGCCGCGACCGCAGGATGGGGACCCATGTCCGGTTCCCTTCATGAAGTTCGGGGGTGAGCCTCGGACCAGTCACTCAGGACCCACCGGGAGGATCCGGACCCACCGGGGTCCTTCTCCACCTGGAGTTCGGTCACTCAGAGTGTGTCGATGGTGACAGAGCCGAGCCGTTCCCCGAGCATTGCACGCCTACCCATCGCCTACGGTCCCTCGGACGGGTGATTGCGGGGGCGTTCTCCTGCCATCGGCCGCATCCGGCCTGTCAGTCTCCCTTACGGTGCACCCTCGCGACCCAGTCCGCCGGTTTGGCGATCTCCGCCTTCGTGGGCAGGGTGTTCGGCGAGGTCCAGACGCGGTTGAAGCCGTCCATGCCGACCTGGTCGACGACCGCGCGCACGAAGCGCTCCCCGTCCCGATATTGGCGCAATTTCGCGTCGAGGCCGAGGAGCTTGCGCAGCGCCTGGTCGAGGCGGCTCGCGCCGCGCGCCCGCCGCTCCTTGAACTTCTCGCGGATCTCGCCCACCGACGGCACCACGTCCGGGCCCACGCCGTCCATCACGAAGTCGGCGTGGCCCTCCAGGAGGGACATCACCGCGGTCAGCCGGGCGAGGATCTCGCGCTGGGCGGGGCTCTGCACGAGCTCGACGAGGGAGCGGCCTCCGTCGGACGCCTCTTCGTCGCCCTCGGTCTCGCCGCGGCCGCTCACGGCCGACTGGGCGGCTTCCCTGAGGCGCTCGAGGAACGTCATCGGGTCGACCTCGGTCTCGCCGAGGAACGACTGGATCTCGCCTTCGAGGTGGTCGCGCAGCCAGGGCACGGCGGTGAACTGGGTGCGGTGCGTCTCCTCGTGGAGGCAGACCCAGAGCCGGAAGTCGTGCGGGTCCACGTCCAGCTCGCGCTCGACGTGCACGATGTTCGGCGCGACGAGCAGGAGCCTGCCGCCGCCGTTCGACCCGGCGGGGAGGTCGCGGGTGGCCGGGGCGAAGGTCTCGTACTGGCCGAGGACGCGGGAGGCGAGGAAGGACAGGAGCATGCCGAGCTCCACGCCGGTCACCTTGCCGCCGACGGCACCGAGGACGGCGCCGCCCGGGCCGCCGCCGCGCTTGTCCTGCATCTTGTCGAGGAGGGGCTTGAGGATCTCCCGGAAACCGGCGACGTTGGCCCGGATCCAGCCGGCCCGGTCGACCACGAGGACCGGTGTGTCGTGCGTTTCCTCCGTCCCCATCTTCGTGAAGGAACGGACGTGCTCCTCCGAGGACTTGGCGTGCCGACGGAGCTCGGCGACGACGGCGCGTGCCTCGTCGCGGCTCACTTCTGGGCCCGGCCGTACGAGCCGGGTCGCGGTCGCCACCGCGAGGTTCCAGTCGACCATCTCCGCACCACCGATGCTCGTCATGCGTCAACGGTACGTGGTCGCTCCCTCTGGTGGAGGGGCTTGCACCCCTGACGTTGCCCCGGGAGCCGGGAGCTTGGCCCCTAGGGGGTGGGGGGATGGGAGTGGGGTGGGGTGGGGTGGCGTGGTGTGTCTTTGTCGGGTGCGGGTGGGGTGTGGTTGCTCGCGCAGTTCCCCGCGCCCCTTTGCGGCGCCTCGGCTCGGTCGGCGTTTGGCGGGCCGGGGCTTTGGGGGGGCGGCGCCTCGGCTCGGTCGGGGTTCGGGGGTGTCAGCGGCAGCCGCAGTTGGCGATTGTTGAGGCCATGTGGTCCAGGGCCGATTGCGCTGCCGGGGGGTCCGTCGTGCCCGTCGTCATGAAGGCGAAGACCAGGAGGCGGCCGTCCGCGTCGACCACCGTGCCCGCGAGGCTGTTCACGCCCGTGAGCGTGCCCGTCTTGGCACGGACGACGCCGGTGCCCGGGGAGTCCTCGGGGTAGCGGTCGACGAGCGTGCCGGTGAAGCCCGCCACGGGCAGGCCCGTCACCACGGAGCGCAGGCCGGGGCGGGACGGGTCGGCGGCGCGGTCCAGGAGCGTGGCCAGGAGGTCGGCGGAGACGCGGTCGGCGCGGTCCAGGCCGCTGCCGTCGGCGAACTTGGTGCCGGCCAGCGGGAGCTTCAACTTCTCCAGCTGGGCGTGGACCGCCGTGCCCGCGCCTGCGAAGCTCGCCGGTTCCTTCGTGGCGATGGCGGTCTGGCGGGCCAGCGCCTCGGCGATGTCGTTGTCGCTGTGCGTCAGCATCCGTTCGACCAGGGCCGACAGGGGCGGCGACTCGACCTTGGCGAGGGACTCGGCGCGGTCGGAGGCCTTGGCGGGGCCGGGGTCCGAGGTGACCTTGACGCCGTGGTCCTTGAGGAAGCCCGCGAACTTCTTCGCCGCGTCGCCCGCCGGGTCCCCGGTGCGCGGCGCGGGCCCGCTGGAGGAGTCGTCGAGGCGGCCCTCGTCGGCCATCAGGGCGCTGACCGGCGTGATGTTCTCGTTGGGGCCGATGGGGTGCTGGTCGGGGCCGGAGTACAGCGAGGTGTCGTACGAGAGCTTGACCTCGTCGATCTTGCGGCTCTTCAGGGAGCGGGCCGTGTCCTCGGCGAGGGTGCGCAGGCTCGCCGCGGTGTCGGTGTAGCGGCCGTCCTTGCGGGCGGTGAGCGTGGGGTCGCCGCCGCCGACCAGGAGGACGTCCGGCGCGCCGGACGAACCGGACGGGGGTTCGATGAGCGCCTTCGTGGTGATGCGGTGGTCCGGACCCGCCGCGGAGAGCGCCGCGACCGCCGTGGCGATCTTGATGGTCGACGCGGGGGTGAGGCCCTCGTCCGCCCCCTTGCCGTAGACGCGCCTGCCCGAGGCCGCGTCCAGTACGACGGCCGACCGCTCGGGCCCGAGCGCCGGATCCTTCAGGAGCGGGTCGAGCACGTCGGCCAGGGCGCGGTCGGTCGGCGCGGGCGCCACGCCCGCGGGCGCGCCGAGCCCGGTGAGCACCGACGGGGCGCTGGGGGCCGCGCCGGGCTCCCCGCCGGGCCCGCGACCGGCGTGATCTGCACCACCCCGGGCCTCCTGGGAAGCGGCCAGGTCCCGCTCCGCCGTACGCTGACCGGTGGAGTCCCAAGGGCCGGCCGCGGCCACCGCCCCGACCGCGATGACCAGGCCGAATGCGGCGGACCCAGCCGTGAGCTGCCATGTCGAGAGCCTCCCGGGGAACCCGGCGGGCTTGGTGGCGGAAGGCTTTGCCAGCTGTCTCAAAAGCTGTCGAGGCCGCTGCCAAGGCTTGAGCTCCGGCACGACGACCAGCCCCTTTCGCGATCACACATCTGCGTGAGGGACACTTAATCACCCGAAGTATGTGCTGATCATGGAGGAGCCACCCGTGGAGTTCGACGTCACCATCGAGATTCCGAAGGGTTCGCGGAACAAGTACGAGGTGGACCACGAGACCGGCCGGATCCGTCTGGACCGTCGCCTCTTCACGTCGACCAGCTACCCCGCGGACTACGGCTTCGTCGAGAACACCCTCGGCGAGGACGGTGACCCGCTGGACGCCCTGGTCATCCTGGACGAGCCGACCTTCCCCGGCTGCCTCATCAAGTGCCGCGCGATCGGCATGTTCCGGATGACCGACGAGGCGGGCGGCGACGACAAGCTGCTCTGCGTGCCGGCCTCCGACCCGCGCGTCGAGCACCTGCGCGACATCCACCACGTCTCCGAGTTCGACCGCCTGGAGATCCAGCACTTCTTCGAGGTCTACAAGGACCTGGAGCCCGGCAAGTCCGTCGAGGGCGCCGACTGGGTGGGCCGCGCCGACGCCGAGGCCGAGATCGAGCGTTCCTACAAGCGCTTCAAGGACGAGGGCGGCCACTGAGCCACTCGCCCCGGGCGGGCCGTGCGACCCACGGGGTCGCACGGCCCGTTCGTGTATCTGTGCCCATACTGGCCATACGGAGGGTGCGTACGAGTCTTATGAGAAGTGAGGGCATCAGTGGCCGAGCAGGAGGCCGAGGACCGAAAGCCTCAGTCGGACGAGGCCCGCAGTGCCTTCGTGCAGCCCAGCGGTGTGGCGGCGCAGGCACCGGCTCCTGAGGACGAGTCCCAGACGACATCCGAGTTCGCCGTCCCCACCGGTCTGGCCGCGCCGTCCTCGACGACCCAGGAGACCGAGAAGTCGGCGTTCACCACGCCGCACACCTACAGCTCCCGCAACGCCCCGCCGGCCTTCACGCCCGCCCAGGGCGTCCCCCTGGTGAAGCTCACCAAGGAGGTCCCCTGGCAGGACCAGATGCGCACCATGCTGCGCATGCCGGTCACCGAGCGGCCCGCGCCGGAGGTCCCCCAGAAGCAGGAGGGCGATTCCGCGCCCGCCGTTCCCCGTGTGCTCGACCTCACCCTGCGTATCGGCGAGCTGCTGCTCGCGGGCGGTGAGGGCGCCGAGGACGTGGAGGCGGCGATGTTCGCCGTCTGCCGCAGTTACGGCCTGGACCGCTGCGAGCCGAACGTGACGTTCACGCTCCTGTCGATCTCGCACCAGCCGTCCCTGGTGGACGACCCCGTGACGGCTTCCAGGACGGTGCGCCGCCGGGGCACGGACTACACGCGGCTCGCGGCCGTGTTCCACCTCGTGGACGACATCAGCGACCCGGATCTGGAGGTCTCCCTTGAGGAGGCCTACCGCCGCCTCGCCGGCATCCGGCGCAACCGCCACCCCTACCCCGGCTGGGCGCTCACGGCCGCCAGCGGACTCCTCGCGGGCTCCGCCTCCGTCCTGGTGGGCGGTGGCGCGCTGGTCTTCCTGGTGGCCGCCGTCGGCGCGATGCTCGGCGACCGTCTCGCGTGGCTCTGCGCGGGGCGCGGGCTGCCGGAGTTCTACCAGTTCGTGGGCGCCGCGATGCCGCCGGCCGGGATGGGCGTGGCCCTCAGCTTCGTGCACACCGAGGCGTCCATGGCGTCGGCGGTCATCACCGGTGGGCTCTTCGCGCTGATCCCGGGGCGGGCCCTGGTGGCGGGCGTACAGGACGGCCTGACCGGCTACTACATCACCGCGGCGGCACGCCTGCTGGAGGTCATGTACCTGATCGTGGGCATCGTCTGCGGCGTGCTGCTCGTGCTGTCGCTCGGCGTGATGCTCGACGCGACCAATCTGACCCCGGAGACGAAGTTCGGCGTGACCTCGTCGCGCCCCGTCATCCAGATCCTGGCGTCGATGGCGCTGAGTCTCGCCTTCGCCATCCTGCTCCAGCAGGAACGTAACACCGTGCTGATGGTGACCCTGAACGGCGGTATCGCCTGGGTCATGTTCGGCGCGCTCGCGCAGACGCCGCTGGAGCTCTCCCCCGTGGCCGCGACGGCGGTGGCGGCCGGTCTGGTGGGGCTGTTCGGGCAGCTCTTCTCGCGCTACCGGTTCGCCTCGTCACTGCCGTACGTGACGGCCGCGATCGGCCCGCTGCTGCCCGGTAGCGCGACGTACTTCGGGCTGCTCGCCCTGGCCCAGAACGACCTGAACACGGGCATCAACTCGCTCACCAAGGCCGTCGCGACGGCCCTGGCCATCGCGATCGGCGTGAACCTGGGGAGCGAGGTATCCCGGCTGATCCTTAAGGTGCCGGGGGCCGCGTCGGCGGCGAACCGCCGCGCGGCCAAGCGGACCAGGGGCTTCTGACCCAGGGGCGGAGGATTCAGCGCTTCGCGTGGCGGCCCCGGGAAGCCTGCGGGCCGCCCGCGGCCGCCGCCGCCTTCTTGGACTTGCCGCGCGCCCTAAGGAACTCGATGGCGATCGGCACCACCGAGACGAGCACGATCAGGATGAGGATCGCCTCGATGTTCTTGTGGACGAACTCGATGTTCCCGAGCCAGGAGCCGAGCAGGGTGACACCCGCGCCCCACAGGACACCGCCGATGACGTTGAACGTGATGAACGAGCGGTACCGCATCCCGGAGACGCCGGCGATGATCGGCGTGAAGGTCCGCACGATCGGCACGAAACGGGCGAGGACCAGCGACTTCGGCCCGTACTTCTCGAAGAACTCGTGGGCCTTGACCACGTTCTCCTGCTTGAAGAGCTTGGAGTCCGGGCGGCTGAAGAGCGACGGGCCGACCTTCTTGCCGAAGAGGTAGCCCGCCTGGTCGCCCAGGATCGCGGCGACGCAGATCAGCAGCACCGCGAGCCAGAGCGGGAAGTCCAGCTTGTGCGTGGTGATCAGCAGGCCCGTGGTGAAGAGCAGCGAGTCGCCCGGCAGGAAGAAGCCGATCAGCAGGCCCGACTCGGCGAAGACGATCACGAGCAGGCCCCAGATGCCGAACTGGTTCAGCAGATGATCCGGATCCAACCAGCTTGGTCCGAGCGCAAGCGTCGTCACGGTTCCGGGCTCCTGAGGGTGAGGGGGCGGTGCGGCGGCGGGTGCAGCCGCCCAAAGTTATCAACGCCGGGCGGCCGGGCCGGGTTCCACTCTCCCTCACGGGGCAGGGGCCGGGCGATTCCCGGCCCCCCTTCAGCCCGTGCGCGGCCTCAGCGGCCCTCGCCGTGAGGTGCCTTGCGCGCCGCGTTCGCCAGGATGGCGTCGCGGAGGTAGACCGCGAGGCCGGGGCGGATGGCGTCGTAGAAGGCGGTGAAGCGCTCGTCCGACACGTACATCTCGCCGAGGCAGGTGTGCATCTCGTGCGAGCACTCGTAGTGGTACGCGCAGATGAAGCGGCGGTGCTCCTCCGCCGCGTCCATGGCCTGCTCGGAGCCTGCGGCCACGCCCGCCGCAAGGAGGTCGGCCACGCGCGCGTGGACCGCGGCGAACTCGTCGTTGATCCGCTTCCAGTCGTCCTTGGTGTACGAGGCGGACCTGCGCTGCGACTCGCGGTAGGCCTCCGTGTCGCCCCAGCGCTGCTCGACCTCCTCCGCGTACTGGTCGGGGTCGTGGTCCCCGAAGACCTCGAACTTCTCCTCGGGCGTGAGGTTGATGCCCATCTTCTTCGCCTCCATGGCGGTCTCGACGGCGGCGGCCATCTCCTGGAGCCGGTGGATCCGCGCGGTCAGCAGCTCGTGCTGGCGGCGCAGGTGATCCCGCGGGTTCGCGTCCGGGTCGTCCAGGAGGGACGCCACCTCGTCGAGGGGGAAACCGAGTTCCCGGTAGAACAGGATCTGCTGCAACCGGTCGAGGTCCCCGTCGCCGTAGCGCCGGTGGCCCGCGTGGCTGCGCTCGCCGGGCACGAGCAGGCCGATCGCGTCGTAGTGGTGGAGCGTGCGCACCGTCACCCCGGCGAAACCGGCGACCTGTCCCACGGAGTAGCTCATGGCTTCCGCCCTTCTTCTTCCGTACGCGGACCAGCCTGGGTCCTCACGTCGCGTGAGGTGCAAGCCGCATTCGGCGTCAGCCGCCGTCCCCGGTGTGCCGCTCCCCCGTCGCGTACGGGTTCTCCTCGCCGTCGGCGAGCACGGCGACGAACCGGGCGCCCTCGCCCGCGAACGTGTACGCGCCGCCGCGGATCCGCTCGATCAGCCCGCGCGTCCACTCGGCGCCGCCGTCGGCCTGGTGCACCCAGAGGTTCATGATCTCGCCGATGTGCCCGAGCTGCCCGGGGCCCTCTTCGGGGGTGTAGTACTCCGTGACGGTCTTCCGCCAGGCCGCCATCCCGGCGAGCCGCTCCTCAAGGAGTGCGACGGCCTCGTCGCGCGGCAGGTCGACGATGAAGCCGAGGGCGGCCGTGAGCATGTCCGGCTTCTGGCCGTACTCCACGAGGGCACCGCGGAGCAGCGTCAGATACTCTTCGGTGCCCTTCTCGGTGATCTCGTACTCGGTGCGCGGCGGGCCGCCGGCCGTGGACGGCGCGATCTCATGAGTGATCAGGAAACCTTGCTTGGCCAGCTGCTTCAGGGCGTGGTAGATCGAGCCGGGCTTGGCGTTGGACCACTCGTGGGCGCCCCAGTACTCCAGGTCGTTGCGGACCTGGTAGCCGTGGGCGCGGCCGTGCTGGCGCACGGCTCCCAGTACCAGCAGCCGGATCGCAGACATCTACCGCGCCCTTCCTCGCCCCCGGGTCATCAATTTTGACTAGGGTATCCCTGCTCCAGCGCCACCAGCTCGAACGCGGTCTTTCCGTCGAGGGACTCGCGGATGATGTCGGCGTGGCCCGCGTGCCGGCCGATCTCCTCGACGAGGTGCAGCATCAGCCAGCGCATCGACACCGCGCCGTCCTTCGGGAACCAGGGCGCCTCGGGCAGCGGGAAGGTGTCGTCCAGGCTCGGCACCGACCGGATGAACTCCTCCGTCTCACGGGCGACCTCGTCCCAGAAGGCCAGGGTCTCCGCGACGGTCTCGCCGTCCACGAGGCGGAAGCTCTCGCCCCAGGTCTCCTGGGTGCGGGCGCGGTCGTTCGGCTTCCGCTGGGCCATGCGCAGCCAGTTCAGCTCGGTCTCGGCGACGTGCTTCACCAGGCCGCCGAGGGACAGCTCGCTGGCGCTGGGCCGCGCCCTCGCCTCGTCGTCGGTCAGGCCGAGCACCGAGCGGCGCAGGCCGCCGCGCTGGGCCTCCACGAAGGCGAGCAGAGCGCCGCGCTCGTCGCCGTGGGCTTCCGCGCTGACGTGGGTGACCATGGTGTCCGCCTCTCTCCGGCCCGCTCGCGCGGGCGCCGTTCCGCCGGTTTTTCCGACACCCCAGACGCTACGGAGCCTTGCGGTCAGGTTCTGTCCGCAAGGCTCCGTGAAGTGCGTGCCGCCCGTGCCGTTACCGCCGGATGACCGAGCGGATCCAGGAGAGCTGCTGCGAGACCTCGCCGGCCTCGGCGCTCTTCTCCCGGTCGGAGCCGTTGAAGACGCCGACGAGGATCTCGGAGCCGCGCGGGCCGACGGTCATCACCGGGCCGCCGGAGTCACCGCCGGCGGGGATCCCGGACACCTTCTTCATGCAGAAGTCGGGGCCGCCCGGCGCGGTGTGTCCGGCGCAGCTGGGGTCGTCGGCCCGTACGACCTTCAGCTCCGACTGCTTGAGGACCTTGGACTGGCAGGCGCTCTCGTCCGTGGTGCAGGTGGCGCCCCACCCGTACACGCGCACGGCCTGGCCGCGGTGGACGGCGGCCGTGGAGAGGCGCGCGGTGCGGACGTTCATCGGCGGGACCTTGACGAGCATCATGTCGGCGTGTGCACTGCCCACGCGCTTGCCGCGGATGGGGCGGACCGTGGTGCCCCTGCGCACGTCGAGGTTGCCCACCCGGAAGGAGATCCGCCGGTCGGGGACCGGGCGTGCCTGCTCGTAGAAGCAGTGCGAGGCGGTGAGGATCCACTGGCGGCCGACCGCCGTCCCGGTGCAGGCCGGTTTGCCGTCGACGAGCATGCGCACCGCCCACGGGGCATAGGTGCTCTTCGATCCGCCGATGACCGCGGAGGCCGGGGCGGACGACAACACCGAGCCCGCGACCAACGCCAGGATGGCCAGCAGCAGTACGTGAACGCGACGCGCCATGCGGAACAACTCCTCTCAGAGGGGGTAACAGCCGTACGGCCACTCCAGCCGTACAGCTACTGAGAGACCCCTCGGAGCAGAAGCGTTCCGCGTGAACCCGACGAGAATGGGCGGGCGTTCGGGCGGTCGGGTCAGAACGGGAAGCGCGACCTGCCGTGCTGGACGGAGATCCACTTCTGGGTGGTGAAGGCGTCCACCGTCGCGTCGCCGTTGAGCCGGCCGACGCCCGAGTGCTTCTCGCCGCCGAACGGCACGATCGGCTCGTCGTGCACGGTGCCGTCGTTGATGTGGATCATTCCGGTGCGGATGCGCTTGGCGAGCCGTACGCCGCGCTCGATGTCACCGGTGTGCAGGGCGCCGCTCAGGCCGTACCGGGAGGCGTTGGCGATGCGCACCGCCTCCTCCTCGCCGTCGAAGGGCAGGACGAGCGCCACGGGGCCGAAGATCTCCTGGTCCAGGACCGGGGAGTCGGCGGGCAGGTCGGTGAGGACCGAGGGGGTCACGAGGTTGCCGTCGGTGCGCCCGTGCAGCAGCGCCGTGGCGCCGGCGCCGACCGTCTGCTCGACGAGCGTCGACACGGCCTCCGCCTGGGAGGAGTTGATCAGGGGGCCGATGTGGGTGGCCGGGTCGGCGGGGTCGCCCACCTTCAGCGACGCGACCTTGGCGACGAACTTCTCGGTGAACTCGGCCTGCACGGACCGGTCCACGAGGATGCGGTTGGCCGCCATGCAGACCTGGCCCTGGTGCACGAAACGGCTGAAGACCGCGGCGTCCACGGCGTAGTCGATGTCGGCGTCGTCCAGGACGATCAGGGCGCTGTTGCCGCCCAGTTCGAGGACGGAACGCTTGAAGTTGGCGGCGCAGACCGTGGCGACGTGCCGGCCGACGGCGTCCGAGCCGGTGAAGGAGATGACGCTCGGCACCGGGTGCTCGATGAGCGCGTCGCCTATCTCGGCTATGTCGGTGATGACGACGTTCAGCAGCCCGCCGGGCAGTCCGGCGTCCTCGAAGACCTTGGCGACCAGGGCGCCGCCGAGAATGGGTGCGTTCTGGTGCGGCTTGAGGACGACGGCGTTGCCGAGGGCGAGCGCCGGGGCGACCGACTTGATCGACAGCAGGAACGGGAAGTTGAAGGGGCTGATGACCCCGACCACGCCCACCGGGACGCGGTACAGGCGGTTCTCCTTGCCGTCGTCCGGGGAGGGCAGGATGCGCCCCTCGGCGCTGAGCGAGAGGTGCACCGCCTCGCGCAGGAACTCCTTGGTGAGGTGGATCTCGAAGGCCGCCTTGAGCCGGGTGCCGCCCAGCTCGGCGATGATCGCCTCGGTGATCTCTTCCTCGCGCTCCTCGACGATCCGCAGCGCGCGCTCGAAGACGGCGCGCCTGGCATACGGATTGGTCTCGGCCCACGCTTTCTGCGCACGCTCGGCGGCGCGGTAGGCCTGGTCGATCTCGTCTGCCGTGGCGACCGTGACGGACGCCAGCTTCTCCCCGTCGTACGGGTTGAAGTCGATGATGTCCCAGGAACCCGATCCGGCCTTCCACTCCCCGTCGATGTACTGATGAGCCAGGTCGGTGAAGAAGGACATGAGAGGGACACCCCTTGCCGCGGCAGCAGACGGACGCAGACGGACACAGGCGGACGCAATCAGAGGCGGACACCTGATTTCACGTCATAGTACTTATGTTTCAGGTGAGTTGGAGCAGACCACGGAGAAGATCTCGGCTGCCCACCGCATCGGGACTGTCCTTCTGGAGCTGCGTCACCACCCGCTCGTACTGGGCGACCTCTTCTGCCTTGTCGAGGTAGAGCGCGCCGGTGAGCTGCTCCACGTAGACGACGTCGGAGAGGTCGGACTCCGGGAAGCTCAGCATCGTGAAGGCGCCGCTCTCGCCCGCGTGCCCGCCGAAGCTGAAGGGCATCACCTGGAGCGTGACGTTCGGCCGCTCGGAGATCTCGATGAGGTGCTGGATCTGCCCCCGCATCACCTCCCGGTCGCCGTACGGGCGGCGCAGGGCCGCCTCGTCCAGGACGCAGTGGAAGCGGGGTGCGTGCTCGGAGATGAGGAGCTTCTGGCGCTCCAGGCGCAGCGCGACGCGCCGCTCGATCTCGCCCTTGCTCGCGCCCTTCATGCCGCGCGCGACGACGGCGTGCGCGTATGCCTCGGTCTGCAACAGGCCGTTGACGAACTGGACTTCGTAGACACGGATCAGTGAAGCGGCGCCCTCCAGACCGATGTACGTCTGGAACCAGCCGGGCAGGACGTCCGAGTAACTGTGCCACCAGCCGGTGAGGTTGGCCTCTTTAGCGAGGGAGAGAAGCGCGCCGCGCTCGGCCTCGTCCGTGACGCCGTAGAGCGTCAGGAGATCCTCTACGTCCCTGGACTTGAAGCTCACCCGTCCCAACTCCATGCGGCTGATCTTCGATTCGGATGCGCGGATCGAGTATCCGGCCGCTTCACGGGTGATGCCGCGGGACTCCCTGAGCCGCCTCAGCTGCGAGCCCAGCAGGATGCGCCGTACCACCGAGCCGCTCGACTCCCCTGCGGTCACTTCGCTCAATCCTCCCCATCGACTGGAAGCCAGCAGTCTGCCATTAAACGCTTCGGGCCGTACACGTCCGGTTACAGAAATGGAAAGCCTTCGAAAGCCGCTCAGAAGAAGTCGTGGGAAGAAATGGGCAAGAAGTGGCACGGGAAGGGCCAAGTCCGGCGCGTGCACGTGCATCTGCCCTTGCATCTGCTGTACGCATTCGGAACCATGGTCCGCGCGCCACTGTTGTACCGACCGCACCATCGGCGACCGACCGCGCCACCGCTCCATCGCTACGTACCGCGAAACCGGGGAGTGCCTCGCATGGGGACGAATGGATCGACCATGCTCGAGCCGTTACGGCAGGGGCTACCTCCGATCGACCCCTCGGCCGTCTCCGACACGGCCTCCGTCGCCCTCCCGGCCCGCTACGAAGCGGTGGGCAGCGCACGGCACTTCACCCGCAGGACCCTCGGGCAGTGGGACCTGGACGAGAGGTTCGACGACATAGCGCTCGTCGTCTCCGAGCTCGTCACCAACGCGCTGCGGCACGCGCTGCCCGCGGACACGCCCCGCGACCACCAGGACCCGCCCGTGCGGCTGCACCTGATGCGCTGGGCGTCCCGTCTGGTGTGCGCGGTACGTGACCCCAGCGACGACAGCCCGGTCACGCGCGACGCCGACGACGACTTCTCGGCGGAGTCGGGGCGCGGACTGTTCCTCGTCGACTCCTTCGCCGACAGCTGGGGGTGGCACCCGCTCGCCGGCGCGCTGCGGGGCAAGGTGGTGTGGGCGCTGTTCCGGCTTGGGCCGCACGTGGATTGAGGGGTGGGGGCTGGGCGGGCGCCGGGGGTCGGAGGCTGGGTGTGCGCCGGACCGGTCGGACACCGGGGTGCGGGCCGTGGTCAGCGGGCTGACCGGCGGTCAGCGGGTCAACCACCTATCAGGTGGTCGAACTCCCCGTCCTTCATCCCCAGGAGCATCGCCTCGATCTCCGCGCGCGTGTAGACGAGCGCCGGACCGTCCGGGAACCGGGAGTTGCGCACGGCGACGTCGCCGCCCGGCAACTTGGCGAACTCCACGCAGGAGCCCTGCGAGTTGCTGTGTCTGCTCTTCTGCCAGACCACCCCGTGAAGCTCCGTGGCCGCCATGCCGTTAAACGCGTGGTGCACAGTCGCTCCCCGGTGGTGCAGTGCCGTGAGTGGCTCTAGATGCAATGGTCAACTGTCCCGGATCATAGCTGTGTTCACATGCCGATGCATGGGCAGATGCACGTGCACGCGGGGTGTTCCCTTGGTTACAGGCCTGTCAGCACCTGTTCCGAATCCCCCCATGCCATGCGAACGCCGCATGCCGTCCATGAAGTTCCGTGCCGATAACCGCGCGGGATCGCCCGGATCGAACCCTTCGTGCCTAGGAAGAGACGCAGCGGAGGGCTTTTCTGTTCCAGATTTCAAATAATGGACCCCGCCGCAAGGTTGGCCGGATCGGGAACGGTGCCGCGCACGGCAAAGGCCTCCCGTGGCACCCGGAGGGAGGTGCGGCGCGGGAGGCCCGGACCCGTGCACGGACGACGGCGTGCGCGGGGTGGCGTGGGTGGGGTGTCGGGGGTGGATCGCTCTGGTGGTTCAGCCGGGTGATTCAGACCTCGGAACTCAGCCCTCAGAACCCAGACCCAGAACTCAGACCTCCAGGAGGGTGTCGAAGGCAGGGGGCAGGTGCTTCCAGGCGTCGCGCCCGGCCGCGTACTCCTCGTCCGTCAACAGGCAGGACTCCAGGAGCCGTTCGACTCCGTCGCGGTCGAGTCCGGGCGACGTGAACACCAGGTGGTTGCAGCGGTCGCCGTGCTCCGGATGCCAGTCCAGAGCGGCGGCCACCCTGCGTACCGGCGGGACCAGCTCCCACGCGGCGTCCGGCAGCGAGGCCAGCCACGGCCCGGTGCTCTCGACGCAGAGCGCGCCGCCCGCCGCGTCCCACGCGAGCAGCGTGTCCGGGTGGTCGGCCAGCCAGAAGCGGCCCCTGCTGCGCGCCGCGGCGCAGGTCAGGTCCTCCAGGGCGACGTAGAGCCGCTCCGGGTGGAAGGGCCGCTCCCGGTGCCATACGAGGGTGGAGACCCCGCATGCGTCGGCCTCGGCCGGCAGCAGTGCGCAGGCCGGGTGCTGGGCCGCGGCGGCCGCTTCGACGTCGAAGCCCGCGAGGGCCGCCGCGGTGAGTCCGCCACCGCCGATGGCGACCCGGTGGGCCGTCGGGTGGAGCTGGGCGAGCAGGGCGCGGTCCTCGTCGTCGGCCTCGGCGGAGTCCGCGACGGCGAGCACGGGCGCGTACTCCAGTTGGCGCGCCCAGGTGTCGGCGACCGTGCGCCGGTCGGCCGGGGCCGCGGCGAGTCCGGCGTCCATCAGGTCGTCGCCGTTGCCGAGGCAGGGGAGCAGGAGCGCCGGGTCGACCGCCGTGACGACACCGCTGAGTTCGAGCGCCCCGTCGTCGTGGGCGGCGATGACCTCGGCCATTGGTCTGGGCTCGACGGAGTCCCACAGTTCGACGACCGCCAGCCGGGTCGGGCCGGCGTCCGCGAGGCGGTGCAGTTCGGGCACCAGGTCCTCGCGGAGCGCGCAGCACGCGCAGTCGTCGACCAGCGGCGCCTCGCCGGTGGAATGGGTGCCGGAGGCGTCGCGGACCGTGCGGACGACCGTGCCCCGCGCGGCGGTCGACAGGTCGTGGTGGAGGGCGACGCTGCCGGGGACGGCGGTGAGGAGGTCGTCGACGGCGGCCTTGCGGGCGGCCGCGTGGAGCCCGCCGACGATCACGACGGGCAACCGGCGCGCGCCGTTCTCCCGGCGCGGGCCGACCTGCCGGCGCGGCCGGTCCGTGCCGGCCATCAGCGCTTGCCGAAGCGGCGCTCGAAGCGTTCGACGCGGCCCGCCGTGTCCAGTACGCGGGCGGTGCCCGTGTAGAAGGGGTGGCTCGCGGACGAGACCTCGACGTCGACGACCGGGTACGTGCGGCCGTCCTCCCACTCCACCGTCCTGTCGGCGGTCGCGGTCGCGACGGCGGTGGAGCGGGTGAGGAAGGCGAAGCCGGCGGCCTTGTCGCGGAAGACGACGGGGCCGTAACGGGGGTGGATGTCCTTGCGCATGGTGGTCAGGGCTCCTTTCGGAAGTCGGTGTGGCCAGTATATGAAAATGACTCCCGTTTTCAATAGGCTAGGCTTCGCGGGAGTCCCATCCCTCGACCGAGAGGTGCGTCACCACGATGTCCGCCCACTGCCAGCTGACCGGCGCGGAGCCCCGCTTCGGCAAGAACGTCTCCCACTCCCACCGGCGGACGTCCCGCCGCTTCGACCCCAACATCCAGCGCAGGCGGTACTGGCTGCCGAACGAGGGCCGGTACGTGCGGCTGCGGCTCAGCGCGAAGGCGGTCAAGACCGTCGACAGCATCGGGATCGAGGCGGCCGTCGCCAGGATCCGTGCCCGTGGCGTGAAGGTCTGAGGGGCCGGCCGATGGCGAAGAAGAGCAAGATCGCGAAGAACGAGAAGCGGCGCGCGGTCGCCGCGCGGTACGCCGCACGGCGGGCCGAGCTGAAGGAGATCATCCGCAGGCCCGGCACGAGTGGGCCCGAACGGGCCGCGGCGCAGCGGGAGTTGGCGCGCCAGCCGCGGGACGCCAGCGCGACGCGGGTGCGGAACCGGGACAGCGTCGACGGGCGGCCGCGCGGTTACGTGGGGGCGTTCGGGCTGTCCAGGGTGAAGCTGCGTGAGCAAGCGCACGCCGGATTTCTCCCCGGGGTGCGCAAGTCCTCCTGGTAGCTTGGCGCGCGATTTGACCGGGGCCCGACCCGACCCCGGCAACGCCGTCTTCACTGGGGGGACTTGAAGTGCGTACGTACGTCCGCAGCGCCCGCAACGCCCGCACGATCCGTGGCACCGGCGGCATCCGCAGGGGCGCCGCGGTGGCCGGACTGGCCGCCGCCCTGGTCCTGACGGGCTGCAGCAGTGACGGAGACGGGAACGGGGACGGGGACGGTGGTGGCGGCAAGGACCGGGGAACGTCGGGCGCGAGCTCGACCGGCGGTTCCGGAAGCGAGGACGAGGGCTCGACCGGTGGGTCGGGTGGGTCGGGCGGGTCGGGTGGCGAGGCCGGCAGCCTGGAGGGCACGTGGGTCACCACGACCGGCGGGAAACCGCTCGCCCTGGCCGTCACCGGCAAGACGGCGACGCTCCTCGGCGAGGACGTTCTCTGCAACGGCACGGCCGGCGAGAAGGCGGGCGCGCAGACGATCGACCTCAAGTGCCCGACGGGAAACACGGACCGCACAAAGGGACGCATCGACTCCGTCAACGGCAAGAAGCTGACGGTGACCTGGGAAGGCGCGGGCAAGGACGAGTTCCTGAAGACAAAGGGCGGAAAACTGCCGGAGGGCCTGCCGACTGCGGGGATGCCGCAGTCCTGACGGGATGGGCTGGACGGCTAGCGAGCTGACGGGCGGGGCGGGCCGGATGGGCCGGACGCTAGCGGGCTGAACAGGCGGGACGGCCGATGGGCCGGGCGGGGGTGCGGGGTCTCTGACGGCCCCGGTCCGGTCCGGGCGGCAGACGCGGCAAGAGACTGGGCCACACCTCAACGGGCCGCGGAACCGGGATCCTCCGGGCTCCGCGGCCCGTCGACGTCGGGGGGCGGTGGCTGGGGGGAGGTCGGTCTCTCGGGGTGGGGCTCGGGCCCGGGTTCGGGTTGAGGTGCAGGCCCGGGTGGGAGCTGGGACTGGCGTCCGGGCTGGGGCTCGGGCTGGCGCTGGGGCTCGGGCTGAGCCTTTGGCTCGGGCTCGGAATGAGGTGCGGGCTCGGGTTGAGGCGCAGGCTCGGGCGCGGACTGGGGCTCCGGCTCGGGCTTTGGCTTGGGATCGGACGCGGACTGGGGCTCGGGGCCGGGCTTGGACTCGGGGTCGGGCGCGGGCTGACCCTCGGGCCGGGCCTCGGACTCGGGCGGGGGCGGGGGCCCGGGCTCGGGGCGGGACCCGGGCTCGGGGTGGGTCCCGGGTTGCGCCTCGGGCTCGGGTTGAGGTGCGGGATGGGGCTCGGGCTCGGGCTCTGGTTGAGCCTTGGACTTGGACGCGGGTGCGGGGTCGGGCGCGGGCTGAGCCCGGGGCCCGGGCTCTGGCCGGGGCCCGGGCTGGGGGTGCTTTGTCGTTGCGCCGTCCACGAGCATCGGTGGGGGCGACGTGTCCAGGGCGTCGGACAGTTCGTCGAGGGTCTCCAGGAGCAGACCCGCTCCCCTGCGGACCACCCGGTCGGGGACGCCCTCGCCGTCCCACTCCTCCAGCGCCGTACGGACCGCGTCCCACCGCGGCACGCGCCGCTCCCGCACCGCTTTCGCCCCCTGCTCCGTCGCCTTGCGCAACGCCTCGGCGAGGCGGGCCGCGGCAGGCACCGGCGTGTCGCCGCGCTCCGGCAGATGCGCCTCCATCAGCATCGCGACGCGGCCCATCTGCGCGAGGGCCTGCTCCGCGTCGGCGGCCGCGGCCCGGGAGATGCCACGGTGGCGGACGGGCTCGTTCTCGGCCCGGTTCCCCGCCTCCTGCCAGGCGACCCGGGCGTCACGGGCGGCGAGCAGGGCCTGGCGTACGTCGGGGCAGGCCTTGCCGGCCGGGTGGGCGTAGTGGTCGACGACGGCGGCGGCGTAACGGCCGTACGCGATCAGCCAGTCGGCGAGACGGGTGCGCAGGCGCGGGGTCTCCCAGGCGGGGTAGACCGCGTACGCGATCATCGCGAGGACTCCGCCGAGCAGGGTCAGGACGACCCGCTCAGGGACGGTCTGCGTCCACTGCTGGCCGCCCATCCCGAGCAGGAAGACGACGTACGCGGCCACGCAGGCCTGCGCGGCCACCTGGCCGGTGCGCATCAGCAGGTACATCATCCCGGCGCAGAGGACTGCGAGCGCGGCGGACGGCCCCGTGCCGGGGTGGGCCAGCTGGACCAGCCCCGTGGCCAGGGCGACACCGACGAGGGTGCCGCCGAACCGGGCCACGGCACGGGAGTACGTCTGCGAGAAGTCGGGCCGCATCACCATGACGGAGGCCATGGGCGCCCAGTAACCGTGCCCGAACGGAATCCAGGTCCCGAGGAGATACCCGGCGGCGGCCACCGCGGTGACCCGGATCGCATGCCGGGTCACCGGCGAGTCCGCTCGAAACTCCCCCCGCACGGCCCGCAGAGCCCCGGGCGCAAGAGCGAAAAGGGTGGGCCGAAGGAGAGGAACGGGCTGAGTATCAGAAACGGAACCCCCGGCAGCCCTACCCCCCGCCCCGGAACCGGAACTGAACGCGGCCCCCGACTCCGGGGCCCGCCCGGGCTCCGGGCCCGGGTCCTCGACGGGCGGGGGTCCCGGCGTCCCGGCTGATGCCGACGTGGGCGTTGCCTCCCGCCCTCCGTCCGGGAGGGATCCCGGCGCCGACCCCGTGTCCGGGGGCCGGGTGGGTTGGGTGGTGCCTGCTGTTTCCAGTACGTCCTTCAGGAGCGCGCCCAGGCGGGTCGCCGCCCGGTACGCCGGGCCCGTCAGGATCGCCCCCGTGTCGGGTGTCCGCAGCGCGGCCAGTGCCGCCGGCGGGATCCTGACCGGGTCACCGTGGCGGATCGCCCGGGCCGCCGCGTCCAGGACCGCCCCCGCCGCGGCCAGGAGTTCGCGGACCCTGTCCCTCTCCTTCCCCTCCGCCGGGACGCCGACCGCAGGGTCCGCCAGGGAGGCAAGCACCGGGCGGATGCGTTCCGCGACGCCCCGCGCCCCGTGCAGTTCCGCGGGGCGGGTCCGCGCCTGGCGCGGGGTGATCGTCGCCGCGTCGCGCGCGGCCATCATGGGTTCGGGGTCGAAGAGGGCCACCGGGTCGTGCCGGAGCCTGCGGGCGTAGTCCGCCACCGCCGCCAACGCGTCGGCCAGCGCGTCCCGGTGGGCGCCCCATCTGCGTACCGGAAAGATGATCACCAGCGCCGCCTGGACGCAGCCGCCCACGATCATCATCGCCGCATGGCCCGCCGCCGCCGCGACCGAGGTGGGGAGCGTGACCGTCACCAGCATGATCGCCACGTTGGACGACGCGATGATGCCGACCGTCGGGCCCGCCGCCCAGCTCATCCCCGCCAGGAACGTCCACAGGCAGAGGAGGGCGAGAAAGAGCAGCAGGTGGGAACCGGTCAGGTAGCCGAGGAAGGTCGAGACGGCGAGGCTGGTGCCGGAGGCCAGCGCCAGCTCCGGCCGGGGGCGCCAGCTGCGCTGGAACGTGGCGATGGCCGCCTGGAACGCGCCGAACGCAGAGCTCGCGGCCACCGCCGGGCCGAAGAGGGTGAGGCTGACGCCGATGATGATCGCGAGGCCGGCGGCGCCGCGCAGGGCGACGAGGGGCTCCAGGCGTTTGCGTTCGACGGTCAGGCCCGAGCGTGCTGTCTCCTTCAGCGCGCGCAGCCAGGTCACTCTGTGATGATACGGGGGTATGTGGGGTGCATGGGGCTTATGGGGTATGTGGGGCGGCATGTGGGCGTGGCTGGGTACTGGAGGGTGCCTTACTCGCCGTCGGCGCCCCGCCCGCCCTCACGCCGCCGTCAGTGCGACCGTCGGGTGGAGGCGGGAGGCCCTGATCGCGGGGTAGAGGCCCGCCGCCATGCCGATGGCGAGCGTCGCGGCGAAGCCCGCCGTCAGCGACCACGGCGGCACCACCGGCGCCCAGTGCTGGAGCAGCGCGAAGGCGTACGTCACCGTCGTGCCGAGCAGCGCGCCCGCCGCCCCGCCCAGCGCCGACAGGAGCAGGGACTCGGTCAGGAACTGGAGCCGGATCGCGTTCTTCGTGGCGCCCAGCGCGCGGCGCAGGCCGATCTCCGCGCGCCGTTCCAGGACCGAGATCACCATCGTGTTGGCGACCCCGACCCCGCCGACCAGGAGCGCCACCGCGCCCAGGCCCAGCATGAGGGTGGTCAGGCCCTTGTCCGTCGCCGCCTTCGCGGCGAGCGCGTCGGAGGGGCGGGAGACCTTCACCGAACCCTCGTCGCCCGGGTTGACCGTGCGGGCCAGGACCTCCCGTACGTCCTCGACCGCCTTGTCGGACGAACGCTCGAAGACCGTGCCCGGGTGACCGTCGAAGTGGAAGTACCGCTCCGCCGCCGGGAAGCCGACCATGGCCACGCGGTCGAGGGTCGGGACCAGCTCGACGGGGTCCAGGATGCCGACGACCACCACGTACGTGTCGTTCATCATGATCTTCTCGCCGGGCGAGGTGACGCCGAGCCGCTCCGCCGCGACCGCGCCGAGGACCGTGACGGGCAGCCTCTCGTTCGCCCTGTTCAGCCACGTCCCCTCCCGTACGCGGGCGTTGAGCGCGGTGAGGAGGTCGGTGCCGGCCGCCTGCGTCGTCACGCCCGCCGTCCGCTCCTCGGGGACCACGTCGCTGCGCCGTACGTGCGCGTCGACGTTCCCCGTCGCCGTGGCGTGCCGGACGGGGCCGATGCGTTCCACCATCGCCACCGCCGACTTGGGCAGCTTCACGTCCCGGCCCATGGCGTCCTTGCCCGCCTCGGCGGTGAGGAGGTTCGTGCCGAGCCGGTCGAGCCGCGCCATCAGGTCGGACTTGCTGGACTGGGAGAGACCGACGACCGCGACCATCGTGGCGATGCCGATCGCGATGCCGAGGGCGGAGAGCACGACCCGCGCGCGGCGTGCGCGCAGGCCGACCGCGCCGACCCGCAGGACGTCCCCCGGCGCGAGGCGGCAGGCCTTCGGGGCGGGATCGGGGAGGTGGGTCGGTCTCTTGCGCGTACGCGGTCTCATCGTCTACTTCACCTGCCGTGTGGGAGCGGTACGGGTGTCCGGGGCGGCGGCCGTGCCTCCTGTCTCCGGAGCCGTACCGGTCTCCGGGACGATCGCGCCGTCCCGGAAGCGGACGCGGCGCGGGAGGGAGCCGGCGATGTCGTGGTCGTGGGTGATCACGCAGACCGTCGTGCCCGCCGCGTTCAGCTCGTGGAGCAGCTCCATGACGATCTCGCCGGATGCCGTGTCCAGGGCGCCCGTCGGCTCGTCCGCGAGGAGCAGGGACGGCTCGCCCACCAGCGCGCGGGCGATCGCCACGCGCTGTTTCTCGCCGCCGGAGAGTTCCCCTGGCCGGTGGTCCAGCCGGTGGCCGAGGCGGACGCGCTCCAGGGCGGCCCGGGCGCGGGCGCGGCGCTCCTTGCGGCCCACGCCCGCGTACAGCAGCCCGTCCGCGACGTTGTCGACCGCGTCGCGGCCCGCCGCGAGGTGGAAGTGCTGGAAGACGAAGCCGATGTGGCGGGCGCGGAGGGCGGAGAGCCGGGCGTCGCCGAGCGCGTTCACGTCGTGGCCCGCGACGCGGACCGTGCCCGAGGTCGGCCGGTCGAGCGTGCCGATGATGTTCAGGACCGTCGACTTCCCGGATCCCGAGGGGCCGACGATCGCGAGCAGTTCACCCGCACGCACGGTGAGACTCACCCCGCGCAGGGCGTGCACGTCCCCGGCGTACGTCTTGGTGACCTCCCGCAGTTCGACGACGGGGCTGGGGGGACCGGCGGAGTCAGAGGCAGAGACGGAGGCGGGGGCGGGCTCGGTGCCGGCGTTCGGGGTGGGCCGCGTCCCGGTCATGAGGTCGCCATCCCGACCCTCGTGCCCTCCCTGAGGCCCGGACCTTCGACCTCGATCCTGCCGTCGGCCGTCATGCCCGTCTCGACCCGGACCATGCGGGACGTGGTGCCGGACGAACTGTGGGACGTGGCGCCCCGGATGACCTGAAGGCCGTAGCCGCCGCCCTCGCCGCGCAGGGCGACCACCGCTTCGACGGGGACGGTGAGGACGTTTCTGCGGGCCTCGCTGACGAAACGTACGCTCGCCGTCGCCCGGGTGTCCTCACCCGCGGCCACCGACCAGCCGCCGTCCAGGGTGACTTCGACCGTGATCCCGTCCCCCGACCCGCCGGACCCGCTACCCGCGCCGCCGCCCCCGGACGCCTCCGCGTCCTGCGGCCGTACCGTGCCCGTGACCCGGCCCGGCTCCTTCTTGCCGCTGCCCAAGGTGACCTCGACCTTCGTGCCGCGTGCGGCGAGGGAGGCGTCGCTCTGGTCGAGTTCGGCGCGTACGACGGGTCTCGTCGAGGCGACCGTCAGGACCGGCCCGTCCGGGCCGACCGGGTCCGCGAGCGCCGCGTCCGCCGAGACGACCTTGACCCGGCCGGGCTGGAAGACCACGTCCCCCTTGCCGACCCGGCCGGTGGGCGTGCGGTTCAGGGTCCGCTGCCAGCGTCTGACCGCGGCCTCCGTCGCAGCGTCGAAGCGCGGATCGACGTACAGGCCCTCGCCGAAACCGAGCGCGACGAGGTTCCGCTCCAGCTGGAGCACGTCGCTGCCGCGCGACCCGGCCCGCATCTCACGGAAGGCGGGGACCTGGCCGTACAGCAGCGTCACCGGTTTGTCGTCCCGCTCGTAGAGGGCCTGTCCGCGGGCGACGGTGGCGCCCTCCCGCGCGGCGACCGTGACCGTCCCGCCGACCGCCGACTTCACCGCGCGGCGGTCGGCGAAGTCGACTTTCCCGTCGACCGTCCTGGACTCCACGAGGTCGGTGCGGGTGACGGTCGTGGTGGCGGGCGGCAGGCCGGCGGCGCGCCCGTCCCCGGCCCCCGTGCCGCTTCCCGTGACGACGAGCGTGCCGGCCCCGGCGGCCACGGCGGCCAGCACGCCCACCCCCACCACCCTGCGGCGCCGCATCACTGCATCCCGTCCAGGCCTTCGAGCAGCTTGTCCTTGCAGGCCTCGCGGGCCTCCTTGTACGCGGGTGAGCCGCGGTCCATCGTCGGGTCGGCGGGGTCGGTCTCGCCGCCGGGCAGGACGTTGCCGCCGGACATCGTCGGGTTGCCGAACTTCGATACGCCGTTCTCGCGCATGCACTTGGCGTGCGCGAGCATCGACTCGTAGTCCTGCTGGGCGTCGCGCTTCGGCTCCAGGTTCATCGCGGCCCTCAGTTCGGGCACGCAGACCCCGCCCTTGCCGCCCTTGTACTCCTCGCCGCCCCCTTCCGGGTCGAC
The DNA here is from genome assembly GCF_055607265.1 of Streptomyces sp. NPDC037013. Lineage (NCBI taxonomy): Bacteria > Bacillati > Actinomycetota > Actinomycetes > Kitasatosporales > Streptomycetaceae > Streptomyces > Streptomyces sp. NPDC037013. The sequence continues at coordinate 606,608 of NZ_JBVJRV010000006.1, read as the reverse complement.
GAGCTCGTCGATCTTCGCCCAGTCGAGGTAGCCGCTCAGCCGGGGGTCGGGGAAGTCCTTGAGGCCGGCCTTGGCGCGCATGCACCGGACGTACGTCAACTGGGCGTCGTAGAAGGCGCTCTTGCCGCCGCCCCCGGCGGCCGGCTTCTCCGCGGGCGGCTTCTCCGCGGGCGGGGCTGCCGAGGCGACGCCGGCGTCCTCGGCCCCGCCCGCGCCCCCACCGCCTCCGCAGGCCGCCGTGAACGCCAGGACGGGGAGCGCGACGAAGACCGCGAGACGCCGCCGGACGGTGGTCGCGCCGGGTGTGATGTGGATGCTCATGGGCCCACCGTCGGGCCCGCACATGGTGGCCCGTCCATCACCGCATGATGAGAACGTAACAATGCGTGGCGCCCACCCGTTCATCACACTTAACGGCCCTGAACTGGGCAAACCCTCGCCCATAATCATCGCCATGCCCCCAGTACCGCCCGTGCCGCCCGCGTCCCCAATGCCGCCAGTCCCGAATGTGTTGCTGATCGAGGACGACGCGTCCGTGCGCGACGGAATGGAGCTCGTGCTGCGCCGCCACGGGTACGCCGTCGACACCGCCGCCACCGGCGAGGACGCCCTCGCCCTGCTCGCCGGGCCCGCGGGCCGCGGCATCCGGCTCGCCGTGCTCGACCTGATGCTGCCCGGCATGGACGGCTTCGAGGTCTGCCGCCGGATCCGCGCGAGCGGGTCGACGATCCCCGTCGTCATGCTCACCGCGCGCGGCGACGACGGCGACATCGTGCGGGGCCTGGAGGCGGGCGCCGACGACTACGTGGTGAAACCGGTGACCGCGCCCGTCCTCGAGGCGCGGATCCGGGCAGCGCTGCGGCGGGCCGAACCGGTGCGGCGGCGGCCGGGCGAGGACGCGTACGCCGGTCTCGTCATCGACCGCGCCGGGCTCACCGTCACCAAGCGCGGCACACCCGTCCCGCTGCCGCCGACCGAACTGCGCGTCCTGCTGGAGCTCTCCGCCTCGCCGGGGCAGGTCTTCAGCCGCGAGCAGTTGCTGCGGTCGGTGTGGGAGCACGACTTCCTCGGGGACTCGCGGCTCGTGGACGCGGCGGTCGGACGGCTGCGCGCCAAGATCGAGGACGTGCCCGCGAAGCCGGTGTTCGTGCAGACGGTACGGGGCTTCGGGTACCGGTTCGGTCCCGTATGAGACGGGCGGCGGGGTGGCGGGAGCGGCGGGCCTGTGACGGGGTGCGGCGGGCCGGGGATGACGGGGCGCGGCGGCCCTGGAAGGTGTGGGGCGGGCTGCGCGGCCGGCTGGTCGTCGCCTTCGTGCTCGTGGCGCTGGTCAGCGCGGTCACCGCCACCGGACTCGCCTACCGGGAGTCCCGCGACGCCGTCCTCGAACGCAAACAGGACGCGGTGCGCACCGACTTCAAGAACCGCGTCGACCAGGCCGCCGCCGACCTCGCCATGCCTCCCGACGAGGTCTCCCTGACGCGTTTCGCGGCCGGTGTCGCCGAGGGGCTCGGGGAGACCGTCGTGGTCGCCGAGTACCGCTCGCTGACGGCGTCGTCCGACGCGTCGGCCGACCGCACGCGGATCACCGCAGCGCTGCGCGACGCCGTGCGGACCCGGAACCGCATGAGCCTCCAGCGGGTCGACCGGCACGGCAGCCCCTATCTGGTGGTGGGCACGCCCGTCACCTTCGACTCCGGTGCCCCGTCCGGGCTCGACGTCTTCGCCGTCAGCTCGCTCCGCGCCGAGCAGGACGACACGGCGGGCATCCTCGACGCCGTACGGGACGGTCTGCTGCCCGTCCTGTTGCTCACCGTCGCCCTCGCGCTGCTCGCCGCCCGCACGGTGCTGCGCCCCGTACGCGAACTGGGGCACGCCACGCGCCGGCACGCCGCCGGGGAGCTCGCCACGCGGGTCGACGTACCGCGCGGCAGGGACGAACTCGCCGACCTGGCACGGGACTTCAACCGCACGGCCGAGGCGCTTGAGACGTCCGTCGCGGAACTGCGCGAACAGGAGTCGAAGGCACGGAGGTTCGTCGCCGATGTCTCGCACGAGCTGCGCACGCCGCTCGCCGCGATGACGATGGTCGCCACCGTCCTCGACGAGGACGCCGACAGGCTGCCGCCGGACGCGGCGCGGGCGGCCCGCACGGTCAGCGCCGAGACGGCACGGCTCACCCGGCTCGTCGACGACCTGATGGAGATGTCCCGCTTCGACTCCGGCGCGGCACGCCTCAACCTCGGCGCCGTCGACCTCGCCGACGCCATCCGGAACACGCTGGCACTGCGCGGCTGGACGTCCCGGGTACGGACCGAACTCCCCGACGGCATACGGGCCGTGGTCGACCCGCGCCGCCTCGACGTCGCCGTCGCCAACCTCGTCGGCAACGCGCTGCGGCACGGCGCCGAACCGGTCACCCTCACCCTGGGGGCGGCCGGCGACCTGGTGACGGTCGAGGTCGCCGACCGGGGCCCCGGCCTGGCTCCCGACGTCCTCCCCCACGTCTTCGACCGCTTCTACAAGGCGGACAGCGCGCGGACCCGGTCGGAGGGCAGCGGACTCGGCACGGCCATCGCGCTGGAGAACGCCCGGCTGCACGGCGGGACCGTCGAAGCGGCCAACAGGGCTGGAGGCGGGGCGGTGTTCACGCTCCGGCTGCCGTGGCGGCACCCGGAGACGGAGGAGCGGGCGGAGAGGTCCGGGAGGGCGGGGAGGGCGAAAGGGGTGGCCGAGTGCTGACTGTCGTAGGCAAGGGAGCGCGCTCGGAAGTACGTAAGGGAGCGCGCAAGAAGGTCGTTCTGCTGGCCGTCCTCATCGTGGCGGCGGCGCTGCTCCTCGGCGGCTGCGGGGTCCGGCCCACCGGCGTGGTCGACGCGGGCGAGGCGGCGGGCGGGCTGACCAAGGGGCTGCGGATCTACTTCGTCTCCGAGACCGGACGGCTCGAAGGGGTCTCCCGTCCCGACCGGCAGATCACCGAACCGGCGGCCGTCATCAAGCTGCTGATGGAAGGCCCCTCCAGTGCTGAGCGGCGGGCCGGGCTCTCCTCGCTGGTCGAGAGCGGACGGTTCGAGGTCACGGGCGAGGGCGACCGGCTCACGGTGGGCCTGCCCGATCTGGAGCTCGACCCGTCCTCCGTCCAGGACCGCAACTTCACCGGCCAGTTGGTCTGCAGCCTGGCCCGCGCCCGCGCCGTCCTCGACGAGCGCGGGCGGACGCGTCCGGACGACGTACGGGTGACGCTGGTGCCCCGGTCGGGCGGGGAGCTGGGACCCCACGTGTGCTCGGACTTCCTGAAGTGACCACGCCCCGGAAGTAGCCACACCCGGCCCCGGCTCGTCAAGGCAGCGCGGGCCCGCGCCCCCGGTGCGCGACGTCGGCCCGGTCCGCGGCGGCGGTGCCGTGCGCCCAGCCGTCGCCGTCGGTGATCCCGCGGACCCGCGTGGTGGTCGTCTCGGGGAACATCTTCTCGGCACGGTCGGTGACGGCCACCTCGCGGGCGGCGAGGACGGGCAGGAGCGCGGCCGTGTCCCGTGCCTGCTGTGCCGCTTCCGTCACCGCCTCCGTCACCGCGTGCTCGCCCGCGGCGGCCAGGCGCCCGCCGATGCGGTGCGCGTACGCCATAAGGAAGGCCTGCCGGAACGTCTTGGTGCGCTTGCGGCCCGCGGCGCGCTGCCCGGCCTCCGCCCTGGTCATCGCCGCGGTGCCCTGCACCAGGAGTGAGGTGTAGAGGAGTTCGACCGACTCCAGGTCGGATGCGAAGCCGACGACGGTCGAGAAGCCGTACGCCTCGTTCCACACCGCGCGGCAGTGGTTCGCGGTGGCGACGGCGTCGAGGAGGATCGCCTTCGCCGTCTCGTACGGGGCGTCCACGCCGACGCGGCACGCGCCGGGGGTGTCCTTCGCGTGCGTACGGGCGGCGAGCAGCGCCTCGTCGAGCGAGTGCCGGGCCATCAGCTCCTGTGCCTTGGCGGTGAGCGCCTCGGCCTCCTCCGGATAGCCGGTCGCCTCGGCCTTGGCGAGGAGCGCGCGGATACGGGTGAGGGCGCGGGGTTCGCCCTCGGACGGGCCGGGGACGGTCTCGCCCGGCGGCGGTCCGACCGGTTCGAGGGGCGGCAGGCGCAGGAGCAGGCGGTAGAGCTGGAGGTGGGTGGTGGCCCGGGTGAAGCGGTCCCGGTCACGCGTCCCGGACGCCTTCGCGGCGGGCGCGATGTCCGCGAGCTGGCCCGCCCAGCGGGGCGGCAGGTGGGCGTAGCGGCCGGTCTCGGCGCGGATGAGGTCGGCGGCGAGGTGGACGTGCGGATCGTCCAGGTCGCGGCGGACGAGGCGGATCACGTCGGCGGGCTGCCAGCCGTGCCGCCAGGCCCGGCCGAGGTACTCCTCGCCGCGACGGCGCAGCTCGTCGTCGGCGTCGGGCGCCGCGGCAAGGAGGGAGGCGCCGGTGTCAAGACCGTCGTCCCCGTCGCCGTACAGCGCCGCCGCGAACGCCCTGTCGATCACCGAATCCATGGGCCCAAGGGTATGAGGAGGTGGGGGGTGGCGAGCTGCGGGCCGGAGGGGGAGACCCGGGGGGGGCGGGCTTCGGGCCGGAGCCTCCGCGGCCTCCCGGGGGCCGGGGGGTATGGCTGGCCCTACCCCCGGACGCCCCCCAGTGGTCGTGTTCCGCACGGCGCACGGCGGTTGGCTGGGGACATGAGCGAAAGCGTCGTACGTCTTGGTGGTGCCCATCGGCACGCACAGGTGGAGGTGGCGGGACGGTGAAGCGGGTCCTCCTCTCCTCCCTGCGCCGGCGGTGGAGCAGTCTCCTCGGGGCCTTCGTGGCCGTTGCCCTCGGTGTCGGGCTCACCGCGGCCATGGGGCTTGGGCTCGCCGCGAGCCTCTCGGCGCCGGACCGGGCGCCCGTGCGGTTCGCCGGATCGCCCGTGGTCGTGATGGGGCAGGACCGGCTGACCGTGCGGGTCGAGCGGGGGCCGGGCACCGCGTACGTATCGAAGCCGCTCGCTCATCCACAGCCTGTGGACATCGAACTTCTGCGCGAGCTGCGGCGGCTCGGGCCCGTCCGGCTCGACGGGGCCGCCCGGGACGCCGTCGGCGTCGACGCACCCGCCCGGGCCGTGCGCGCACTCGTCGGCGGGCGGGCCCTCGTCCTCACCGGCGACGACCGCCGCCGCGCCGACCCCGGCACCGCGCGGGACGCCGAGGCGCTGGTCGCCGTCAACGCCTTCCTCGGGACGGCGGGCGGGGTCGCCGCCTTCGTGTCGGTGTTCGTCACCGCGTCGACGTTCGGCTTCGTCGTGGCGCTGCGGCGGCGGGAGTTCGGGCTGCTGCGGATGGCGGGGGCGACACCGGGGCAGGTGCGCAGACTGCTGCTGGGCGAGGCGCTCGCGGTGGGTGCAGCGGCGTCCGTCGCGGGGTGCGCGCTCGGGGCGTGGGGCGGCCCGCTGCTGGCCCGGGTGCTGGTCGGGGCCGAGGTGGCGCCGCCGTGGTTCACGGTGCCCGCGACGACGTCCTGGCTCTCCTGGCCCTTCCAACTCGCCTTCTGGACCGGCCTTTCGGTGGCCCTCGCCGGCGCCTGGGCCGCCGCGCGGCGCGCCGGGCGCATCGCCCCGGCCGAGGCGTTGCGCGACGCGTCCGTCGACAGCGGCCTGATGCCGTGGAGCCGACGGATCGCCGGGGCGGCCCTGCTCGCGTGCGCCGCCGGACTCCTCGGCCGGGCCCTGGTCATGGACCCGGCCGCCCTCCTCACGCGCAAGACGTACACGTCCCAGCCGATGATCCTCATCACCGCGGCCGCCGCACTCGCCCCCGTTCTCGTACGCCCCGTCGTCCGCGCCCTCCGGCTGCCCGGCGCCATCGCTCTCCTCGTCCGCGAGAACTCCGCCGCCGCCGTACGCCGCACCGCGGCCGTCGCCGCCCCCGTCCTCGTCACCGTCGCCCTCGGGGGCAGCCTGCTCGGCTCGGCGCAGACGGTGAGCGGCGCGAAGGCGGCACAGGCCAGACAGCAGACCGCCGCCGACCTCGTCGTGACGGGCGAGCACCTGCGCCCGGTGAGGACCCGGGACGTGCCGGGGGCGGCCGCGGTCTCCCCGTCCGCGTCGACCGCCGTGTTCGTACGGGAGGAGGGCAGCGCCCTCATCCGGTCCGACGCCCGCGCCGTCACCGACCCGGCGGCCCTGGCGGCGACCTCCCGACTGCCGGTGGTCGCGGGCGACCTGCGCGACCTGGACGACCGGTCGATCGTCGTCAACGAGGAGTGGGAGAACCACCGGGTCGGCGACCGCGTCGACGTCCGGCTCGGCGACGGTCACCCCGCCCGACTGCGGATCGCAGCGGTCCTCGCCCGCGGAACCGGCGACAACGGCGCCTACGTGACCACGGCAAACGCGCGGACCGCGAGGGTGGACCGCATCGACGTGCGCTTGGGGAGGGGCGGGGTTGGTGGTGGGGACGGGGCTGGTGGTGGTGGCGGTGCCGGTGCCCGTGCCGGTGGTGGTGGTGGTGCCGGCGTGGGTGGCGGTGCCGGGGCTGGTGCCCGTGCTGGTGCTGGTGCCGGCGTCGGTGGCGGTGCCGGGGCTGGTGCCCGTGCTGGTGCTGGTGCTGGTGGCGGTGCCCGTGTTGGTGCTGGCGTCGGTACTGGTGCCGGTGCCAGCGCCGGGGCCGATGCCAGCGCCGCGCGGGTCGCCCGGAGCGGCCTGAACCGGGACGGGGCCGGCGCCAGCGCCAGTGCCGGGGCCGATGCCGTGGACGCGCGGGCCGGCCGGAGCGGCCTGAACCGGGACGGGGCCGGCGCCAGTGCCAGCGCCAGTGCCGGGGCCGATGCCGTGGACGCGCGGGTCGCCCGGAGCAGCCTGAACCGGGACGGGGCCGGCGCCGGTGCCAGCGGCGATGCCGCCGTGAGTGCCCGTACCGAGGCCGATGCCGTCGCCACGCTGGCGGCCCGCAGCGGGGGCCAGGTCCGCACCGTCGACCAGTGGCTGGCCGCGACGCATCCGCGGACGCGGCCCCAGACACGGCTCGGCCTGCTGATGATCCTCGGCATCTCCCTCGCCTACACGGCCATCTCGCTCGCCGGCACCCTCCTCATGGCGACACCCGTACGCCACACGGAGCTGCGCTCGCTGCGCCTCGTCGGCGCCACCCGCGGCCAGGTGCGGCTGGTCGTCGCCGGGGAGGCGCTGGCGGCCGTCACGGTGGGCACGGTCCTCGGCCTCGCCGTCACCGCCGTCAACCTGGGCGCCCTGTCCGCCGCCCTGGCCCGCCTGTCGGTGCCGGCCGGTGTGACGGTGCCGTGGGACGTGCTCGGGGTGAGCGTGGGCGTGTGCGCGGTGGTGGCGGTGGCCGCCGCGGTAGCCGGGACCCGGGCCATCACGGGCAGCCTGCCCGCGGCCTCCCCGGCCCCCCGCCCCCGGTTCAGCTGTCGCCGCCCTCGTCGATGAGGCGGCGCACCTCGCGGTGGACCAGGCCGAGCCGTGCCTCGGCGACCAGCGGTACGGCGCGGCGCTGCCGACGGGCCTCGTGCACGTCGATGTCGACGGTCACCAGGCCCGGTTCCCACTTCGGGGCCTGCGCGACGACCGTGCCGCGCGGGTCGACGACGCGTGAACCGCCCCAGAACGAGGCGCCGTTCTCATTGCCGACCCGGTTCACGAAGACGACCCAGCACTGCAGCATGCGGGCGGTGTACGACAGGAGCGTGTCCCAGTACACGCCGGTGTCCATCGCCTCCGGATCCAGGCTCGCGGCGCTGTTCGTCGGCACGAGGATGACCTCGGCGCCGTCCTGCACGGCGAGCCACGGCAGCACCGGCTGCCACGCGTCGTTGCAGATGAGGGTGGCGGCACGGCCGTGCCCGCCGGGCAGGTCGTACGCGCGCAGGTGCTGGCCCGGACTGACGTGCTTGCGCTCCTCCCACGCCAGGTAATTGGGCAGGTACAGCTTCCGGTGGACGTGCAGCGGGCGGCCGCCGGTGAAGTACGCCGAGGTGTTGTACGCGCGCAGGGCGGTGTGCTCGTGGAGGCCGACCAGGACGTCCGGGCCGCCGGGTTCCGTCAGGGCGAGCAGGCGGGGGTCGTCCGTGGTGATCGACATGTCCTTCTTCAGGCCGCCCAGGTGGTAGCCGTGCAGGCTCAGCTCGGGAAAGACGACGAGATCGGCGCCCTGGGTCGCCGCCAGGGCGACCTGGTCCCGTGCGGTCTCCAGGTTCTGCCCGACCTCACCCAGGGCGCAGTCGGTCTGTGCCAGCGCCACTCGCATGCAGCGAGCCTCGCAGCGCCCCGCCACCCCCGCACGCCGGGTACACCCGTCAGGTGCGGGCCCTCCTCTCCCTAGCCCCAGCCCCGCCGCTCCGCGGCGGATCCCTCCCACCCACCCACCCGTTTACCCCGCGCCGCAGGGCGGGAGTAGGGGCAGCGGCTTCGCTCCGCGACGCCGGGCGGGGGGCGGGGGTGGGAGACCGACACGGAGGCGGGCTTTGCCCCGCGATGCGGGTCGGGACTCGGGACGGGGGTGGGCCTTGCACCGCGACGCAAGGTGGGACTCGGGAGGGAGCGGGCGTGCAGGCGCGAGGAGTGGTCTGGGGGCGGGGCGTGCACTCGATGCGGGAGGTTCGGGGGTTGGGCGTGCGCCAGCGCCGAGCGGTCAGGGGCGAGGGCCCGCGACGGGGGTCGGGGCCCCGGGAGCTACGGCGCTGCGCGCGGCGGGAGCGAGTGCCTTTTCTCCCCGGCCCCATGACCGGAGTACAGGACAGGCACCTACTTGCACCGCAAGGCCAGTGCAAGGGCCAGGCCGGAGGGACCGGCCGCGGCTACCCCGGACGGGACCTGCCCCCTGCCGGCCGGCAGCCGCACGCGAGACGGGAGGGGACGTGGGGGTATGTGCGCACGGAGCACCGAGCACACTATGCCGTCTTTGTTCGTGCAGCGCGGCGCAGGGATAGCGAGTACGCACATACCCCCGCGGCCCCGCACCCACAGACGATCCCCAGGCGCTTACCCCCACCGGGCTGCACACGCCCCCCACGCCCCCCACGCCCCGCGCCCACAACCGGACCCGGGGCGCAGACCTCAGCCCAAGCCGACCCGCCCCCGCCCCCGCCCAAGGCGCCCCGCCAGCCCCCGTCGATGTCAGACCCCGGTGTCAGACTCGGCCCATGGAGAGTGAGCGGTGGGCCATCGCGGCCACGGAGGGAGGCGGTGCCGAGCTTGTGGCGCTCGGAGGCGACGGGCTGCCCGTCGGACCCGTCATCCGCGAGCCCGACCTCGCCGAGGCCGTCCGGAAGCGCCCCGAGGTGACCCGGTGGGTCTGGCGGTCGACCGCCGGGATCTACCCCCGCCTCCTCGCCGCCCACGTCCGCGTCGACCGCTGCTACGACATCGAGGCCGCCGAGCTCCTCCTCCTCGGCCACGAGGGCCGCCTCGGCGAGCCCCGTTCCGCGGCCGCCGCCCTGGCCCGCCTCCGCCACACCCCCGTACCCCCCGATCCCCCGCCCCGCGCCGCCGAGCCCGGCACTCAGGACTCCCTCTTCGAGCCGCGCCCCGGCGGCATCGACGTCTCCCTCGCCGACCTCGTGGCGGTCCACGCCGAGCAGCAGCGAAGACACGACGCGACGGACCGCCCCGGCCGCATGCGCCTGCTCACCGCCTCCGAGTCGGCGGGCATGCTCGTGGCCGCCGAGATGAACGTCGCGGGCCTGCCCTGGCGCGCCGACGTCCACCGCGCGCTCCTGACCGACCTGCTCGGCGAGCGGTACGCGGGCCGTGGCGAGCCGCGCCGCCTCGCGGAGCTCGCCGACGACGTGTCGGCCGCGTTCGGCCGCCGTGTCCGCCCCGACCTGGCCGCCGACGTCGTGAAGGCCTTCGCACAGGCCGGCATCAAGGTGAGGTCGACGCGGCGGTGGGAGATCGAGGGGATCGACCACCCCGCGGTGAAACCCCTCCTGGAGTACAAGAAGCTGTACCGGATCTGGACGGCCCACGGCTGGAGCTGGCTCCAGGACTGGGTGCACGACGGCCGTTTCCGCCCCGAGTACACGCCGGGCGGTTCGGTCAGCGGCCGCTGGACGACGAACGGCGGCGGGGCGCTCCAGATCCCCAAGATCATCCGCAGGGCCGTGGTCGCCGACCCGGGCTGGCGGCTCGTCGTGGCCGACGCCGACCAGATGGAGCCGAGGGTCCTCGCCGCGATCTCCCGCGACCGGGGCCTGATGGAGGTGGCCGGCAGCGAGGGGGACCTGTACACCCGGCTGTCCGACCGCGCGTTCGCGGGCGACCGCGAGCACGCGAAGCTCGCGCTGCTCGGCGCCGTGTACGGGCAGACGTCGGGCGACGGCCTGAAGAACCTGGCCGCGCTGCGCCGCCGCTTCCCGCTCGCCGTCGCGTACGTCGACGACGCGGCGAAGGCGGGCGAGGAGGGACGGCTCGTACGGACCTGGCTGGGCCGCACGAGTCCGCCGGCGGTGGGTGCGGAGGACGACGACGAGGCGGGCATTCCGCAGGAGGCCCCCGCGGAGCGCACCGCCCCGTCCTTCGCCGGGACGCGTGCCACTCCGCGTGACACGACGGGTGCCGCACCGGACGGTGGCGGAGCCGAACCGGCGGCCGCCGGGGCGGAGTTCACGCCGGGTTACGCCTCGTCGGACGCCCGCGCGCGCGGCCGGTTCACGCGCAACTTCGTGGTGCAGGGCAGTGCCGCGGACTGGGCGCTGCTGATGCTGGCCGCGCTGCGGAGGACGATCGCGGAGCGCGGGCTGCGCGCCGAGCTCGTCTTCTTCCAGCACGACGAGGTGATCGTGCACTGTCCCGCGGACGAGGCGGAGGCGGTGGCGCGCGCCATCGGCGAGGCGGGGAACCTCGCGGGGAGGATCGCCTTCGGGGAGACACCGGTCCGGTTCCCGTTCACGACGTCCGTGGTGGAGTGCTACGCGGACGCGAAGTAGCCGCAGCCGTAGCCACACCGCACCCGCACCCGCACCCGCACCCGTAAACACCCCCGCACCGGAGCGAACCCCGCACCCGAGCCCGGGTCACCGCGTCTACCCCCGCCCGTCCAGCAACACCCGCAGCTCGCCCACCACTTTGCTGTCCGTGCCCTCGAGCGCGTCGAGCGCGGCACGCCACTGTTCGCGTGCCTCGTCCTCGCGTCCCGCCGCCCGGAGCAGCAGGCCGTGCTGGTGGCGGCCCAGTCCCGTCATGTGGGTGTCGCCGCGCCGTTCGGCGCGGTCGAGGAGCACGGCGCACTCCCGCGCCGCGTCCCCGTCGCGGGAGAGTCCGTGCAGCGCGCGGACCAGGCCGAGCCGGGCCTGGGACGCGCCGTGCCAGTCCTGGTACTCGCCATGGAGCCGCAGGCTCTCCTCGAAGTGGGCGAGCGCGGCGGCCGGTTCGCCGAGGGTGAGGTGGGCGTAGCCGATGTTGCAGTGGGCGGACTGGCGGACGACGGCGTGCCCGATGGCCTCACCGATAGCGAGGCTGCGTTCGTGGTGGGTGATGGCGGCGCGGGCGTCGGTGTGCTCGTACAGGTTGCCGAGATGGCTGAGCGTGATGGCCTCGCCGATCGGGTCGGCGAGTTCGTCGGCGAGCGCCAGGCTCTGGTGGAGCGCCTCGGCGGACTCGGCGTGGCGGCCGAGTCCTTCGAGGAGGAGGCCGCGGTTGTTGAGGCCACGGCGTACGCAGGACACGATGCCGAGTTCACGCCAGAGGGTGAGCGCCTCGTCGTTCAACGCGAGGGCCTCGCCGCCCCGGCCGGACATGAAGCGCAGCCCGGCGAGGTCGGTGAGGGCCTGGGCCTCGGCGCCGCGGTCGCCCTCGCGGCGGGCGGCGGCCAGGGCGAGCGTGCCGAGGGTGTCCAGTTCGGTGAGGCGACCGCGGCGTTGCAGGTACGGGAAGAGGCAGCGGACCAGGACGGGGAGGAGACCGTCGGGGGCCTCGTGGCGTTCGGTGAGGGCAAGGATGTTGGCGAGCTCGGTGTCACCCCACGCGAAGGCGGCCTCGACGGACAGAGGCACGCCGTCGCCACCGGCGTCGGACCGGTGAGGGGAGCCGGGCTGGTCGGCGGAGCTGGACCGGTCGGGCGAGTCGGGACGGTCGGGCGAGCCAGGCCGGTCGGGGGAACCGGGCACGCCGTCGCCACCCGCGTCGGGCCGGAGAGGGAAACCAGGCAGGGAGCGCGAACCGAGCCGGTCCGAGGAGCCGGGCCGGTCGGGCGAACCGAGCCGGTCGAGGGAGCTGGGCCGGTGGGGCGAGCCGGGCACGCCAGGCCGGGCGGACGACCCGGGCAGACCTGCCGGGCTCGGCGGGCCGGGTGGGCCTGAGGGGCCGAGCGGGCCCGATGGGCTGACCGGGACGGATGAGTCGACCGGGGCGGGCCGGTCGAGGTGGGGTGTGACGCCGCGTAGGCGGTCCGTTCGGTCCAGGCCTTCCGGCATGATCGCCAGGAGGGTGCGGCGGGCGGACTCCGCGTACCAGTGGAAGGCCTCCTCCACGACCCCGCCGGCAACGGCCTCGGACGGTGCCGCCCCGGAGGAGGGGAGCCCGAGGGCCGCCGTCTCCCGCGCGAAGTCCCGTACGAGATCGTGCGGGGTGTACCGGCCGTAGGACGTCTCGTCGAGGAGCGCGACGTCGACGAGCCGGTCGAGGGCCGCCCCGGCGCGCAGCTCACCCGTGCCCAACAGGCGGGCCAGCAACGGCACTCCGTACGTCGGCAAGTCGAGCGCGCCGATCCGGGCGAGCGCCAGGGCGGCGTCCCGGTCGGCCTCGCGGTCCGAGGTGCGCAGGGCGTCGAGGGCGACGGCGAGGGAACGGCGCACGCTCAGGTCGTCGTACTCCAGGTGGTGCAGACGGCCGCCGCTGACGGTGAGGAGTTCGGCGAGGGCGTCCGGGGTGAGGGCGCGCCGGGCGGCGAGGCGGGCGGCGACGATGCGCAGGGCGAGCGGGAGACGGCCCGCGAGTTCGACGAGAGGGTGCCCGGCATCGAGTCCGGCACGGCCCGAGACGGCGCGCAGGAGCGCCGCGCTCTCCCCGTCGGAGAGGGGTTCGAGGGGGAAGCGCGCGGCGCCGTCGAGCGCGGTCAGCGGCGAACGGCTGGTGACGATGACCGCGCAGCCGGGCCCCGCGGGCAGCAGGGGCCGTACCTGCGCGGCCGTCGCGGCATCGTCCAGGACCATGAGCGTGCGGGTGGGCGCGAGCACCGAGCGGAGCAACGCCCCGGCCGCGTCGGGGTCTTCGGCCCCGCCCGGGGCGCGGCACGGTTCGGCGCCGAGGTCGCGGAGGAGCGCGGCGAGTGCCCGGCCGGGGGTGAGCGGGTCCATGCCGGGCGTCGCGCCGCGCAGGTTGACGTAGAGCTGGCCGTCGGGGAACTCCTCGCGCAGCGCGTGCGCCACGTGCACGGCGAGCGCACTCTTGCCCACGCCCGCCATGCCGGAGACGACCGCGAGGCGCGGGCCCTCGGCGAGGGCGAGCCGGAGGGCCGAGACGGTGTCGGCGCGCCCGGTGAAGTGGGCGGGGGCGGGCGGGAGTTGGGCGATGCCTCTTCTGTTTCCGGTGCTCGCAGCGCCGTGCCGCGGCCTTTCCGCGCCCTTAGAACACCCAGGACTCCCACCACTCCCGCCACTCGCGGTACTCCCGGCACCCGCGGCACTCCCAGCACCCGCGGAATCCCCGGAAGTCCCGGGGGCCTCGGAAGCCCCGAAGGCCCCGGAGTCCGCGGAAGCCCCGGAGTCCTCGGAGGCCCCGAAAGATCCGTAATCCCCGGAGTCGCCGGAAGCCCTAGAGGCCCTGGAATCCCCGGAGCCGTCGGAAGCCCCAGAAGCCCTGAAATCCCCGGAGTCCCCGGAGTCCCCGGAAGCCCCAGAAGCCTCGGAGGCCCCGAAAGACCCGTAATCCCCGGAGTCACCGGAAGCCCCAGAAGCCCTGGAACCCCCGGAGCCCTCGGAAGTCCCGGAACCCCTGGACGCCCCAGGCCGCCCCGCTCCCCCACCCCGCTCCTCCGACGGCTCCGCGTCGGCGGCCGGCCCCCGCAGCACCTCCTGGTGCGCGTCCCGTACCGCGCGGCCCGGCTCCACGCCCAGCTCCTCGATGAGCCTGCGGCGGAGTTCACGGTGGGCGGCGAGGGCCTCGGCCTGGCGGCCCGTGCGGTGCAGGACCAGCATCAGCTGGCGGTGGAACGCCTCGCGGAGGGGGTGTTGCGCGACCAGGGAGGCAAGTTCGGGGGCGAGCGCGGCGAGACCGGTGCCGAGTTCCAGAGCGGCGTCGTACCGCCATTCAAGGGCAAGGAGGCGTGCCTCTTCCAGGCGCGGTACGAGAGGGTGGTCGGCCAGGGAGCCGGGGAGGCCGCCCAACGGCGTGCCCCGCCACAGCGCGAGCGCCTCGGCGGCGTGGTCGGCCACCCGCTCCCAGTCGCGGTCGGCGTGGGCGATCCGCGCCCGTGCCACGTGGCGTTCGAAGACCCGTACGTCCAACTCGCCCTCATCGACCCGCAGTCGGTAGCCGGGCGGCACGGCGCGCAGCCGCAGCGGATCGTCGAGGAGACGCCTCAGCCGCGTCACGTGGTTCTGGAGGGAGGCCTGCGCGGAGGGCGGCGGGCGGTCGTCCCACAGCGCGTCCTTGAGGGCGACGGTGGACACGACCCTGTCGGCTTCCAGGAGGAGCGCGGCCAGCAGGGCGCGCACCTTGGCCCCGCGCACGGGGTGGGGCTCGCCCTCGGCGTCGTACACGGCGGGAGCCCCGAGCAGGCCGAAGCGCAGCCCGCATAGCTCACTCACGCGCGTCTCCCCGTGCCCCCGTGCCGTACCGCCCTGTCGCGTCCGTGCGTTCCGGCCGACCGTGCCGTACCGGAGGACCGTTGGCCACATGTTAGCGATCTGTTGGCGGCCCCTGATCTGATCACTACATCGGACCTGGCCCGCCGGTACTCGCGCACAGCGCGTAGCTCGGGGGAGTGTCGCCGCCGCGGCCGGGTCCGGGGGCAGAGAGAGCCCCGGTCGGCGGAGGTGACCGACCGGGGCTTTCGTCCTGCCGGACGGCGCGCCCGCCTCGGCGGTCACCCCCACACCCGCCCCGGCCTTGCCTCAAGACCCCCGCCGACGCCGGCCTCCGGGCTCCCGGCCCTCCACACCCGCTCCACGCGGGCCCCACCGACTCTCTACGCGGGCGCCTCCGAGTCTCCACGCGGTCGTCGGTACATCTCCACTTCCCGCGGGGCCCCGGGCCCGGAAAGTCCCGCAGGCCCTGGGCTCAGGCACTCGGTCAGGCGCCGTCCGCGGCCTCGGCAGGTTCCGCCGTCACGCCATCGGCAGCCGCACCGTGAACAGCGAGCCCTTCCCCGGCGCGCTCTCCGCCGTCACCGTGCCGTCGTGCGCCTCCACCAGTTTCCGCACGATCGACAGGCCAAGGCCGCTGCCGCCCGTCGCGCGGGTCCGCGACTTGTCCGCGCGCCAGAAGCGGTCGAAGACGTGCGGCAGGTCGGCCGGCGCGATGCCGGAGCCGGTGTCGGCGACCTCGATCAGTACCGCGTCGGCCGTGGTGCGGCAGGTGACGCGGACGCTGCCGCCCTCGGGGGTGTGCCGGACGGCGTTGGAGACGAGGTTGCCGACGGCCTGGCGCAGCCGCAGCGGGTCGGCCCGCACGACGGGATCGCCGAACGCGGTGGCCCTGAGCTTCACCCCGGCCGCGTCCGCGCGGGCCAGGTGCGCCGCGGCCACCTGCTCGCCGATCTCGGCGGCGCGCACCGGCTCGCGGTGCAGACGGAGCGTACCGGCGTCGGCGGCCGCCAGGTCCTGGAGGTCGTCGACGATGTGCTGGAGCAGCAGGGCCTCTTCGAGGAGCGAGGTGACCAGCTCAGGATCGGTGTCGACGACACCGTCCTCGGCCGCCTCCAGCCAGCCGCGGATGTTGGACAACGGCGTGCGCAGCTCGTGGGCCACATCGCTCACCATGGCCTTGCGCTGTTCCTCCAGGGTCTTGCGGTGGGCGGCCATGTCGTTGAAGGCGGCGGCGAGTTGGCTGATCTCGCCCGCCGAGCGGGTCGCCCGCGCGGGCACCGGTTCGCCCGTCTCGCCCGTCTTCATGCGCCGGGTGGCCGTGGTCAGCGCGCGCAGCGGCCGGGTGAGCCGGGTCGCGGCGAGCGCGGTGACCGCGACCGTGACGGCGAGCACGGCTGCCGCGAGCCCGGCCAGGCGGGTGGTGTTGGCGCGGGAGAGGCTGAACCCCGGTGTGCTGCGGGTGCCGTCGGAGCTGGTGATGAAGAGCAGCGCGGGTGAGGAGACGTAGGGGCCGAGCTGTTCGCGGCGCGCGGTGTCCACACAGGAGGCGACGGCCGCGGCGGTCGCGGTGGTGGAGGCGGGGTCGGGGCCGGCGTCAGGACCGGTCCCGCCGGCGGGGTCGGGGCCGGTGGCGCTCCCGGCGTCCCCAGGGGATCCGGGGTTTTCGGGGTTTCCGGCGTCACCACGGGATCCGGGTGTCCGGGACGGCGTCGCGCGGTCGGCCTCGGGCTCCACCGGCGGGTACGTCGGGACGGCGGCGCCGACCGGCCGCGTCCCGGCCCGTCCCGTGAGGTCGAGGCCGACCGGGACGGGGTCGAGCCCGTGCCGCCTCAGGCAGGCGTCGGAGAGGGAGTTGAGCTTCTTGAGGGCCTTCAGCTCGGTCACGGTGGGCATTTCCAGCGTCCACGTGCGGCAACTGGACTGCAGCAGGTCCACCGGGTCGTGGTCGACCTGGACGGTGGGGCGCCCGCCCGGGCCGACGACGACCTGAGGCGTCAGCCCCAGACCGGCCAGGCAGGCCGCCTTCCGCTCGGCGGCCTTCTTGAGCTGGGCGCGTTCCGTCTTGGTGAGCCGGTAGGGGCCTACGGCGCGGGGGTCGATGCGGTCGGCGGCGGTGCTGTTGGTGGGAGGGGCGTCGGTGGAAGGGGCGCCGGTGGAGGGGGTGCCGGTGTCGCCGGAGCTGCGGCTGTCTCTGTTGGTGCTTCTGCTCGTGGTTCCGCTTGTGCTTGTGCGGCCACCCTTCGCGGCCGTCTCCTCGCCCGTCTCGTCCGTCTTCGCGTTCGGGTCGTAGTCCGTGGTACGGCCCGGCGCGAGGGCCGAGTCGATGGCGAGGGGGTCCAGGACGGCGGAGGCGGTCGGGGGGAGGGAGGTGCGTCTGGCCGAGTCGGCGATGACCTTGCGGTCCTGCGTGGTGAGGGCGATGCGGCGCCCGGTGCTCCGGGAGAGTTCGCGGACGGCCGCGTCGGCGCCCCGCCACTCCGGCGCGCTCGCGCCGAGGCCGAGGAGCTTGTCGTAGATGCGGGCGTCGTCGGCGAGTACCTGCCCCTGCTCCTGCCGCAACGCGCCCGACGTCGTCTGTGCCGCGAGCCACGCCGTGGCGGCGATGGAGCCGATGGAGACGAGGACGGAGACGGCGAGGAGCCGGGCCAGCAGACTCTTGCGGAGCGGGATGTCACGCGCCACGCCGCGCCGCCGCCCCGACCCCGCCCACGACCGCCCCGGCCCCAGCCCCTTCTGCCCCTGCCCCTGCCCCTGCCCCTGCCCCTGCCCCTGCCCCTGCCCCTGCCAGCTTGTATCCGACCCCGAAGACCGTGACGAGCCGGTCCGGATGGCGCGGGTCGGTCTCGATCTTCTTGCGGAGGTTGAGGATGTGCACGTCGACCGTGCGCGCGGATATGTAACCGGACGAACCGTGGATACGGTCGAGGAGCTGAGGGCGCGTGAAGACGCGGTCCGGCTCCTCCGCGAGCGCGGTCAGCAGGTCGAACTCGCCCGGCGTGCACTCGACGTGGCGCCCGTCGACGGTCACCTCGTGCCGCACGGGGTCGACGACGAGCCCCGCGACGCGCAGGATCCGCCCGTCGGCGTCGGGCAGCGGCGCGTGGACGCCGCCCGCGCGGCGCAGCAGGGTCCGCACCCTGGCCATCAGCTCGCGCGGGCTGTACGGCTTGGTGAGGTAGTCGTCGGCGCCGAGGTCGAGCCCTCTGAGCAGGTCGTCCTCGGTGGAGCGGGCGGTCAGCATCAGGATGGGCAGCCTCGTCAGCTCGGGCCGTCCGGCCGCGCCCCGCAGGAGCCGGGTGACCTCAAGGCCGTCGGCGCCGGGCATCATCACGTCGAGGATCAGCAGGTCCGGAGGCTGCCGCCGCACTTCGGCGAGGGCGGCGGACCCGTCGTGGACGACGGAGACCAGGTGGCCCTCGCGTTCCAGATAGCGGCGGACCAGCTCGGCCTGTTTCTCGTCGTCCTCCGCGATCAGGACAGATGCGCACATGGCGTCGAGGATAGGCACGCGCCGCCTGTTGCAGGAGAGGCAAACGGGTTCCGTACGCAGGCCTGACAGGATCCTCATAAGTGCCTGTCACCCTGACTCTGCCCTGGACCCGCCCCGGCCCGTCCCCCGTCGGCCGCCGGGCGGGGCCTAGGCGTGGCTCCCCGCGTGCCCCTCGCCGAGGCCGGCCCGGCGCCCCGGGGACGGGTCCCCGTTCGTCCAGGCGTAGACGGTGTCGCCGTCGACGGCGACCCGGTACGCCGAGAAGTCACCGCACTCCATCCGCGACCGCGAGCGGGACGGCGTACGGTCCGGCCACCAGGACGCGTCCAGCTCCGGCGCCCCGACCCGAACGCCGACGCCGCCGTCGCCACAGCCCGCACTCACCCCCGACCGCACACCCCCGACCACACCGTCCCGCCCCCCGCCACCGCTCCCGCTACCGCTCCCACCCTTGAGCGTGTACCGGATCAGCTTCGCGTCGCCGGTGGTCTTCACCTTCACCCGGACCTTCACGGCGTCCCTCGGAATCCACTCCGGCAGCACGAAGGCCAGGTCACCCTTGGTGGGCGCGTCCGCCGCCGTCGCGAAGGACTTCGTCTTCTCCTTGAAGACGTGCTCGCTGACGGCGTCCGGCATCAGCGCGCTGTCCTTGAGGGCGGGCGCCGCGACGGCGACGGTGCCGGCGGCGGCCAGACACCCGAGGACGGTGACGGCCACGACGCCGGACTTCTTCTTGTTCCAGGGCATGTCACCAGTCTTCGGGCCCGGCCCCCGGATTCCGTACGGCCGGAGAACGAAAAACCGCCCCCGCCAGAAGACAAAGGTCGTACCCACCATCCCTCTCAAGACGTACGGGTCAAGACGTACGGGCCACCCCTCCCACCCCCGTCCCCTCCCCTCACCCCGCGACAATCCCCGCAAGCGCCCCCAGCGCCCCCGCGAGGACGTCCAACGGCGGTGACGCGAGGCCGATCCGCACGGCGTCCGGTGCGGAACTGCTACCCGTGACGAAGGCCGAGCCGGGCGTGACGGCGATGCCACGCTCGGCCGCCGCCGCGACGAAGGTCTCGGCCCGCCACGGCGAGGGCAGCTCCCACCAGCAGTAATAAGCACGAGGATCGGTACGGAACCGTCCCCTCACCCCCGCCTCGATCAGCCGCTCCCGCACGATCCGGTGCCGCAGGGCCGCGTCGGCGCGCTTCGCCGCGACCAGCGCGTCGACGGTCCCGTCGGCCACCCACCGCACGGCCGCCGCCAGATTGAACGCCCCCGCCGTCCACGCCCCGGACCGCAGGCTGCGCGCGAGGGCGTCCAGATGGGCGGCGGGGGCGGCGAGCGTGCCGACGGTGAGGCCGGGCGCGAGTCGCTTGGAGAGGCTGTCGACGAAGATGACCCGCCCGGGCAGCCGGGCGGCGAGCGGAGCGGGCGCGTCCGGCGCGAGGAACCCCCACGTGCCGTCCTCCACGGCGAGCAGCCCCAACTCCTCAAGAACTTGGACGAGTTGATCCCTGCGCTCCTCGTCCGCCGTCACCGACAGCGGATTCTGCAGGGTCGGCTGTACGTAGACGCCGCTGAGGGAGGACCGCCGGTGGGCGTCGGCGAGCGCGCCGGGCAGCATGCCCTGCTCGTCCATCGCGATCGGCACGAGCCGCACGCCCAGCTGCGTGGCGATGGCCTTGACCAGGGGATATGTCACTTCCTCGACACCGATCCGGCTGCCCGGGCGGGCCAGCGAGGCGAGCGCGGCGGCGATGGCCTGTCGGCTGTTCCCGGCGAACAGCACGCGCTCCGGCTCCGGCCGCCAGCCGCTCCGCGCCAGTACGGAGGCAGCGGCCTCCCGCGCCTCCGGGGTCCCGGCGGGCGCGGCGGTCCGGGTCGCCTCCAGCAGCACGTCGGCCCGCAGCAACGGTGCGAGGGACCTGCCCATCAGCTCCGACTGGCCTTCCGTCACCGGGTAGTTGAGTTCGAGGTTGACGGCCGGATGTGCGGGCGCGCCAGGCGGGCCCTCGGTCAGGGCGGCGCCACCGGGGTGCGGTGCGGCGGCCCGTACGAAGGTGCCGCGCCCGACCTCCCCGACGACCAGGCCGCGCCGCGCGAGCTCCCCGTACACGCGTATGGCCGTGGAGTTGGCAATCCGGCGCCGCCGGGCGAAGACGCGCTGCGGCGGCAGCTGTTCACCGGCGCGCAGCACGCCGGACTCGATCTCCCGCGCCACGTCGTCGGCCACGCGCCGATAGTCCTCACGCCGCACCTCACGCACCCCATCCCCATGCCCATCCCGGCCTCAGCCCCGAGCTCGACCTCCGGGCTCGACCCCCGGCCACCCGACCACACCCGCCCCCACCCGATCGCCCCCCCCCGATCGCGCCCACCCCCACCCGATTGCACCGAGAGCAAAGATCCTATTGCACCGACCAGTTGGGCCCGCCTAGCCTCCCCCCATGGCAACCGCACAGCTCAACGGCATCACCATCGGTTACGACGACGAGGGCGGCAGCACAGACGGAGTCGGGGGCGTCCTCGTCCTTCTCCACGGTCACCCCTTCGACCGTTCCATGTGGGCCCCGCAGCGCGCCGCACTCGCGGCGACGCACCGCGTCATCACCCCGGACCTGCGCGGCTACGGTGAGTCCACCGTCGTCCCCGGCACCACCGGCTTCGCGACCTTCGCCGAGGACCTCGCCGCACTCCTCGACCACCTGGGTGTACGGGAGTTCGCGCTCGGGGGCCTCTCCATGGGCGGCCAGATCGTCATGGAGTGCTACCGCCTCTTCCCGCGGCGCATCACCGGACTCCTCCTCGCGGACACCTTCCCCGCGGCCGAGACCCCGGAGGGCAAGGCCGCCCGCAACGCCCTCGCCGACCGTCTCCTGGCGGAGGGCATGAAGGGGTACGCGGACGAGGTACGGGACAAGATGGTGGCCCCGTACAACACGGAGGCGTCCGCGTACGTCCACCGCATGATGATGGCCGCACCGCCGGAGGGAGCAGCGGCGGCGCTGCGCGGTCGGGCCGAACGCCCGGACTACCGCGACCTGTTGACCCGCGCCGACGTCCCGTCGCTCGTGGTGGTGGGACGCGACGACACGTACACCCCGGTCTCCGACGCCGAGGCCATGTACGCCGCGCTCCCCGACTCCGCGCTGCACGTCGTCGAATCGGCGGCCCATATGCCGAACCTCGAACGCCCCGACGAGTTCAACGCGGCCCTCCGCACCTGGCTGACCCGCGTCTCCCCCGCCGCGCGCACCCGCTCCTGAAGAGGGGAGTTTTTACCACCGACTTCCTCCCCCGCCCCGCCCGATAATGAACCGCGGACCGCGCGAAAGAGCATGAAACCGCAGTTCAGCCACGCGAGGGGGAAGTCCATGACCGCAGGACACGAGGCCGGCCGAACCGCCGGCACCAGAAGCACCACTACCGCCGCCTTCAGACGCTCCCTCCTCCTCTGGGCCCTCTCCCTGAAGGCGTTCTGGATATCCCTCTGGATCACCCTCTGGATGGCCCACTCCCACCTCCTCTTCGGGAGCGGCCCCCACGCCAAGCTGCTGCCCGGCCTGATGAGAAGCGTGCGGAGGCTCGCGGACCGGCAGCGTGCGCTGGCCGAGGAGTGGTCGGGCAAGGAATTCCCCGCGCCCTACGGCGAGTTGCCCACAACTGACCAAGGGCGCGCCCTGCGCGCCAAGTTGGCGGCCAAGGAGGGTCAGGTATGGCGGGACTGGCGCTGGGCCGGCATCGACCCGTACGTCGGCGGCCTGATCGCCTTCGGGCCGCTCGCCCTGGTGATCAGCGGCGTGTGGGGCCTGGCCACGGCGGTGTTCGGCGTGGACCTCTCCCGGGGGTGGGACAGCGTCTGGTACCTCTTCGTGCCGGTGCGGAACGGGCCCACGGCCGGCCTCGCGGGCGTGCTCGGCGCCCTGCAGTTCCCGCTCGCGCTCTACTGGGCCGCGCCCCGCGCCGTCCGGCTGCACGAACGGTACCTGCGCGCGATGCTCGCCCCGAGCGAGAGCGAACTGCGCGCGGAAATGGCCGAGATGGCGCACCGCATCGACCACCTCACCACCACCCGCTCCGCCGCCGCCGACACACAGCAGGCGGAGATCCGCCGCATCGAACGCGACCTGCACGACGGCGCACAGGTCCGGCTCGTGGCGATGGGCATGACGCTCGACGCCGCCGAGCACCTCCTGGAGTCCGACCCCGCCGCCGTACGCACCCTGCTCGCGGAGGCCCGCGAGAACTCCACCAAGGCGCTGCAGGAACTGCGTGACCTGGTGCGCGGCATCCACCCGCCGGTCCTCGCGGACCGCGGACTGGCCGACGCGGTACGGTCCCTGGCGATGATCAGCCCTCTCAGCACCGAGGTCGTCACCGACCTGCCCGCGCGCCCCGAGCCGCCGGTGGAGTCGGCCGCGTACTTCGCCGTCTCGGAGATCCTCGCCAATGCCGCCAAGCACTCCGGCGCGGAGCGCGCCTGGATCGACATCCGCCACGACGGCGGCGGCAGCGACGACAATGGGAGTGGGAGTGGCAGCGGCACCCTGCGCGTCACCGTCACCGACGACGGTCATGGCGGCGCCGACGCCTCCCGCGGCTCGGGGCTGCGGGGCATCGAGCAGCGGCTCGCGACCTTCGACGGCGTCCTCGCCGTGAGCAGCCCGCCCGGCGGCCCGACCATGGTGACGCTGGAGGTGCCGTGCGCGTTGTCCTCGCCGAAGACCACTTCCTCCTGAGGGACGGCCTCAGCAGGCTGCTCACCGCCTTCGGGCACGAGGT
The DNA here is from genome assembly GCF_055607265.1 of Streptomyces sp. NPDC037013. Classification (NCBI taxonomy): domain Bacteria; kingdom Bacillati; phylum Actinomycetota; class Actinomycetes; order Kitasatosporales; family Streptomycetaceae; genus Streptomyces; species Streptomyces sp. NPDC037013. Next base: position 583,590 of record NZ_JBVJRV010000006.1, on the reverse strand, counting down.
GGCCGCGGCCGTCGACAACGGCCCCGACCTGCTCGCCGCGCTCACGGAGCTGCGCCCGGACGTCGCGGTCGTCGACGTCCGGCTGCCGCCGGACTTCAGCGACGAGGGCCTGCGCGCCGCGGTGACCGCCCGGACACGGGTCCCGGGCCTGCCGGTCCTGCTGCTCTCGCAGTACGTGGAGCCTTTGTACGCCCATGAGTTGCTGGCGACGGGTTCCGCCGGGGTCGGTTACGTCCTGAAGGACCGGGTGTCGAACGGCGCGGCATTCATCTCGGCGATCGAACGCGTCGCCGCGGGCGGCACCGCCATGGACCCCGAGGTGGTCTCCCAGCTCCTGGTCCGCAAGGGCCGCGACGCCGCCATGGCCTCGCTCACCTCACGCGAGCGCGAGGTCCTGGAGTGCCTGGCGCAGGGGCGCTCCAACGCGGGCATCGCGGAAGCCCTGTTCATCTCCGAGAAGGCCGTGGCCAAGCACATCGGCAACATCTTCCCCAAGCTGGGCCTGCCGCCCTCGGACACCGACAACCGCCGGGTCCTCGCGGTCCTGGCCTACCTGGACCGCTGACCCGGCGCCCCCTCCCCCCTCCCCCGTCACCAGCCGGGCCGCTCCCCCTCCACCAACCGGGCCGCTCCCTTGCAGCGTGCCCGCGTACGAGGAGTTCTCGGCGAGCATCGTCGGGCCTCGCCCGCGCGGATCGCCGTCACCGCGGGCGCGGGTGACTCCACGAGGACGCTGAACGGCACGCCGAGCGCGACGGCCGGCGCCCCGAGCGTCTCGATGCCGGGGTTGCCGCATGAACCGGGCCGCTCCCCTCACCAACCGGGCCGCGCCCCGACCCCGCCATCCACGACCAGGTCCGTCCCGGTGATCCAGGACGCCGCGTCCGAGGCGAGGAAGACACACGCGTCACCGATGTCCTCGGGCCGCCCGAGCCGGCCGAGCGGCGCCGCCCCGGTCCACCGCTCCACGCCCTCGGCCCAGTCCTGGGCGAGTCCCGGCCGGTCGATCAGGCCCGGCGAGACGGTGTTGACGCGGATGCCGCGCGGCCCGTACTCCAGGGCCGCCGAGCGGGCGAACATGATCAGGGCGGCCTTGGACGCGCTGTAGTGCGCGTGCCCGGGCGCGGGACGCGTCCCCTCGATGGACGCGATGTGCGTCACCGTGCCGCCGCCGGCCTGCCCGGCCATGAGCCCGGCGGCGGCCTGCGTGCAGCAGAACGCGCCCGTCACGTTCGCCTCCGCCACCGCCCGCCAGTCCGCGGCCGTCATGTCGGCGAGGTCCAGCACCGGTTGGATCCCTGCGCAGTTGACCAGCGCGTCCAGGCGCCCGCGCCACGCGTACGCGGCCTCCACGAGGCGATGGCACTCCTCCTCCCGCGTCAGATCCGCCGGTACGGCGACGGCGTCCCCGCCCGCATCGACGATCTGCCGGACCAGCTCCTCGGCGCGCTCGCCGCCCCGCCGGTGGTGGACGACGACGGCGGCACCGGCCTGGACGAACCGCCGGACGACCCCGGCACCGATACCGCCGCTCGCCCCGGTGACCAGGGCGACGCGCCCGCCGAGCCCGGGCAGCGAGTCGTCACGCCCGAAGCCGGCCACGGCCTCCGGGGAACTACCAGGGCTCCGGCCACGGCTCCGGCCGCGGCGCCGCTCCCCGGACACACCACCGCCACCGCCACCTCCCCCACCACCATGGCCACCACCGCCATGGCCGACGAGCCTCTCCTCACCCATGCAGGTCACTCCCGTCCGTCCGCATCCGCAGCGGGTGCCCCGGCCGGCACAGTTCCCGGATGAGCTCGGCGCGCCCCGGGTACCGCGCGCTCAGCGTCTCGGGGTCCCCGCCCTCGTAGTCCTCCTCGACGAACCCGGGCGCCATGGTCGTCCCGAAGAGCGACCACCCGCACCGCCCGCCGGCCCTGACCCGCGCCCCCATCCACGTCCCGGCGGGAACCACCAACTGCACGCGCCCACCGGCACCGAGCAACACAGTGCCGTCGGTGCCGTCGATGCTGTCGGTGCCGTCGGGGGCGAGGAGGAGCATCTCCAGCGCGTCGCCCTCGTAGAAGTGCCAGACCTCGTCGATCGGCAGCCGGTGCAGGGCGGAGAAGTCGCCGGGGGCCGTGGTGAGCAGGGCGATGATCGCCGACCCGGTGGGGCGCCCGGCGGCGTCCGGAGGTCCGGCCCAGGTCCGCCGGAACAGCCCGCCCTCCACGGGCAGCGGCCGCAACCCGTGGCGCGCGGCCACCTCTTCGGCGGTCTCAGCCGTCTCACACGTACGTGCCACGTCTGTCTCATGTGCCTCATGCGCCTGGGCCATGGTCGATCGCTCCCCGGTCCGAGTACTTCGTAACCAGAATCGATTTTCCGAAAGTTCTTCCGATCGGGCCGATCAATGGGCCAGACTGTGGACCCGGTCACGGGGGGCCGGTGAACGGGGAGAGCGTGAACGGGGCAGGCGGGGCAGGCGGGGCAGGCGGGGCAGGCGGACCGAACGGTACGCACGGGGAACCCAGCGAAGAAAAGGGACCCGACCAACAGGGCACCCACCAGAACACCAACAGCCAAAGCCAAGACCAGAACCAAGGCCAAAGCGCCGACGCGCAACCGGCCTTCGACCTGACGGGCAGCGGCGCCGAGCCCCTGCGTCCGCATGACCCGCGACGCATAGGCCCGATCCCGCTGGTGGGCCGGCTCGGGGCCGGCGGCATGGGACGGGTGTACCTCGGGGTGGTCGACGGACGGTACGCCGCCGTCAAGCAGATGCTGGCCTCGGTCGTCGCCGAGGACCGCGGCTTCCTGCGCCGCTTCGGGCAGGAGATGGACAACCTCGCGCGGCTCCCCGCCGAGGCCACCGCGCCCCTCCTCGCCAGTGACCGCGACGCCGAACCCCCTTGGTTCGCAACGGAGTACGTGCCCGGCATCACCCTCTCCGAAGCGGTGGAGGACCACGGCGGCGCCCCGTCCGACGCGCTGTCCGGCGACGCCCTGTGGCTGCTGCTGCGCGAGGTCGCCGCGGGCCTGACGGCCGTACACGGCCACGACATGGTGCACCGCGACCTCAAACCGTCGAACGTCATGCTGACCCTCGACGGCGTCACCCTGATCGACTTCGGCATCGCCCGCGCCGCCGAGCAGAGCCAGCTGACACAGACCGGTCTCGTCGTCGGCACCCCCGCGTACATGTCGCCCGAACAGGCCTCGGGGAAACGGCGGTTGACCAGCGCCTCCGACATCTTCGCGCTGGGCCTCCTCGTCGGTTACGCGGCGAGCGGCCGCTGGCCGTTCACGGACGCGGGCGAGGGCAGCCCGCTCTACCGCATCGTGCACGACGAGCCCGACCTGACGCCGCTGCGCGAGCGCGACGCCGAACTCGCCGAACTCGTCGCGACCTGCCTCGACAAGGACCCCGAGGGCCGCCCGACCGCCCCCGAACTGCTGGCACTCGCCGACCGGCACGCCCCACCGCCCGCCCCGGTCTGGCCGGCCCCGTCATGAACTTGCTGACGGAACGAGCGACGTTCGCGGCAGGAGCCCCGAAAACACTCCCGGCCCCCGAACCCACCACACCCCTCCTCACCCCAACACCCGCACCCCCTGCAACACCTGCATCCCCCGCAACAACACCCCCACCCCCCTCCCCCGCCCTCGACCCCACCCCTCAGACGAAGCCCGACGCGACCCGCCCCCCGCGGCGCGAGCGCCGACGCACCCGCATCCTCCTGGCCGCCGTCCCGGTCGTGGTGGTCGCCGCGGGGACGACCATCGCTCTCCAGAACCTGCCGTACGTCACGGGCCCGGACAGCGCGGCCGGTTCGACGCCGTCCTCCGCGGTCACGGCCCCGGCCGACCCCACGGGCAAGGACGAAGCGAAGCCGGCGGCGAAGAAGTCGAAGGACGCGAAAGACAAAAAAGGCAAAAAGAACGGCAAGGACGACAAAGACGATAAGAACGACAAGAAGAACCCGTCACGCGACGGAGACTCCGACGACGGCGCGGCAGGCTCCGGGGGCAAGGACGGAAGCAAGGACAAGGACGGTTCGACCACGCCGGGCGGATCGGGGAACGACGACTCGTCCGGCTCGGGCGCGGGCTCACCCGGCGGCGGATCGGGGGACTCGGACGGAGCGGGCGGATCCGGAAACGGCGGCGGCTCCGGCGACTCCGGCGGCACCCCCTCGTCGGGCCCCTTCCGCCTGAAGAACGCGGACAGCGACGCATGCCTGATCCAGGTGTACGGCTCGGCCGACGACGGCAGCTGCGGCGATGCGAGCTCCACCTGGAAGACGGTGAGCGCGGCGAACAACACGTTCAAGGTCGTCAACAAGAACTCGGGCTCGTGCCTGTACGCCAACATGCTCGGCCAGGCCGTCTTCGTCGGCAACTGCGCCCAGGGCAGCGCCCTCTGGCGCTGGGGCTCGGGCAGCACCCTGAAGAACACGAGCAACGGCGGCTGCCTGGACCTGCCCTTCGGAGGCGGCGTCAGCACGGCGACCTGCTCATCGGGCAAGGCCTCCCAGCGCTGGTCGAGGTGACCGCCCCCGCACCGCACCCCGGCCCCAGCGCGCTCATCCACCGCCCCGGGGGCCCCGGACCTACCATGGCGTCATGGCCCTGGACCTCTTCGCAGGCATCCCCGTGGACGACTACGCGACGGCGCTGACCTGGTACGAACGGCTTCTCGGCACCCCGCCGACCTTTGTCGCGGGCGACACGGAGGCGGTGTGGCAGCTCGCGGAACACAGATCACTCGTCATCGAACACCGCCCCGAACACGCCGGCCACGCCCTGCACACCCTCTTCGTCGACGACCTGGACGCCCTGATCGAGGGGGTCACGGGCCGGGGCCTGACCCCAAGAGTCCGCGAAACGTACGCGAACGGCGTCCGCAAGGTCACCTACCAGGACCCGGAAGGCAACGAAATCAGCTTCGGCGCCACCCCGCACTGACCCCAGAGCAACGAAAAAACCCCAGGCCAGATGAGATCTGACCTGGGGTTCCAATGGAGCCGCCTTCGGGATTCGAACCCGAGACCTACGCATTACGAGTGCGTTGCTCTGGCCATCTGAGCTAAGGCGGCGCGCCGTCCCGCACCATGGTGCGATCAGCAACGCGGCCAAGTCTACACAGTTTTCGGGGGTGCTCCGCACACCCCCCTGTGACGGCTATGAGCAGCGCTTTCCGTCCTTGGGGACCGTGCCCTTCAGGAGGTAGGCGTTGATCGTGGAGTCGACGCACTCGCTGCCGCGGCCGTACGCCGTGTGGCCGTCGCCCTCGTAGGTGAGGAGGTGGCCGGAGGAGAGCTGGGAGGCCAGGGCCTTCGCCCAGCGGTAGGGGGTGGCGGGGTCGCGGGTGGTGCCCGCCACGACGATCGGGGCGGCGCCCTTCGCCTCGATGCGGTGCGGGACGCCCGTGGCCCGCACCGGCCAGTACGTGCAGTTCAGCGAGGTCCAGGCGAGGCCCTCGCCGAAGACCGGGGATGCCTTCTCGAAGGCGGGCAGTGCCTTCTTCACGTCGGCGGGGGAGTCGAAGGAGGGCGGCAGGTCCAGGCAGTTCACGGCGGCGTTGGCGAACATGAGGTTCGCGTACGTCCCGTCGCCGTCCCGCTCGTAGTAGCCGTCGGAGAGGGCGAGGAGGCCCGAGCCGTTCCTCTCCTTCATCGCCGAGGCCAGCGCGTCGCGCAGCTGAGGCCAGCCCGCCTCGTCGTACATCGCCGCGATCACGCCCGTCGTGGCGAGCGCCTCACCGAGCACCCGGTTTCCGCTGCCCGTGGCCAGCGGCTTACGGTCCAGCCCGCCGAGGAAGGCCTTCAGGCGCCGGCCCGCGTCCTCGGGGCTCCTGGTGCCCAGCGGGCACTCCCCGCCGCGCGCCACGCAGTCCTTCGCGAAGGACCGGAACGCCGTCTCGAAGCCGGCGGTCTGCTCCTGGTTCATGCGGAGCGCGGGCAGCGAGGGGTCCATCGCGCCGTCCAGGACCAGGCGGCCCACCCGCTCGGGGTAGAGCTCGGCGTACGTCGCGCCGAGGAACGTCCCGTACGAGGCGCCGACGTACGACAGCTTCTCGTCGCCCAGCGCCGCGCGCAGGACGTCCATGTCGCGGGCCGCCTCGACCGTGGAGACGTGCGGCAGGATCTCGGCCGACCGCTTCTTGCAGCCGTCCGCGAACCTCTGGAAGGCGGTGCGCAGCTCGTCCGTCTCGCGCCGGTCGTCGGGGGTGACGTCGGTCTGCGTGAACGCGTCCATGCTCTTGCCGTCGAGGCAGGTGACGGGCTCGCTGCGGGCCACGCCGCGCGGGTCGACGGCGACCATGTCGTAGTGGGCGCGAACCTGTGCGGGGTAGCCCAGGCCCGCGTACGACTGGAGGTAGCCGATGGCCGAACCGCCGGGGCCTCCCGGGTTGACCAGGAGCGAGCCGAGGCGATCGTTCTTCTTGGTGGCCCGCTTGCGGGCGACCGCCAGCTTGATGTCGCCCGCCCCGGGCTTGGCGTAGTCGAGCGGGGCCTTCATCGAGGCGCATTCGAAGCCGGGGACTCCGCACGCGTGCCAGCGCAGCTTCTGCCCGTAGTACGGGGCAAGCTCGGCGGGCATCGCGCGGGACAGCGAGACGGGCGAGGCGTCGGCCGTCGAACTCGCCGACGAGCAGCCGGGGATGAGCAGCCCGGCGGTGACGAGCAGGGCGCCGCACGTGCGGAGAGAAAACTGACGGCTGCGACGGCTAGGGCGGCCGCGACGGCTGTTGTCCATCACGTGATAGTAACTCTCCGCGAGCAGGCGATCACACACCGCGCTCGTACGAGTGACTCGGTCAACCCTCGATCACCGGCGCCCGCGATCACGAGCACCCGGGCCGCGCGGCGCGTCCGTGCCGTGTCAGCCGGCCCGCAGTGCCACCGTCATCGCCTCCACCGCGAGGAGCGGCGCCACATTGCGGTCCAGAGCGGTGCGGCAGGCGCCGATGGCCTCGATGCGGCGCAGGGTCGACTCCGGCGAGGACTCCAGGGCCAGGCGCTGCAGCATGTCCTGCACCTCGGTGTTGGCGATCGCCACCCGCGAGCCGAGCTGGAGGGCGAGCACGTCACGGTAGAGCGCGGTCAGGTCGGTCAGCGCGAGGTCGAGGCTGTCGCGCTGCGTACGCGTCCTGCGGCGCTTCTGCCGGTCCTCCAGGTCCTTCATCACACCGGCCGTGCCGCGCGGCATGCGGCCGCCCTGAGCCGCGCCGAGGGCCGCCTTCAGCTCGTCGGTCTCCTTGGTGTCGACCTCCTCGGCGACCTGCTTCGCGTCCTCGGTCGCCGTGTCGATCAGCTCCTGTGCCGCCTTGAGGCAGCCGCCGATCTCCGAGACCCGCAGCGGGAGCTTGAGGACCGCGGCCCTGCGCTCACGCGCGCGTGGGTCGGTCGCGAGCCGCCGGGCACGCCCGATGTGTCCCTGCGTGGCGCGCGCCACGGCCGCCGCGACGTCCGGCTCGATGCCGTCTCTCCGGACGAGGATGTCGGCCACCGCGTCCACCGGAGGCGTACGCAGGGTCAGGTGGCGGCAGCGGGAGCGGATGGTCGGCAGCACGTCCTCCTGGGAGGGCGCGCAGAGCAGCCACACGGTGCGGGGGGCGGGCTCTTCGACGGCCTTCAGGAGGACGTTCCCCGCGCCCTCCGTGAGGCGGTCGGCGTCCTCCAGGACGATGACCTGCCAGCGTCCGACGGCGGGTGAGAGCTGGGCCCGCCGGACGAGCTCGCGGGTCTCCTTGACGCCGATGGACAGCATGTCCGTACGCACGACTTCCACGTCGGCGTGGGTGCCGATCAGGCTGGTGTGGCAGCCGTCGCAGAACCCGCAACCCGGGACGCCGCCGAGCGCGCGGTCGGGGCTGGTGCACTGCAGGGCGGCGGCGAAGGCACGCGCGGCGGTGGACCGGCCGGATCCCGGCGGGCCCGTGAACAGCCAGGCGTGCGTCATCTTCGACGACTCGGGCTGCGGCGCGTCGGACGCCGCCGCGGTCACCAGCGCGTCGGCGTCCCGGGCGGCGTCGCTCAGCTGCCGGCCCACCCGCTCCTGACCCACCAGGTCGTCCCACACGCTCATGGGGTCACCGCCTTACGCTGCGCTCTGCTCCGGCCCGGCCAGCCACCGGGCCCGGTCGGACACCGGACTGCCCATTGTGGAGGACGCCTCTGACAATCCCGTCCGACAAGCCCGGCCGACCATCCCGTCCGGCCGCCGGGCCGGGCGGCTCAGCGGCCCTTGCGGCCGCGCCGCCCCCGCCTGCCGTCGTCCTCGTCCTCGGCGTCCTCGTGCGACCCGAGCAATTCGTCCGCCAGCGACGGCAGATCGTCGAGCGGCGTCTCCTCCGCCCACTCGGAGCGGGGGCGCTGGGGCACGCCCATCTCGTCGACCTGCGGCAGTTCCCGGGTCCGGTCGTCCGAACCGTCGGGAGAGGGCGCCTGCGACGACGCCGACGACGGGCGCTCGTCCCGGAAGTAGCCGGGCGGCACCTTGTCCTCCGAGACGGTCGGCAGCACGGCCGTCTCGTCCGCGGACCCCGCGGGGGCGGGCGGCTGCGGCAGCACCTCGGTGTCCTCGGGGCCGATCGTCGGCAGGACGGCCGTCTCGTCGGTCGCCCCGGCAGGTGGCGGCGGCTTGACCACGGGCGTGGGCACGGTCGTCTCGTTGTCCGGTACGGACTCTTCCGCCGCGGAATCCGCCCGGCCCGCCTTCCGCCCGGCCCCGGACTTCGCAGAACCGGAGCCCGACGAACCGGAACCCGACGACCCGGAGGACGTCGAAGAAGCCGCCGCCGAAGGAGCCGAAGTCGAAGGAGCCGCCGCCGAAGATGCCGCCGCAGCCGCCGCCGCAGCCGCGGAAGCCGCCGCCAGCCGGCGCGCCTCCTCCGCCCGCAGCAGGGCCTCCTCCGCCTTGCGCTGCTTCTCCAGCCGCCGCTCCTCGGCCTCGGCCCGGCGCCGGGCCTCTTCCTCGGCCTCGCGGCGGCGCCGCTCCTCCTCGGCCTGCCGTGCCTTCTCCTCGGCGAGGAGCCTGGCCTGCTCCTCCTCGGCCCGCCGGCGCGCGTCCTCGGCGCGCTTCCTGGCCTCCTCGGCCTGCCGCTCGGCCTCGCGGCGCTGGGCCTCTTCCAGCTCGCGGCGCTTGCGCGCCTCCTCCTCGGCACGGAGCTTGGCGAGCTGCTCCTGGCGCTCGCGCTCCAGGCGCTCTTCCTCGGCCTTGCGCGCGGCCTCTTCCTCGGCCTTGCGCCGGGCCTCCTCCTCGGCGGCCTTGCGGGCCTCTTCCCTGGCCTTCACCTCGGCCTCGGAAAGGGGCAGCACCGTGTCGAGCCGGGCCCGGATCGCGGTCGTGACCGCCTCCGGCTCCTGGGCGCCGTCGACGATCAGGTACCGGCCGGGGTCACTGGAGGCGAGCGTGAGGAAACCGGAGCGCACGCGCGCGTGGAACTCGGCGGGCTCCGACTCCAGCCGGTCCGGCGCCTCCGTGAACCGCTCGCGGGCGGCCTCGGGCGAGACGTCGAGCAGGCACGTCAGGTTGGGTACGAGACCGCCGGTGGCCCAACGGTTGATGCGGGCGACCTCGGTCGGCGACAGGTCCCGTCCCGCGCCCTGGTAGGCGACGGACGAGTCGATGTAGCGGTCGGAGATGACCACGGCGCCGCGCTCCAGGGCGGGGCGCACGACCGTGTCGACGTGCTCCGCGCGGTCGGCGGCGTACAGGAGGGCTTCGGCGCGGTGCGAGAGCCCGGCCGAGGAGACGTCCAGGAGGATCGACCGCAGCCGCTTGCCGACGGGCGTCGCGCCCGGCTCGCGCGTGACGACGACCTCGTGCCCCTTGGCGCGGATCCACTCCGCGAGCGCCTCGGCCTGCGTCGACTTGCCGGCGCCGTCGCCGCCCTCGAGGGCGATGAAGAAGCCGGTGGCGCAGGGGGCCTGCACCGGGTCGTCGCCGCCGCGCAGCGCGTCGAGGAGGTCGTGCCGGAGCGGAACGCCCTGCCGGTCGTCGGCCTTGGCGAGGACCAGCGCCGCCACCGGCAGGAGCAGCGCGCCGACCAGCATCAGCGTGAAGGCGGCGCCCCCGTGGTCGAAGACGAACTTGCCGTTGACCATGCGGTGCGGGCCGATCGCGGCGGCGAGCACCGGGGCCACCAGCGCGCCGAGCGCGAGGAAGAGACGTACGACCGCGTGGAGGTGTTCCGTGGTGCGGGCCCTGCGGTGGTCCTCGACCTCCTGGTCGAGGAGCGCGTGCCCGGTGTTCGCGGCGGCGCCCGCGCTGAACCCCGCGAGGGCGAGGAGCAGCAGCACGGTCGTCACGTCGGGCACGAGGCCCGCGGCGAGCAGCGCGATGCCGGTCAGGGCGATGGCGAGGGCGAGGATCCGGCGGCGCGAGAGCGGGGGCAGCAGCTTCGGCGCCGTACGGATACCGACGGCCGTGCCCGCGGTGAGGGCGAGGACGATCAGGCCGTACGTGACGGGTCCACCGCCGAGGTCCTTGGCGTGCAGGACGGAGACGGCGACGGCCGCCGCGATGGCCGCGGCGACGGCGGCGCAGGCCGCGACGAGGAGCGGGATCGCGCCGGTGCGGCCCTTGTCGGTGCCGGCGGCGGTGCGCGGCCTGCGGAGCCCTTCGAGGGGGCTACGCGCGCGTGGCGTCTGCGTACCGGGAAGTTCGAGGAAGTAGACGATCGAGAGGGCGGCGGCGAAGAGGCCGGCCGCGACGAAGGAGGTCAGTCCCGCCTGGTGCAGCTCGAACCAGTCGAGGCCGGCCCCGAGGAGGTTGCCGACGAGCGTGACGGCGACGAGGATCGCGGCCGCGGCGGGCAGCGCGAGGAATCCCGTGCGCAGGGAGAGGCGCCGCAGCGCGTCCATGTGGTCGGGCAGCGGCCTTATCGTCGCGCCCTCCGGCGGCGGCGGGGGCAGCAGCGCGGGCGCCGCGCTCTCCCTGGCGACCGTCCAGAAGCGCTCGGCGACGCCGATGACGAAGGAGGTCACCAGGATCACCGCGAGGGCGTTGTCGGGGCTCCAGTCGATCCACAGGGGGGCGAGGACCAGCAGGGCGGCCCGCACTCCGTCGGCCCCGATCATCGTCCAGCGCCGGTCGAGCGGGCCGTCCGGTGAGGTGAGGGAGGTGAGGGGCCCGAGAAGCACCGCTCCGAAGAGCAGCGTCGCGAGGACGCGTGCTCCGAAGACAGCGGTCACGGCGAAAGCGGCGCCGCGGTAACCGCCGCCGAAGGCGCCCTCGGCGATGCTCGACTGGAGCGCGAGGATCACCAGGACGAGAAGCGCGAGAGCGTCGCCGACACTGTCGACCACATGGGCGCTCCACAGCCTCTTCAACTGCGGTACGCGCAGCAAGGCGCGGACGGCACGCTCTCGGGAATCTGCGACCAGGGCGTCGTCGGGGGCCGGGATTCCGGCCGTTGGCTGCTCGGCACGCGTCATCCGTCCAGCCTATCTGGACGGGCCGCTTCCCCGCCGAGCCACCCGAACAAACGACCGTCTGGTCCAGTTGCAGGCGGAACGTGCCGTTTCCGGAAGCGGAGCCGCACATATGCGTGTGCCGGGCGCCCGCGAGGGGCACCCGGCACACACAGAAACGATCACCCGGCTCACACGGAGACGGTGCGGAGGTCAGTCCTCCGAAGCCGCCTTGGAAGCGGTCGCCTTGGCCGCGGTCGCCTTCGTGGCCGTCGTCTTCTTGGCGGTGGTCTTCTTCGCCGCGGTCGTCGTCTTCTTGGCCGCCGTCTTCTTGGCGGCGGTCTTCTTCGCGGGCGCCTTCTTCGCGGCGGCCTTCTTCGCCGGCGCCTTCTTGGCCGTCTTCTTGGCGGGGCCCTTGGCCCGCTTCTCCGCGAGCAGCTCGTAGCCCCGCTCCGGGGTGATGTCCTCGACGGAGTCCGCCGCCCGCAGCGTCGCGTTCGTCTCGCCGTCGGTGACGTACGCGCCGAAGCGGCCGTCCTTGACGACGACCGGCTTTCCGCTGACCGGGTCCTCGCCGAGCTCCTTGAGCGGCGGCTTGGCCGCGGCCCGGCCGCGCTGCTTCGGCTTGGAGTAGATCTCCAGGGCCTCTTCCAGCGTGATCGTGAAGAGCTGCTCCTCGCTCTCGATGGAGCGCGAGTCGGTGCCCTTCTTCAGATACGGGCCGTACCGGCCGTTCTGCGCGGTGATCTCGACGCCCTCGGCGTCGGTGCCGACCACGCGCGGCAGGGACATCAGCTTCAGCGCGTCCTCGAGGGTGACCGTGTCGAGCGACATGGACTTGAAGAGCGAGGCCGTGCGCGGCTTGACCGCGTTCTTGCCGGTCTTCGGGGTGCCCTCGGGCAGGATCTCCGTCACATACGGGCCGTAGCGGCCGTCCTTGGCGACGATCTGACGGCCCGTCTCCGGGTCCGCGCCCAGCTCGAAGTCGCCGCTCGGCTTGGCGAGCAGCTCCTCCGCGTACTCGACGGTCAGCTCGTCCGGCGCCAGGTCCTCGGGGACGTCGGCGCGCTGGTGGTTCTCGGAGTCGCGCTCGCCGCGCTCGATGTAGGGGCCGTAGCGGCCGACGCGGAGCACGATGCCGTCGCCGACGGGGAAGGAGGAGACCTCGCGGGCGTCGATCGCGCCGAGGTCGGTGACGAGTTCCTTGAGGCCGCCGAGGTGGTCGCCGTCGCCGTTGCCGGCCTCGGCGGCGCCGCCGGAGCCCTCGCCCTCACCGAAGTAGAAGCGCCGCAGCCACGGCACGGCCTGCGCCTCGCCGCGGGCGATGCGGTCGAGGTCGTCCTCCATCTTGGCGGTGAAGTCGTAGTCGACGAGCCGGCCGAAGTGCTTCTCCAGGAGGTTGACCACGGCGAAGCTCAGGAAGGAGGGGACGAGTGCCGTCCCCTTCTTGAAGACGTATCCGCGGTCGAGGATCGTGCCGAGGATCGACGCGTACGTCGACGGGCGGCCGATCTCGCGCTCTTCGAGCTCCTTGACCAGGCTGGCCTCGGTGTAGCGGGCCGGGGGCTTGGTGGCGTGGCCGTCGACGGAGATCTCGTCGGCGGTGAGCGCGTCGCCCTCGCTGACCTGCGGGAGCCTGCGCTCGCGGTCGTCGAGCTCGGCGTTCGGGTCGTCGGCGCCCTCCACGTAGGCCTTGAGGAAGCCGTGGAAGGTGATGGTCTTGCCGGAGGCGCTGAACTCGGCGTCGCGGCCGTCGGAGGCGCGGCCACCGATCTTGACCGTGACGGAGTTCCCGGTCGCGTCCTTCATCTGGGAGGCGACGGTCCGCTTCCAGATCAGCTCGTAGAGCCGGAACTGGTCGCCGGTCAGACCGGTCTCGGCGGGGGTGCGGAAACGATCACCCGACGGACGGATCGCCTCGTGCGCCTCCTGGGCGTTCTTGACCTTCCCGGCGTACGTGCGGGGCTTGTCCGGCAGGTAGTCGCTGCCGTAGAGCTGCGTGACCTGGGCGCGGGCGGCGGTGACCGCCGTGTCGGAGAGGGTCGTGGAGTCCGTACGCATGTAGGTGATGAAGCCGTTCTCGTACAGCTTCTGGGCCACCTGCATGGTCGCCTTGGCGCCGAAGCCGAGCTTGCGGCTCGCCTCCTGCTGCATCGTCGTCGTACGGAACGGGGCGTACGGCGAGCGGCGGTACGGCTTGGACTCGACGGACCGTACGGAGAACCGGGTCTCCTGGAGGGCGGCGGCCAGCGCGCGGGCGTTCGCCTCGTCCAGGTGGAGGGTGTCGGACTTGAGCTGCCCGAGGGAGTCGAAGTCGCGGCCCTGCGCGATGCGCTTGCCGTCGACCGAGGCGAGGCGCGCGACGAGCTGCGCGGGGTCGGAGGCGTCACCGGCGCGGCCGGTGCCGAAGGTGCCGGTCAGGTCCCAGTACTCGGCGGAGCGGAAGGCGATGCGCTCGCGCTCCCGCTCGACGACGAGGCGGGTGGCGACGGACTGCACGCGGCCCGCCGACAGGCGCGGCATGACCTTCTTCCACAGGACCGGCGAGACCTCGTAGCCGTAGAGGCGGTCGAGGATGCGGCGGGTCTCCTGGGCGTCGACCATGCGCTTGTTGAGCTCGCGCGGATTGGCGACGGCGCTGCGGATCGCGTCCTTGGTGATCTCGTGGAAGACCATCCGGTGGACGGGGACCTTGGGCTTCAGGACCTCGAGGAGGTGCCACGCGATGGCTTCGCCCTCGCGGTCCTCATCGGTGGCGAGGAAGAGTTCGTCGGACTCCTTGAGGAGGTCCTTGAGCTTCTTGACCTGTGCCTTTTTGTCGGCGTTGACGACATAGATGGGCTGGAAGTCGTGTTCGACGTCCACGCCGAGGCGGCGCACCTCGCCGGTGTACTTCTCCGGCACCTCCGCGGCGCCGTTGGGGAGGTCGCGGATGTGCCCGACGCTGGCCTCGACTACGTAGCCGGGGCCGAGGTAGCTCTTGATCGTCTTCGCCTTGGCAGGCGACTCGACGATGACGAGTCGGCGGCCGCCCTGTGCGGTCTCGCTGGTCGGGGACAACTTCGCTCTTCTCTCCGGTCGACACTCGGTGGCAGTGCGCGGCGGCACCACGTGGTCGCAATGCCGGTCGCAGTGCGCGGTGGCAGTGCTCGTGACAGTGCGGTGGCAGTGCCCGCATGGCTTGCGTTGCGCTGTCGCTGCGGAGTGTGACGGTACATCCCGCCCCCGTGTCAAACGGGAAAAGCCCGCAACGGCCACTCGAACGGTAACCCGACTACCGCCATTCCTGCCGCCCGGAGTAGCGACCCGCTGTTTCCGCGCCCGGCGCGCCCCCTCGCCGTACGACACCGGCGTGATCACTGGGAGAGGAGTCTCCGGCGGGGTGGAAGGGGAGCGTCCGCGGTGGTACGGGGAGATCGTCCGGCAGGCCGGGACGGGCGTGACGGGACGGGTCCGCCTGGCTCGGCAGGGCGCGTCGGCCCTGCCGGGGCGCGGGCGCCGGCGCCATCGGAAGGTCGGCCACCGGTCAACCGGAACGGTACGGTCCGCCCGGCCGCCGGTGCCGCGTCACAGCCTCGTGAAACACCACAGTCCGAGGAGCACCGCCACCGATCCGGCGATCGTGGCGACCGTCGCCGATGCGACAGGGCTCACACCCTGGGCGACGGGGGCGCGGTGCGCGACACGCGCTCCGGTCCACAGCAGCAGCCCGGCGCCGAACAGCGCGAACACCGTTCCCGCGAAGATCGCTGGTCCGCTCTCCATGGCCTGCCTCCCCGTGCCGAGTACCCCTGCGGGGAGGCTGACACGCCCGGGAATCGGGAGCGCGACATCGAGGTGAACGGCAAAGGGCCTGCCCGTGCCACCTCTCTGCCGTCGCGCCGGGCGCCCGGATCTCCCGGCGCGGAAGGGGATGTTGGCCGGTTTGGCGCGGTGGTCACTCCCCTAGCGCGGTGGTCACTCCCCGACCGGCAGCAGAAACCCCTGCTCCACGAGGAGCCTGATCTGCGCGGGCGTGCGGTCGCGCAGCAACACCGGGTCCTCGCCGACCAGTTGGGCGATGGCGTCCAGGATCCGTCCGGCGCTCAGCGAGCCGTCGCAGACGCCCGCGAACCCGGCGCCCACCGTGTCCACCTTGGTGGCCCGGCGCATCCCGCGGTTCTGGCGCAGGACGACGTGCTCCGGGTCCTCGGCGCCCGGCAGCCCGACCTGCTCCTGCACGACCTCGTCGGCGAGCCTGAAGTGCCCGGCGAGCAGGGCGGCGTCGTCGTGCGTCCGCAGGTACTCCTGGCGGTCGAAGAACTCCCGGACCGTCTCGCCCAGCGGCTGCTCGACGGGGTGCGGCCACTCCTCGACGGTGATGCTCGGCTCGGCGGCCCCGGTCTTCCGCAGCGCGATCCAGCCGAACCCGACGGCCCGCGTCCCCCGCGCCTCGAACTCGTCCAGCCACGCGTCGTACCGCGCCGCGTACTCGCCGGGGTCACTGCGGTGGTCCCCCGCGTCCCGCAGCCACAGCTCGGCGTACTGCGTGATGTCCTGCACCTCGCGCTGCACGATCCAGGCGTCGCAGCCGCGCGGCACCCAGGAGCGCAGCCGGTCCTGCCACTCCTCGCCGTCCACGTGCTGCCAGTTCGCCAGGAAGTGCGCGTACCCCCCTTCGTTCAAGTGCTCCCCCGCCTCCTGAACGAGCGACCGGCACAGATCGTCCCCGCCCATCCCGCCGTCCCGGTAGGTGAGCCGGGCGCCGGGCGAGATCACGAACGGCGGATTCGAGACGATCAGGTCGTACGTCTCGTCGGCCACCGGCTCGAAGAGCGAGCCCTCCCGCAGGTCGGCCTCCGGAGCGCCGGAGAGCGCCAGCGTGAGCCGGGTGAACCGCAGGGCGCGGGGGTTGAGGTCGGTCGCCGTCACGCGCGTGGCGTGCTGCGCGGCGTGCAGCGCCTGGATGCCGGAGCCGGTGCCGAGGTCGAGGGCGCTCGCCACGGGCGTGCGCACCGTGACCCCCGCGAGGGTCGTGGACGCGCCGCCGACCCCGAGGACGACGCCTTCCTCGTGCTTGCCGATTCCGCCGGCGCCGCCGACCGCGCAGCCCAGGTCGGAGACGATGAACCAGTCCTCGCCGTTCGGCCCGCCGTACGGCCGCACGTCCACCGTCGCCCGCAGCTCCCCCTCCCGCTCCGTCAGCCAGCCGCTCTCCAGGAGCGCGTCGACGGGCAGAACGTCGGCCACGCGCGCGCGTGCCACCGTTTCCTGCAGCAGGAAGAGGCGTACGAGCGCGGCGAGCGCGCCGTCCCCGCGCGTGGCCCGCAGCGCGGGCACGGTCTCGCTGCGGGCGAGCGCGGTGTACGCGGGCGCCCCGAGCAGTTCGAGCAGTCCGTCGGCGGTGAAGTCGGCGCCGAGCAACGCTTCCCGCAGGGAAGCGGCTACGTCGGCGCGGTCGGACGAGGGCAGGGGGAGGCTGGCGTTACTCACCCCTCCATTGTGGCCCGGCCGGTGCGCCGAAGCCCTCGGCCCCGCCAGGGGAGCCGAGGGCTTCGGGAACGTACGACCGTCGAAACGGGTACACCGGGATACCCGGTGACCCGGGGGCCGCGGGCGTCGGGCGTCGGGCTAGCTCTTGGTGGAGGGCGTGGCGGAAGCGCTCTTGCAGCTGTCCTGCTTGCTCATCGCCTTGCCGACCTCCCCCTCCTGCAGCTTCTCCAGCGCCTTGTTGCCGCTCTTGCTCAGCTTGTCCAGCTCGCCGGCGACGTCCTTGAGGCCGTCCGCGAAGTCCGCCTGGTTCTTGGTGTCCAAGCCGTCGACCTGCTTCTTCAGGTCCCCGTACGACTTGGAGATGGCGTTGAGCTCCTTGACGGCGTCGTCCGTCTTCTTCTTTCCGTCGTCCACCGGCGGCGCGCCCGCGCGCTTCACGGCGTCGCCCATCGACTTGTAGGCGTCGGACATGTCCTTGAACGCCTTGGAGTCGGTCTTCTGGACGTCGGAGGGCGAGCTGTTGTCGGAGGTCTCCTTCTGGATCGCCGCGTTGGCGTCCGCGATCTTCTTCGACTGGGGCTGTACGGAGTCACAGACCTTCTTGGCCCAGTTGTCGAGCTTCTCGTTGCCGTCGTCGCTGCTGCATCCCGACAGAGCGAGTACCAGTACCGCACCGCCGGACAGTGCGGCTGCAAGCTTCTTGTTCACCGGATTGGTCCCTTCCATGGCTCTCGGCCCCGGAACTTACACGCCAACTGGGCGACAACCGCATGTCGGGGGCGCGCTACCACCCCTATTGCAGCCATTTGCACCAAGCGGAGTAAGGCTCCGGTGCGAGAGAAGCCTCACGACCTCCTCCGGGCATGCCGACGGGCGGACGGCGCCTCAAAAAGCGCCGCCCGCCCGCACGTTGGGCCCGTTGCCGGGCAGGGGTCAGGAGACCACGGCCGGGTCGGCCGGCTTGGCCACCCGCTCCGCGTTGCCCTCGTCCCCGACGGCGATGCCCCGCCGCTTGGAGATGTAGACCGCGCCGATGATGATCGCGATGGAGAGCACCGCGATCAGCACCCGCACCCCGACGCTGGCGTCGTCCCCGTAGCTGAACTTGATGACCGCGGGCGCGATGAGCAGCGCCACCAGGTTCATCACCTTCAGCAGGGGGTTGATCGCCGGGCCCGCGGTGTCCTTGAACGGGTCGCCGACCGTGTCACCGATGACGGTCGCGGCATGTGCCTCGCTCCCCTTGCCGCCGTGGTGGCCGTCCTCGACGAGCTTTTTGGCGTTGTCCCAGGCGCCACCGGAGTTGGCGAGGAAGACGGCCATGAGCGTGCCCGTGCCGATCGCGCCCGCCAGGAACGAGCCGAGCGCGCCGACGCCGAGCGAGAAGCCGACCGCGATCGGCGTGAGCACGGCGAGCAGACCCGGCGTGGCCAGCTCGCGCAGCGCGTCCTTGGTGCAGATGTCGACGACGCGCCCGTACTCGGGTTCCTCGGTGTAGTCCATGATCCCGGGGTGCTCGCGGAACTGCCGCCGCACCTCGTAGACCACGGCGCCCGCGGAGCGGGAGACCGCGTTGATCGCCAGCCCCGAGAAGAGGAAGACGACCGCGGCGCCGAGGATCAGCCCCACCAGGTTGTTGGGCTGGGAGATGTCCATCACGAGGTTCATCGGGGCGCCGTCGCCCAGTTTCTCGCCGACGTCCTTGGCCGCCTCCGCGATGGCGTCGCGGTACGAGCCGAAGAGCGCCGACGCCGCGAGGACCGCGGTGGCGATGGCGATGCCCTTGGTGATGGCCTTGGTGGTGTTGCCCACGGCGTCCAGGTCGGTGAGCACCTGCGCGCCCGCGCCCTCGACGTCGCCGGACATCTCGGCGATGCCCTGCGCGTTGTCGGAGACGGGACCGAAGGTGTCCATGGCGACGATGACGCCGACCGTGGTCAGCAGTCCCGTACCGGCGAGCGCGACCGCGAAGAGAGCGAGCATGATCGACGTACCGCCGAGCAGGAACGCCCCGTACACGCCGAGCCCGATGAGCAGCGCGGTGTAGACGGCCGATTCCAGACCGAGCGAGATGCCGGCGAGGACCACGGTGGCCGGGCCGGTGAGCGAGGTCTTCCCGATGTCCTGGACGGGGCGCCGGTTGGTCTCGGTGAAGTAGCCGGTGAGCTGCTGGATCAGCGCGGCCAGCACGATGCCGATGGCGACGGCGACGAGCGCGAGGATCCGCGGATCGCCGTCGTGGCCCTTGATCGCCGCGTCCGTGACGCCGTCCAGGTCCGTGTACGAGGACGGCAGGTACGCGAAGACCGCCGCGGCCACGAGCGCCAGCGAGATGAACGCGGAGATGAAGAACCCGCGGTTGATCGCGCTCATGCCGCTGCGGTCGGAGCGCCGGGGCGCCACCGCGAAGATGCCGATCATCGCCGTCACGACACCGATGGCCGGGACGATCAGCGGGAAGGCGAGTCCGGAGTCGCCGAACGCCACCTTCCCGAGGATCAGCGCGGCGACCAGCGTCACGGCGTACGACTCGAAGAGGTCGGCGGCCATACCGGCGCAGTCGCCGACGTTGTCGCCCACGTTGTCGGCGATGGTCGCGGCATTGCGCGGATCGTCCTCCGGAATGCCCTGCTCGACCTTGCCGACCAGGTCGGCGCCGACGTCGGCGGCCTTGGTGAAGATGCCGCCGCCGACACGCATGAACATCGCGATCAGCGCGGCGCCGAGCCCGAAGCCTTCGAGCACCTTCGGCGCGTCGGCCGCGTAGACGAGCACCACACAGGAGGCGCCGAGAAGACCGAGCCCCACCGTGAACATGCCGACGACGCCGCCCGTGCGGAAAGCGATCTTCATGGCCTTGTGCGAAACGGCGGTGAGATCCTTTTCGGGTTCACCTTCCGCGGGGGTGGCCTCTCGGGCGGCGGCGGCCACGCGCACATTACTGCGCACGGCGAGCCACATACCGATATAGCCGGTGGTCGCCGAGAACGCCGCACCGATCAAGAAGAAGATCGATCGTCCGGCGCGCTGATTCCAGTCGTCCGCGGGCAGCAGCATGAGCAGGAAGAACACCACGACGGCGAATACGCCGAGCGTGCGCAGCTGCCGGCCCAGATAGGCATTGGCGCCCTCCTGGACCGCTGCCGCGATCTTCTTCATGCTGTCGGTGCCCTCGCCCGCCGCGAGCACCTGGCGTACCAGCACGCCGGCGACGACGAGCGCCGCGAGCGCGACGGCCGCGACGACGATCACGATGAGGCGATTGTCATCTGTCAGGACTGCGGCTGCGAAGGTTGAGGGGTGGTCAAACTGATGAGGGGTAGAAAGCCCCGCCATTCGTCCTCCTTGACGCTTGGGCTGAGCTCAAGATGTGGACGGATTGTAGGGAGCGGAACCTGATCAAAACAGAGCGCCACAAACGGAATTGACCTGAGATTGCTTCTCAGCAAATGATCGCGCCCGAGGATTGGCCCCAAAAGCGGTAATGCCTCAAAACCGTTGACGCCGCATCGCCGGCCTGTCGATCCAGGTCAGCAAATGATCAGAAAGAGAAAAAACCCTGTTCACCGTGGTACGGACGGAGGGCCGCAGGGTGGGACGGCGGTATGGCGGGGCGGCAAGACGGCGGGATACGGCACGCCGGTAGGAGCCGGGAGGGTGGGGGCGCCGGGGGGGGGGCGGGGGCGCCGGGAGGGGGCCGGGGGCGCGAGGGAAAAGATCGCGGCGCGGGGAGAGGCCGGCTACGGCCCGAGGGGGGTGACGCGGCGCGCGGCGGCCGAGGGGCCTGGCTGGGGGGCCGACTGGGGCAGGTCAGGGAAGGAGCGTGGCCACGGTCGTGGGCCAGCTCATGCGGATGAGGCCGCCGGACTCGCCGGCCGTGACCTCCACGTCGTCCACGAGACCGCTGATGACCGCGAGGCCCATCTCGTCCTCGCCCTCGGCCTCCAGCTCCTCGCCCGGGCCGAGCCCGGCACCGGGGGCCCGGTCACCGGGCGCCACCCGCGGCGCCTCGTCGCCGACCTCGATGGAGAACTGCTTCTCGTCCTCGATGAGAGCGACCCGCACCGGCGCCGTCACCCCGCTGCTCTGATGCAGCCCGACGGCGCGCGTGCAGGCCTCACCGACGGCGAGCCTGACCTCGTCGAGAACGGCCTCGTCCACTCCGGCCCTGCGCGCCACCGCGGCCGCCACGAGACGGGCGGTCCTGACGTGCTCGGGCAGCGCGCTGAAGCGGAGTTCAACGGTGGCCATGCATCCCCCTCGACATACGCGCGTGCTGTCAGGGGGCCGGGCCGCAGGCCCGGTCCCCTGCTGTACTGCCGCCCCGGGCCCAGGGCCCGGGGGAACCGGCTTCCGGTCGGCCGGCCATCGGCCGCCACCCGGTGGACGGCGGCCGCACGGCCGGTGGTGGCCACTCAGTCGGTGGCCGCGACCGCTTCCTCGACCGAGGTGTGAATGGGGAACACCTTGGTCAGACCGGTGATACGGAAGATCTTGAGAATGCGCTCCTGGTTGCAGACCAGGCGCAGCGAGCCCTCATGGGCACGCACACGCTTCAGGCCGCCGACCAGCACGCCGAGCCCGGTGGAGTCGAGGAAGTCCACGCCCTCCATGTCGACGACCAGATGAAAACTGCCGTCGTTCACCAGCTCGACCAACTGTTCGCGCAGCTTGGGCGCGGTATAAACATCGATTTCGCCACCGACCTCGACGACCGTACGATCGCCGACGGTACGGGTCGACAGGGACAGGTCCACGGATCCTCCAGCACCTTGCTATCGAGCGGTCATCCCTCGGGACACCTCGGCAGAGCCCCCAGGACGGATCGCCAGCCGCGATGGCATTCAATCACTTACCGGCAGGCGTGCACGACGCCTTGGGACCATTGTCCATCCCGCCAGTGACACACTCGATGCCGATGGCCAAAAATTCCTCTCCCGGAGGACCCTCTGCGGGCGCCCCGGCACGCACGTCCCCGCGGACCGTTCTTGACCGGCTCACCGCGGGGCCGAGCCGTGCATCGCGCGTCACTCATACGGAGCACTTGCCCCCACGTGAGGCCCGGTATGCAGTCTGGCCCGACCGCATCCGCCCCGAGGTCATATCCGCCGTCCGCGCGGCGGGCATCGAACACCCGTGGGCCCACCAGGCACGGGCCGCCGAGCACGCCCTGGACGGCGAATCCGTGGTCGTCGCCACCGGCACCGCCTCCGGCAAGTCCCTGGCCTACCTCACCCCCGTCCTCTCCGCCCTCCTCGACGGCTCCGAGGCCCCGAACGGCCGCGGCACCACCGCCCTGTATCTCGCCCCGACCAAGGCCCTCGCCGCCGACCAGCGCCGCGCCGTCCGCGAGCTGGCGGCCCCCCTGGGCAACGCGGTGCGCCCCGCCGTGTACGACGGCGACACGCCCGTCGAGGAACGCGAGTGGGTCCGTCAGTACGCCAATTACGTCCTGACCAACCCCGACATGCTGCACCGCGGGATCCTCCCCTCCCACCCCCGCTGGTCGTCCTTCCTGCGCGCCCTGCGCTACGTCGTCATCGACGAGTGCCACACCTACCGCGGCGTCTTCGGCTCCCACGTCGCCCAGGTCCTGCGCCGGCTGCGCCGCCTCTGCGCCCGCTACGGCTCCGAGCCCGTCTTCCTCCTCGCCTCCGCGACCTCCGCCGACCCCGCCGTATCCGCGGAGCGCCTCACCGGCCTGCCCGTGCACGAGGTCGCCGACGACGCCTCACCCCGCGGCGACCTCGTCTTCGCCCTCTGGGAACCCCCTCTCACCGATCTCCACGGCGAGAAGGGCGCCCCCGTCCGCCGCACCGCCACCGCCGAGACCGCGGACCTCCTCACCGACCTGACGGTCCAGGGCGTCCGCTCGGTCGCCTTCGTACGCTCCCGGCGCGGCGCCGAACTCATCTCCGTCATCGCCCAGGAGCGGCTCGCCGAGGTCGACCGCTCCCTCGTCCGGCGTGTCGCCGCCTACCGCGGCGGCTACCTCCCCGAGGAGCGCCGCGCCCTGGAACGCGCCCTGCACTCCGGCGAACTCCTCGGCCTCGCCGCCACCACCGCCCTCGAACTCGGCGTCGACGTCTCGGGTTTGGACGCCGTCGTCATCGCCGGCTACCCGGGGACGCGCGCCTCGCTCTGGCAGCAGGCCGGGCGCGCCGGGCGGTCCGGACAGGGCGCCCTCGCCGTCCTCGTCGCCCGCGACGACCCGCTGGACACGTATCTCGTCCACCATCCCGAGGCCCTCTTCCAGCAGCCCGTGGAGTCCACGGTCCTCGACCCCGACAACCCCTACGTCCTCGCGCCCCACCTCTGCGCCGCCGCCTCGGAACTCCCCCTCGGCGACGACGACTTGGCCCTCTTCGGGCCCGCCGCCGAGGAACTGCTCCCCCAGCTGGAGGCCGCGAAGCTGCTCCGGCGCCGGGCGCGGGCCTGGCACTGGACGCGCCGCGAGCGGGCCGCCGACCTCGCGGACATCCGCGGCGAGGGCGGCAAGCCCGTCCAGATCGTCGAGGAGGGCACGGGCCGGCTTCTCGGCACGGTCGACGCGTCCGCCGCCCACACCACCGTGCACGAGGGCGCCGTCCACCTGCACCAAGGCCTCACGTATCTCGTGCGCCACCTCGATCTGGAGGACTCGGTCGCCCTGGTCGAGGAGGCCGCGCCGCCCTACTCCACGACCGCCCGCGACACGACGGCGATCTCCATCCTGGAGACCGATACCGAGGTCCCCTGGGGCGCGGGACGCCTCTGCTACGGCTCCGTCGAGGTCACCAACCAAGTCGTCTCCTTCCTGCGTCGCAAACTCATCACCGGCGAGGTCCTCGGCGAGACCAAGCTCGACCTCCCTCCTCGTACGCTCCGTACGCGCGCGGTGTGGTGGACCGTGACCGAGGACCAGCTCGACGCCGCCCGCGTCAATCCCGAGATCCTCGGCGGCGCGCTGCACGCCGCCGAGCACGCGTCCATCGGCATGCTGCCGCTCTTCGCCACGTGTGACCGGTGGGACATCGGCGGCGTCTCCGTGCCGCTGCATCCGGACACGCTCCTTCCCACGGTCTTCGTGTACGACGGCCACCCCGGCGGGGCGGGCTTCGCCGAGCGGGCCTTCCACACCGCGCGGGAGTGGCTAACGGCCACGCGGCAGGCGATCGCCTCCTGTGAGTGCGAGGCGGGCTGCCCTTCGTGCATCCAGTCCCCCAAGTGCGGCAACGGCAACGACCCTCTGCACAAGCGGGGGGCGGTTCGGCTCCTTTCGGTGTTGCTGCGGGATGCGGCGGAGTCGGAGGCGCGGTAGGCCTTCGGGGGGGGCGCCTTGGGTGGTCTGTTGGGTCGGGGCCGCGGGGGTATGTGCGTACTCGCTATCCCTGCGTCACGCCGTGCGGACAAAGGCGGCACAGTGTGCTCGGTGCTCCGTGCGCACATACCCCCACGTCCCCTCCCGTCTCGATCGCGGCTGTCGGCCGGTGGGGGTCATGGCCCTCGGAGAGGGGCGGGCGGGCCCGCGCGGGAGCTGGTCGTGGTGGTGAAAGGGCCCGCCGAGGCGGAGGCTGTGATCTCGGAGATCTCGCCATGCAGGACGCACCGGATCACGTGGGCTCCCTGCGCCTGTGCCACTCGCACGGCGCCCTCGCACGCCTCCGTCGGGCCCGTGGTCCAGCGGTCCGCCGCGGCCAGTGCCGCGAGGTCCGCCGCGCCGCCCGCCCGGTGCCTCGCCACGACGGCCTGAGTCATGGCGAGCACCGCGCCGCAGATCACGCCGAGGACGGCCATCACGGCTACCACCCACACGGTGGCGGCCCCTCGGTCCCGGTTTCTTCCGCGCCAGTTGCTCATGTCCTCGCCCCCACCGTCTCCTCCGCCAACGCCACGGCCTCGGACCGCAGCCGTATGCCGAGACCCAGGACAGCCGGGCCCGGTGCGTCCGCCGCGACCTCGACCCGTACCAGCCCGCCTTCGCGCCGGATGGAGACGGCGGCCCCGTCCGGCGCCGCCTGGCGGGCCGCCGCGACGGCCGTGTCACCCGGTTCCTGCCGGGCCGCGGCTCTGGCTCCGGCCCGGGCGGCGTCCACGCACTGGATCTGTGCGGACGCCGCAAGGAGGGTCCAGATCAGCGCCATGGTGAACAGCACCAGCGTCGGCAGCACCACGGCCGTCTCCGCGGTGACGAATCCCCTGTCCCGCCGGCGTTTGCGCGTCGTGTCAGAACGGGACATCGAGTGCCTTCTCCACGACCGCCTGTAGTGCCGCCTTGACCTGCCCGCTCGTGACCACCTTGTAGAGCAGGCCGGCGAAACCCACCGCCGCGATCAGGCCCATCGCGTACTCGGATGTGACCATCCCGGTGTCCTTGTCCGGCCCGCGAGAGCGTTGCCTCAGCCTGCGGAGGAGCGTCTCGTTCCAGCGGTGTCGTGACGTCCGCGGCTTGCGTCGGGTGTTCTTCTGCATCTCAATCTCCTTGGGGGTTGGTTCAGTTCGTGTTCTCAGTGCTTGGTCAGGTCGCTTTCAGGAGTCCTTGCGCCATCCCGATCACCACCGGGAGCACTCCGAGCGCCACGAACGCCGGCAAGAAGCACAGGCCCACCGGCGCCGTCATCAGGACCGCGGCCCTGCGTGCCCCGGCCGTCGCCGTCCTGACTCGCTCGGCCCTGGCGTCCGCCGCGAGACGTGCCACCGGGGTCGCGGCCGGGGCGCCCGACTCGCCCGTGCGTTCCAAGAGGCGGGCGAGTGGGGCGGCGCCCGGCACGGCGGCCAACTGACGCCAGGCGTCCGCTGGTTCGGCGCCCAGCCGCACCTGCGCGGCGCCGCGCGCCAACCGTGTGCCGACCGGGCCTCCGAGCGACTCGCCGACCGCTTGGGCAGCCGCCACCGGGCCCGCGCCCGCGGCCACGCAGGCCGCCAAGAGGTCTGCCGCCAGCGGGAGTTGCTCCGCCGCCTCGGCCTGCTCGTGCGCTTCGGGGTGGCCGGGTGGGGACGCGCGGCTCCGTTGCGAGCGCCAGGTGAGGTAGGCGGCAGCGGCTCCGGCCAGCAGGCCGGGGACGCCGCCGAACAGGGCGTAGGCCGCGCTCGCCGTGCCGGCCGTCAGCAGCCACTGCCGCGTCCCGGGTCCCGAGATCAGGCGTGGGGCGTGGCGTCGTGGGGGTGGTTTCGGGCTGTTCAGTGCCCGTCCCGCGCGGTGGCGCAGTCGCCGTTTGCGTCGTGCGTCCAGCACCGCCAGTACGAACCAGAGAATGGCTGCGGCTTCCCACACCACTACCCCCAGCCTGTGGAAAACGTTCACCGGCCCTCCACCCCTCGCACGATCCGCAGCGCCCACCACACCCCGACGCCCTCGAGCACCGCCCCCGCCGCCAGGCACGCCAGCCCCGGCCCCGTGTGGAACAGCACCCTCAGCGGCTCGGCCCCCAGCGCGCCGCCCATCAGCAGGCCCAGGGCGGGCAACCCGGCGAGCAGCACGGCGGTCGAGCGTGCCCCGGCCAGTTGGGCGTGCAGGTCGTGGCGCTGGTCGCGCTCCGCGCGCAGTGCCTCCTCCAGCCGGTCCAGGCCCGCGGCGAGCCCCGCACCGCTGTCCACCGCCACCCGCCAGCACGCCGCCAGTCCGAGGAGACCCTCGGCGCCGGGCTGCCGGGCCGCCTCCCGCAACGCACCCGGCACGTCCCCGCCGAACCGCACCGCCGCGAGCACCGCGCTCTTGGCCGTGCCAACTCCCGTGTCCGCCACGTCCGCTCTGTCGAGCGTCAGCCGAAGGGCCTCGCCGGGCTGGCGCCCCGCCCGGACCTCCCCGGCTAGCTCCATGCAGAGCGCGACCACCGCTTCGGCGCACCGCCGCCGCTGATCGCGTACCTCCCGGGCCCGTCGCGCGCGTCCCGCCAGCGGCACTCCTGCCGCGCCGAGGACCAGCGGCACCACCGACTCGGCCAGGACCGCGACCGCCGCGCCGGCGGCCAGGCACCACCATTCGTGGTGCGTCCAGGTGCGCGCGGCCGTCAGCTTCCGGCGCCAGGACGGGGGTCGGGTCGAGGGCGGTGCGTCGGTGCCGAGGACGGAGTCGATCCTTCGGGTCTGCTGGTTCCTTCGGCTCAGCAGCCAGGCCGCGCTCGCGGCGCACAGCGCCGCCGTCCACATCGAGACGTTCATCGGCCCTCACTCCAGGACCCGTCGGCAAGCATCGAGTCCAGCCGCTCCCAGCCCGGCTCGCGGCTGAAGGCCGTCTCGCCCCAGCGCAGCGCGGGCACCGTCCTCACCAGGCCGGAGTCGGCCCGCTCCAGGACGTGCACTTCGGCGATGCGGCGCCGTCCCGAGCGGTCGCGGGCGAGGTGGATGACGACGGAGAGGGCGGCCGCCAACTGGCTGTGCAGGGCCGCCCTGTCGAGTCCTGCCGCCGTGCCCAACGCCTCCAGGCGGGCGGGTACGTCTCCGGCGGCATTGGCGTGGACCGTGCCGCAGCCGCCCTCGTGCCCGGTGTTCAACGCGGCCAGCAGGTGCACCACCTCCGCGCCCCGCACCTCGCCCACGACCAGCCGGTCGGGGCGCATCCGCAGCGCCTGCCGCACCAGGTCGTCCAGGCCGACGGCGCCCGCCCCTTCCTGGTTCGCGGGCCTGGACTCCAGGCGCACCACGTGGGGGTGAGCGGGCCTCAGCTCCGCGGAGTCCTCGGCGAGGACGATGCGCTCCTTGGGGCCGACCAGTCCCAGCAGCGCGCTCAGCAAGGTCGTCTTGCCGCTGCCGGTGCCGCCGCTGATCAGAAACGAGAGCCGGGCGTCGAGCAGCGCCCGCAGGAAGCGGTCCCCGCCCGGGGGCACCGTCCCCGCGGCGACCAGTTCCGTGAGGGTGAAGGCGCGGGGGCGCACCACCCGTAGGGAGAGACAGGTCGAGCCGACCGCCACCGGGGGCAGCACCGCGTGCAGCCGGGTGCCGTCCGGAAGGCGGGCGTCCACCCAGGGCCGGGCATCGTCGAGACGCCGTCCCGCCACGGCCGCGAGGCGCTGGGCCAGTCGCCGCACCGCCGCCGGGTCCCGGAACGTGACGTCCGTGAGCTCCAGGCCGCCGCCGCGGTCGACCCACACCCGGTCGGGCGCGGAGACGAGGACGTCGGTCACGGTGGCGTCGGCGAGCAGCGGCTCCAAGGGGCCCGCCCCGATCAGCTCGGAGCGCAACTGGGCGGCCGCGCCGAGGACTTCCGCGTCCCCGAGCACCCGTCCCTGGGCCCGCAGCGCCTCGGCGACCCGGGCCGGGGTCGGTTCCGTGCCGCTCTCCGCGAGCCACTGCCGTACTCCGTCCAGCATGCGGGCCCCGACCACCGCGCTCATAC
This sequence comes from Streptomyces sp. NPDC037013, assembly GCF_055607265.1. NCBI lineage: Bacteria > Bacillati > Actinomycetota > Actinomycetes > Kitasatosporales > Streptomycetaceae > Streptomyces > Streptomyces sp. NPDC037013. Next base: position 555,396 of record NZ_JBVJRV010000006.1, on the reverse strand, counting down.
GCCCGCTCCGGCGGCGTCGACCGGCAGCCGGTCCCAGAAGGCGGTGCAGAACCGCGCAAGCGGCCCGCGTGCGGCGCCGCCCGGGGGTGTCCCCGCGGCCTGTGCGGCCGACAGTCCCGGATCCCAGGGGACTTCGCCGGCCAGCGGGAGGTCGAGCAGGCGGGCGACCTCCTCGGGGTCGAGGCCGAAGGGTGCGGCCGGTCCTGTGCCGCCGGAGACCAGCACCCGCAGATCCCGCAGCGCCATTCCCGCGGCCGACGCCACCCGCCGCGCCCCCGCCACCGCCCGCAGCTCCGCAGGCACCACCAGGAGGCCGAGGTCCACCTGCGCGAGCGCCTCGGCGACCGCCTCGTCCGCCCTGCGGGGCAGGTCCACGACGACCACCCCGCCGCGCCTGCGGGCCGCCGAGACGACCGCCCGCACGGCCTCCGGCCCGACCGTGACCGCCTCGCCCCGGTCCCAGCTCAGGACCCGCACCGCGTGCAGCTCCGGCAGGGACTCCTCCAGGGCGCCGCCGCCGACCCTGCCCCGGGAGTCGGCGAAGGCCGGCCAGCGCAGTCCGTCGGCGCTCTCCCCGCCCAGCAGCACATCGAGGCCACCGCCCAGCGGGTCCGCGTCGACGAGCATCGTGCGCCTGCCCTGCCGGGCCGCGGTGACCGCGAGGGCGCAGGCCAGCGTGGAGGCGCCGGCGCCGCCGCGCCCGCCGATGACGCCGATGGTGAGCGCGGGCCGCCCCACGTGCTCGACGACGTCGGCGATGCGGTCCACGAGCCACTGCTCGCCGTCGGGCAGGAGCAGCACCTGGTCGGCGCCGATCTCCACCGCCCGCCGCCAGACGTCTGGGTCGTCCGGATCCCGACCGACCAGCACCACCCCGCCGCGGCGCGCGGCCCCGCGCACCCGGCCCACCGCGTCGTCCCCGACCAGGACGAGCGGGGCCGACTCCCAGCTCCCTCTGCCGGAGGGCCCGCCGTGGTGCACCTCGGGCAGTGCTCCCGCCGCCGCGCACAGCCGCAGCAGGTCATCCAGGAGCTCCACGTCCTCCGTGACGATCAGCGGTCCGCCCTGCCGTCCCCCGGCGGGCGCGGCCCCGTCACCTGAAATGACTCCACCCACGATCTCCATCCCCCTCACACCGCAAGACACCTTGTGAATGCCGCGTCCCGCATCCGCGAAGAGCCGGGCAAAGCAATCCGGCCATGAACTTCGCGAGCGGAACGGGTCGAATCAGCGTGCAGCGGCGCCGGAAATGGTGTGGATCTTGGTCAATAACTGTGGACAAGGCGATGCCTGTGAATATCTCCATCACCCATACCGGTGACATGGCGCCGTCTTCGCGCCGTCTTCGCGATGACTTCCACAGCGCAGCGCAATGACTACCCACAGTGACGGATCTTGAGCGGCCGAAGTCCGGGTCGAGCGGGCGTCGAGCGACGCTCAAGGCCGGAAAAAGAATCAACGGAGGGTTCAAAAACCCATCCGGACATGCGACGACCCCCGCCGGGGGGGAGAGCGGGGGTCGTCCCCACGGTCCGACTCGGGGGGGGAGGAGCCAGACCGGGTTAGCACGGTCGCGAACGATCCGTGACTTCCATGGTGTACCCGAGAGCCTTCTCAGGCAAACCCACGCGCCTCAGCTTACGCCGAATGGTGGGCGCCTATGCTCGGGCTCGTGGAAAACCACTCCTTGCCCCGCACTGCCGCGTTCTTTGACCTGGACAAGACGGTCATTGCGAAGTCGAGCACGCTCACCTTCAGCAAGTCGTTCTACCAAGGCGGCCTGATCAACCGCAGAGCGGTACTGCGCACCGCGTACGCGCAGTTCGTCTTCCTGGTGGGCGGCGCCGATCACGACCAGATGGAAGGGATGCGCAAGTACTTGTCCGCGCTCTGCCGCGGGTGGAACGTGCAGCAGGTCAAGGAGATCGTCGCCGAGACCCTGCACGACCTGATCGACCCGATCATCTACGACGAAGCCGCGTCCCTCATTGAGGAGCACCACACCGCAGGCCGCGACGTCGTCATCGTCTCCACCTCGGGTGCCGAGGTCGTCGAGCCGATCGGCGAGCTCCTCGGCGCCGACCGGGTGGTGGCGACCCGCATGGTCGTCGGCGACGACGGCTGCTTCACCGGCGAGGTGGAGTACTACGCGTACGGGCCGACGAAGGCGGAGGCGATCAAGGAGCTCGCCCGGTCGGAGGGGTACGACCTCGACCGCTGCTACGCGTACAGCGACTCGGCGACCGATCTGCCCATGCTGGAGTCCGTGGGGCACCCCTTCGCCGTCAACCCGGACCGCACGCTGCGCCGGGAGGCCCTCACGCGCGCGTGGCCGATCCTCGACTTCAACCGCCCCGTCCGCCTCAAGCAGCGCATCCCCGCGCCGCCCCGTCCCGCCGTCGTCGCGGCGGCCGCGGTGGGCGCCGCCGCGGCCACGGCGGGCCTCGTCTGGTTCGCCAGCCGGCGCCGCGCGGCCGCGGGCTGAGGCCCTCGGCCATCCCGTCGGCAGCCCCGACCCGCCCGGCCGTCCGGTTCACACCTGTTTGAACCTAAAAGTAAAGAAGTGCAGTCCCCACTTCCGCTTACCCCAGGACTGGAGTACAAAGGAGTCAACGGCCCGCGAGACCAAGGACATCCGAGAGGATCACCTTCAAACGCAGTAAGGCCCCACGGACCGAAGCATGAACACCGAGCACCCACGCGACGTCGACCCGTCGATTACGGGCCAGCCGCACCAGGTGACGGGCAATGTTCCCGACCTGATGGGCAACACTTCGAGGACGCTTGGTAACCCGGTGGACATGCCAGCGGCGGTACGGATTCCGTACCGCCGCAACCCTGTTCGGGCCCCTGTCAGCGCCCTCCGGACCCTCCGCCGAAGCCGCTATGCCGCGCCACGCTGCAGCGCCTCACAGACGGCCGTCGACTCCCTTACGCCGAGCTCCACCGCCTTGCCGCAGTGGGCGATCCAGGACGCCATCCCTTCCGGCCGGCCGGAGGCGTAACCCTCCAGGGCCGCCACATAGGCCGCGCGCCCCAGCTCCGCGTACCCCGCCTCCGCCGGGCAGACCGACTTCGGGTCGAGGCCGCTGCCGACCAGGACGATGCGCTCGGCGGCCCGCGCCACCAGCCCGTTGTGCGAACCGAAGGGGCGCAGGCTGAGCAGTTCGCCGTGGACCACGGCGGCCGTCACCAGCGCCGGCGCCGCGCTGCCCGCGATGATCAGCTGCGAGAGGCCCTCCAGGCGACCCGCCACCTCATCCGCGTCCGGCAGCGGCAGCTCGACCAGCGGTTCGTCGACAGGCTCGCCGGTCAGCCGCGGCCGCCCCGCCTCCTCGGTGGAGTCGGACGCGGCGACCAGGTGCAGGCGCGCCAGGACCCGCAGCGGCGACTGCCGCCAGATGGACAGGAGTTGACCGGCCTCGGCGGTCAGCCGCAGGGCCGCGCCGACCGTGCGCGCCTCGCTCTCGCCGCTGAAGTCGCTGCGCCGACGCACCTCTTCGAGCGCCCAGTCGGCGCCCGAGAGCGCCGCGGAACCGCGGGCACCGCGCAGCGCCGCCTCGGAGGTGATCTCGTTGCTGCGGCGGCGCATGATCCGGTGTCCGTAGACGCGGTCCACGGCCTTGCGCACGGAGTCCACGGAGTCGGCCACGCCGGGGAGGTTCCCGAGGGTCGCGAGCGGATCGGCTGTCGTACTCATGAGTACGACCCTACGTACTTCCCGGGCCCCTTCCCCGAAGGAGTGGTCTTCTTCACGCGCATCGGGCACACGCCGCACATGAGCCGCTACTCTTCGTGGTCATGAAAATCGCTTTCGTCGGGAAGGGCGGCAGCGGCAAGACCACGCTGTCCTCGCTCTTCATCCGCCACCTCGCCGCCGCCGGCGCCCCCGTCATCGCGGTGGACGCCGACATCAACCAGCACCTGGGTCCCGCCCTCGGCCTCGACGAGACGGTCGCCGCCGAGCTGCCCGCCCTGGGCGCGCGGCTGCCCCTGATCAAGGAGTACCTGCGGGGCTCCAACCCGCGGATCGCCTCCGCGGACACCATGATCAAGACGACGCCGCCGGGCGAGGGCTCCCGGCTGCTGCGGATCCGCGAGGACAACCCCGTCTACGACGCCTGCGCGCGCCCCGTGGAACTGGACGACGCCACCGTGCGTTTGATGGTCACCGGCCCCTTCACCGAAGCCGACCTCGGTGTCGCCTGCTACCACTCCAAGACGGGAGCGGTGGAGCTCTGCCTGAACCACCTCGTCGACGGCCGCGACGAGTACGCGGTCGTGGACATGACCGCCGGTTCGGACTCCTTCGCCTCCGGCATGTTCACCCGCTTCGACATGACGTTCCTGGTGGCCGAGCCCACCAGGAAGGGCGTCTCCGTCTACCGCCAGTACAAGGAGTACGCCCGGGACTTCGGCGTCAGCCTCGCCGTCGTCGGCAACAAGGTGCAGGGCCAGGACGACGTCGACTTCCTGCGCGAGCAGGTCGGCGACGACCTCCTGGTGACGGTCGGGCACTCGGACTGGGTGCGCGCCATGGAGAAGGGCCGCCCGCCGCGCTTCGAGTTCCTGGAGGACGAGAACCGCCGCTCCCTCCAGACGCTTCAGGACGCCGTCGACGCCTCGTACGCACGACGGGACTGGGAGCGGTACACGCGCCAGATGGTCCACTTCCACCTGAAGAACGCGCAGAGCTGGGGGAACGAACGCACCGGGGCCGACCTGGCTGCCCAGGTCGACCCCGATTTCGTGCTGCGCGAGCGCCTCACCGCTCCGGCGTGAGCGGACCCTCCGGTGCTACGGCTTGACCGCCGGCGCGCCCGGAACGCCCTTGGGGGCCGGTGCGGGCTGGGCGGAGAGGAACGCCGCCCAGCCTTCCTTCGGCGCCTTGCCGACAGGGAGCCGCGCCAGCTTCGCCAGGGTCTTCGGGTCCTGCGCGTCGAGCCAGTCGGCGAGCTGGCGGAAGGAGACGCAGCGCACGTGGCGCTTGGTGCACACCCGCTCCACGGTCTCCTCGACGGCCCGCATGTACGTGCCGCCGTTCCAGGACTCGAAGTGGTTGCCGATGATCAGCGGCGCGCGGTTGCCCTTGTAGGCGCGTTCGAAGCCCTGGAGCAGCCCGTCACGCATCTGGTCGCCCCAGTGGTCGTGCAGGGACGGGTCCCCCTGCGAGGTCGAACCGGACTGGTTGACCATGAAGTTGTAGTCCATGGTCAGCGTCTCGAACTTGCGGCCGGGGACCGGGACGAGCTGCATGGAGAGGTCCCACAGCCCCTCCTTCTTCTTGGGCCAGACCTGGTTGTTGACGCCGCTGGTGTCGTAGCGGAAGCCCAGCTCGCGGGCTGCCCGCATGAAGTTCTTGCGCCCCTCCAGGCAGGGGGTCCGGGCGCCGATCAGCTCCTTGTCGTAGTCGAACGGCAGGGACCGCGTCTTCTTCAGGCCGGTGTTCGTCTTCCACTTCTTCACGAAGGACTTGGCCTGCCTGATCTCGCTCTTCCAGTCCCCGACGGACCACTCGCCCACGCCGCGGCCCGCGCCGCAGAAGTGGCCGTTGAAGTGCGTGCCGACCTCGTTGCCCTCGAGCCAGGCGCCGCGGAGCTGGTCCACGGTGTCCTTGATCCCCTTGCGGTCGTTGAAGCCGATGTCCGAGCTGCCGGCCATGTGCTGCGGCGGCTTGTACAGGCTGCGCTTCGCCTCGGGGAGCATGTACACGCCGCTGAGGAAGTACGTCATCGTCGCGTTGTTCCGCTTGGCGACCTTGCGGAAGTGGGAGAACAGCTTCTGGCTGTCCTCGCCGGCCCCGTCCCACGAGAAGACCACGAACTGCGGCGGCTTCTCGCCCGGCTTCAGGCGGGCGGGCCGCGGCAGGTGGGGCTGCTTGCCGGTGAACGACGTGGAGCCGTCGCCGATCATGCGGACGGGGCTCTTCAGGGCGGGGGCTCCGGCCCCCTTCTTCGCGCCGTGGGCGCCCTTCTCGGCGCTGCCGCCGCTGTCGGCGCAGCCTGCCAGGGCCGCCGCACACACCCCCAGGGCGGTGAGGCTGGCGGTGATCCTCCGGGTGGCGGCCATCTTCCGCCCACCTACTTCCGTGCACGTCGGGACAGATCCGGACAGAACGTCGCACGGAGTTAAAAAATCCTATGAACCGACAAGCCGATGAAATTCCTTATTCACTCGTCCGAGTGGCGGCTTACCCCATTTGCCCGGAAAAGCTATGCACGCCCTTTACTCTGAATTACGATCCGTTTACCGAGAGTTGAGCAATCCCGCCGCTGCACGCCGTGACCCACGGCCGCGACCCGCCCTCCGGAGACCTCCGGAGGACCCCTAGTTCCGCGACCGCGCTGCCCCGGAGGAGACGGGAACCATGTCTGCCTGCGTCCCCACTCGCACCACCGACTCGGCTCACACGCCCCGCGCCAACAAGCCCCACGCCCCGCCGCCCGGCAAGAAGTTCCGCATCGCCGGCGCCGACCTCTCCGCGTCGGCCGCCGTCTTCCTGATCGCCCTGCCGCTCTCCCTGGGCATCGCCCTCGCCACCGGAGCACCGCTCCAGGCGGGCCTCGTCGCCGCAGCCGTCGGCGGCATCGTCGTCGGACTGCTCGGCGGCTCGCCGCTCCAGGTCAGCGGCCCCGCCGCCGGACTGACCGTCGTCACCGCCGACCTCATCCAGCAGTACGGCTGGCGGACCACCTGCGCCATCACCGTCCTCGCCGGCGTCGCCCAGATCGGCCTCGGCTGCCTGCGCGTGGCCCGCACGGCGCTCGCCGTCAGCCCCGCCGTCGTCCACGGCATGCTGGCCGGCATCGGCGTCACCATCGCCGTCGCCCAGCTGCACATCGTGCTCGGCGGCACCCCGCAGAGCTCCGTGCTCGACAACCTCCGCGCTCTGCCCGCCCAGTTGGCCGACCTCCACCCGGCGGCGGTGACGATCAGCGTCCTTACGCTGTCGGTCCTGCTGCTGTGGCCGCGGATCCCCGGCCGCCCCGGGCGCGTGGCCCGCGTCCTGCCCGCGGCCCTCGTCTCCGTCGCCGTCGCCACGGCCGTCGCCTCGCTCGGCGGACTCGGGGTGGACCGGGTCGACCTGCCGTCCTGGCGCAGTCACGCGCTGGCCGGGCTGCCGGAAGGGCCCGTGCTGGGGCTGATCGCCGCCGTCCTGACCACCACGCTGGTGTGCAGCGTGCAGTCGCTGCTCGGCGCCGTCGCCGTCGACAAGGTCGTCGCCGGCCGGCACGAGCTGCACCCGGGCGTGCGCCGCTCCGACCTCGACCGCGAGCTGCTCGGCCAGGGCACGGCGAACATCGTGTCCGGTTCGCTCGGCGGCCTGCCCGTCGCCGGGGTCGCCGTGCGCAGCATGGCCAATGTGCGCGCGGGCGCCGTCAGCAGGAACTCCACGATGCTGCACGGCGTTTGGGTGGTAGTGGCCGCGCTGCTCCTGGTCCCCGTCCTGGAGATGATCCCGCTCGCGGCCCTCGCCGCTCTCGTCATGGCCGTCGGCATCCAGATGGTCAGCCTGAACCACATCCGTACGATCACCCGCCACCGCGAGATCCTCGTCTACGCCGTCACCACCCTGGGCGTGGTCGTCTTCGGTGTCCTGGAGGGCGTGGCGCTCGGCGTGGCCGTCGCCGTCGCCGTCTCGCTGCACCGCCTCGCCCGTACCCGCATCACCCACTGCGAGGTGGACGGCGTCCACCACGTCCGGGTGCGCGGGCAGTTGACGTTCCTCGCGGTGCCGCGCCTCAGCCGGGCGCTTCACCTCGTCCCCCACCACGCCGACGCCGTCGTGGAGTTGGACGGCTCGTTCATGGACCATGCCGCCTACGAGTCGCTGCAGTGCTGGCAGGACGCGCACACGGCGCACGGCGGCAGCGTCGAGGTCACCGGCCGCGCCGGGACCCGTATCGCCGAACCCGCCGGTGCCGCGCACTCCTGCTGCAGGCCCTGGACGCCGTGGCGCAACCACCACTGCGACCGGCCGCAGGAGGAGCGGCGGGAAGGGCAGGAGGGGCGGGCCGGCAACCACCGACTGGCCAGCGGGATCAGCGCCTTCCAGCGGAACACGGCGCCGCATGTGCGCGGCGAGCTCGCCAGGCTCGCACGCGAGGGCCAGCAGCCCGACCAGCTCTTCTTGACCTGCGCGGACTCCCGGGTCGTCACCTCGATGATCACGTCGAGCGGACCCGGTGACCTGTTCGTCGTCCGCAATGTGGGCAATCTGGTGCCGCTGCCGGGCGCCGAGAGCGGGGACGACTCGGTCGGCGCCGCCATCGAGTACGCGGTCGACGTGCTCAAGGTGCGCTCCATCACCGTGTGCGGGCACTCCGGTTGCGGTGCCATGCAGGCGCTGCTCAACACGCCGCCCGGTGGCGCCCGGACCCCGCTCGGGCGGTGGCTGCGGCACGGATTGCCGAGCCTGGAGCGGATGGGCGCGCAGGACAGGGCGTGGGCGCGGCTCGCCGGCCGGGCGCCCGCCGACACGGTCGAGCAGTTGTGCCTCACCAATGTGGTCCAGCAGTTGGAGCACTTGAGGGCGCACGAGTCGGTGGCGCGCCGGCTTGCGGAGGGTGATCTCGAGTTGCACGGTATGTACTTCCACGTCGGCGAGGCGCAGGCCTATCTGCTGACGGAGGGCACCGGCCCCGAGCACCTGCCCGACGAGGTCTTCGACCAAGTGGCGCCCACGGCGCGGATCACGGTCTGAATCGGGGGCCGGATCGAGGACCTGCGGGAATGATCAGGTAAAGGTCTAAACCAATTTTCGGCAGACCCTTGTCACGACGAGTTGTCTCTGATGAGCTGTGGCTTCGGACACAACGGTCGCCCCCGGCAAAGCAGCGCAAGGGAGATGTCGTGAGCAATGAAAGCCTGGCCAACCTCTTGAAGGAGGAGCGTCGCTTCGCGCCGCCGGCGGAGCTGGCGGCCACCGCCAACGTCACGGCGGAGGCGTACGAGCAGGCCAAGGCTGACCGGCTCGGCTTCTGGGCCGAGCAGGCCCGCCGGCTGACCTGGGCCACGGAGCCGACCGAGACGCTCGACTGGTCGAACCCGCCGTTCGCCAAGTGGTTCGCCGACGGGAAGCTCAACGTCGCGTACAACTGCGTGGACCGCCACGTCGAGGCCGGCAACGGCGACCGCGTGGCGATCCACTTCGAGGGTGAGCCCGGCGACAGCCGGGCCATCACCTACGCCGAGCTGAAGGACGAGGTCGGCCGGGCCGCCAACGCCCTGACCGAGCTGGGCGTCCAGAAGGGCGACCGCGTCGCCGTCTACCTGCCGATGATCCCCGAGGCGGTCATCTCGATGCTGGCCTGCGCCCGCATCGGCGCCGCCCACTCGGTGGTCTTCGGCGGCTTCTCCGCGGACGCCATCGCGGCCCGCATCGACGACGCCGACGCCAAGGTCGTCATCACCGCGGACGGCGGCTACCGCCGGGGCAAGCCCTCCGCGCTCAAGCCCGCCGTCGACGAAGCCCTCACCCGCGTATCCGTGGAGAAGGTCCTCGTGGTGCGCCGCACCGGCCAGGACGTGGCGTGGACCGAGGGCCGCGACGTGTGGTGGCACGAGCTCACCCAGAAGCAGCCGGCCGAGCACACCCCCGAGGCCTTCGACGCGGAGCACCCGCTCTTCATCCTCTACACCTCGGGCACCACGGGTAAGCCGAAGGGCATCCTGCACACCTCCGGCGGCTACCTCACCCAGGCGGCCTACACCCACCACGCCGTCTTCGACCTCAAGCCCGAGACGGACGTGTACTGGTGCACGGCCGACATCGGCTGGGTCACCGGCCACTCGTACATCACGTACGGCCCGCTGGCCAACGGCGCGACGCAGGTCATGTACGAGGGCACCCCCGACACCCCGCACCAGGGCCGCTTCTGGGAGATCGTCCAGAAATACGGGGTGACGATCCTCTACACCGCCCCGACGGCGATCCGGACGTTCATGAAGTGGGGCGACGACATCCCCGCCAAGTTCGACCTCAGCAGCCTGCGGGTCCTCGGGTCGGTCGGTGAGCCGATCAACCCCGAGGCGTGGATGTGGTACCGCAAGAACATCGGCGGCGACAAGTGCCCCATCGTGGACACCTGGTGGCAGACCGAGACCGGCACGATGATGATCTCGCCGCTGCCGGGCGTGACCGAGACCAAGCCGGGCAGCGCCCAGCGCGCCCTGCCGGGCATCTCCGCCACGGTCGTCGACGACGAGGCGAACGAGGTGCCGAACGGCGGCGGCGGTTACCTCGTCCTGACCGAGCCGTGGCCGTCGATGCTGCGCACCATCTGGGGCGACGACCAGCGGTTCCTCGACACGTACTGGTCGCGTTTCGAGGGCAGGTACTTCGCCGGTGACGGGGCGAAGAAGGACGACGACGGCGACATCTGGCTGCTCGGCCGGGTAGACGACGTCATGCTCGTCTCCGGCCACAACATCTCCACCACCGAGGTCGAGTCGGCGCTCGTCTCGCACCCGGCGGTCGCCGAGGCGGCGGTCGTGGGCGCGGCGGACGAGACGACGGGCCAGGCCATCGTGGCGTTCGTGATCCTGCGGGGCACCGCGGACGCCGACGACGAGGGGCTCGTGGCGGAGCTGCGCAACCACGTGGGCACCACGCTCGGCCCGATCGCCAAGCCGAAGCGGGTCCTGCCGGTGGCCGAGCTGCCGAAGACGCGCTCCGGCAAGATCATGCGCCGTCTCCTCCGGGACGTCGCGGAGAACCGCGAGCTCGGTGACGTCACCACGCTCACCGACTCCTCCGTGATGGACCTCATCCAGTCGCGGCTCCCCTCGGCGCCGAGCGAGGACTGAGCACCGGCGAGCGACTGACGCACGGACATCGGAGGGGCCACTCGGCGACGCGCCGGGTGGCCCCTCTGTGCGTAAGGTGAAGATCACCGGATACGTCCGGGCGTACGTTAGGTAAGCTAAGGATCGCGTCAACAACGTGACAAGTTGACGCGACGAGAAGATCTGGGTGCGCCGGGAAGTCTGGTCGGCATGTGCTTTGCCCTGCCCACCCGACCGGAGGTCGACTCTCGTGACCGCGCCCGCCCCCATCGGCAACCGCCGCACCTTCCTCGGCCGTCTCACCCTCAGCGAGCGGAACTTCGTCGTCGAGGCCCTGCGCACCGAGACCGTCGGCGGTGTCCTGCTCCTCGTCGCCGCGGTCGCCGCCCTCATCTGGGCCAACACGGCCGGCGGCTCGTACGACTCTGTGCGCGACTTCCACCTGGGCCCCGGTTCGCTCGGCCTGAACCTCTCCGTCCAGCACTGGGCGGCCGACGGCCTGCTCGCCGTCTTCTTCTTCGTGGCCGGCATCGAACTCAAGCGTGAGCTGGTCGCGGGCGATCTGCGCGACCCCAAGGCGGCGGCGCTCCCGGTCATCGCGGCGCTCTGCGGCATGGCCGTACCCGCGCTCGTGTACTTCCTGACCAACCTCGCGGGCGGCGGCTCACTGGACGGCTGGGCCGTGCCGACCGCCACCGACATCGCCTTCGCACTGGCCGTCCTCGCGGTCATCGGCACCTCGCTGCCCTCGGCGCTCCGCGCCTTCCTGCTCACCCTCGCCGTCGTCGACGACCTCTTCGCGATCCTGATCATCGCGATCTTCTTCACCAGCGACCTGAACTTCGCGGCGCTCGGCGGTGCCGTCGTCGGCCTCGCGGTCTTCTGGCTGCTGCTCAGGAAGCGGGTGCGCGGCTGGTACATCTACGTCCCGCTGGCGCTCGTCATCTGGGGTCTGATGTACAACAGCGGCATCCACGCCACCATCGCGGGCGTCGCCATGGGCCTGATGCTGCGCTGCCACAAGGAGGGCGAGGGCGCCGAGAGCGAGGAGCACTCCCCCGGCGAGCACATCGAACATGTCGTACGTCCCGTCTCCGCGGGCCTGGCCGTGCCGCTGTTCGCCCTGTTCAGCGCGGGTGTCGTCGTCTCGGGCGGGGCGCTCGGCGATGTCTTCACCCAGCCGGAGACGCTCGGCGTCGTGCTCGGCCTGGTGGTCGGCAAGGCGGTCGGCATCTTCGGCGGCACCTGGCTCGCGGCCCGCTTCACCAGGGCCGAGCTCAACGACGACCTGGCCTGGCCCGACGTGTTCGCGGTCGCCTCGCTGGCCGGCATCGGCTTCACCGTCTCGCTGCTCATCGGCGAACTCGCCTTCACCGAGGACCCGCTGCTCACCGACGAGATCAAGGCGGCCGTCCTGACGGGCTCGCTCATCGCGGCGGTCTTCTCCGGCATCCTCCTCAAGGTGCGCAACGCCAAGTACCGCAAGATGTGTGAGGACGAGGAGCGCGACGACGACTTCGACGGCATCCCCGACATCTACGAGATGGACAACCCGGAGTACCACCTGCGGATGGCCGCCATCCATGAGAAAAAGGCCGCGGAGCATCGCAGGCTTGCCGAAGTCTCGGGTGGGGAACGCAAGGACGGCAACGGTCCGGCATGATCTGAGCAGACATATCTCAGAAGAGATCAGAAGAGATAAAGGGGAGAACGCGATGAGCTCACCCGACGGCCCCGTCGGCGCCGAGCGCAGCCTCGGCCAACTGGTCGCCTCGGCGACCGGCGAGATGTCCGCGCTGGTGCACGACGAGATCGCGCTGGCCAAGGCCCAGCTGCGGCAGGACGTCAAGCGCGGGGCGGTCGGCGGCGCCGCCTTCGCCGCGGCCGGCACGGTCCTCATCTTCTCGTTGCCGATGCTGAGCTTCGCGCTCGCCTACGGCATCCGCACCTGGAGCGGCTGGAACCTCGCGATCTGCTTCGTGCTGTCCTTCGCCGCCAATGTGGTGGTGGCCGGGGTGCTCGCGCTGATCGGCGTCGTCTTCGCGAAGAAGGCGAAGCAGGGCAAGGGCCCGCAGAAGGTCGCCGCTTCGGCCAAGGAGACGGCGGCCGTACTGGGGAACGTCAAGCCGCATCCCCGCTCGGCCAGCCCCGCGGGTGTCGTCGAGGTCCGGGTCGGTGAGACGGGAGCGACTGTGGCACGCTCGTCCTCATGACGGACCCCGCCACTCCATCGGCCCAGCCCTCCCCCTCAGTCGTACGCATCGAGGGGCCCTGGACCCACCGGGACGTGGCCGCCAACGGGGCGCGCTTCCACATCGCCGAGATGGGTGAAGGACCACTGGTCCTGCTCCTGCACGGCTTCCCGCAGTTCTGGTGGTCGTGGCGGCACCAGATGGTGGCGCTCGCCGACGCGGGTTTCCGGGCCGTCGCGATGGACCTGCGGGGCGTGGGCGGCAGCGACCGCACCCCCCGCGGCTACGACCCGGCCAACCTCGCGCTCGACATCACCGGGGTGGTGCGCTCCCTCGGCGAGCCGGACGCCGCGCTCGTCGGCCACGACCTGGGCGGGTACCTGGCCTGGACGGCGGCCGTGATGCGGCCCAAGCTGGTGCGCCGCCTCGCCGTCTCCTCCATGCCGCATCCGCGGCGCTGGCGCTCGGCGATGCTGGCCGACCGCAGGCAGACGGCCGCCGCGTCGTACGTGTGGGGCTTCCAGCGCCCCTGGGTGCCGGAGCGTCAACTGGTCGCGGACGACGGTGCCCTGGTGGGCCGTCTGGTGCGCGACTGGTCCGGGCCGCGCCTGCCGGACGACGACGCGGTGGAGACGTACCGGCGGGCCATGTGCATCCCCTCGACGGCGCACTGTTCGATCGAGCCGTACCGCTGGATGGTGCGGTCGATGGCGCGCCCCGACGGCATCCAGTTCAACCGGCGGATGAAGCGGCCGGTCCGGGTGCCCACGCTCCATCTGCACGGATCGATGGATCCCGTGATGCGGACGCGGAGTGCGGCGGGGTCGGGCGAGTACGTCGAAGCGCCGTACCGCTGGCGGCTGTTCGACGGGCTCGGCCACTTCCCGCACGAGGAGGACCCGGTGGCGTTCTCGACCGAGCTGGTGAACTGGCTGAAGGATCCCGAGCCCGACCGGTGAGGGCCCGGGGGAACACCTGTCCTTCGAACGCCAATTGCCTCGCGCATAGGCCAATTGGGGTCCTCCGGCGCGGTTACCGACCATGAGGCCCGGGCACACGTCGGGGTATGGGCTGGACGCACGACTACAGTGACGTAGCACGCAATCGCCGCTCGGCCACAGCGCTGAAGAGCCATGAGAGGGGCGGGCCACAGGAGCAGAGCCACCACGGCCCCCCGCAAGCCATGGGCATTCCCCGCATCCTCCGCCGGAGGGCCCGCTGGGTCTCCGCGCGGCTGCGGCACACGCGCGCCTGACCCCGCCGGCCCCCGGCTCTCCCGGCCGCCGTCTTCGGCCCACCGCCCCTAGAGCGCGCAGCCCTGGCTGTCGACCTCTTGGTTGGCGGTGCGGCCCCGCTCGATGTCCTCGCGCACCTCGTCCGCGGTGAGCGCATAGCCGGTGTGCGGGTCGTCGAGAGACTTGGCGAAGACCACGCCGTAGACCTTGCCGTCCGGGGTGAGCAGCGGGCCGCCCGAGTTGCCCTGACGCACGGTCGCATACAGCGAGTACACGTCACGGTGGACGGTGCCCCGGTGGTAGATGTCCGGGCCGTTGGCCGTGATGCGGCCGCGCACGCGCGCGGGGCGGACGTCGTAGGGCCCGTCCTCCGGGAAGCCCGCGACGATGGCGCCGGCCCCGCTGGGCGCGTCCTTGGCGGTGAACCGCAGGGGCGGTGCCTTCAGCGTGGGCACGTCCAGTACGGCGATGTCGCGCTCCCAGTCGTAGAGGACGACCTTCGCGTCGTACGTCTGGTTCTGATCGCCTATCTGGACCGTCGGCTCGTCCACGCCGCCGACCACGTGCGCGTTGGTCATCACACGGCGGTCGGCGAAGACGAAACCGGTGCCTTCGAGGACCTTGCCGCAGCTGGGGGCCTCGCCGCGGACCTTCACGATGGAGCGCTTGGCGGCCGTGGCCACCTTGCTCTTGGCGAGCCTGGCGTCCGGCGGCTGGACCTCCTTGATGGGCTCGTTCGAGAACGGGCTGAAGACCTGCGGGAAGCCGTTCTGCGCGAGGACCGAGGAGAAGTCCGCGAACCAGGTGTCGGCCTGGCCTGGCAGCGCGCGCGAGACCCCCAGGAGCACCTTGGAGTTGCGCACTTCCTTGCCGAGGGTCGGCAGGGTCGTGCCCGCGAGGGCGGAGCCGATCAGCCAGGCGACGAGGAGCATCGCCACCACATTGACCAGCGCGCCGCCGGTCGCGTCCAGGGCGCGGGCCGGCTGCCAGGTGATGTGCCGGCGCAGCTTGTTGCCGAGGTGCGTGGTGAAGGCCTGCCCCACCGACGCGCAGACGATCACGATGACGACGGCGACCACCGCCGCGGTCGTACTCACCTCTGCCGCGTCGTCGTCCGTGAGGGCGTCCCAGACGATCGGCAGGAGATAGACGGCGACGAGGCCACCGCCCAGGAACCCGATCACCGACAGGATGCCGACCACGAAGCCCTGGCGGTACCCCACGACCGCGAACCAGACGGCGGCGAGCAGCAGCAGGAGGTCCAGCACGTTCACCGATTCAATCCTCGCCTCGCGTCGCGGTCGCCCGTTCCACGCAACCTTGTCATGCGCGCCAGTCGAGTGGGACCTGCCTACCCCGGTCCCAGGGGCGCTCCCAGCCCGCGAAGTGCAGGATTCTATCGATCACGCCCGCCGTGAAACCCCAGACCAGAGCGGACTCGACGAGAAACGCGGGGCCGCGGTGGCCGCTCGGGTGCATCGCCGTCGCACGGTTCGCCGGGTCCGTGAGATCGGCCACGGGGACCGTGAAGACCCGGGCGGTCTCGTTCGGATCGACGACGCCCACCGGGGTCGGGGTGCGCCACCAGCCGAGCACCGGGGTCACGACGAAGTCGCTCACCGGGATGAAGAGGCGGGGCAGCTCGGCGAAGAGCTGGACGCCGCGGGGGTCGAGTCCCGTCTCCTCCTCGGCCTCGCGCAGAGCGGCCCGCAGCGGGCCCTCTCCCTGCGGGTCGCCGTCCGCGGGGTCGAGTGCGCCGCCGGGGAAGGACGGCTGCCCCGGATGCGACCGGAGGGACCCGGCGCGCTCCATCAGCAGTATCTCGGGGCCCTTTTCGCCCTCTCCGAAGAGGATGAGTACGGCGGACTGGCGTCCTGCGCCGTCCTTCGGGGGCAGGAAGCGGCTCAGCTGGAGCGGCTCGACGGTCCGCGCGGCGTGCACGACGGGGTCGAGCCAGGAGGGCAGCCCGGCGGTGCTGAGCAGGGGGTGGCCGGCCCGGTCGCCCGGGGCGGCGCCGCCCGCGCCGGACGCGGTGCCGCCGCCGCTCGTGTCGTCCGCCGTCGTGTCCGTCGTCCTGTCCGTCGTGCTGCCCGCCGTGTTCGTCGTATCGCTCGCGTGCGTCATCGGCACCCCCGTCCGTCTCAGGACAACGCTCTCTGCCCTTGGGTTCGTTCCGTCCCTCGCCGGTGTCACCCCGCGGCGAGCGGCGGCGCCGGCTTGCCCGGATAGTCCGACGGCGGCTTGAGGCGCTGGCCGGGGAAGCCGCCCATCTCGTACTTCAGCAGCTTCTTCGCCTTCTCCGGATCGGTCTCGCCCTCCCCGTACGACGGGCAGAGCGGGGCGATCGGGCAGGCGCCGCAGGCGGGCTTGCGGGAGTGGCAGATCCGGCGCCCGTGGAAGATCACGCGGTGCGAGAGCATCGTCCACTCGCTCTTCGGGAAGAGCGCGGCGACGGCCGCCTCGACCTTCACCGGGTCCGTCTCCTCGGTCCACTTCCAGCGGCGGACCAGGCGGCCGAAGTGCGTGTCCACGGTGAGGCCGGGCACTCCGAAGGCATTGCCCAGCACGACGAACGCGGTCTTGCGGCCCACGCCGGGCAGCTTGACGAGGTCGTCGAGACGGCCCGGCACCTCGCCGCCGAAGTCGTCCCGCAGCACCTTGGCCAGACCCATGATCGACTTGGTCTTCGCCCGGAAGAACCCGGTGGGCCTGATCAGCTCCTCGACCTCCTCGGGGACGGCCGCGGCCAGGTCCTCCGGGGTCGGGTACTTGGCGAAGAGGCGCGGGGTGGTCTGGTTCACGCGCAGGTCGGTGGTCTGGGCGGAGAGGACCGTGGCGATCAGGAGCTCGAACGGGTTCTCGAAGTCGAGCTCCGGGTGGGCGTACGAATACACCTCGGCGAGCTCGCGGTTGATGCGCCGGGCGCGACGGACCAGAGCGGTGTGGGACTCCGCCCGGGCGGCGGGGGTCTTCTTGGCCGAGGCCTTCTTCGCCGGGGTCTTGGCGGCGGGGGTCGCTTTGGTGGCCGGCTTGGTCGCGGCGGTCTTCGTGGCGGCGGTCTTCTTGGCGGCAGCCTTCTTCACCGGGGCCTTCTTCGCCGGGAGCTCGTCCCTCGGGGCCGTCGTCGCCGCCGTGGTGGTCTTCGTCTTCTTCGCGTTCACAGGGCCGACCTCATCGCCGGGGACGTCAGGGAAGCTGTCCGTTTTGCCGCTTTCTCAGGGATGCCGGACGCATGTTCGCCCACAGCGGAATTGTGGGGAGCGGCCACCTGCCCGGCCCCCACGGCCTGTGCTCTCACCGGCTTTTTGGACACCCGGCCAGCCTAGAGCCCGCCACTGACATTCGTCCTTGACCCCATGGATCGGCCCCCAATTGGCCCCCTCCCGCACAGCTGAGGACGCGGGTGCGGCAGACTTGTGACTGATCACACTGTTTGGACCGTCCGGCAAAATGGGGAACACGGACCCCTGATATGCGGGGGAATCAAGATCCCCTGAGCAGGTCGACAAGGAGAGAACTCGTGGACGACGTTCTGCGGCGCGCCCCGCTCTTCGCGGCGCTCGATGACGAGCAGGCCGCGGAGCTCCGCGCCTCCATGAGTGAGGTGACGCTCGCGCGCGGGGATGCTCTTTTCCATGAGGGCGACCCCGGAGACCGCCTGTACGTGGTCACCGAGGGCAAGGTGAAGCTCCACCGCACCTCGCCCGACGGCCGCGAGAACATGCTCGCGGTGCTCGGCCCCGGCGAGCTGATCGGTGAGCTCTCGCTCTTCGACCCGGGACCGCGGACCGCCACGGCGTCCGCCCTCACCGAGGTCAAGCTGCTCGGCCTCGGCCACGGCGACCTCCAGCCCTGGCTGAACGCCCGGCCCGAGGTGGCCGCCGCGCTGCTGCGCGCCGTCGCCCGCCGGCTGCGCAAGACCAACGACCAGATGTCCGACCTGGTCTTCTCCGACGTGCCGGGCCGGGTCGCCCGCGCGCTCCTCGACCTGTCGCGCCGCTTCGGCGTGCAGTCCGAGGAGGGCATCCACGTCGTGCACGACCTCACGCAGGAAGAGCTCGCCCAGCTGGTCGGCGCCTCCCGCGAGACGGTCAACAAGGCGCTCGCGGACTTCGCGGGCCGCGGCTGGCTCCGCCTGGAGGCCCGCGCCGTGATCCTGCTGGACGTGGAGCGGCTGGCCAAGCGGTCGCGCTGACGCCGTGTCCGTACGCCGATGGGCCCCGCCTCCCGGGAGGCGGGGCCCATCGGCGTTCCCGCGTCAGATCAGGCCGTGCTCCCGCAGGTAGTCCAGCTGCGCCCGGACGGAGAGCTCCGCGGCAGGCCACAGGGAGCGGTCCACGTCGGCGTAGACGTGCGCGACGACGTCCGCGGCCTCCACGTGGCCGTTCTCCACGGCCGTCTCGACCTGGGCGAGGCGGTTGGCGCGGTGCGCGAGGTAGAACTCCACGGCGCCCTGCGCGTCCTCCAGGACCGGCCCGTGGCCCGGCAGGACCGTGTGGACGCCGTCGTCGACCGTCAGGGAGCGCAGGCGGCGCAGGGAGTCCAGGTAGTCGCCGAGGCGGCCGTCCGGGTGCGCCACGACCGTGGTGCCGCGGCCGAGGACCGTGTCCCCCGTCAGGACCGCCCGGTCGGCGGGAAGGTGGAAGCAGAGCGAGTCAGCGGTGTGGCCGGGGGTGGGGACGACGCGCATCTCCAGGCCGCCGGTGGTGATCACGTCGCCCGCCGCCAGGCCCTCGTCGCCCAGGCGCAGGGCGGGGTCAAGGGCCCGGACGTGGGTACGGGTCAGCTCCGCGAAACGGGCCGCCCCCTCCGCGTGGTCGGGGTGGCCGTGGGTGAGGAGCGTCAGCGCGACGCGCTTGCCGGCCTTCTCGGCGGTCTCGATGACGCGGCTGAGGTGGGCGTCGTCCAGCGGGCCCGGGTCGACGACCACCGCGAGCGGTGAGTCCGGCTCGGCGACGATCCAGGTGTTGGTGCCGTCCAGGGTCATCGCGGAGGGGTTGGGCGCGAGGACGTTGACCGCGCGGGCGGTGGCGGGGCCGCTGAGGACTCCGCCGCGCGGCTGGCCGGGGAGGGCGGCGGCATCGGTCATGCGGGGGTGACTCCTGTCTGGGCGGGGGCGGGGCGTGTGCGGCTTTGCTTGGGCCGGAGGGCGCCTCGGGTTCGGGTCGGTTGTGGGTACGGGTACGGGTGCGGGTGCGGGGTCACGGGGGCGGGTACGGGCCCGCGAGGCACGTGCCGGGCCGCAGGCGCGTGTGCGTACGTACCCGCCGTCCCTGCGTCACGCCGTGCGGACGGAGACGGCACACTGCGCCCTGCGCTCCGTGCGCGCGTATCCCCACGTCCCCTCCCGTCCCGGACGCGACGGCCGGCCGCCGGGAGGTCGCCGTCGGGCCGTCCTCACGGGTGCTGCGCGCCCACGCGCTTCGTGAACTCGTCGTGGCCGGGCCAGGAAAGGACCAGCTCGTCGCCCTCCAGGCGGGCCTGGGCCAGTACCGGGGTCATGTCCTGGGAGGGGGCCGCCTCCAGGGCCGCACGGGGGGACTCGTGTGCCGCGAGGGCCCGCAGGGTCGCGATGGTGGGCGGCATCATCAGGAGTTCGCCCCTGTCGTAGCGGGCGGCGGCCTCGGCGGGGTGGATCCAGACCGTGCGGTCGGCCTCCGTGGAGGCGTTGCGGGTGCGCTGGCCATCCGGGAGCGCGGCCACGAAGAAGAACGTGTCGTAGCGCCGCGGCTCGAACTCGGGGGTGATCCAGCGGGCCCACGCGGCGAGGAGGTCGCTGCGCAGATACAGGCCCCGGCGGTCCAGGAACTGCGCGAAGGAGAGGTCGCGGGCGACCAGCGCCTCGCGGTCGGACTCCCAGTCGTCGCCCGTGGTGTCGCCGACGACCGTCTGCGGGGACGGCCCGGCGAGCAGCACGCCCGATTCCTCGTACGTCTCGCGGACCGCCGCGCAGACGACGGCCTGGGCTGCGGCCTCGTCGTCGACGCCGAGGCGGGCCGCCCAGGACGCGCGCGCGGGGCCGGCCCAGCGCACCAGGTGGTCGTCGTCGCGCGGGTCGACGCCGCCGCCCGGATACGCGTACGCGCCCCCGGCGAAGGCCATGGAGGCGCGTCTGCGCAGCATGTGTACTTCCGGCCCGCCGGAACCGTCCCTGAGCAGCATGACGGTGGCGGCGCGACGAGGGGTCGCAGGCGTCAGCTCGCCGCTCGCGAGGGCGCGGATGCGGTCCGGCCACTCCGGGGGGTACCACTGCCCATTAGCCATGGGCGGAGGCTATCTGCTGGTGCGCTGATGTTCGAGAGGCAACCACCGGTGCCCACAGGGGCACCGGTGCGCAAGACCGTGCCCCCTGAAGGGCCGGAATACGTCCTACGCCTCCGTCAGTTCCACCTGGATCTCGACCTCGACCGGGGCGTCCAGCGGGAGCACGGCCACGCCCACGGCGCTGCGTGCGTGCACGCCCTTGTCGCCGAGGACCTCGCCGAGGAGCTCGCTCGCGCCGTTGAGGACGCCGGGCTGGCCGGTGAAGTCCGAGGCGGAGGCCACGAAGCCGACCACCTTCACGACGCGCGCGACGCGGTCCAGGTCACCGGCGACCGACTTGACCGCGGCCAGCGCGTTCAGCGCGCAGGTGCGGGCCAGGTCCTTGGCCTCCTCCGGGGTGACCTCGGCGCCGACCTTGCCGGTCACGGCGAGCTTGCCGTCCACCATCGGGAGCTGGCCCGCGGTGTAGACGTACACGCCGGACTGGACGGCGGGCTGGTAGGCGGCCAGCGGCGGCACGACCTCGGGCAGCGTCAGGCCGAGCGACGCGAGCTTCTCCTCGACGGCGCTCATGCCTGCTTCTCCCGCTTCAGGTAGGCCACGAGCTGCTCGGGGTTGTTCGGCCCGGGCACGACCTGGACCAGCTCCCAGCCGTCCTCGCCCCAGGTGTCAAGAATCTGCTTCGTGGCGTGGACGAGCAGAGGCACGGTTGCGTATTCCCACTTGGTCATGTGGCCGACTGTAGTCGGTGCGGAGGGCTGCTCAGGGTGGGCTCCTGCATGGTCCGGGCGGCGACTGGTTAGGCTCACAAGGGTGAGCAGGCTCCAGGTCGTCAGTGGCAAGGGCGGTACCGGCAAGACCACGGTGGCCGCGGCCCTCGCGCTCGCCCTGGCGACGGAGGGCAAACGCACCCTCCTCGTCGAGGTCGAGGGCAGGCAGGGCATCGCGCAGCTCTTCGAGACAGAAGCGCTGCCCTATGAGGAGCGGAAGATCGCCGTCGCTCCCGGGGGCGGGGAGGTGTATGCCCTCGCCATCGACCCCGAGCTCGCGCTGCTCGACTACCTCCAGATGTTCTACAAACTGGGGGGCGCGGGACGGGCCCTGAAGAAGCTCGGCGCCATCGACTTCGCCACCACCGTCGCACCCGGACTCCGGGACGTACTGCTGACGGGCAAGGCCTGTGAGGCCGTGCGCCGCAAGGACAAGAGCGGGCGGTTCGCGTACGACTGCGTGGTGATGGACGCGCCGCCGACCGGCCGCATCACCCGCTTCCTGAACGTCAACGACGAGGTCGCCGGGCTCGCGAAGATCGGGCCGATACACAATCAGGCGCAGGCGGTGATGCGGGTGCTCAAGTCGCCCGAGACCGCGGTGCACCTGGTGACCCTCCTTGAGGAGATGCCCGTCCAGGAGACCGCGGACGGGATCGCCGAGCTGCGGGCCGCGCAGCTGCCCGTGGGGCGGCTCATCGTCAACATGGTGCGTCCGGCCCTGCTGGACGAACAGTCGCTGAAGCTGGGCCTGGAACAGGCGCCGCGTTCGGCCGTCGCCAAGGCCCTGGCCACCGCCGGGCTCGGCGGCGCGCGGCGCGGCGGGGCCGCCGAGCGGCTGGTGGACCCGCTCCTCGAGCAGGCCGCCGAGTACGCCGAGCGGTTCGCCCTGGAGCGCGACCAGCGCGCCGTGCTGACCGGGTTCGGCCGCCCCCTGCACGAACTCCCGCTGCTCGCGGGCGGGATGGACCTCGCGGGCCTCTACGAGCTCGCCACGGCACTGCGGAAGCAAGGGATCTCATGACCGGGGACCGCACGACCCAGAAGCCGGCGCGGACCCTGGAGCCCGGCCGCGTGCTGGACGTGGACGCCCTGATCGACGACCCGAAGACGCGGATCGTGGTGTGCTGCGGCTCGGGCGGCGTCGGCAAGACGACCACGGCGGCAGCCCTCGGGCTGCGCGCGGCGGAGCGGGGCCGCAGGACCGTCGTCCTCACCATCGACCCGGCCCGCAGGCTGGCGCAGTCCATGGGCATCGACTCGCTCGACAACGTGCCGCGGCGGGTCAAGGGCGTCGAGGGCCCCGGCGAACTGCACGCCATGATGCTCGACATGAAGCGCACCTTCGACGAGATCGTCGAGGCGCACACGGACGAGGAGCGGGCCAGGGCGATCCTCGGCAACCCCTTCTACCAGTCGCTCTCGGCGGGCTTCGCGGGCACGCAGGAGTACATGGCGATGGAGAAGCTGGGGCAGCTGCGCTCCCGCGACGAGTGGGACCTGATCGTCGTCGACACGCCGCCCTCGCGTTCGGCCCTGGACTTCCTCGACGCGCCGAAGCGCCTCGGGTCGTTCCTGGACGGGAAGTTGATCCGGGTCCTGATGGCGCCGGCGAAGGTGGGCGGCCGGGCCGGGATGAAGTTCCTCAACGTCGGCATGTCGATGATGACGGGCGCCCTCGGCAAGCTGCTCGGCGGGCAGTTGCTGCGGGACGTGCAGATGTTCGTGACGGCGATGGACAGCATGTTCGGCGGGTTCCGCACGCGGGCCGACGCGACGTACCGGCTGCTCCAGGCGCCCGGCACGGCGTTCCTCGTGGTGGCCTCGCCGGAGCGGGACGCGCTGCGGGAGGCCGCGTACTTCGTGGAGCGGCTCGCGGCGGACGACATGCCGCTCGCGGGCCTCGTGCTGAACCGGGTGCACGGCAGCGGCGCCGCCCAGCTGTCGGCCGAGCGGGCCCTCGCCGCGGCGGAAAATCTTGAGGAACGCCGCATTGTGGATCAGGAGGACGGGAAGGAAGGAGTTCGTAACTCCCCCGAGAATCCCGTGACTTCAGAGGAGCCCGCGCCGCCCGAAGCCCTCGCGCTTTCGGAGGGCTCCGTTCCTGACGAGGCTCCCTCTGTTCCTGTAGAGGCTTCCGCTGTTCCTGTAGAGGTTCCCGCTTCCGGCGATGGCGATTCCGCTTCCATCGACGCGTGTGTCGAGCAGATGACCGCGGGTCTGCTGCGCCTGCATGCCGAGCGCATGCAGTTGCTCGCGCGTGAACAGCGCACGCGTGATCGCTTCACCGCGCGTCACCCCGAGGTGGCGGTGGCCGAAGTGGCCGCGCTCCCCGGTGATGTGCATGACCTTGCGGGGCTCCGCGCCGTAGGGGACCGGCTGGCGGGCTGACGGGACGCGGGGGATCCCGGTCTCGGCACGCGTCGCCCCGATGGCGTACCGGCCTACCCCACTGCCGCGTAGCTCTCGTACGTCTCCTCGTCCTCCAGGTCCACGGGCAGCAGGCCCGCGCCACGCTCGTACTCGGAGCGCGCCGTCTCCAGAAGCCTGCGCCATGAGGTGACGGTGGGACGCCTGCGCAGCAGTGCGCGACGCTCCCGCTCCGTCATGCCACCCCACACGCCGAACTCGACGCGGTTGTCCAGCGCGTCGGCCAGGCACTCGGTCCGCACCGGACATCCGGTGCACACCGCCTTGGCCCTGTTCTGCGCTGCTCCTTGAACGAACAGTTCATCCGGATCGGTAGTGCGGCAGGCCGCCTGCGCACTCCAGTCGGTTACCCAGCCCATACCGGCGCCGTCCTCTCCCGAATCGAGGCTCCCCCACGGCGGCAGCGGCATATTCACCGCCGCCAGTTGAGGACGTTACGGAAGGTGGGCACAGCGCAACACCCCCTTCGGGCCCAATCTTGAATGGCCCGAACGGACTATGCGTAAGCGGCAGATCACCCGACGGAGTGAGGCGGCGACATTCGTGCGGAAACGCGCATTCCGGGGCAGTTCAGTTGAGTCACAACGGACGCCGAGTGCCACATGAGGCGAATTCGGGCAGGAAACCGTCGGGTTCGGGGGCGGGAGAGGAGTGATGCCGAACCGCACGGTTGTGACAGTTGAGAGCAGCTTAGGCCAAGGCATTGGGGCCTGTCCGGCGAATGAGAACGTAGGTGCCACCCGCCCCCGGCGCACCGGACGGCGGCGGCGAGCACCCCGGGATCAACGCCGAACATCCCGAAGATCACTCGCTCCCTCGGAACGCCGCCGAGTACGGATTAGGCTGCCCTCATGGGAAAGAAGCGCTCGGGCGGTGGTCTGTCACCAACTCAGCAGGCCGCGAAGTTCCTCGGAGTCAGCGTCCTGGCGGGTGCGGTGCTGGCGGGGATCGCCCTGCCCGCGGCCGGAGCGCTGGGCCTCGCGGCCAAGGGTTCGGTCGAGGGATTCGACGACATCCCCGCCAATCTGAAGCAGCCGCCGCTCAGTCAGCGCACGTCCATCCTGGACAACAAGGGCGGCAACATCGCCACGGTCTTCTCGCGTGACCGCACGATCGTCCCGCTCAAGGACATCTCGCCGTACATGCAGAAGGCGATCGTCGCGATCGAGGACTCCCGCTTCTACCAGCACGGCGCGGTCGACCTCAAGGGCATCCTGCGCGCGCTCAACCAGAACGCGCAGAGCGGCGGCGTCTCGCAGGGCGCGTCCACGCTCACGCAGCAGTACGTGAAGAACGTCTTCGTGGAGGAGGCCGGCGACGACCCGACGAAGGTCGCCGAGGCCACGCAGCAGACGCTCGGCCGCAAGATCCGCGAGCTGAAGTACGCGATTCAGGTCGAGGACAAGCTGGGCAAGAAGCGCATCCTCAAGAACTACCTGAACATCACCTACTTCGGTCAGCAGGCATACGGCGTCGAGGCCGCGTCCCAGCGGTACTTCTCCAAGCACGCCAAGGACCTGAAGCTCCCGGAGGCCGCGCTCCTGGCCGGCATCGTGCAGTCGCCCAGCCGGTACGACCCGGTCAACGACTCGGCGGAGGCCACCAAGCGGCGCAACGTCGTGCTGCAGCGCATGGCCGAGACGCACGACATCTCGCAGGGCGAGGCCGACGCCGCCAAGAAGGCCGACCTCGGCCTGAAGGTGAGCCGGCCCGAGAACGGCTGCATCACCTCGGTCAGGGGTGCCGGCTTCTTCTGCGACTACGTGCGCGAGGTGTTCTACAACGACCCCGCGTTCGGCAAGACGCGGGAGGAGCGGGTCAAGGTCTGGAACCGCGGCGGCCTGCGGATCCGTACGACCCTCGATCCGCAGGCACAGGATTCGGTGCAGGCGTCGATCAAGGACCACGTGAACAAGACCGACGACGTGGCGACCGCCGCCACCATCGTCGAACCGGGCACGGGCAAGATCCTCGGCATGGGCCAGTCGCGTCCCTACGGCTTCAAGAAGGACGAGACCACGATCAACCTCTCCGTGGACGACGCCATGGGCGGCGGCGCGGGGTACCAGCCGGGTTCGACGTTCAAGCCGATCGTCGCGGCGGCGGCCCTGGAGGGCGGCAAGTCGGCGGGGCAGAGCTACGCGTCGCCGTACGAGATGCCGTACCCCGACCGGGTCTCCATCTGTGACGGCAAGCAGTGGGTCAACTCCGGCGGCGCGAAGCTGACCAACGAGAACGAGTCCGAGGTCGGCCCGTACGGCATGCGGGAGGCGACCGCGAAGTCGGTCAACACCTACTACGTGCAGCTCATCGGCGACATCGGCATCTGCCCGGTGACCAAGCTGGCCGACAAGATGGGCGTGAAGCGCGCCGACGGCAAGGAGCTGGTGCAGGCGCCGTCGATCGCGCTCGGCACCCAGGAGATGTCGCCGCTGACGATGGCGGGCGCGTACGCGGCCTTCGCCTCGCGCGGCACGTACTGCACGCCGATCGCCATCGAGTCGATCACGACGCTCGGCGGCAAGTCGCTGCCGGTGCCGAAGTCGACGTGCTCGCGGGCGATGTCGCAGAAGACCGCCGACACCATCAACACCCTCCTCAAGGGCGTGGTCGAGGACGGTACGGGCAAGCAGGCCGGGCTCGGCTCGCGCCCGAGCGCGGGCAAGACGGGTACGACCGACTACCGCTACGCCGCCTGGTTCGTCGGCTACACCCCGAACATGTCGGGCGCGGTCTGGGTCGGCGACCCGCAGCACAAGCGGCGGATGACCGACATCACCATCGGCGGGGTCCCGTACGACAAGGTCTTCGGCGGCGAGGTGCCGGGCCCGATCTGGCGCGACGCGATGAGCGGCGCCCTCGCGGGCAAGCCGGCGCCGCCCTTCAACACCGTCCACCTCCCCGGCGGGGACAAGGACAATGACCACGAGGGCGGGCACGACGGCGGCCAGGACGACAAGCCGGGCGGTGGCGGCGGCCATGACGGCGGCGGCGCCGGCGGCGGCAACGGCGGGGGTGGCAACGGCGGAGGCGGCAGCCCCTGGCCGGACATCTCGATCCCGCCGGGCGTCATCGGCGGCAACGGGAACGGCGGGAACGGGATCGGCGGCGGGATCGGCGGGGGCTGGCAGCGGTAGCGGGAGCGCTGGCGGTCTGCCGGGGGCGCTGTTCCGGTTTCCGGGTCGCTCCGGTTCCGTTTCTGGTTTCCGGGGACTCGGGCAGTACGCCGAAAAGGGCGCCCCCTGGCTTCAGGGGACGCCCGGTGCCGGATGCCGGCGGGAGCTCAGCCCGCCAGGAGCTGCTTGACCGTGGCGGCGACGCGGCCGCCCTCGGCGAGGCCCGCCACCTTCGGGTTCACGATCTTCATGACCTGGCCCATGGCGCGCGGGCCCTCGGCGCCTGCGGCCCTGGCCTCCTCGACGGCCTCGGCGACGATCGCGCGGAGCTCGTCGTCGGAGAGCTGCTTGGGGAGGTACTCGGCGAGGATCTCGCCCTCCGCCTTCTCGCGCTCGGCCTGCTCGGCGCGGCCGCCCTGGCCGAACGCCTCGGCGGCCTCGCGGCGCTTCTTGGCCTCGCGGGCGATCACCTTCTGCACCTCGTCGTCGGAGAGCTCGCGCGCCGTCTTGCCCGAGACCTCCTCCTTCGTGATGGCGGAGAGGGTCAGCCGGAGCGTCGAGGAGCGCAGCTCGTCGCGCCCCCGGATCGCGGCGGTGAGGTCTTCCTGCAGCTTCGACTTGAGCGTGGTCATGGGTTGATTGTGGCAGGTGCGGAGCGCTCCCTGCCCCTCGATTTCCCCGTGGCCGGCCCCAGGGGCACGGCGGTTGGGCCCCGACTCCCTCCGGATCGCGGGCCCGCGGGGTCTGACACGATGGGGAGATGCGCGCGCGATACGCAGTACCCCTGGGCATCACGGCGACGGCTGCGGCCGGTCTCGCCTACTCGGTGGGCTTCGAGGCCCGTTCCTTCCGGCTGAGGCGGGTCACGGTGCCCGTACTGCCGTCGGGGATGCGTCCCTTGCGGGTCCTCCAGGTCTCCGACATCCACATGGTGTCCGGACAGCGCAAGAAGCAGCGGTGGCTGCGCTCGCTGGCGGGCCTGCGTCCGGACTTCGTGATCAATACGGGGGACAACCTCTCCGACCCGGAGGGCGTCCCGGAGACGCTGGACGCGCTCGGCCCGCTGATGGAGTTCCCCGGGGCGTACGTCTTCGGCTCGAACGACTACTACGGCCCCAAGCCACGCAATCCCGCCCGCTACCTGGTCGAGAAGGTACAGGGCAAGCACGGCCTGAACGGCAACGCGCCCGCCGTCGGCGTCATCCACAACCCGTGGGAGGGCCTGCGCGACGGGTTCGACGCGGCGGGCTGGGTGAACCTCACGAACACCCGGGGCGCGCTGAAGATCGACGGCTACGAGATCGCCCTCACGGGCCTGGACGACCCGCACATCAAGCGCGACCGGTACGCGCAGGTGGCGGGCGGCCCGGAGGCCGGGGCCGACTTCTCGATGGGCATCGTGCACGCCCCGTACCTGCGCTCCCTCGACGCCTTCGCCGCGGACGGCTACCCGCTGATCCTCGCCGGACACACCCACGGCGGACAGGTCTGCATCCCCTTCTACGGGGCACTCGTCACCAACTGCGACCTGGACACGGACCGCGTGAAGGGCCTCTCCACGCACGAGGCGGAAGGGCGGACGTCGTTCCTCCACGTGTCGGCCGGGTGCGGGGCGAACCGCTACACGCCGATGCGGTTCGCCTGCCCTCCGGAGGCGACGCTGCTCACGCTGACGGCGCGCGGCTGAGGAGCGGAGCGGTCGGGCGGGACCGGGGCGCGGGGCCGGGGCCGACACGGGGCGCGGCCTGACGGGCATCTGACGGGAACCGTGCCTACCGTGGGGGCATGATCGCTCCGATACGCCCCATACGTCCGACAGGTCAGATACGTCCCGGGGTCCCAGCGGAGGCGGTCGTACCGCCCGTACGCCGCCCCCTCGCGGCCGCCTTCCGCGCGCTCGTCGCGCTGGCCGCGGTGACCGGAATCGCGATCGACCTGGCCATCGGCAGCCCGCCGCGCGTCCTCAGCTACTTCACGGTCCAGAGCAACGTCCTGGTGGCCGTGGTCCTCGGCCTCTCCGCCTGGCGGGCCCTGCGCGGCCGCCCGTCGCTCCCGGCCCCGCTGTCCGGCGCCACGCTCCTCTTCATCGCGATCACGGGCCTCGTCTACCACCTGGTCCTGTCCGACGACTCGAGCGGCTTCTCGATGACGGACGAGGCGCAGGCCGCGGCGGCGGCCGGCTGGCACTCCCTCTCCAACCAGCTCCTGCACACCGTGACGCCGATCGGCGTGGCCCTCGACTGGCTGCTGCTCACCAGGCCGGGCGGCCTGCGCCTGCGCCACACCGGCATCTGGCTGCTCTACCCGCTCGCGTACCTGGCCTTCGTGCTGATCCGCGGCCCTTTGACGTCCCCCGGCCCGACGGCCCGCTACCCGTACCCGTTCCTCGACGTCGACCTGCACGGCTACGCGGGCGTCCTCGGCAACGCCGTCGTCTTCGGCCTGGCCTTCTGGGCCCTCGCCCTGCTCGTCCTGGGCCTCGACCGGGTCCGCCCCGCCCCGGGATCCGGGGGCCCCGAACACCGGATTTCGTCTCCGGGCGCCGGTCCGCTAAAGTAATCGATGTCGCCACGGCCTGCACCGCAAGCCGCTGGGTCAACGACATCGGGGTGTAGCGCAGCTTGGCAGCGCGCTTCGTTCGGGACGAAGAGGTCGTGGGTTCAAATCCCGCCACCCCGACAGCTGGAACAACGGGTCAGGCCCGGTACTGAGAAATCAGTACCGGGCCTGACCCGTTTGTCGTGTCCCTCGTGGTTGTCGGGTCCGCCGTGGTCGTCATCGCGTACGTCATGCTCGGCTCGTCGCGGTCGTCATGAGGTGTCGTCGCCCTCACCGCTCGGCGTGTGGGGTGCGTCGTATCGGTGCCGGTCCCTCCCCTCGTGGGGACCGGCACCGATCGACGCGTACAGCGCCGACCCGCCGTTCAACTGCGTATCGGCGCGGATCAGGGAAAGTCGGGATCCGTGTCTGATGTGAACGCGGTCCCGGTATGGCCGACCGCACGGATCTTTCGAGCCTCGCGACAGGTCCGGCGGGACGCCGACGCAAGCCAGGCTCAGAACGATCGGTGTTGTGCGCCGGCTCCGAGAGCCCCCGGGCCGATGACCTGCCCGGACGCTGCGTGGTTGGTTCGCTACTGCGACGAGATCCTGCCAGTTACGGGTCTCCGAGTGGAGGTTCCGGCCTCATCCGGACGACTTCTGCGCAGGTCAGCCGTATAAAGTGAGTTTTCCGGTCCGGATGTCCAGGTGCGGCGGAAGTAAGGGGTGGAGGCCTTGAGTTCCGACTCAGGGGCACGCACGAGCTTCGCAGAACGTCTCGCGCTGCTGTACAAGGAGGCCGGCAATCCGCCCCTCAAACGCGTGGCCGAAGCCGTCGTCCGGCTCCAGCGGGTCGATGAGCGGGGGCGGCCCGTACGGGTCTCCGCGCAGCGGATCAGCGACTGGCGGCGGGCCAAGAACGTGCCGGCCCAGTTCGCCGCACTCGCCGCGGTCCTGCATGTCCTGATCCCCGACGCGCGGCGGAAGCGGCCGGCTCCGGTCTCCACGGGTCTGTACGACATGGGGCAGTGGCACCGCCTGTGGGAGCGCGCGGTCGCCGACCCGGCCGGTGAGCGTGGCGCGGGCGGCGACGAGGACGAGAGCAATCCGGCGGCCGAGGCGGCGCCCGTGCCCGGCGTCTGCCCGTACCGCGGGCTCGCCTCGTACCGTCAGCAGGACGCCCAGTGGTTCTTCGGCCGGGAGCGGAGCACCGAGGCCCTCGTGGGGCAGCTCCGCGCGGCGGAGGACACGGGCGGTCTGGTCATGCTCGTGGGCGCCTCGGGCGCGGGGAAGTCCTCGCTCCTCAACGCCGGTCTCGTACCCACCCTCCAGAACGGCGCCCTCGACGACACCGAGGACGGCCGGGCCACCGGCCCGGTGCTGCAGCTCGTGCCGGGGAGCGACCCGCTCGCGGAGCTGAGCCGCCAGGTCCCCGAGCTCGCGCCCGCCGTCACCGCCGCGGCGGCGGCGGAGGGCCCGGCCGGGGGCGGGCCCGGTTCCGATCCCGGCTCCGGTTCCGATCCCGGCTCCGGTTCCAGCTCCGGCTCCGGTTCCGCGGAGCTCGACCGGGCCGTCCGGGAGGGCGTCGCCGCCTGGGCGGAGCGTGCGGGGAGCGGCGGCAGCCGTCCCGTCCTCATCGTCGATCAGTTCGAGGAGACCTTCACCCTCTGCGCGGACGAGTCGGACAGGCGCGCCTTCATCCGGCTGCTCCACGCCGCCTGCTCGCCGGCCCCGGACGCCGACGCCGGTGAGCAGGCCCCACAGCATGCGCACCTCCCCTCCCCCGCCCTCGTCGTCCTCGGCATACGCGCCGACTTCTACGAGGAGTGCCTCGGCTATCCCGAACTCGCCGACGCGCTCCAGCACCGGCACATGGTGCTCGGACCGCTCACCAGCAGCGAGTTGCGCAAGGCGGTGGCCGGGCCCGCGAAGGCGGTGGGGCTGGAGCTCGAACCGGGTCTCGCCGAGCTGATCGTCAGGGAAGTCAGTACGGACGGGCCCCGCGGGGCGCACGACGCGGGTGTGCTGCCGCTCCTCTCGCACGCCCTGCTCGCCACCTGGCAGCGGCGGAAGACGGGACGGCTGACCCTGGCCGGCTACCGCGCGGCGGGCGGCATCCAGGGCGCGGTGGCGGCGACCGCCGAGCGCGCCTGGTCCGGGCTCGACCCGGCGGCCCGCACGGCCGCGCGGCTGCTCCTGCTGCGGCTGGTCCGGCTCGGCGAGGACACCCAGGCCACCCGCAGGCGCGGCACGCGCCGCCAGCTCGCGGAGGAGTCGACGGATCCGCACAAGACGGAGGAGTCGCTGGAGGCGCTGGTCCGCGCCCGGCTCGTGACGCTCGACGCGGAGACCGTGGAGATCACGCACGAGGCGCTGCTGCACGCCTGGCCGCGGCTGCGCGACTGGATCGACGAGGACCGCAACGACCATCTGCTGCGCCAGCGCCTGGAGGAGGACGGCAAGGCCTGGGAGGACTCCGAGCGGGACACGTCGCTCCTCTATAGGGGCTCCCGTCTGGAACAGGCCCTCGCCTGGGCCAAGTCGGCCGGGGACACCTTCCTGACCCGGGGCGCGGTGGAGTTCCTCGCCGCCTCGGCCAGGCTGCGCAGGCGCACGGTCTGGCTGCGCCGCGGCGCGGTGGCGGTGCTCGTCGTGCTGGCGATGGTGGCCGTCGTCTCGGCGGTGGTCGCCCGGCAGCAGCGGGACGACGCGGTGTTCCAGCAGGTGGTCGCGGAGGCCGACCGGGCCCAGCACACCGATCCCTCGCTCTCCGCCCAGCTCGACCTGGTGGCGCACCGGTTGCGGCCCGACGACGAGGCGACGCAGAACCGGCTGATCTCGATCGTCAACGCGCCGCTCGCCACGCCGCTCCTCGGCCACCGGGGCGCGGTGTACCTCACGTCGTTCAGCAGGAACGGGCGGGTCCTCGCCACCGCCAGCTACGACCGTACGGTCCGGCTGTGGGACGTGTCGGACCGTACGCACCCCAAGCCGCTCGGCAAACCCCTGACCGGGCACAAGAGCTGGGTCAGCACGGCGATCTTCAGCCCGGACGGCAAGACGCTCGCCAGCGCCGCCGACGACGGCACGGTACGGCTGTACGACGTGCGGGACCCCCGGCATCCGAAGCTGCTCGGGTCGCCCCTCGCCGGGCACGGCGGCACGATCTATCTGCTCGCCTTCAGTCCGGACGGGCGCACCCTGGCCTCCGCCAACGAGGATCACGCCGTCCGCCTCTGGGACGTGCGGGACCTCTCCCGGCCGAAGCTGATCGACAGGCTGACCGGGCACACGGCCGCCGTGCGCTCCGTGGCGTTCGCCCCCGACGGCCGGACGCTGGCGGCGGGCGGCGACGACGGCACGATCAGGCTGTGGAACACGGCCGACCCGCACCGGCCGAAGCCGGTCGACAACGTGCTGCGCGGCCACAAGAGCACGGTGCACTCCGTGGCGTTCAGCCCCGACGGCAGCACGCTCGCGAGCGGCAGCGCGGACAACACGATCCGGCTGTGGAGCATCGCCGACCCGCGCCGGGCCAAGGCGCTCGGCACCCCGCTGACCGGGCACACCGGCCCCCTGTGGTCCGTCGCCTTCAACCCGGCGGGCAGCATGCTCGCGGCGGCCAGCGCGGACAGCACGGCGAGCCTGTGGAACGTCCGTGATCCGGCGCGCCCGTCCCAGGTCGGCGAGCCGCTCGCGGGCAGCAGCGGGGAGATGTACGCCCTGGGTTTCAGCCCCGACGGCCGGACCCTGGCCACCGGGACCGGGGACAACAAGGTCCGCCTGTGGGCGATTCCGCCGTCGGACATGCTGGGCCGCGTCGGCGCGTTCCGCCCGGACGGCAAGGTGCTTGCGACGGCCGCGGGCGACGAGCGGATCCGGCTGTGGGACGTGGCGCGGCCCGACCGGCCCGAGGCGCTGGGCAAGCCGTTCGAGCCCGGCAAGGGGAACCTGCGTTCGCCGGTGTTCTCGCCCGACGGCCGCACCCTCGCCGTACTCACCGGGAACCGCGCGGTGCAGCTGTGGAACGTCTCCGACCCGAGACATCCCGTCGCGTACGGGCCGCCCGTCGCGCTGCGGACGCGGTTCGCGGCCGCGCTGGCGTTCAGTCCGGACGGGCGCGTCCTCGCGTCCGCCGACACCGACCGCACGATCCAGCTGTGGGACGTGCGGTCGCCTGCGCACCCGCGCAGGCTGGGCCGCCCGCTCACCGGCCATCAGGGTTACGTCAACTCCCTGGCCTTCAGCATCGACGGGCGGACGCTGGCGAGCGGCAGCGCGGACGGCACCGTACGGCTGTGGAACGTGCGCGACCCGAAGCACGTCACCCGGCGCGGCGCCCCCCTCAACGGCCATCTGGGGGCGGTCAACCGGGTCGCCTACAGCCCCAACGGCCGGGCCCTGGCCAGCGCGAGCGACGACGGCACGGTCCGCCTCTGGGACGTCTCCGACCCCCACGGGGCGCCGCGGCGGGGCACGTCCCTGACGGGTCACACCGACGCGGTCGTGTCGCTGACGTTCAGCGCGGACGGGCAGACGCTCGCCACGGGCGGCAACGACAACACCGTCCGGCTCTGGGATGTCGCCGACCCCCTGGACGCCTCCGCCATCGGCCAGTCGATGAGCCCCAACGCCAAGACGGGCAGCTTCCTGTCGTTCAGCCCGCAGAGCAACATGCTCGGGGTGTCGAGCGGCACGGATACCGTCCGGCTGTGGGACTTGGACACCCGCGAAGCGGTTAACCGTATTTGTTCGACCACGCGCGGTGTGCTGACCCGGGAGAAATGGCAGGAGTATCTGTCGCGTCTCTCCTACGAACCCCCGTGCGACGAGTAACGGGCCCCTCTTTCCGCGTGATCCGCATCACAACTTCGTAGATAACTGGCGGAGTTGACTCCCGCACTTCAATGAGCCTTGTTAGTCTGGATACAGAGCCCGATCGCTGGTGCATCCCCCGTCGCCAGCGATCGGGCCCTTTCATGTGCGCGCGGCGCTTTTCGGCAACCGGTTCATCAACCGGTTTTGGACGCGAGATGGATGCGTACGGAAACTTTCGGCCATGGGATATGCGCCAAGAACATCGCGGAACACCTTCCGGATCCCTTGGGCCCCTTGGGTGCGCTCTGTGCCCGCACCCCACCCTCGTCAACTCCTCTTGAGGAGTCATAGGGTGGGGGCCCGGACCGACGACGGATGGTGAGCGCGATACCGAAGGCCTACGAGCAGATCGCGGACGACATCCGGCGCTCCATCCGCGCCGGCCGGCTCCGGCCCGGCGAACGGCTGCCCGCCGAGACGAAGCTCGCCGAGCGGTACGGGCGCAGCGTGCCGACCCTGCGCGACGCACTCCGCCTGCTGCGCGAGGAAGGGCTGATCGAGAAGGAGCACGGCCGCGGCAACTTCGTCCGCAGGACCAGGGCGAAGGTGATCCGCGACAACTCCCGCCACCAGTGGGAGAAGGACCGCGTGCGCCGGCCGGAGAGCCACCGGGCCCGCACCGGGGCCACGGAGCGCGACACCGGGCTCGAGATGCGCGACCTCGTCTTCCACGCGTCGTACCGCGAGGTCCCCGCCGACGAGGACCTCGCCCGCACCTTCGGGGTCCCGCCGGGCACACCGCTGACCGCGCGCTCCTACCGCACGCGGTACGCGGCCGAGAGCGCCCCCTTCAACCTGGCCACCTCCTACCTGGTCCGCGCCGTGGTGGCGGCCAACCCCGACCTCCTGGACGAGACCAAGGAGCCCTGGCCGGGCGGCACGCAGAGCCAGCTCGGCACCGTCGGCATCGAGCTGGCGCGCATCGAGGAACGCCTCACCGCCCGCCCGCCGACCCCGGAGGAGGCCGCGGAGCTCGACGTCCCGCCGGGCACCTCCGTCCTCCTGCTCCGCAAGATCTCGTACGACACCCGGAACCGCGTCGTCGAGGTCTCCGACGTCACCTTGCCCGGCGACCGCACGGAAGCCGTCTTCACCACTCATCTGGAAAGGTGGTGAGTGCCGTGCGCCGGCGCATCATCATCGTCACTGCCGTCCATGCGCCCTCGGCCCCGTTCCTGGCGGACGCGTACACCTCCCTGTGCGAGCAGGAGCTCCCCGACGGCTGGGAGTGGCACTGGCTGATCCAGGAGGACGGCAGGACCGACCAGGTCGCGCCCCACGTCCCGGACGACCCGCGGGTCTCGTTCCGCCAGGGCCGGCCAGGCGGTCCCGGCGTCGCCCGCACCATGGCCCTCGCGCACGCCGACGGCGAGTACGTGAAGGTCCTGGACGCCGACGACCGGCTCGCCCCCGGTGCGCTCGCCCGCGACCTCGCCGCGCTCCAGGAGAACCCGGACATCGGCTGGGCCACGTCCCGCGTCCTCGACCTGCTGCCCGACGGCTCCACGGCCGGCTTCCCCGGCGACCCGGAGCACGGGCCCGTGGAGCGCGCGGCGGTGCTCGACTACTGGGCGGCCCACGACTACCGCGCGCCGGTCCACCCGGCGACGCTCTTCGTCCGCCGTGAGCTGCTCGTCGCCCTGGGCGGCTGGATGGCGCTGCCCGCCTCCGAGGACACGGGCCTGCTCCTCGCGCTCAACTCCGTGGCGCGCGGCTGGTTCTCGTCCGAGGTGGGCCTCTTCTACCGCAAGTGGGAGGGGCAGGCGACCGGCCAGAGCGCCCACGTCGACGCGGGGGAACGTGACGCGCGCATGGCCGTGGTGGAGGCGCGGGCCAGGGCGCTGGCGGCGTTCGGCTGGCGCGCTCCGGAGGCCGACGCGGGGTAGCCGCGGCGGTGGGACGTCACCGGGTGGCGGCGCCGGCCGGTCAGTCCAGCGTCTCCGCGTCGATCCGGGAGAAGACCAACTCGGTCTCCCCGGTGAGCGGTTCACGCCACCGGACCGGCGGCGCCGGGTGCCGCAGCGCGCCCGGATAGCTTCCGGGGGCGTACTCGTTGACGAGCCGGTAGGCGTGGAAACCGGCCTCCCGCATGGTCTTCATCAACTCGTCGGCCGAGTCGCCCAGTTGCTCCATGCGGTCGGGGGTCACCTCCACGGCGATCTCCACATCGGGCCTGAGCCGGTCGAGGACCGGGGCGAGGCCCCTGATGACGCCGCCCTCGGCCCCCTCCACATCGATCTTGATGACCCGGGCCCGCGCGATCTCGTCGGCCTCAAGCAGGTCGGGCAGGGGCTGGGCCTCGGCGTCGAAGGTGGACTCGGCGGGCCCGTCGTAGGGGACGATGCTGTTCGCGCCCATGTTGTCCGAGCTGGCGAGGATGAACGTGAGCGTCCTGCGCTCGTCCGACACCGCGGCGTTGACCGCGCGGATGTTGGCGCATCCGTTCAGTTCGGCGTGCAGGAGCACCCGGCGGTGGAAGGCGGGCGCGGCCTCGATCGCCACGACCCGCCCCCGGGGGCCGACGAGCCGGGAGCCGAGGACGGCGAAGTAGCCGACGTTCGAGCCGACGTCGACGAAGACGTCCCCGGCCCCGAGCCGCCCGCGCAGCCACCGCGTCATGTGGGGCTCCCAGGCACCGAAGAGGTAGACGTAGCGCTGGATGAGGTCCTGGGTGTCGACGGCGAACCGGAGGCCGTGCCGGTCGGCGACGACCCGGCGGCGCGGGCTGTGGCGCAGGCGCGGGTTGAGGAGGCGGGCCAGCGCCGCCTTGCCCGCGGTGCCGGGTGCGTCGCGCACGTACCGGCGGCCGAGCGTCACCAAGGTCTCCGAAAGGGGGGTGCTCATCCGGTCGCCTCTTTCGTCGGGGGATCGGATGAAACCGTATCGGCCTCCCGTCGGCCGGCTACCGGCCGGTCCGGTCGAAGGGCAGGTCCAGCATGCGGATCGCGTTCCCGCGCAGCAGCTTGTACTGGATCTCCGCCGGCAGGTGGCCGACGTGTTCGGCCGCGACCTCCTTGGTGTGCGGCCAGGTCGAGTCGACGTGCGGATAGTCGGTCTCGAAGGTGGCGTTGTCGACGCCGACGGTCTCGATCGCCTCGATGCCGTGCTTGTCGCGGAAGAAGCAGCAGAAGATCTGCCGGTAGTAGTACGTGGACGGGGGTTCGGGGATCAGATCCTTCACGCCGCCCCAGGCCCGGTGCTCCTCCCACACGTCGTCGGCGCGCTCCAGGGCGTACGGGATCCAGCCCATCTGACCCTCGCTGTAGGCGAGTTTGAGCCGGGGGAATTTCACCAGGACCCCGCTGAAGAGGAAGTCCATCATCGAGGCCATGGCGTTGTTGAAGGAGAGGGAGGCCTGGACCGCGGGCGGCGCGTCCGGGGACGCGGCCGGCATCTGGGACGAGGAGCCGATGTGCATGTTCACCACGGTCCCGGTCTCCTCGCAGGCCGCGAAGAACGGGTCCCAGTAGCCGGAGTGGATCGACGGCAGGCCCAGATGGGTGGGGATCTCGCTGAAGGTGACGGCCCGCACCCCGCGGGCGGCGTTCCGCTTGATCTCGGCGACGGCGAGGCCGACGTCCCAGAGCGGGATCAGGCAGAGCGGGATCAGCCGGCCGCCGCTGTCGCCGCACCACTCCTCGACCATCCAGTCGTTGTACGCGCGGACGCAGGCGAGGCCGACCTCCTTGTCCTTGGCCTCGGAGAACGTCTGGCCGCAGAAGCGGGGGAAGGTGGGGAAGCAGAGGGACGCCTCGACGTGGTTGACGTCCATGTCCGCGAGGCGGGCCTTGGGGTCCCAGCAGCCCCGGCGCATCTGCTCGCGGGTGATGCCGTCCAGCGTCATCTCGTCGCGCGAGAAGCCGACGGCGGCGATGATGCGCTTGTACGGGAAGATGTTGCCCTCGTACTCCCACCAGTCGGTGATCTGTCCCGCCGGGTCCGTGGTGAACCTGTACTTGCCGCCGATGTACTCCAGTTCGCCGATGCCCGCGGTGAAGGGCTTCGGGCCCCGGTCGCGGTACTTGGCGGGGAGCCACGTCTCGAAGAGGTGCGCGGGCTCGATCACGTGGTCGTCCACGCTGATGACCCGGGGGAGTTCCTTGGTGCCGACCTCGCTGCTGACCACTGCTGTGCCCCCTACTGCCGGACGACTGACCGAACGGTTTCCTTGCTAAATCTGACGACCCATCAGATCGAGGTTATGGCCTCCCCGGGGCGACGGCAAGCGCCCCCACGGTTCTCGACCCCTTGCGCACCGCGTCCGTATCCGCTGAACTGACGCTCCGTCAGATTGCTTGGGAGGGCGCTCGATGCAGACGATCTGGCTCAGCGGAGCCGAGTGGCTGGCCGTGCTCCGCATCGGGCTCGGCCTGTGGTGGCTGGAGAGCTGGCGCCACAAGGACAAGAAGGAGTGGTTCAAGGGCGGCGGCATCGGCTGGGCGGCGGGCATCGCCGAGAAACACCGGTGGTCCGTCGTGCGCACCGGCTTCGACACGGTGGTGAAGCCCCGGCCCCGCCTGATGGCGTACGTCGTCGCCTACGCCGAACTCGCCCTCGGCCTCGGCCTGATCGCGGGCTTCCTCACCCCGGTCGCCCTCGTCGGTGGCCTCGTCCTCAACCTGATCTACCTCGTCCTGATGATCCACGACTGGGCCGAGCAGGGCCAGAACTTCACCATGGCCCTGGTCTCCTTCGTCGGCCTCTTCGCCATGAGCTGGCAGACGTGGTCGGTCGACGAGGCCCTCGGCCTCTTCCTCTGACCGTAAGATCATCCGGTCATCGCGTGGGGACAGGACTGGGGGCGGTTCGAGTTGAGCACCGGAGAGCAACTCGTCACCGTCGGCGCGGTGTTGCTCGGCGCGCTCAGCACGCACGTCACCAACCACCTGATGGAGCGCAGCAGGAACCGCCACCAGCTGCTGACCCGCTGGGACGACAAGAAGGTCGACGCCTACGGCGACTACGTCGACGCGGCCAAGGCCCGCATCGCCCTGTCCGTACGGCTCTACGAGTTCCGCGAGGGCCTGCGCGAGAGCGAACGGACCGAGCAGGAACTCCGCGAGGACCTCGCCGAGGCCGGGCGGATCTGGGGCAGCGCCTTCGAACGGGTGATGCTGCTCGGCGGCGACGACGCCATCGAGGCGGGACACGACCTCAACGCCCTGGTCGCCGAGATCGACTGGCAGGCCACCGGCAGGATCGACGGCACCCTCGCCGAATGGCGGGAGCGCAACCGCGCGGCCTTCCGGGCGATCAACGACTTCCACGAGGCGGCCCGGCAGGACCTCGGGATCCAGGGCAGCGTCACCGGCGAGAAGCACCCCGCAAGGGACCTGCTGCTCCCGCCCCGGGAACAGACCCCCGCCACCGAGGACCGGCAGGCGTGAGCCCACGGACCTGAAAAGGCCCCCGCCGCCGTATGCCGAAGTCCCCTCCCGCGTATGGCCTGTTGCGGCCGGACATGTCACCCTGCCCGACGTCCGAGACCCCGACGCCCCGGCGCCCCCGGCGCCCCGCAGACGAGGAGACGGCCATGAGTGAGCGCACCCCCCACGAAGCGGCGGCCGAGACCGGAGCGGAGCCCTCCGCCGAGGCGGCGCTGCGGGCGGGGCACTCCGCACGCGCCCGCAGCGCCGCGTCCCGCGCCGCCGCGATCTCCCACCACATCGAACGGAGCGACCCCGGGGCCGGGGCGGCGGACGAGAACACCGCCTGGAAAGCAGCACACGCCGCCCGCGTCTGCGTCCAGGCCCTCGCCGTGCTCGCCGAGTCCGCCCCCGACCCCGCGGCGGACGCACGCTGCGCGCGCAACGCCGCGGCCTCCGCCGCGCAGGCCGCCCAGATGGGCCGGGCGCACGACGGCGACGGCGAACCGGCCGCCGCCGCCTGCCGGGCCGCCGTCGAGGCCTCGCTCGCGGCGTCGGCCGCCGCGGGCCGTGGCGCGCTCGGCGCCGACGAGGCGCTCAACGCCGCCGCCGACGAGGCCGAGGCGGCGGCCGTCGCCGCGGCCGAACGGGCGGGCTGGATGCGGCCGGGCCAGCTCCTGCCGGAGATACCGGCCGGCCTGCGCAGCCCCGAACTGATGGCGATGATGCACTTCTGACCGGCCGCGGGGACCCCGCCGCCGCCCTCAGTGGTGGAAGCCCGCCCGCCCTCAGTGGTGGAAGCCCGGCGTCTTCGGAGCCCCCGTCGAGCCGCCCGACAGACGCTCCACGGCCGCCCGCAGATCCCGGGCGAGCAGCATGATCTTGTCGTGTCCGATGCCGTGCCGGACGAGCACCCGCTGGACCACGGTCTCCTGCCGGTCGGGCGGCAGCGGGTACGCCGGGACCTGCCAGCCCCGGGTGCGCAGCTGCTCGGTCAGGTCGTAGAGCGTGAAACCGGAGGGCGATGCCCCCTCGGTGAGGGTCCAGCAGACGGCGGGCAGCGCGCCCCGCCCGTCGTAGAGGAGCGTGAAGGGCCCCATGGCCGCGATCTCGTCGGCCAGCGCCCGCGCGCTTGCCGCGCACGCCTCGTACACCTTGCGGTAGCCGTCGCGGCCGAGGCGCAGCAGCGTGTAGTACTGCGCGACGATCTCGCCGCCCGGGCGGGAGAAGTTGAGGGCGAACGTGGGCATGTCGCCGCCGAGGTAGTCGACGT
Source organism: Streptomyces sp. NPDC037013 (assembly GCF_055607265.1). Classification (NCBI taxonomy): domain Bacteria; kingdom Bacillati; phylum Actinomycetota; class Actinomycetes; order Kitasatosporales; family Streptomycetaceae; genus Streptomyces; species Streptomyces sp. NPDC037013. The sequence goes on along the minus strand of NZ_JBVJRV010000006.1, from coordinate 514,544 downwards.
GAAAGACGAGCTCCTCGGGGAGGTGGTCGGCCGTGCGCCAGACGATCCAGCCGACGCCGAGGGGCGCCATCCCGTATTTGTGGCCCGAGGAGTTGACGGAGACGACCCGCTCGACGCGGAAGTCCCAGACCAGCTCCGGCCGGAGGAAGGGCGCGACGAAGCCGCCGCTTGCCGCGTCCACATGGATCGGCACGTCAAGGCCGGTCTCCTCCTGGATCGCGTCGAGCTCGGCGGCGATCTCCGCCACGGGCTCGTAGTCGCAGGTGAAGGTGACACCCAGGATGGCGACGACGCCGATGGTGTTCTCGTCGACGTACGCGCGCAGCTGGTGCGGGCGCAGCCCCGTGGCGCCCGGCTCCAGCGGGACCTGGCGCAGCTCCACGTCGAAGTAGCGGGCGAACTTCTCCCAGCACACCTGGACCGGGCCGCAGACGAGGTTGGGCCGGTCGGCCGGTTTGCCCGCCGCCCTGCGCGCCGCGCGCCAGCGCCACTTGAGCGCGAGCCCGCCGAGCATGCCGGCCTCGCTGGAGCCGGTGGTGGAGCACCCCATGGTGGTCGCGCCCGCCGGGGCGTTCCACAGGTCGGCGAGCATGTGCACGCAGCGGGACTCGATCTCCGCGGTCTGCGGGTACTCGTCCTTGTCGACCATGTTCTTGTCCATGCAGGCGTCCATGAGGTGGTGCACCTCGGGCTCCGCCCAGGTCGTGCAGAACGTGGCCAGGTTCTGCGAGGAGTTCCCGTCGAGCGCCAGCTCGTCGCCGATCACCGCGGCGACCGCGCGCGGGTCTGAGCTGTGTTCCGGGATCCGGTGCGCGGGCAGCCGCCGGGTGCTGATCGGCGTGCTGTAGACGTCGTCGTACGCCTGGCGGGTCCCGGAGGACACCTTGTGCAGCCCCACGATGGTGTTCCTTTCACCTCATAACGGACATGCTCGTGCCCACCCTCACAGACCGCACCGAAGAACCGGGTAAAGGCACAGATCGCTCGGACGGTGGAATTGCCCGGGTTCCTCACGGCGGCGGCGCACCCTTCGGCCCCGTTCAACCGTTTCAGAGACCATGAACACGTCCAGGCGCATGCTCGCCTCCCTGACCCTCACCGCCGCCGCTGCCGCCGTCGCCGCGGCCGCCCCCGCCCACGCCGCCGCCACCGACGGGGGCGCCCACCACATCGGCCGCGTCGTCGGCGAGACCCTCGTCGACCCGACCGGGAAGGGCAAGGAGATCCTGGAGGCCGGCAAGACCGGTCTGACCGTGGCCGAGATGGGCCTGCAGTCCGTGAAGACCAGCACGGAGGCGGTCAGCGCCCGCTAGCGGGACACGGGGAAAGGGCCGGGGCAGGATGGGGACGTGCTTACCGTGCTGGTGCTGGTCGGCCGGGAACAGGCGAAGGACCTGATCGCCCGGATCGAGAGCGTCCCCGACGTCTGCGTCCTGTCCCACACCCATGACAGCGCCCTGGCCCTGGCCCGCGCCCGCGTGCTGCTGCCGGACGTCCTCGTCCTCGACCTCAGCGCCTGCTTCTCCGGGGACGCGGCCTCGGTCGTGCACCGGGCGCGGCTGCTCGGTCTGCCGAGCGAGCTGATCGTGCACGCGGGCGACGCGGTCATCGGATCCGTCTCCCCGGACGGCAGCCCGGCGCCGGCGCGGGAGAGCCAGCCGGGCGGCCTCATCCGTACGCTCACCCGGCTGGCCCGCGACCAGACGTAACCGTCAGGACCGCTGGTGTTCCCGCTCCGCCGCCCGGCGGCTCTGCAGGGTGCGGGCGAGCCTGGGCCCCAGGCGCTGCTTGAGCCAGCGCAGGGCCTGGAGGCGGCCGACGGCCTGGTCCAGGTGGAAGTAGAGCTGCGGCGGCACGTGCGGCAGCAGGGGCGAGTGTCGCTGGCCGAGCAGGGCGAACATCTGGTGCGGCTCCAGGCCCATGTAGCGCGGCAGGTTCTCGTACCACTGCGCGCTGTGCCGGGCGGCGCTCTGCACGGAGAGCAGCGCCTGCTTGCGCTCCCTCTCGTACGCGGCCAGGGCGGCGGGGAGCCGCTCCGGCGCGGTGACGGAGTCCAGCGCGCCGGCCAGGCCCATCGCGTCGCGCAGCGCCAGGGCGGTGCCGGCTCCGATGGAGTAGTGCGTGGTGTGCGCCGCGTCGCCGATCAGCGTGAGGTTGCCGTACGACCAGCGCGCGTTGGTGACCGTGGGGAAGGTCTGCCACTGGGCGTGGCTCTCGATGTCCTTGCGGCCGAGCAGCGCGTGTCCTTCGAGCAGGTCGGCGAAGAGCTTCTCCAGGAGCCGCAGGGCCTCGTCATGACCGAGCCGGTCGAAGCCGAGCGCCCGCCAGGTCGTCTCGGAGCACTCCACGACGCAGGTGCTGTGCCCGGCGCTGAACCCGTACGCGTAACACCAGATCCAGCCCTCGCCGGTCTCGACGAAGGCGAAGGTGAACGCGGTGAAGACCCGGGTCGTGCCGAGCCAGATGAAGCGGTTGGCGCCCGTGGTCACGCGGGTGCCGAACGCGGTGGCGTGCTCGCCGCGCAGCCTGCTGTGCGCCCCGTCGCCCGCGACGACGAGATCCGCGCCGGGCAGCTCCGCGACGCCGCCGATCTCCCTGCCGAACTCCAGCCGGACGCCCAGCTCCCGGGCCCGGTCGGCGAGGATCGTGCGCAGCCGGTGGCGGCCGATGGCATGCCCCGGGTCGCCCTCGTGCGCGGTGGTCCGGTCCCCGACGTACGCGAACCCGCCCCGCCAGCACACCGACTGCTCCTCGACGAGCCGGGCGGACACGGGGTCGTGGGCGTGCAGCTCCGTCAGGAGATCGGGCCAGTAGGTCACGCCCCAGCCGTAACTGGCACCGGCCGCGTGCCGCTCGTGGACCGTGATCTCGTGGGCGGGCTCCCGGAGTTTGGCGAGGATGGCGAAGTACAGGGAGGCAGGGCCTCCGCCGACGCAATCGATCTTCACGCACGCTCCTGCTTCTCTTCGGGCGGAGGGCCGGGTCGGAGCACCAACGTAAGCGCCGGGAGAGCGTGTCGGCCGAAGGCCGGGCCGCCGGGGGTGTCAGCTGTGACTTGTTCGTAGTGGCTGACGTCTCCCTGCCGATCCTGTATACCCGCAGAGAGCGGATCACCGAGCCGGCCGCCCCGACGCCGGCTCCCGATGACGGCCTGGAGGTGTGATGGGGACGCCGTCCCACCGACTGTCCATGGCGGGCCTCGCGCACTCCGACGTCTGCGCCGTCCTGCGGGTCAGCGGTGAACTCGACCAGGCCTCGGAGAAGTTCTTCATGGACACCGTGGCCGGGGTCGTCGACGCGGGCCACCGCCACATCATTCTCGACGTGACCGCGCTGACGTTCTGCGACTCGCGCGGTCTGAACTGCCTGCTCGCCCTGCACTGGCTGCTGCGCCGGCGGGAGGGCGACCTGATGCTGGCCGGGGTCGGCCGCCGGCTGGCCACTCTCCTGGAGCACAGCGGGAGCACGGCGCTGTTCTCGGCGCACACCTCGGTCGGCCAGGCCCTGCGCACCCTGCCCGCGGCCGCCCGGCCGCACTGGCCGCCGCCGCCCGCCGAACGCAGCACCGGCGAGGGCGTGTCGCCGCCCGCCTAGGGCCCGCGGGGGCGGTCCGCATACGCCGGGCGGGTCACCCGAGATGCGGTCCGGGCCGGGCGCCATTGTGCTGTCGGACATGGACCACCACATAGCGAGCGCGGCAGAAGCGGCCCCCACACGGCGCCGCGCCCTGAGTGCCGCGGCGGCGCTGCTGGCCGGCGGAGCGGTGTCGCTGGCCGGCCCGCCCGCCGCTGCCCGGTCGGACGACGTCTGCACCGGCGGATATGACGCCGGGTTCGAAGAAGCGCTGGCCGAGGCTGACGACCGGTTCGGCTCGCGGGAGCTCCGCGCGCTCCCGCAGGAGCCGCCACGGCGGTACGCGCTGCCGCTGCGCCGCACCTTCCGGGTCAGCGCCCGCTACGGAGTGCGCGGCGACTGGCTCGCCGGACACCACACGGGCATCGACCTGGCGGTGCCGCGCGGCACGCCCGTCTACGCCGTGGGCGGCGGGGTCGTCCTCGTCGCGGGGTGGTCGGGCGCGTACGGCAACGCCGTGACGGTGCGGATGCCGGACGGCCACTACGCGCTGGTCGCCCACCTCTCGCGGGTCTCGGTCCGCGTGGGCGGGAAGGTCCGGGCCGGCACCCTGCTGGGCAGGAGCGGGGCGACCGGACGTGCCACGGGCCCGCACCTCCACCTGGAGATACGGGCCCGCCGCGGCTACGGCTCGGACATCGACCCGGTGAAGTATCTGGCCGGCCGCGGGGTGGAGCTGCTCTGACCGGACCGCTCCGACCGGGCCGCGCGGGCCGCTTACTGGATGCCGGGCAGCGCGTTCGTGACGGGCGCGACCAGGTCCGTGAGCTGGTGCAGCTGGTTGAGCTGGTTCAGCTGGTTCATGCCCTGGAGCTGGCTTGCGATGGTCGGCATCTGGGAGCGCGTCTCTTCGGGCATGCTCGCCGTGCCGAGGTCGTCGATGACGCTGAGCGGCGAGAGCTGGCCCGTGTCCTGCGCGGGCGCGGATGCCTGGGCGGCCGGCGTGGCGAGGGCCGCTGCTCCCGCGGCCAGCGAGACGGCGGCGATGAGTCGTCGTGCTGATGTCATGTTTTCAGAACCGGCCGAACCCCCCGAAGGACACGGGTTCCGCCGTGCCCTCACTCGGGAAGCGCATTCGTTCCGCCGTGACCGCGGGATACGCCCGGACGGCGGGCGAACACCACTCGTCCGGCCCACGCGTCCCCGTAGCGGCGTGTCACGGGGACGGTGCACGGGCCCGGTCCGCGCACAATGGGCGCCGAATCGAGATGCAGCGTGTTCTCGCCGCACTCCTGCAATCGACCGGACTCCCGAAATCGAAAGTCGACGGCGCCATTCGAACCGACGGACGCCGTGACCTCGCCTTGACGGCGGACGTTAGAAAATACGCGACTGCGTGTAGGCAGCCGCTCTATCCAAGTCAAAGGAGAACGTGATGTCTCGCATCGCGAAGGCAGCCGTCGCAACCCTCGGCACCGGAGTCGTCATCCTCGGTGGCGCCGGAATGGCCGCGGCGGACGCCGGCGCGCAGGGCGGAGCCGCCGGCTCCCCCGGCGTCCTCTCGGGCAACCTCCTCCAGGTCCCGGTGAACGTCCCGATCAACCTGTGCGGCAACACCGTCGACGTCATCGGTCTGCTGAACCCGACCTTCGGCAACAAGTGCGGCAACGTCAGCGACCAGGGCCACCACGGGCACCCCGGTCACCACGGCCACCACGGACACCACGGCCACCCGGGCCACCACGGCGCCCCCGGCTACGGCGGCTGACCGAACCACCACGAAGCCCCCGGCGCGCGTTCCGCCGGGGGCTTCGTCGTGCCCCAGGGGCTTCGCCGTGCCCGCTAACCGCCGTAGGTGTACGTCCCCTTGTGCGAGAGCAGTTCGTCCGGCGCGATGTCCCACGGCGGCATCGGCTCGTGGCGGGCGACGACGCGCCGGTACTGGTCCGAGCCCGGTCCCGGCGGCCGGGCCGGCAGGTAGCGGGCGGAGTCGGGGTGGCGGCGCTGCCAGCGGTCCCACAGCAGGTCCACGAAGGCGTGGTTGAGCCAGAAGACGGGGTCGTTCACCGAGGCCCCGCCCAGCATGTGGCCGCCGACCCAGCGGTGGACGCGGTTGTGGTTGCGCCACCGCTCCTTGCCCCGGGCCGACGTCCAGCCCTCCAGCTTGTTGCGGAACCCCCTGGACGACGTGGAGTCCCAGGGCGCGGCGTCGTAGAGCGGATCGGACAGGGCCCACTCCACGTCGCGGCCGGTCGGCAGGTCGAGGGGGTCGTGCGGACGCCCGAGGTCCCGGGTGAGGAACTCCCCGTCGGTGACGCTCTCCTTGATGGGCCACTGCCCGCTCCGGTGGGCGAAGGGGCCCGTCATGACCTGGTGGTCGGAGCGCCGTCCGTTGCCGCCCATCAGGTCCGCGCCCCACAGGGAGGCGGCCGGGGTGCGGTCCTTCGTCCAGTCCCAGTAGGGGACGGTGACACCGGAGTCGATCCGCTGCAGGGCCCGCTCGAAGTCGAGCAGGAAACGGCGGTGCCAGGGGAAGAACGAGGGCGCCATGTGCGCCACCCGGAGTCTGCGGTCGCCGTCCGACACGTAGAAGTCGATGTGCGTCCGGACGAATTCGTCGTACTCGCCGCGCCGCTTCAGTTTCAGGACCGCGTCGACGAAGCGCCGCCGCTCGGCGCGGCTGAGGCTCCGCTGGTTCCTGCGGGTGTGGGCCATGTCCGTCCCTTTCCGCGCTCGGGGGTGCCCGGCCTGCTCAGTGGGTGAGACCGCTCAGGGCCTGGAGGGGACCGAGTTCGTCGACGGCTCCGCGGGCGGCGGCCAGCGGCGTGTCGTACGACTGGTAGTGGTCCACCATGCTGAGGTAGCCGCCGTCCGCGCGGCGCATGAGGCCGAGCGCCCGCCCGTCGACCGTGACCCGCCAGCCGCCGTGCGCGGACCCCTCGCCGTGGGCCACCGGCTCGCCCCGGATGTGCCGGCCCCGGTACATCTCGTCGAAGGGCGGCTGGTCCGGCCCGGCGAGCGGTCCCGGTACGGGCGGCTCCGGTACGGGTGTCTCCGGTACGGGAAGGCCTTCCGCCGGGCGGCCGGGCAGGGCACGGACGACGCCCGCGGAGGCGAGGACGGCCGCGGCGGCCGTACCGATGAGGTGGCGGCGCGTCACGCGGGCGGACACCCGCGCGACCGCCCCGGCCCCCGCCCCGGTCGACTCACCCATCGTTCTCCCCCTTCAGCTGGTCCAGAACTCCCACCAGCGTGTCAGAACGAGCATGACGACGACGCCCATGTGCAGCGCGGGCGGAGTGCGGCCGGCAGGCCCGCCGCGCCGGTCACCACCAGGAGCGGGCCGAGGAACCGGCCGGCCCGCTGCCCTCGGGGAGCGGCATCGGCGGGCACCGCCGCCGGGCCCGCGCCGGGGCCGCCGACGGCCTGGAGCGGTACCCGGTGCGGCAGTTCGGTGGCGCGGCGCATCAGCGCAGGCTGCGGGCGGGCAGCAGGCAGTGCGCGGCGTTGAGCATGGTCTCCTCGTCACCGGCGAACCCGCTGAGGCGCTCCTCGTCGACGGGCTCGCCCGGCTTCGCCTCCGGCCACGCGCGCGTGGTGGCCATGAAGTACGCGTGGCCACGCTGCTTGACGGCGGCGAGCCACTCCGGCGGCACCTCGCACTGCGCGTTCAGCTGGGGCATGTTGACGACGGCGTGGTCGCCCTCGACGAGCAGGCTCACCGGCAGGGAGGGGTTGCGCGCCCCGTCGAGGAGGGGGCCGCCGACGGGCAGGCCCGCGTTGCCGAGGAGGGTGTGCATCGCCTCGGCCGTGGCCTCGGGGCCGCCTTCGACGTCACCGAGGGAGTAGGCGAGCAGGAACGGCATGTCCTTCTCGTCCTCGGGGTGTTCACCGCTCCAGGCGAGAACAGCCACGGTTCCCAGATCAGTTACTTGGAAGGGGCGCTGTTCGCTGGAAGTTGAGGTCATGGGGGAACCGTATAGACGCCGGGGGCCCGGCCCCGCGCCGTTGTCACCCATGTGGCCCAACCCCGGGCCGTCATCACACGATGGGGTCACCCGGTCGACGGAGCGGGAGAGGGGGCCTACTTGCCGAGCGGGAGGCCGCCGAGCAGCTCGGTGGGGCCGCCCGCGGAGTTCAGGCCGTCGACGGCCTGCTTGACCGTGTTGACGACGGAGTCGGGGTTCTCGGTGTCGAGCATGTTCGTGCTGACCGGCTTGGTGTCGAGCAGGGGCTCACTGGCAAGGCTGTCGAGACCGCCGTTCAGGCTGGTGGGCGTCAGGTCGCCGGCGAACGCGGGCGCGGCGGAACCGGCGATGGCGATCGAACCGGCAAGGACAGCGGCAGCCTTCAGGGCCTTCATCATGTTCCTTTCTTTGGCAACGCGTGTCGCCTTCGGGAGCACCGTTCAGGCATCGATTGCCTGGCGTCTCTCTTCTCCGGGACCAACGAGCGCGGGACGGTACGGAAACTCCTGGCCCGGAAAGTTCCCCCGCCCCCACTCGAATGAAGAGCGCATTCCCATTCTCATATCAACTGGCCTGTTCACCGCGGAGTTTGTCGGGACGACAGAGCCCGCCGGACCGGTTCGAACCGGCCGGGCGGGCGGATGGCTGCGGTCGTCCGCGGCGGGCTCAGGCCGCGGGCGCCTGGGGCAGGGAGCCGGTCGGCAGGTCCGGCGCCTTCGGAGCGGGCAGCTTGGGCAGGCCGGGGAGGTTGGGCGCGGGCAGCCCGCCGCCCAGCACGGTGGCGACGACGGTGTTGACCAGCCCGGTGATGACCGGCGGGACCGCCGCGAGGACGGCCTTGGGGTCACCGGCCGTGGCGGCCTTGAGCAGGGCGTCGACCGCCTTCTGCAGCGCGGCCACGGCGTCCCCCTTGGGGTCGAGCGGCGCTCCGGCGGCGCGCTGGGCGCCCGGCGCGGGCAGCTGCGGCACGGCGGGCAGCTGCGGCGGCGCGGCGGGGTCGGCGGCCGGGTTGGCGGGGGCCTTGACCGGGGGCTTGGCGAGGGCCTCCAGCGCCTTCTTCACCTCTTCGGTGTGCTTCTTGACGTCTTCGGGGGAAAGCTTGTTGTCCTTCGCCTTGAGCACCGCCGTGACCAGGCCCGTGACGGGCGTCAGGACCCCACCGAGGCTGCTGAGCTGCTGGGCCTGGCCCAGCAGGGCGTTCGCGTCGGGGGCCGGCGCGCGGGTGGCGGTCCGGGTCGCGTCGCGGGAGGCGTCGTCCTGGGCGGCGAGGGCCGGACCGGCGGTGCCGAGAAGCAGCGTCGCGCACAGGGCGGTGGTGGTGAGACGCCGTACGGGCAGAGCGCGCATAGATGGTTCCCTTTCGGTGATCGTCGGATCTTGTGATCACCGTGGGATCGGGCCGGGTCCGCCGCAACCGAGCGCCCGCCCGACGTACCGGCCGTTCCTTCCCCGGGAGGGCATCCGCGCAGGTGAGAACCGAAGGTGACGGACAGTCGGCAGTCGGTGGACCGGCCCCCATTCGGGGCACGGCCCGCGTGGTGTGACGGCCGGGCCGCCACGCGAAGCGGCCGCCCCCGCGATCACGGGGGCGGCCGTTCAGGTCAGACGGTGCGTCAGTCGTTGGCGCACTGGTTGCCGAAGGCCGGGTTCAGCAGACCGATGACGTTGACGCTGTTGCCGCACACGTTGACGGGGATGTGGACCGGCACCTGCGCGGCGTTGCCCGAGATGACGCCGGGGGAGTTGGTGGCGGCACCCTGCGCGCCGCTGTCGGCGGCAGCGGCACCCGCGGATCCGGCCACGGCTGCGGCGGCGACGGCGGACAGGGCAAGAGCCTTGGTGGTACGCGACATGGAGTGCTGCTCCTTGATGATGTTGCCAGGGACGGGAGGGATACCCGTCTGGAGGGATCAACTGCTGACCGGCTCGGCGAGTTGTGCGCCCAGACGGGTGATGCTGCGCGCGAACCGTTGCGGCGGCGGCGCCCCGTTCCGCCGTATTGGTGGGGTGCTCCGTCCGCTCCGGCGCGCCGTGGGACGTGTGCGTGGTCGCCCGTCTGCCACGCCCTTCACCAATCCGACACACGCCCCGAGGTTGACGGCCCCACCCGTTTCAGGAGCTACAGTTGCCCTTCCGTTCAGGGCATTCCACTCATACGCGTTCAGATTCGTTCAAATCCCGCGAATCCTCTATCTCCGCTGTGGTCAGCGTCTCCACACTTCGGAAGGCCAACGCCGTCATGCGTCACTCCCCGGGCCTGCGTCGCGTGTTCGTCATCCCTCTCGCGCTCGCCGCCTGCCTCGCGGCGAACGGGACCGGCTCGGCCGCCCCGCCCGGCGAGAAGGCGCGGATGGACTTCGCACAGAGGTACAGAGCGCTGCAGCACGGCGGGATCGTCAGGGCCGCCAACTCCGCGGTCGTCTGCCCCCGTACGACGGTCTCCTGCGACGGCGGGCGGGGCGGCCGGGCAGCCGCCAACCAGGACTTCGCCTTGCTCTACGCCGACGTCGACGACGACCCGAACACCTACAACTCCAGTACGGCGGAGGTCCGTCTGCCACCGGGCTCGCGCGTCTCCTACGCCCGCCTGTACTGGGGCGGCAACCTCAGGGCCGGCGAGCAGAAGCCGCCCCGTGACAACGGACGGGTGCTGATCGCCGAACCGGGCGGCCGCTACAAGCCGGTCGTCGCCGACACGCCGGTGGGCCACCGCGTCGCCGCCGGCGCCGACGCCTACCAGGCCTCGGCCGACGTCACCGGACTGGTGCGCTCGGCGGGGGCGGGCCCGTACACGGTGGCCCAGGTCAACGTCGCCAAGGGGAGATCGCGGGCCGGTGCCTGGGGCGGCTGGAGCCTGGTGGTGGCCTACGAGAACGCGGCGGAGCCGCTGCGCGCGCTGGCCGTCTGGGACGGCTTCGACGCGCTCGGCAAGAGCGGACGCCCGCACGCGGTACGGCTGCGCGGGGTGCCCGCCCCGGCGGCCGGCGGCGGCACCGTCGGCGTGGTGGCCTACGACGGCGACCGCGGGCGGCGCGGCGACCGGGTGGGCGTGTCGGCCGGGCGCGGCCGGAGCGTGCCGCTGTGGGACGGCGCCAACCCGGCCGACGACGTCCTCAACTCGACCATCAGCGGGCCCGGCCTGCCGATCCGCAGGACGCCCGCGTACGCCGACACGCTGGGGTACGACTCCGACGTCTTCGCGCTGCCCGGACGCCGGGGCAGGCCGGGCGGCGACCTGACGGTCCACCTCTCGTCGCGGGAGACGGCCTGGGCCGGCGTGGTCTTCGCCGCCGTCGACGCACGGCGCTGACCCGCACCGCTTCCGCCCCGGCTCCACGTTGCCACTGACTCAAGGGAGTCGCGCATGCCTCTGCCTTCAGCACCCACTCCCCCGCGGGTCCTGCACGTCAGCCAGCCCGTGGACGGCGGCGTGGCACGGGTCGTCGTCGACCTGGTCACCGCGCAGGCCGCGGCCGGCACGGACGTCCACGTGGCCTGCCCGCAAGACGGCTTCCTGCCCCGGGCGCTCGACGCCCTCGGCGTACGCGTCCACCCCTGGGCGGCCACCCGCTCCCCAGGGCCCGGACTCGGCGCCGAGACAAGGGAGTTGCGGCGCGTCGTCGACGCGGTCCGCCCCACCCTCGTCCACGCGCACAGCGCCAAGGCGGGCCTCGCCGTGCGTCTCGCGCTGCGCGGCACCGTCCCCACCGTGTTCCAGCCGCACGCCTGGTCCTTCGAGGCGGTCGGCGGCGTCACCGCCCTGCTTGCCCGGCTCTGGGAGCGGCGCGCGGCGCGCTGGACGGCGCGCACCGTCTGCGTCAGCGAGGCCGAGCGGGTCACCGGGCGGCGGGCCGGTGTCACCGGTGCCTGCTCGGTGATCCCCAACGGCGTCGACACCGGCCGGTTCGCGCCCGCCGGCGGGGCGCCCGACACCCGGGTGCCGCTGGTGGTGTGCGTCGGCAGGCTCTGCCGTCAGAAAGGGCAGGACGTCCTGTTGCGGGCCTGGCCCGCGGTGGCCGCCCGGGTGCCCGAGGCGCGCCTGATCCTCGTCGGGGACGGCCCGGAGGCCGACCGGCTGCGCGTCCGGGCCGGTCCGCGGGTCGCCTTCGCCGGTGAGGCGGCCGACGCGGCCCCCTGGTACCGGGCGGCCGACGTGGTGGTCCTGCCCTCCCGCTGGGAGGGGATGGCGCTGGCCCCGCTGGAGGCCATGGCCTGCGGGCGGCCGGTCGTGGTCACCGATGTGGACGGGGCGCGGGAGAGCCTGCCGCCGGCCGCCCGCGGCCACGCCCTCGTACCGCCGGAGGACCCCGAGGCACTGGCCCGGGCCCTGATCGAGCTGTTGCGGGACGCGGAACTGCGGGAGGCGTTGGGGCGGCGGGGCCGTCAGCACGTACTGGACCACCACGACGCGCGGCACACCGCGGCCGCCATCGACGCGGTGTACGGCGAGCTTCTGGGCACGGCGCCCACCGGATACAGGGAGTGCACCACCTCGTGAGTGCGGAACGGACCGTTGCCTCCTCGTCGGGTCAGTCACGGCAGGACACCCAGGCCCCGCCCGGGACCTTCGTCGTCGCGCCACGCGACGCCATGGGCCGGCGGGCCGGGGCGTCGCGGCGGACGCCCGCCCGCCGACGGCGTTCGGCCGCCGCCCTGGTGGCCGTCGACTGCGCCGCCGCCCTGCTCGGCGTGGTGCTCCTGACCGAGCCGCGCCAGCAGGCCGTCCTGGCGCCCCTGTTGGTGGCGGCCGTGCTGCTGCTGAACGCGCAGGGCCGCCTGTACGCGTACGCCGCGCTGCCCGACACCCTCGGGCAGCTGCCCGCGCTCGCCGGGCGGATCGCGCTCGCCTGGTCGGTCACGGCGGTCCTCGCCCCCGCGCTGCCGTCCGGGCGGCCGCCCGTGCCGGAGACGCTCGCCGGCGCGGCCGCCCTGCACCTGCTGTGCGGTTTCACGGGACGTGCCCTGGTCCACTGGCAGCGGCGGGCCGAGACCGTGCGCAGGCCGCGTCCGGTGCTCCTGGTCGGTCCGGGCGGGCCGGCGCGCGGGGTGGCCGCCGCGCTGCTGCGGCGGCCGGGCTGCGGGCTGCGGCCCGTCGGCATCGTGGGCGAGCCGGGCGGGCCCAAGGAGGACACCGGAGGTGCGGGGACCGCTGACGGGACGTCAGGACCCTTGCCGGAGCTGCCGGTTCTGGTCAGCGAGGACGAGCTGCACCGGGCGGTGATCCAGAACGACGTCCGCGCGGTGTTCCTGCTCACCGACCGCGGCCCCGGGTTCGCCGGCTGGCTGCCCGCGCTGAGCGGCCTCGGCTGCGATCTGTGGGAGCTCGAACCGCGCTGCCCGGACGTGGCGCCCGCGCCGGGCGGCCCCCGCCAGTACGTGGCCGGATTCTCCTGCCGGCCCCTGACGCCCACCAGGCCCCGCAGGACCGGCGTCGGCAAGAGACTCCTCGACATCGCGGTCTCCGGCGTCCTGCTGCTGGCGACCGCGCCGGTACTGGCCGCCTGCGCCCTGGTGCTGCGTGCCACCGAGGGGCCCGGCGTGATCTTCCGGCAGGAACGCGTGGGCAAGGACGGGCGGTTGTTCACCCTGCTGAAGTTCCGAACCCACCGGCCCGCCGACCCGCAGGAGGCCGCGACCCGGTGGAGCGTCGCCGACGAGCACCGGATCAGCCCGTTCTGCCGGTTCCTGCGGGGCACCTCGCTGGACGAGCTGCCCCAGCTGTGGAACGTACTGCGCGGCGACATAAGCCTCGTCGGCCCGCGGCCCGAACGGCCCTTCTTCGTCGCGCAATTCAGCCAGACCTACCCCCACTACGCCCAGCGGCACCGGATGCCGACCGGCATCACCGGCCTGGCCCAGATCCACGGCCTGCGCGGGGACACCTCGATCGAGGACCGGTGCCGCTTCGACAACGCCTACATCGACAGCTGGTCGTTCTGGCAGGACCTGTGCATCCTGCTGCGCACCCTGGGCTGCCTCGTACGCCGCACGGGGAGCTGAGCCGTGACCCACATCCCGTCCCCCGCCCTCTCCGGGACGCGCCCCCTGCCGGTGGCGGCGCGCGGCTCCCGCGCGCACGACGCCGTCTCCGCCGCGCTGCGCACCTACGCGCCGGTGCTCCCGGTGGTGCTCGTGGTCGCGCTGCTCGTGCTGCCCGCGCCCGCCGAGGGCGCGGCGTCCGGCGGCGGCACCGGGACCGTGGCCGACGCGGTCTCCGCCCTCGTCGTCGGCTATTGCGTCGTACGGGCCGTACGGTCCCGACAGCGGCCGCTGACCCGCACCGCCGCGGCGGTCCTGTGCATGCCGGTCGTCGGCGTCACCGTGGCCGCCTTCGGCGCGGCGTCCGCCGCGACCGGCGTCGCCGGGGCCGCCCGCTACCTGCAGATCTTCGTGCTGGTGCCGGGCGCGGTGCTCTGCCTGATCCGCACCGCGGCCCACTTCCGCCTCCTCGCCTGGTCGTTCGTGGCCCTCGGCCTCTGGCAGGGCGTCATCGGCGTCCACCAGAACCTCACCGGCACCGGCGCCTCGTACATGGGCGAGGACATCCGCGCGGTCGGCACGTTCGGCTCCACGGACGTCATGGGGATGGCCACGGTCGTCTCGTACGGGCTCGTCTGCGCGCTGGGACTCGCGTTCCGTCCCGGCGCGCCGCGGCAGCGGGCCGCCGCGGTGGTCTGCGCGGGCCTGCTGACCGTGCCGCTCGCCCTCTCCTTCAGCCGCGGGGCGTGGATCGCGACGGCGGCCGCGTGCGCGGCGGTGCTGCTGCTCGCCGGGGTGCGCAGGGCGCTCCGGGTCCTGCTGGCCGGGGCCGCCGCCGCCGTGGTTCTGGTGGCGGGGCTCGGCGTCGGCTCCACGATGCTCCAGGAACGCCTCAGCAGCATCACCCAGGTCACGGGGGCACCCGACCAGTCCGTCACCGACCGCTACACGATGTGGGCCGCGTCGGCCGACATGTGGCGCGGCCACCCGGTCACCGGGGTGGGTCTGAAAGGCTTCCCCGACCACCGCGACAGCCACGCCTCGCTGGCCCTGTCCTCCGGCAGCGACACGGCGGGCGCCGGCAGCGGCTTCGTGCGCCAGCCGCTGCTCTCCCCGCACAACATGTACCTGCTCGTCCTCAGCGAGCAGGGGCTGCTCGGCCTCACCGCGCTGGCCGGGGGGTGGGCGGTGCTCGTGGTGTGCGCGGTGCGCCGCTGGAACCGGCAGCGCCCCCGCCGGAACGGTCCCGGGGGCCCCGAGCCCGACTGCGCGCTGGTCGCCTGCGGGCTGCTGATCTGGCAGTTGATCGACTTCATGTACGCCGACATCGGCGGTCCGTCCACCGTCCTGACCGCGGTCGGCCTCGGCCTCGCGGCCTGGTGGGCGGTGGGCTCACGGGACGGGGCGGCTGGGGCGGTCGGGTCGGCCGGGGCTGCGGGGGCGGTCGCGCGATGACGGCGGTACGTCCAGAGGTTCCGGACGCGGGCCCGGTCGCGGACGCGTCGCCGGGCCTGCCTGCCCCCGTCACCTCTCCCGGGCCGCACGGCGAAGGCTCCGGTGATGGCTCCGGCGCCGGTAAGGGAGGCGGCGGGTCCTTTCTCGCCAAGGCCGCGCTGGTCACCGTCCTCCTCTCCGTCGCCGGTTCGCTCCTGGGGCTCGTACGCGACCAGGCGCTCGCGCACTTCTTCGGCGCGGGCACCGACACCGACGCGTTCCTGGTGGCGTGGACGATCCCCGAACTGGCCGCGACCCTGCTCATCGAGGACGGCCTCGCCTTCTTCCTCGTACCCGCGTTCAGCCTGGCCCTCTCGCGCCGCGCGGCCCTCCCGGACGCCCCGGAGGCCCGCCTCGACCCGGTCCACGAGTTCGTGCGGGCCTCCCTGCCGCGCATGGCGATGTGGTTCACGGGGACGTGCGTGCTGCTCATCGCGGCGGCGCCCTACCTGGTCGCGGTGCTCGCCCCCGGCCTGCCCGACCCGCGGCCCGCCGTCGACTGCACGCGGCTGACCGCCACCTGCGCCCTGACCTTCGGCCTGGCCGGCTACTGCAGCGCGGCGCTGCGGGCGCACCAGCGGTTCGTCGCGCCCGCCGCGGTCTACGTCGCGTACAACGCGGCGATCATCGCCGCCCTGTTCGCGCTGGCGGCGCCCTTAGGGGTACGGGCCGCGGCGGCCGGTGTCGCGGTGGGGGGCGTCCTCATGGTCGCCGTCCAGGCGCCCTCGCTGTGGCGGCGGCTGCGGGCCGCGCCGACGCCCGGACCGGCGCGCACGCCGGAGGCGGGGGCCGAGAACACGCGGGGGCCGGAGCGGGCCCTGCCGACGACCATCATCTGGACCGTGCTGCTCTTCGCGCTGTTCCGGCAGTCGCAGGTCCTCATCGAGCGGTTCCTCGCCTCGTCGCTGCCGGCCGGGGCCATCTCGCACCTGAACTACGCGCAGAAGGTCGCGCAGATGCCGATGGCCCTCTCCCTCATGCTCTGCACCGTCACCTTCCCCGTGGTCGCCCGCGCCCTCGCCGACGGCGACACCGAACGCGCCCGCGACCGCGTCGAACGCGACCTCGTCCTGGCCGGCTGCATGGTGCTGCTCGGCGCGGCCGCGGTCATCGCCGCCGCTCCGCCCCTCATCGAACTGCTCTTCCAGCGCGGCGCCTTCACCGCCAGGGACACCGCCGCGACCGCGTCGGTCATGCGCGTCTACGCGCTCGGCCTGCTCGGGCACACCCTGGTCGGCGCGCTCGCGCGGGCGCACTTCTCCGTCGCGCGGACCACCTGGATCCCGTTCCGCGCGATGTTCATCGGCGTCGTCACCACCGCGGGCCTCGGCTTCCTGACCGTCGGCACGTGGGGCGTCCGCGGGATCGCCGGCGCCAACGCGGCCGGCATCTGCGTCACCGCGCTGCTCCTGCTGCGCGCCATGGGCCCGCGCACCGTGGCGATCAGGACGCGTGCCGTCGTCGGCCGCCTCGCCCGTCTCGCGCTCGCCGCCGCCGGTTCCGCGGTGCTCGGCGCCCTCTGCGCGCAGCGGGTCGACCGGCCCGTCCTCGCCGTCCTCGCGAGCTTCACGACGGTGACCGTCTCCTTCGCGCTCCTGGGCCTGCTCCTGGGGGCGCGGTCCCGGGCGTCGTCCGCCCTCCGCTCCGTGACCGGAAAGCTGCGTCATGTCCGTTGACCTCACCCCGCCCACCCCGCCCACCGGCCCCGCCTCCGCCGGTACGGAGCCGTTCCTGCGGTCCCGGCCGCCCCGCACCCCGGCGTGGGTGGCGATGTACCACTCCGTCGCCGACCCCGCCGACGACCCGTACGAGATCACCGTGGCGCCCGAGCGGCTCGCCGCGCAGCTGCGCTGGATGCGGCGCAACGGGCTGCGCGGCGTCTCCATGAAGTACCTCCTTGAGGCGTGCGCGCAGGGGCAGCAGCACAACCTCGTCGGCCTCACCTTCGACGACGGCTACCGCGACTTCGCCGACCACGCGCTGCCGCTGCTGCGCCAGTACGACTGCACCGCCACCGTGTTCGTGCTGCCGGGCAGGCTCGACGGCGACAACGCCTGGGACCCGCTCGGCCCCCGCAAACCGCTCCTCGGCGCCGAGGGCATCCGGCACGCCGCCGAGAGCGGCATGGAGATCGCCTCGCACGGCATGACCCACACCGACCTGACCGGGGCCGACGACCGGCAGCTGCGCCGCGAGGTCGGCGGCAGCCGGGCCGCGCTGTACGAGCTGACCGGCTGTGAGGTGCAGGGGTTCTGCTACCCCTACGGCCACGTCGACGAGCGCGTCGCGGCCGCCGTGCGCGAGGCCGGCTACCGCTACGCCTGCGCCATCGCGCCGGGCCCCCTCGCCGGCCCCTTCGCCCTGCCCCGCGTCCACATCGGCCAGGGCGACACGGCCTGGCGCATGCGCCTGAAGCTGCGCACCAACCGGCTCAGGCGCCGCACGCTGGGCCCATCGGCGGTGCCGCGGTGAAAGTCCTGCACATCATCACCGGCCTGGGCGTGGGCGGCGCCGAGCAGCAACTGCGGCTGCTCCTGCGCCACTTGCCGACGCCCTGCGACGTGGTGGCGCTCACCGACGCGGGCGCCGTGGCGGCGGGGATCGCGGCCGACGGGACCCGCGTGACGGACCTCGCCATGTCCGGCAACCGCGACCTGGCGGTGCTGCCGCGCCTGGTCAGGCTCATCCGGGCGGGCCGCTACGACGTGGTGCACACCCACCTCTACCGGGCCTGCCTGTACGGGCGGATCGCGGCCCGGCTCGCGGGGGTGCGCGCGGTGGTGGCGACCGAACACTCCCTGGGCGACACGCAGATGGAGGGCAGGCCGCTGACGGCCGGGGTGCGCGCGCTGTACCTGGCCGGGGAGCGGCTCGGCCGGATGACGGTCGCGGTCTCCCCCGCCGTCGGGGCCCGGCTGCACCGGTGGGGTGTGCCGCGCCGCCGCATCCGGGTGGTGCCGAACGGCATCGAGGTGGACCGCTTCCGGTTCGACCCGGCGGCCCGGGCCCGCACCCGCACTCGACTGGGCCTGCCGGAGGGGGCGTTCGTCGTCGGCGGGGTGGGCCGGCTCGCCGCGGGCAAGCGGTTCGACGTCCTGCTGCACGCCGCCGCGCTGCTGCCCGACGACGTCGTCGTCCTGCTGGTGGGCGGCGGCGCCGAAGAGCCCGCCCTGCGCCGCCTCGCCCAGCGGCTCGGCATCTCCGGCAGGGTGCGGTTCGCCGGTGAGGCCGCCCACGAGAGCGGCGGCGCGGACGGCGTGCCGGACCTGCCCTCGCTGCTCTGCGCCATGGACGCCCTCGCCTCCCCCTCGCCGGAGGAGGCCTTCGGCCTGGCCCTCGTGGAGGGGCTCGCCTGCGGGCTGCCCGTCCTGTACGCGTCCTGCCCCGCCCTGGAGAGCCTCGGCGCGGGCGAGCGGGCCGGTGCCGCGTACTGCCCGAGCGACCCGGACTCCTTCGCGCGGGCCCTCGACGGCCTGCGCGGCGACGTACCGCCGCACCGGTCGGCACCCGCCGCGGTGCGCCACTACAGCATCACCCGAAGCGCCGAGCAGCTGATGGGCGTCTACGCGTCCCTGGTGCCCGGCCCGACCCCGGAGGTGAACCCTCGATGAGCGACTCCGTCAACGAGCGCCCGCGCGTCGCCGCCCTGCGAGCCCGGCTCGTACGGCTGCCCCGCTGGTGGGCCCTGCCCGCCTGCGCGCTGCTCGGGGTGGTGGCGGGCGCCGGGTACGGCGCGCTGCAGACCCCGCGGTACACGGCGACGAGTTACGTCGTCGCCGTCCCGCAGGAGAAGGCGGACCCGGCGACGGCGCTGGGGTTCGCCCAGGCGTACGGCCGGGTCGCCACGCAGCTCGCGGTGGTGGGCGACGCCCAGGTGGCGGCGGGCATGTCGCCCGCGGAGCTGCAGGAGAGCGTGAAGGTGGTCACCTCCCCCGACGCCCCGATGATCGCGGTCTCCGCGACGACCACCAAGCCGTCGTCCGCGGCCCTCACCGCCAACGCGGTGGCCCGCTCGCTGGCCACCGGCGCCAACCACTCCAAGGACAGCACGCGGGTGAAACTCCTCGCGTTCTCCCGCGCCCTGGAGCCGAACGCCCCCTCCACGCTCTCCACCGGCGTGACCTCCCTGGTCGGCGGCTGCGCCGGAGGCCTGCTCGGCGGTCTCGCCCTGCTGGTCCGCCCCCGCCCGCGCCCCGAGACGGCGGCCGGAGCCTCCGTCCCAGGGCCCGCGTCGGCCCTGGTGAGGAGCGCCCCGTGAGTGCGGGGCCGGACAACCGGCCGAAGGCCGAACTCTGTGTGGACGACGAGGAGTTCGAGGCGCTGGCCGAGGCGTGGGGGCGGCTGCACCGGGCGTGCGCGGCGGCGACCCCGTTCCAGAGCCACGCCTGGCTGTCGTCCTGGTGGCGGTCGTACGGGCGGCCGGGGCGGCTGCGGGTGATCCTGGTCCACGACGGCGGCCGGCTGATCGCGGCGGCGCCGCTGATGCGGGTGGACCGGCCGCTTCCCGCGCTGAAGCCGCTCGGCGGCGCGATCTCCGACTTCACCGACGTCCTGCTGGACGACGCGTACCGCGAGACGGGCGCGGAGGCGCTGCTCTGCGGCATGTACGCGCTGGCCAGGACCGCGCTGATCGACTTCGGTGAGGTCCGGCCCGGCGCGTGCCTGGAGAGCCTCTACGAGCGGTGGCCGGGGCCGCGCCGCACGCTGGCGGACTCCGCCTGCCTGGAGTTGCCCCCGCTGCCGATGGACGAGCTGCTCAAACGGCTTCCGGCGCCGCGGGCCCAGCGCACCCGGGCCAAGATGCGCAAGCTGGCGGCGCTGGGCGTGGAGAGCCGGGTGGTGCCCGTGGAGGAGGTGGAGACGTCGCTGCGGACGCTGCTGCGGCTGCACCAGTTGCAGTGGCAGGGGCGCAAGGTGACCACCGAGCACCTCCGGCCGCGCTTCCACGAGCACCTGCTGCGCTCCATGCGTCCGATGGTCGCGGCGGGCGAGGCGGTGGTGACCGAGTTCCGGCTGGACGGCGAGGTGCTGGCCGCCGATCTGACGCTGCTCTCGGGCACGCTGGCGGGCGGCTATCTGTACGGCGCCCACCCCCGGCTCAGGGAGCGCAAGGTGGACGTCGCCACGATGCTCCTTGACGCCTGCACCCGGCACACCGGCGGTGAACATCCGCGCGCGCTGAGCCTGTTGCGCGGCGACGAGCCGTACAAGCACCACTGGCGGCCGGAGCCGGTCCGCAACCGGCGGTTCCTGCTCGCCCGCAAACGCACCGCGCCGCTGGTGTGCGCGGTCTCCTGGGGTGTCGCGGGACGGGAGTGGGCCAAGGTCCGGCTGCGGGAGCGCGCCGCCCGGCGCGGCGGCGGGACCCCCTCGTGAGGGTCGGCGCCACCGCGGCCGGGCCGGGCGTCAGGGCAGCCGCGGGTACTTCCACCGGTCGAAGCGCACGCACAGCTTGCCGCCCATCCACTGCTCGACCCAGGCACCGAGCTCCACCGGCGAACAGGCCGGCCACTTCGGGGGCTCGACCGGGTCGGTCGGGCGGGGCGGCACGACCGGGGTCCCGTCCCGGCCGGAGAGCACGTCGCGGTACACCTTCGAGGAGCCCGGGTTGTCCTTGCACTGCCACACGCCGTGCGGGCAGTAATCGGTGACGGTGTTGTACAGCGGCTTCTGCTCGTCGATCCATTTCAGCATGCGGCGCATGTATTCTTCGTTGTCGCCGTTGCGGAAAAGTCCCCATTCCGGATACGAGATGGGTTTGCCGTGGGCCTTGGCGAAGTCCACGTGTTCCTGGAGCCCATAGGGCTCCTTGACCTGTTCGTCGAACGACATTCCGCGCGGCTGGTCGTACGAGTCCATGCCGATGATGTCGACGGTGTCGTCGCCGGGATAGCACTCGGTCCACGGAACGGCGTCCCGCCCCCGGCTCGGCGTGAAGTCGAACCGGAATTTCTGTCCCGGTACCGAACGCATCGTGGTGACGACTCTGTTCCAGTACTTCTTCCAGGACTCCGGGTCCGGGCCGCAGCGATGGGTGTAGGTCGTGCCGTTCATCTCCCAGCCGAGGACGACGACCGTGTCGGGCACCCCGAGGTCCACCAGACGCTTGGCGAGCACCCGGAAATGCTCGTCGAAGGCGCCGGTGGCGCCCCGCTTCAGCGTCCGGGCCACCTCGGCGTCGCCGATGCCCTCCTCGTTGCGTTCGAGCATCGGCACGTTGAGGACGAAGAGCCGGTCGTCCTTGGCCTTGCGCCATTCGGCCCAGTTCTCCAGGAAGTTCGGGGCGCCCTCGATGTTGCTCCAGCGATCGCCCGGAAGGTAGGTGTGACCGACCCGCAGCTCGGCGCCGTCGAGCCACTTGCTGAGTTCGCCGATCCGCTCGACCCCGCGGGGACCGTAGTCGAGATACGCGCCGAAGGCGGGCGCCGCGGGCTTCTGCGGGGGCGGCGGGGCGGCCGGACCCGCCGGACCCGAGGGGGCGGGCGCGGGCGGCTCGCCCTCGCGCACGACACCGACGGTGTATCCCGGCACGGCGGCCAGGGCCACCGACGAGACGATCCCGGCAGCGATGAAGGCGAGACGTTTACCGCGGCGACGACGCTGTAGGGACATATCTGCTCCTTGTTTTCCGACCGCACTCCACTGACACCTCGTCATATGTATTTCTATTGCGCCAATCGGGTTTCTAATCCTGAGTTCCAGCACATCGCCCGCATGGGCGAGCGATAAGCGAGGGTGACATTGCAGCCTCTGGACACACGAATTCCCGCGGTCCTCCTGCGGATCGACAGGAATCCCTTCCACCACGGGACGCTCGGCGCCGTGCGCTCCCTGGGACGGGCGGGCGTCGAGGTCCACCTGGTGGCCGACGACCACGAAAGCCCCGTACGGCGCTCCCGCCACCTGCACCGCATGCACGCGCCACCCGCCCCCGGCGCCGCGCCGGCCGAGGTGGCCGCCGTGCTGCGCCGGGTCGCGCACCGCCTCGCGGGCCCCGCCGTGCTCATCCCCCTGGACGACGCCGGAGCCCTCGCGGTCAGCGCCCTGTACGAGGAGCTCACCGACCGCTTCCTGCTGCCCCGGCTGGCCGGCGACGTCGCCGAGCGCGTGGCGGACAAGGCGAGCCTCGCCCAGGTCTGCGCGCGGGCCGGGGTGGCCCACCCGACGACGCTGGCGCCGGAGTCGGCCGCGGAGGCGGCACGCGCCGTGCACCGCCTCGGCTCCCCCGCCGTGGCCAAGTGGAGCCGCCCCTGGCTGCTGCCCCGCGACGCCGGTCTGCGCAGCACCACCGTGATCGGCTCCGGCCACGAGGCCGCCGCGCTGTACGAGCGCAGGGCCGAGGCGGGCAGCAGGCTGCTGCTCCAGGCGTTCGTGCCGGGCGCCCGCGGGGCCGACTGGTTCGTGCACGGGTGCGTGGACCGTAACGGCGTGGTGCGCGGCGGCGGTACGGGCCGCAAGCACCGCTCCTGGCCGCGCTCGGCCGGGCTGACGGTGAGCGGCGAGTGGACCGTCGACAAGGCCCTTTGGTCGGCGGCCGCGCAGGTGGTGTCGGCCCTGGAGTACCGGGGGATCTTCGACCTGGACTTCCGCAGGGACGCCACGACCGGGGACTTCCACCTCATCGACTTCAACCCGCGCCCCGGCGCCCAGTTCCGCCTCTTCACCGACGCCACGGGCACCGACGTCGTCCGCACCCTGCACCTCGACCTGACCCACCGCCCGGTCCCCCCGGCGGCGCCCCTGCCGGGCCGCAGGTACGTGGTGGAGAACTACGCGCCGCTTGCCGCGCTGCTCGCCCTGCCCCGCCCTGGCCGGCACGCCTTCGGCCCCGCGGGTGAACTCGCCTGGCACGCGGACGACGACCCGGCGCCCGGCGCGGCCATGCGCCGGCTGTGGCGGCGCCATGTGGTGCGGCGGCTGCGCGAGGGCCTGCGCCACCGGACCCGTACCGCCCTGACGACCGTGTCGAGCAGCGCGCGCCGGCACGCGCCCGCCGTGCTGCCCGGCACCCCGGCCGGAGAGCGGGCGGTCACCGATGCATGACCTGCTGATCGTCGGCGCGGGCCCCTACGGCCTGTCGATCGCCTCGCACGCCGCGGCGGCCGGCCTGGACGTACGGATCTTCGGCAGACCCATGGCGTCCTGGCGGGACCACATGCCGCGCGGCATGTTCCTGAAGTCGGAACCGTGGGCGTCCGACCTGTCCGACCCCGCGGGCCGGTACGGGCTCGCCGCCTACTGCGCCCGCCGCGGCCTGCCCGCCGAGCACGGCCGCCCGCTGCCCATCGAGCACTTCGCGTCGTACGGCCTCTGGTTCGCGGGCCGGGCCGTCCCGCCGGTCGACGAACGTCTGATCGCCGACGTCCGGCCCTGCCCCGGCGGCTACGAGGCCCGCACGCGGGACGGCGAACCCTGCCGCGCGCGGGCGGTGGCCCTCGCGGTGGGCGTGCTGCCCTTCACGGAGATCCCCCTGGCCGTACGGCACTTGGGCGCCGACCACGTCTCGCACAGCAGCCACCACGCCGACCTGGAGCGCTTTCGCGGCCGGGACGTGACGGTGCTCGGGGCGGGGCAGGCGGCCCTGGAGACGGCCGCCCTCCTGGCCGAACAGGGCACCCGGGTACGGATCGTCGCCCGGTCCCCGCACGTCTCGTGGAACACCGTGCCGCCCGCCTGGCAGCGGCCCTGGTGGGAGTCGCTGCGCGCCCCGCACACCGGCCTCGGCTGCGGCTGGAGAAACACGTTCTACACCCGGACCCCCGGCCTCTTCCGGCGGCTCCCGGAAGAGACCCGCGCCCGGGTGGCCGCCGGCGCCCTCGGCCCGGCCGGCGCGTGGTGGATCAGGGAGCGCGTCGAGTCCGCCGTCGAGATCCTGGCCGGCCACGAGGTCGAGGCGGCCGAACCGGTCGGCGGCCGCGTACGACTGCGGACCGCGGCGCTCCGCGGCCCTGGCCTGCGGTTCGACACCGACCACGTCATCGCCGCCACGGGCTTTCGCGCGACCACCGGCCGCATCGACGTGCTCGCCCCCGAGCTCCGCTCCCGCCTGCGCTCCCTCGCCGACGGGACCCCGTATGTCGGCGACCGCTTCGAGAGCTCGTGCCCCGGACTCTTCCTGGCTGGCCTGACGACCGCGTCGAGCTTCGGCCCCGCCATGCGCTTCGTCTACGGGGCGGGGTTCACCGCGGAGCGTCTGGTGCGGGGCGTCGAACGGCACGTACGGCGTGCCCGTCGCACCGTGCCTGCGCAGGAGGACCGCGCCGGGGTCCCGGCCCTGGTGGCCGGCCGCTCTTCTGAGTGACAGGCCGGGCGAACGGGTGAACCGCGCTTGGGCGAGGGGCCTTCCGGTGGTGCACTGAATGCGCTTCATGGGACAGGCCCCGGGTCGCTCCCCGCCAGCCGTCGGCATGCATGCCGTGAGGGTGCGACAGCCTCAACGGGACTGGTCACCACCTCCTTTCACACCGACAGGGAAGCCCTTCCGTCCGGGCTTCCCTGTCGGTTTCTTTCTGTGTCTTTCCGTGTCTTCCGTCGGGCGACGTGCCCCGACCGCTCCGGCTAGCGCCGGGCCCCCACCCCTCCGCGCCGGTACAGGATGGCTCCGCCGAGCAGCAGTCCGGCGCTGGCGGCCGCCGTGCCGAGCAGCGCGGCGTCGGCGCCCGTCTCGGCCAGGTGGTCCCGGGCCGCGGCGACCTGGGCCGCGGCGACCTGGACCGGGTGGTCGGCGCGGGTGGTCTGCGGCGCGTGGTGCGGTGCCGCGTGCGGGGCGAGGCCGGCGGTGTCCGCAGGGACGGCGGGGCCGGGGACGGAGGACATGGCCCGGGAGCGCGGGCCGGGAGCCTCCGGCGGGTGGGCGGTGGCGAACGGCGGCGTCGCCGTGGCGGGCGGGTTCGCCGTGAACGGCGGGGTGACGGTGCGCGGGGCGTCCCGGTGGGGTGCCGCGTGCCCGCACGCGTCGCCGCCGGTGCCCGAGAGCGCCGCCACGATGTCCACCGCGTTGCCGCAGGCCTTCACCGGCGTGTCCACCGGGGACTGCGCGTCGTTGCCGGCCACTGCGCCGGGCGAGTGGGTGGCCGCGCCCTGGGCGGCGGAACCGCTCGTGACGTCATGGGTGGCGTCGGCACGGGCGTCGTGGCGGGGGGTGTGCCGGGGCGCCTCGTGGTGGTGGGTGTGCCGCGGCGCCTCGTGGTGGGGGTGCCGGGGGGCGTCGCGCGTCTCGTCGTCGGCGTACCCGGTCGGCGGCTTCGGCGCCGGAGCGCCCCCGCCCGTTCGCGGTGCTCCGTGGCCCTGTGCGGCGGAGCCGTGCCCGGCGTGACCGGCGTGGTGCGCGGAGCCGCACGTGTTGCCGAAGGCGGGGTTGCCCACACCGACGGGGTTCACCGTGTTGCCGCAGGCGTTCACCGGTACTTCGATCGGGGCCTGCACGCTGTTGCCCGACAAGAAGCCGGGCGAGTCCAGCGCCTGCCCGTTCGCTTCCGAAGCGGCGAACGCGTGGGTGCCGGACAGGGACAGGATGCTCGTGGCGGCCGCGGCGGAGAGCATTCCTTTGCTGAGGGCCTGTCGCAATCTAGTGGTCTTTCTCTGTCCGATGGGGAGCCGGCCCCGGCCGCCCGGGGAGGGGCTGCCGGGGCGGGCCGAGGCACAGCAGTGACAACTGGGCCGTTACGTCAGTCGTTGGCGCACTTGTTGCCGAACGCCGGGTTCAGGAGGGCGATGATGTCGACGGTGTTGCCGCACACGTTGACGGGGACGTGGACGGGAACCTGCACGACGTTGCCCGAGAGGACACCCGGGGAGCCGACCGCCGCGCCCTCGGCACCGGCGTCGGCGAACGCCGGGGCGCCCAGGCTCAGCGCCATGACGGCGCCGGCGATGATCGTTGCGCTCTTCTTGAGCTTCACAGCTTTTCCCTTCTTTCGGGTCACGCCTGAACGCCGGCCGAAACCGGGCGGGCAGATCCTGTTCCCGCACCGTGACCTGAGCCCTGCTCAACGAATGAGGGGAAAAGAGGAAACCGCGAAGTTGACGTCCTTCGGAAGTTCACTCGAATGCGACTGTGCACCGAAACCGCAATCCGGCCCATGAGAAAGCCCGGACCGCCCGAGGAGGAAGGAAATCGGGTGGTCCGGGCATTCTCGGCGGTGCGGCGGATCAGCCGTTGTTCGTGCCGTTGCCCGAGAGCAGCGGGATGTCGCTCAGGATGTGCGACAGCGGCTCGTCGCCCTTCGCCTGAGTCGAGTTCTCCGTGCACTGCTGGGTCTGCGGCGCCGAGAGGATCGGGATGTCCTGGATGCCGATGTTGACCAGGCCCACGATGTTCTGGATGTTGGCCTTGACCGGCAGGCCGATGCAAGGCTTGTTCAGCGTGCCCTGGATCAGGGAAAGCTGGGGGCTCATGTCGCCCTTGGTGGCGGAGTTACCGAACGACTGCTGCGCACCGTTGCCGCTCAGCGACTGGGTGCCGGTGTCGTCACCGATGGCCATCGCGGGGGACGCGATACCGGCCGCGGCCACCGTGGCCGCCGCCATTGCCATTGCCTTCTTAAGCATTTGTGGTTCCTTTTCTGGGGCAGACGCTCACGTTACTGCGGCCTGCTCAACTCCCCACCCCACGTTTGGTTCCGCGCATTCACTCCATCGGATCGTCTGTGGTCGGCCGGACGACGGAACTGCATCCGGATCCGGGGCGCGAAAATGACGGTCTGATTATTCACAGATCTGCGATTCATACCTGTCGGGAGGCCGGTCGATGGGCCATCGGAGTGAATCTCAGCAACCCCTCACGCCCGCGGCAGTTGCTCAGGGTGCTCCGAGGACGGGGCTAACTCAGAGAGGAACACCTGTGATCAAGAAGGTTATGACCGCAGCTGCGGTCACGGCTTCCGTCGTCGGCATGTCGGCCGCAGCCGCGCCCACGGCGCTCGCCATCGGCAACGACGGCGGCACCGAGACCATGAGCGGCAACAACGCCATGCAGTCGTTCGGCAACTCGGCCACGTACGGCAACATGAGCCCGCAGATGGCGCTCATCCAGGGCTCGTTCAACAAGCCCTGCATCGCCCTGCCGGCGAAGGCCAACCTCCAGAACATCGTGGGCCTGGTCAACATCGGTATCCAGGACATCCCGATCCTCTCGGCGCCGCAGACCCAGCAGTGCACGGAGAACTCGACGCAGGCGAAGGGCGACGAGCCGCTGTCGCACATCCTCGAGGACCTGCCGATCCTGTCCGGCAACGGCGTTCACAACAAGTGATACCGAGCTCCTCCCGGCGGGCCGCCAGCCTCCTCCCCGGCGGCCCGCCGTTCTTTCCCCTCAATTCCGGGGCCAGGGGTCGCGCTCGACCAGCCTTCGCCACTCGGGATCGGGGCGGCCAGGAATCGTCTTGCCCTGCGCGCACCAACTCCTGAGCAGGGAATCGTAGATGGGGTCGGTGCGGCACTCCGGTGACTGTCTGCTCGGTGGAATGACACCTAGCCGCTGCCACGGTCCTGTGCGGTCAGCCATATTTCCTCATCGAGAGTCGGGGCGTCTTTCGTCTTCGTTCCTGCCGCAGTACTCGATGAAACAGCGCCCGTCATGACGGAAGCGTCGCGTGATTCCCCGCGAACTCCATTGCCATTCAGCACACTTATCCACCGGACGGCCCAATCGCCGCAACTCCCGCTCCGTCGCTCAGTTGTCACCATGCGGCTCCGGAGTGGAGCCTCACTCGAAGGGAACCCCTCACCATGAAGAAGCTGCTCGCAACGGCCGCCATCGCTCTGTCCGCGGCCGGCATGACCGCCGCCGCGGCTCCGCAGGCCATGGCCGTCGGCGACGACACGGGCACCGAATCCGTCAGCGGCAACGGTGCCAACCAGGCGTTCGGCAACTCCGCCACCGAGGGCCACATGAGCCCGCAGATGACCCTGGTCCAGGGCTCGCTGAACAAGCTCTGTGTCGGCCTCCCGGTCAAGGCCAACATCCAGAACATCGTCGGCCTGGTCAACATCGGCGTACAGGACATCCCGATCCTCTCGGCGCCGCAGATGCAGCAGTGTGTCGAGAACTCCACCCAGGCCAAGGGCGACGAGCCGCTGTCGCACATCCTGGAGGACATCCCGCTGCTCTCGGGCAACGGCGCCAACAACCACTGACCGGGCGCACCCCGCGGTAGTCGGGGAGCAGTGCCGGGGAAGGCCCGCACATCGGTGACGGTGCCTTCCCCGCCCCTCGGGCGGTGTCACCCTTCCAGCCGCGCTCGGCGGGCAGGCCCCCCGGTGACCCTTCAGCGTGGTGAGCGTCCGTACACGCCGCTTCCAAGCGTGCGTACGCCCCACACCGAAGGGTCCGAAGCATGAAGCGCATAGCCCGCGCCCTGTCCATCGCCGGCATCACCGCGGCACTGGCCGTCCCTGCCGTCGGCGTCGCCTCGGCGGCATCCGTCCCCACCGCCGCTCCGGCCTCGCCGCAGACGGCGAGCACCGACTGGGACGACGACTGGGACCACCACCACGGGCACCACCACGGGCACCACCACGGCCACGATCTGCTGGACCTGGGCCTGGATCTGGGGCTCCTCTGACGTCTCGCCGCACGCGGTGGCCGTCACGGATTTTCCGTGGCGGCCACCGTGCATTTCCGCCCTACCCGGGCGAAACACCCGAACGACGCGTGTGGGAGCACCCTCGCGGGGCAACCGAAGGGGAACAGCCCCCACAAGATCGGTGGAAGTGATGCGCTGTGACGACCGACTGCACGCCGGACACCGCACTCCTCACCTGTCCCCGAAGCCCCGGTGCCGCCCGGGATGTCGTACGGGCCCTGCTGTGCCAGGACGACCCGCGTGTGGGTGACATGGCGCTGGCCGACTCCGTCCTTGTCACCTCCGAACTGGTCACCAACGCCGTCCGGCACGGCGGCGGGCTGCGCGGCTTCGGGTGCCGCGTGCGGTCCGGCTTCGTCGAGATCGCCGTCGAGGACGCCAGCGACGAGATCCCGGTGACCCGGGCCCGCCCGAACCTCCTCATCGTCGGCGGACACGGCTGGCCCTCCGTCTGCCGGCTCTCCGACGACGTGAGCGTCACCCGGCTGCCCGGCGGCGGCAAACGCATCGTCGCCCGCGTTCCGCTGAAGGCGTGAGCCGGGACCCGGCCACCCCACCCCACCGGCCCAGCGCGGCCGCGCTCCCCCGTGTGGCTACCGGGGAGACCGGCGCCCGCGGGGTTCCATGAGGGCGTACGTCTCCTGGCACGCCACTCGGAAGGCCGGTCCCCGCGGTGCAGCGAATCGTGAAGACAATCCTCGTGACGACGGTGGCCGCGGCGGCGGTGCTCGTGCCCGGCGCGGCGGACGCCGCCGACCGGCACGAGGTCACCCTGGCGGACACGGCCCGCCTCGACGCGGACGGGACGACGGCGGTCGTCTCCGGCACGTACACGTGCGACGGGTACCGCGGCCCCGTCCGGCTCAGGGTCTCGCTCCGCACGGAAGGGACACGGCCGCTCACCCCGGCCGAGGCCGAGACCGTCAAGAACCTCTTCCAGTGGCTGGGCGTACCGGCCGTGCCGGTCCCCAAGACGACCACGTCCACCTCCCTGAGGGAACAGACCCTCGACGCGACCTGCGACGGCAGCGCCACGGCCCACCCGTGGCAGCACCGCTTCTCCGGGGCCGGCGCCAAGGGCACCAAGGGGACCGTCGGCGTGACGATGTCCTCCGTGAACTCCCGTACGGCCGAAGTGACCCGGCTCGCCGGCACCTCCGGCGACGTGACCTTCGTCTAGCCGGGCCCGCGCCCCCGGGTCAGACCCGGCCCGTCACCGTCACCGGGACACGGACCGGCGCCGTCTCCCCGGTCAGCTCCTCCAGCGTCCGCGTCACCGCGGCGCGCACCTCGCGGGTGACGTCCAGCGCCCGGTGGCCCCGGCGCAGCACGACGTGGACGTCCACCTGCCACCCTCCGGCGCCGCTCCGGGTGATCCGCACGCCCGAGCGGGACGACGTGCCGAGGGCGACGGCGGGGCCCGGTCCCCTCGTCAGCGGGTTGGCGGCGCGGAGCAGGTCGGCCAGGCCCGGGCGCAGGAAGGCGACGCCGGGCGTGCCGAGCACCGCCTCCCGTACGGCGTCCGTCAGCGCCTCCGCAGTGGGTCGTACCGTCACGGCCGCCGCCTCTCCGCGCGCTCGTCGTCGGTGCTGTCGTCGGGAGTGTCGTCGGTGAGGTCGGCGATCGTCACGTCGACGGTCGCCACCCGCATGCCGAGCTCGCGGTCGACCGCCTCCAGGACCCGGTCCCGTACCCGCTCCGCGATCTCCTGGAGGTGGTGGGTGAGCGCGACCACCACCTCGAGCCGGATGTGGACGGGGCCGCGCTGCCGGTGCCGCGCCGGGGCGGCGCCGTCCTCGCGGGCGAGCGGCTCGATGCGGCAGCTGCCCGCCCGTACCCCCGGAAGGGTCTCCGCGGCGGCGCGGACGGTGCGGGCCGCCGCGGCCTCCACGATCCACGCGTCCTCGTCCGGCGCGCCCAGCGGGAGCGTGCGGCCCGGCCGCAGTTCGAGGCGGACCACGTCCATGACCCGGCCCACCAGCGCGGAGGCGTCGGGCTCCGCCTCCGGCGGGTCGCTCTCGCGGGCGACGGCGACCACGTCCTCCAGGCTCCGCAGCGTATGCAGCGCCTCGGCGCAGTGGGGGCACGTCTGTGCGTGCGGGTCGGCCCCGCCGTTCTCCGCGCGCTCCCAGACGCCCCACAGGTCACGTCCGCAGGGCAGCAGTTCGTTCGGTTCGTCCGCCATCTCTCCGTCCGGCCCGTACTCCTCGTTCACCGCCATGCCGCCATCGCCTCCGTGAGATGGCGCCGCGCCCGGAAGACGCGGGCGCGCACCGCTTCCGGGCTGATGCCGACCGTCTCCGCGATGGTCTCGTAGCCGACGCCGTTGAGCTCGCGCAGCACCCAGCACACGCGCTGCTCGGGGGAGAGTCCCTCCATCGCCCTGCCGAGTTCCGCGACGGCGGCGTGGGATTCGGCCACTCGGGCGGGTGAGGCCTCGTGCTCGGGCGCCTGCGGCTCGGGCACCTCGCCGAGTTCCACGGAGGGGCGCCGGGACCGCAGGGCGTTCAGGCAGCGGTTGGTGACGATGCGGTGCATCCACGTGCCGAACCGTGCCTCCCCGCGGAACTCCGGCATCTTGCGCCAGGCGCTCACAAAGGACTCCTGCACCGCGTCCTCGGCCTCCGTCCTGCTGCCCAGCAGCCGCGTCGCGAGCCGCAGCAGCTGCGGTGCGTGCCGGCGCACGAGCTCCTCGAACGCCTCTTCGTCGCCCTCCGCGGCCCGTACGGCCAGCAATCCGTCGTCGCGCCGCGAGGAGCCGTCCGCCTCCTCGCTCGCTCTGCCCCGGTCGCCCGGCACACGCGGCTCCTCTCTCTCGGTCCGTACCCCTACGACCCGTACCCCTACGACACTGCGGTGTCCGCCCGCGTTACGCGACACGCACGACCGGACCGGGGGACGGAGAAATCGCGCCGAGTCGCGTAACGAATCCCGCGCGCCGGTGTCAGACGTACGACGGGCCGGGCACCCGGCTCTCAGTGAGCGATCGGACAGCGGGTGGACGGTGACCCGTCCCCGACGACGAGGAGATGGCTTCATGGCTGCTCAGGAGATCACTTCGAACACGGCCGGCCCCGGCACCGAGACGGGCCTCACCGGTGGCGCCCGGCACAGCGTGCCGAGCAGCACCGCTGTGCCGGGCAGCACCACCGTGGCCGGCGGCACCGGGGCCGGTGAGCCGGCCGCGACCCGCGGCAAGACCTCCATCGCCGACGTGGTGGTGGTGAAGATAGCCGGGACGGCCGCCCGGGAGATCCCCGGCGTGTACGACATGGGCGGCGGCCTCTCCCGCACCCTCGGCGCCGTCCGCGACCGCGTCCCCGGCGGCCGGCCCAACGTCGGGCGGGGCGTGAAGGTCGAGGTCGGCGAGCGGCAGACCGCCATCGACCTGGACATCGTCGTCGAGTACGGCGTGCCCATCACCGACGTCGCCCACGACGTCCGCGAGAACGTCATCGCCGCCGTGGAGCGCATCACCGGTCTGGAGGTCGTGGAGGTCAACGTCGCGGTCAACGACGTACGGCTGCCCGATGACGAGAACGCGGACTCCGGCGGCGAGACGCGCGTGGAGTAGGCATCCCGCGTCCGGCCCGGGGTACCGCAGCGATGTCTCCTTCTGTGGGATGTCTCCTTCTGGGTGTGAGGTGAGTGGTGAGCACAGCTCTGGTAGGCCTGATCGCCGGGATGGCCCTCGGATTCGCCGGCTGGTTCGGCGGCTTCGGCGCCTTCCTCCTGGTCGCCGCACTCGGCGCGGTCGGTTTCGTGGCGGGGCGTCTGGTGGACGAGGGCGCGGATATACGGGGCTTTCTCGGCGGGGGCCGGGACGGGGGGCGGCGATGAGCGCCGCGGCGGCGGACCGCGGTTCGACCGCCGTCGTCCCCGGTCTGGTGACGGGTCGTCTTGTGGATGAGGGCGCGGACAAACGGGCGGCGATGAGCACCCCGGCCGCGGGCGGCGGCCCCACCACCGTCGCCGACCGAGCGACGGCTCGTCCGGCAGACGGCGGCGCGGGCACACGGGCCTTCTTCGGCGGCCGTGACGGGGGGCGGCGATGAGCACCCCGGCCGCGGACCGCGGCTCCACCACCATCGTCACCGACTTCGTGACGGGTCGTCTTGTGGACGACCGTGCGGGCATACGGGGCCTCCCTGGCGGCCGTGACCGGGGGCGGCGATGAGCACCCCGGCCGCGGACCGCGGCTCCACCACCGTCGGCGACCGCGCGGTGCGCCGGATCGCCGAGCGGGCCGCGACGGAGGCGCTCGCGCCGGGCGAGGTACGGGCAACGGGGGGCGCTGCGGCGGTTCGTGGGGACCGGGCCCGGGTCGCCGTCACGGTCACGCTGCCCTACCCCGACGGGCTCGACGCGACGGGGGAACGCGTGCGGTCGCACGTCGCCGAGCGCACCCGGCAACTCTCCGGGCTCACCGTGCCGTCGGCGCGGGTGCGGGTCACGGGGCTGCGTCCGCGACCGGGGACGGTCGCGGTCGACGGGGCGGAGGAGGAGGTGACGGCCGCCGCCGGGCGCCGGGTACGCCGCCCCTGGGCCCAACGGCGGCTTCCCGTGGGGATGTTGGCGGGCGCGGGCGCGGCGATCTGTGGCGTGCTCCTGTACGACGTGCTGGCCGTGCACGCGGCGGGGCGTCCACCTGCCCGGTGGCGGACCGAGCTGATGGAGTGGCTCACCACGCACGGGCCGGAGAGCGCGGCGCGGCCGGGCATCGCGGCGGCGCTCGCGGTGTTCGGCCTCGGCGTGTGGCTGCTGGTCCTCGCCGTCACACCGGGCCTGCGCGGCCATCTGTCCATGCGGGAACCGCTGCCCGACGTCCACGCGGTCCTCGACCGGCGCGCGGCGGCGGCACTGCTGCGGGACGCGGTCGCGGAACTGCCGGGCATCACCCGGGTACGGGTCACCGCGGGCCGCCGCCGGGTCCGCGTCCGCGCACGGCTCGCCTTCGGCGACCCGGCCACCGCACGGGACCGGCTCACACGGGCGGTCGGGGAAACGATGTCGGAGTGGGGCCTCGCCCGGCCGCCGCGGCTCCGCATCCGCCTACGCACCGAACCCACGTGGCGGGCGCCTGCGGGCGCGGCTGAAGGGGCTGGCGGGGCGGAGCCCGGTGATGAGCCGGACGGGGGCCGGGGCGTCGGGTTGGCGCGTGGGGGGATCGGGTGATGGGGTGGCGGCGGGGGATTGTTAATCGGGGTGTCCTCGGGGGGCTTGCCGTGGGGCTTCTGGGGGCGGGTGCCGCGTTGGCCTCCGTGGTGGGGCCCGTACGTGAACGGCTGCCGGGTGGGTGGCCGCGGCTCGGCCGTGACCGGGTGTGGATCGACGGGGCGCAGCTCGGGCGGTGGCGTGACCACGGCTGGTGGGCGCCCCTCGTCGTCGCCGCGCTGTTGGTCTGCGTACTTCTTTTCCTCGGCTGGGCCCTGGCCCAGCTCCGCGGTGGGCGGCTGCGCGAACTGCCCCTCGGCCACCCCGACGTCACCCTCTCCGGCCCCGCCCTGGCCGCGGCCATCGCGGAGCGGGCGCGTGCCGTCGACGGAGTGGCCCACGCCCGCGTCTCCCTGCGCGGCACCCCCCGGCACCTGCGCGCCCGCATCACGCTGACGCTGCTGCCGGGCAGTTCCCCGCACGCCGTACTCGACCATCTCGCCCGGCACACCGTGGCCGAGGCGAGGGCGGCCGCGGCGCCCCGCACGCTGACCGCCCACGTACGGCTCACGGCGCGGTCACACAAGTCGGGGCGGGCGCGCTGACGGCGTCACCCGGAGATGACCCGCTCGTCACCCTGCGGGGTCGCATTGTAAGAACGATTCTGCGCCATTAGGAGTCCTTCAATTTTTCCTGAAAGTATGGCTGTTGGGCCGGAAAATGAACCCGTTCGGCGGGCTCCTCACTCCCCTGGCGACATCGGACGGAGCAACCGTGCGACCAACAGCCAGACGGTAAGAATGACTCGCGTACTGATCGGAGAAGTGGGG
This sequence comes from Streptomyces sp. NPDC037013, assembly GCF_055607265.1. Classification (NCBI taxonomy): domain Bacteria; kingdom Bacillati; phylum Actinomycetota; class Actinomycetes; order Kitasatosporales; family Streptomycetaceae; genus Streptomyces; species Streptomyces sp. NPDC037013. The sequence goes on along the minus strand of NZ_JBVJRV010000006.1, from coordinate 479,960 downwards.
CCGACCGGAGTACTCGCCGGCAAGCGCCATTTCCTTCAAAGACTTTGATCCGTTCAGCCGGTCATGGAACTCAGGGACCGGCTTGAGCGACATGCCGTACTCGCAGACATGTACTGCGAGGCCAACGAACGTGTCGTGGACGCGCAGTTGACACTCGAGGAGCTGAGAAAGAACAGAAATCGCGTGCTGGCGGCCCTCGCCGTCACGCTCGGCAGCGACACCGGCGCCGCGCACGTGCTCGGCCTGCCGGAGCGCGACGTCCGTACGGCACGCAAGTCCGTGAACCGCGAGGAAGCCCTCGACCTGGCGACCAACGCGCTGGAGCTGGTGGCCGCCGAGTCCGCCGCTGCTCCCGGGCATCCCGCCTCCCCCGCGTACCCGCTGTACACGGACCGGCAGCCCGCCCCCGCCCCCGCGGAACCGTCCGAGGCCCAGGACGTACCGGAACCGGCCGCCCCCACACCCGAACCCGTGGCCGCGCCCCCTCCCGTCCGCGAGGCCGTCGCGGTACCCGCGCCCTCACCCTCGTCCGCGCCCGCCCCCGCACCCGTGGCCGCGCCGCAGCCGGCCGTGGCTGCCGCCGCCCAGGCGGCCTCCGCGGCCGCGCCCGCTGCCCCGCACGTGCAGGTCGCGGCTCCCACGGCGGTACCCGAAACCGTCGCGTGGACCGCGCCGATGGACCAGCTGCTGGTCCAGGGCTGGCACGAGGGGGTGAACCCCAGCGTGCTCGCCACTCAGCTGGGCTGCGATCTGTCGGCACTGGCACTCAGGGTGCAGGAGCTCTCCTACACGGAGACCGCACCCGCCCAGGCCGCCTCGGTGCAGACCGATGTCCGGACGGGAGGTGACACTTGGGAGCCCGCGCAGGCTCCCTCGCGACAACCCGGGCGCCACCGGCGCCACCGAGCCAACGGGACTGCTCATGGCCTTTTCGCGCAAGAGACGATGAGCCACCAGGCGTACCAGTCCCATCAGACACACCAGACCCAGGGCCACCAAGGCCATCAGAGTCATCAGGGCCATCAGCAGGAGGTGCGTCAGGCGGACCACGTCGCCTATCACCCCTCGTACGCGCCCCAGGGGCAGCCGGCGGGCTACCACCTCCCCTACGGGGACGTGCACGCCTACTCGGTCGGCATGTGAGACGCCTCGGGGCCGGTCGAACATCACGCCTGGAGTCTTCATGAAGCGTCACGTCACGGTGCTGGCCGCGACCGTCCTGGGAGTGCTGGCCGCGCACCCCGCCCACGCGGCCGGGCCGGCCGACTCCCTCCCTGGCGTCGGCGACGTCCGGCTGGTGCCCGACGTACTGGAACACACCAGCGTCTCCGTCAGCGACGAGAGTCAGATGGTGGTGGACGAGGCCCGGGGCCGGGGCTGACCGGGGGCAATCGCCCCGGACCCGGACCCGGACCCGGACACGCGCAGGGCCGCTCTCGTGCCGAGCGGACACGAGAGCGGCCCTGCACCAGCCGTCTTGGGGGGGGTTCGGGGTCGGGCTCAGGTCTCCGTGAGCATTCCGGAGCGGAGCTTGCCGAGGGTGCGCGACAGGAGCCGCGAGACGTGCATCTGGGAGACCCCTAGCACCTCGCCGATCTGTGCCTGCGTCATCTCACGGCCGAAGCGCATCTCGATGATGTGGCGTTCGCGCTCGTCCAGTTGCTCGATGAGCGGGGCGAGGGTGTGCAGTTCCTCGAAGAGGTCGAGCGCGGGGTCGTCCTCGCCGAGGACATCGGCGTAGTCGCGGCCCTGCGTGCCGTCGTCCTGGCCGACCGGGACGTCGATGGAGCCCGCGGTGTAGCCGTTCGAGGCGACAAGGCCGTCGTTGACCTCGCTCTCGCTGATCTCGAGGTGCTCGGCGAGCTCCCGCACGGTGGGCTCGCGGTCCAGCTCGGCGCTGAGCCGCTCCTTGGCCTTGGCCAGGTCGACCCGGAGCTCCTGGAGGCGGCGCGGCACGTGGACGGCCCACGTCGTGTCGCGGAAGAACCTCTTGATCTCGCCGGTGATGTACGGCAGGGCGAAGGTGCTGAACGCGACGTCACGGGAGAGCTCGAAGCGGTCGATGGCCTTGATCAGACCGATCGTGCCGACCTGCACGATGTCGTCGGCGTCCGTACTGCCGCCGCGGAAGCGCGCGGCCGCGTACTGCACGAGCGACAGGTTCATCTCGATCAGGGTGTTGCGCGCGTACTGATATTCGTGCGTGCCCTCTTCGAGGGACTGGAGGCGGTCGAAGAAGATCTTCGACAGAGCCCGCGCGTCCTTGGGTGCGACACTGCCCGCGTCCTCCACCCACGGCAGTTCGCTGCTGTACATCTCTTCCCAGGGGCCCGCGGTGCGTGCTTCCTCTTGTGTCGATGCTGCAGTCAACTGTGTAGGCGACCTCACAAGTTCACCTTCCGTGAGAGCGGTCGGGCGGGACATCACCAGACCGCCTGCCCAATACCGCTGTGGTTAAGCTCCTCGCGGACAAAGGGTTTCATGGCCCCGTTCCGCTCGCCGGTCCGTGCTGTCACCATGCGGAGTCCAGAGTGTAGGGGGAGTCGCCCCCGACGGGGGCGGGGCGGGAGGCGCACATGCCGGAAGTGTTCCTGCGGCGGCTGAGCCGCTGGCAGGCGGAGCAGCAGCGGGAGGCCGTCGCCGACCTCTACGTGGAGGCCTTTCGCGGGGCGGGCGGGGGCGGGCACCGCGACCGGCAGGAGTTCCTGCGCCGCTTCGAACACGACGTGCAGCAGACCGACTTCGACATGGTCGTGGCCGACGCGTCGGGCCTGGTCGGCTGCCTCTACGGCTACCGCGCCGAGCGCAGCGGCGAGTGGTGGGAGGGGTTCAGGGGGGTCCTGCCGGCCGAGGTCGAGGAACAGACCGCTTCGGGGCGGGTGTTCCGGCTGAGCGAACTGATGATGACGCCCGCCGGGCGCCGGGCGGGCGTCGCGTCCCGGCTGCGGACGCTGCTCCTCACCCGGCACACCTCCGACGTCGTCGTCGCCGTCCTCACGCGCGACGACGACCAGGGGCGGGAGGCCCTGCAGGCCTGGGACTGGCGCAAGCTCGGCGAGTTCGCGCCCGAACGGGAGGGCTGGCTGCGGCCCCCTTCGCCCCTGCCCTGAGCCACCCCTGCCCGGAGTCACTCCGGGTCTCGCCCTGCCCTCGCCCTACCGGTCCCGGCTCGCCCGCAGCGAGTACATGAGCGGGATGCGGGGCCGGTCCGCGGGGAAGCGGTAGACGCCCTCGCGCCGTTCGAGCGCGCCGAAGCGCGCGAAGACGGTCTCGTCGTGCTCGTGCAGGAAGTCGATGCGCAGACCCGTGGCGGCGAGGGCGGAGACGACGTCGCCGATGGGGTGCTGCCACTCGACGCTGCGGTTGTGGACGGTGGCGGTGCCGTCGTCCGCGTAACCGCCGGGCGTCTCGTCGACCCAGGCGTCGCGCGCGAAGTAGTCGTGCTCGACACGGGAGCCCGTGGCGTCGTCCAGCACGTCGGTGAGCGGGTGGAACTCGGAGAGGTAGAGGAAGCCGCCGGGGGCCACCAGCGACGCGGCGGTCTCCGCCCAGCGCCGGATGTCGGGCAGCCAGCAGAGCGCACCCACTCCGATGTAGACGATGTCGTACGAGGAGTCGGGCACCGCACCGGCCGCGTCGTACACGTCGGCGGCGACGAAGGTGGCCTGCTCGCGGGTGAGGCCGAGCTCGGCGGCGAGGTCGCGGGCCGCCTCGACGGCCGGCTCGGAGAAGTCGAGCCCGACCACGCGGGACGCCCCGTGCCGCGCCCAGGAGAGGGTGTCGAGTCCGATGTGGCACTGCAGGTGCAGCAGGGACTTTCCGCGTACGTCGCCCACTTCGGCCAGTTCGTGGTCGCGCAGGGGGTCCTTGCCTGCGCGGAAGGAGGCGAGGTCGTAGAAGTCGCCGGCGAGATGGAGGGGCACGCGCTCGTCCCAGCGCTTCCGGTTGGCCTCTCGCCAGTCGGCGGGTGTCGGGGAGTACATGATCGGAAAGTTATCCACAGGCTGGGGAATCCCGCCAGCGAATTGTCGGCGGGGCCAGGCAGTATGGGGGGCATGAGCGAGACGGGTTCGACGGGCGCGACGAGCGCAAAGAATGCGGCTGCTGACACGGGTGCGGCGGACGCGGCTGGTGCGGCGGGTGCCTTTGGCACGGGTGTGGCGGGGGAGGCTGCCATGCCGGAGTGGGAGAAGCGGTTCAGGGCGCCCCGGGTGTCCCTGCCGGAGTGGGCGGAGGACGCCCCGCACCGCTCCCTGTTCGTGTCGAACGCGACAGGGACGTACGAGCTGTACGCGTGGGACAGGACGACCGGCACCCAGCGCCAGGTGACCGACCGGCCGAACGGCACGACGGACGGCGCGCTCTCCCCCGACGGCGAGTGGATCTGGTGGTTCGACGACACGGACGGCGACGAATTCGGCGTCTGGCTGCGCCAGCCCTTCGGCGGCGGCCCCGACGAGCCCGCGGTGCCGGGCCTGGCGGCCTCCTATCCCGCGGGGCTCGCCCCCGGCAGGGACGGCGGGACGGTGGTCGTCGGCCGCTCGACGGACGAGGACGGCTCGACGATCCACGTCGTACGAGGTGAGGGCGCCGCCCCCGTCGAGGTGTACCGCCACCGCGAATCGGCGGGCGTCGGCGACCTCTCGCACGACGGCACGCTCATCGCCGTCGAACACACCGAACACGGCGACGCCATGCACTCCGCCCTCCGCGTGATCCGCCCGGACGGCTCCACGGTCGCCGAACTCGACGACACCGAGGGCGGCACGGTCGAGCTGGGCCTTGAGGTCCTCGGCTTCGCACCGGTCGACGGCGACCCGCGGCTGCTCGTCGGGCACCAGCGGCGCGGACGCTGGGAGCCCATGGTGTGGGACGTCGCGACGGGCGAGGAGAGCGACCTCGCGCTCGGCCTGCCGGGCGACGTGAGCGCCGAGTGGTATCCCGACGGCTCCGCCCTGCTCATCGCGCACGGCTTCGAGGCCCGCGGCGAGCTCTTCCGCTACGACCTCGCCACCCGCGAGCTGGTCCGCATCGACACGCCCGCCGGCTCCGTCTCCGGCGCGACGGCCCGCCCCGACGGCACCGTGGAGTACATGTGGTCGTCGGCGGCCGAGCCGCCGGTGGTCCGCTCGACGACCGGCGGCGTGGTCCTGGACCCGCCCGGCATGAAGGCCCCGAAGTCCGTGCCTGTGGAGGACGTGTGGGTGGACGGGCCCGGCGGCCGCATCCACGCACTCGTGCAGCGCCCCGCCGGCGCCACGGGGCCGCTCCCCACCGTCTTCGAGGTGCACGGCGGGCCCACCTGGCACGACAGCGACTCCTTCGCGGCCGGCCCGGCCGCCTGGGTCGACCACGGGTACGCGGTGATCCGGGTGAACTACCGAGGCTCGACGGGGTACGGCCGCGCATGGACGGACGCCCTCAAGCACCGCGTCGGCCTCATCGAGCTGGAGGACATCGCGGCGGTACGGGAGTGGGCGGTGACATCCGGCCTCGCCGACCCCGACCGCTTGATCCTCGCGGGCGGCTCCTGGGGCGGCTACCTCACGCTGCTCGGCCTCGGCACCCAGCCGGACGCCTGGGCGGCGGGGCTCGCGGCGGTGCCCGTCGCGGACTACGTCACGGCGTACCACGACGAGATGGAGGCGCTGAAGGCGATGGACCGCACGCTTCTGGGCGGCACGCCCGAGGAGGTCCCCGAGCGGTTCCGGGCCTCGTCCCCGCTGACGTACGTGGACGAGGTGAAGGCCCCCGTCTACATCTCGGCGGGCGTCAACGACCCGCGCTGCCCGATCCGCCAGATCGACAATTACGTGGACCGCCTGGCCGCGCGGGGCGCGGTGCACGAGGTCTACCGCTATGACGCGGGCCACGGGTCACTGGTCGTGGACGAGCGCATCAAGCAGGTTGCGCTGGAGCTGGATTTCGTGTCTCGCCACGTGGCGCCTGCGGCGGGCTGAGCGGGGGTTCCTTGCGCGGCGCCGTGGGGTGGGGGCGTCTTCACCCTGCGGCGGGGTGGGGGCGGACCCTGTCCCGCCGCTTCGCGGCGGATTTCTCCCACCCACCCGCCCGTTTGCCCGGCGACGCAGCGTGGGCGAAGGGCGGGCACCCTGCGGTGCGGGGTAAACGGGTGGGTGGGTGGGGAACATCCGCCGCGGAGCGGCGGGACAGGGGCGGCCCCACCCCTAGCAGCAGAGAAAAACGCACGCCAGCCACGGGCGCCCGCCCCACGGTGCGGGGTAAACGGGTGGGTGGGTGGGATGCATCCGCCGCGAAGCGACGGGGTAGGCAGGCCGCCACCGGGCCGGGTGGGCGGGGTGGAGTGAGGGCGGACCCCCCGGGGTGGTACCCCGTGGGGGACCCGTACCGTGGGAGTGTGTACCGGTTTCTGCTGACGCCCCGCTGGTGGGGGATCAACCTCTTCGTCGTGCTGGCCATCCCCTTCTGCATCTTCATGGGGTCCTGGCAGCTCGGCCGCTTCGAGGACCGCGTACAGGACCACGAGTCCGCCAAGGAGCAGGTCGCGGATCAGGGCAAGGAGCGGAACACCCGGGGCCGCCCCCTCGACTCGCTGCTGCCCGTCGACAAGGAGACCTCCGGCGAGCAAGCTACGGCCACCGGCCATTACGGCAGGCAACTGCTCGTACCGGACCGGGAGTTGGACGACAAGCGCGGTTTCTACGTGCTGACCCTGCTCCGTACGGAGAACGGCAGGTCCCTGCCCGTAGTCCGCGGCTGGCTCCCCGGCGACGCGAGCACCGCGAAGGCCCCGGCCGCCCCGAAGGGCGAGGTCACGGTCACCGGTGCGCTGCAGGCCTCGGAGAGCCCCGGTTCCAATGGGGTCAGCGCGGCGGGCGGCCTGCCCCGGGGCCAGCTGGGCGCGATCAGCTCGGCGTCACTGGTCAACCTCGTACGCGACGACGTGTACGACGCGTGGATCACGCTGGGGAAGGCCGATTCCGGGATGAAGGCGGTTCCCGCGGCGGCGCCCAGCAACACGGGCCTGGACCTGAAGGCCTTCCAGAACCTCGGCTACACCGGCGAGTGGTTCGTCTTCGCGGGCTTCGTCGTCTTCATGTGGTTCCGGCTGTTCCGGCGCGAGGCGGAGTTCGCCCGTGACGCCCAGCTCGGCCTGCTCCCGGACCCGGCCGGGGACCCGGAGAACGGTGAGAAGGGCGAGAAGGGTGAGAAGGGCGAGGAGAGCCGGGCCGTCCAGGCCTGAGCCCCGCCCCACGTCCCGTATCCCCAGGGCCGCGTCCCCAGCCCTAGGACGCCGGCAGCACTCCGGTCCGGTATACCGTTCCCGCGCACGCGTTCGGGATCGTCGTCCCCGCCGAGGGCGAGCCCGCCTCCGCGGTCAGGGAGATCACCACGCTGCCGTCGGCGACACCGCCGTCGGTCCGGACCAGCTGCGGCTGCGTGCCGGCGGGCGTGCCGCCCTCCGTCGCCCCGCTGCTGCCCTCGGAGGGCGTCGGGTCGGGCGTCGGCTCGCCGCCGTCCGAGGGGCACGTCTCCGACGGCACCCAGGCGAACCGCACCTCGTACGCCGCGCCGGGCCGCAGCACGAACGGGCTGGCCTCCTGCGCGGGGTCGGGCAGTCCGGTCGCCGCGTCCCCCGCCGTGTGGTCGACCACGGTGATCTTCGCGGGGTCGGCCGCGCCCTGGGCCACCGTGCCGACGGCGCCGGCCGCCTCGATGGTGCAGCTGCTGTCGGAGATGTTGGAGACCCGGAACGAGCCGTACACCTTGTTGTCGGCCTCGGGTGCGTTCGCGCCGCCCGACGCGGCGAGCTGGGCCGCGTCGCAGACCGGTGAGCTCGCGGCCTCGGAGGTGGAGGGGTCCGGCGAGCCCGTGCCGCCGCCGCCCGTACCGCCCTTCCCCTTGCCGCCCTTCTTGCCCTTTTCGCCCTTCTTGTTCTTGCCCTTGGACTTGTCGGGCTTCTCGCCCGAGCCCTTCTCGCCGCCGTCGGGGCCCTTGCCCTGGCTCGAACCGCCCTGGACGTCCTGGCTGTTGCCCGCGACCGAGGTCCGGTCGTCCGAGTCGCCCTTGGAGTTGGTGACGTGGACGAGGGCGGGGACGGCGGTCCCGATGAAGAGCGCGGCGGCGGCGAGGCCGACCACGGCCTGGCGCTTGCGGGCCCTGCGGGCGGGAACCGCCTGCCGCAGGTGTTCGAGCGAACGATCGCTCGGCTCGATCTCCTCCACGGCCTGCCGCAGCATCCGCCGCAGGGCGAGCTCGTCGGCGCCCAGTTCGTCGGCGCCTCGCTCGTCGTCGCCACGTCCGCCGGGGGATCGAGCGCCGAGGCTCAGGATGGTCAGGGGGTCCCGCGGACCGGACGTTCCCCGATCACCGAGTTCCGGACTGTTGCCTTCCGGACCGCTGGCTTCCGGACCGTCGGCTTCCGGGCCGTCGGCTTCCGGACCCCCCGTTCCCGCACCGCCCGCGTCCAAGCTCTCGGCCCCGGGGTCGTCGGGGCCGGGGCCGCCTTCGGGACCGTGGTTCACGTTTCCGTTCCTGCCATGCCGCTTGAATCCGCCCTGCTCGTCACGCTCGCGCTCACTCATGCCGGCGCCTCCATGGCGACCCTCAGGGCCGCGATGCCGCGCGAACCGTACGCCTTCACCGAGCCCAGCGATATGCCCAGGGTCTCGGCGACCTGCGCCTCGGTCATGTCGGCGAAGTAGCGCAGCACGAGGACCTCGCGCTGGCGCCGCTGGAGACCGCGCATGGCCTTGATCAGCTCGTCGCGTTCCAGCTGGTCGTAGGCCCCCTCCTCCGCGCTCGCCATGTCGGGCATCGGCTTCGAGAGCAGCTTGAGCCCGAGGATGCGCCGGCGCAGTGCGGACCGGGAGAGATTGACGACGGTCTGGCGCAGATACGCGAGCGTCTTCTCGGGGTCGCGCACCCGCTTGCGCGCCGAGTGCACCCGGATGAACGCCTCCTGGACCACGTCCTCGCAGGACGCCGTGTCGTCCAGGAGCAGCGCGGCCAGACCGAGGAGCGACCTGTAGTGAGCGCGGTAGGTCTCGGTGAGATGGTCGACTGTGGTGCCCGCGGTCACGCGCAACTCATCGCCCTCGCGCTGCGCCGGGATGCGGGCGGGCCGCGCTGCGGGCATGGGTGCGATCACCGGCATGCCACCGGTCGCGCGGGGTCGGCGAGTGGGGCGCAGTGCCGCCGCGCCTCTCGCCTGTACCGCTGTGAAGTCGAGTACCTCTGCCACGCTTGTTGGACACGCTTCCCCCCGTCAGGGTTGTACGCATCCGGAATCGCGTTTGCAGCATGCTGTGCAGGCACCGCTCGTGACGATGCATCAAATGCCCCCATGCGTACCAGCTCTTCCCCTATGCCCCATATTCGACAGCGCTCGGGCCACCCCTGAAGGGCGACCGCTAAAGACGCCCCCCGTCCCGCTGCCGGTTGCAGTGATCAGACGCGAATCTTCGAACGCGGAGCTGATCCAGTTCAAGCGCTCACTGCCACCAAGTTGGACACAGAACTTACACAGATCCCACGAGGGGCCCGATCCTGGGGTGGTCCATACCAATTGCCGGAAATGGGGCGCGCGCCGGGCGGGAAACGGACCCGTACCGCCGAGTCAGCCTGCCGTGAACTCCGCGGCCACCAGCTCCGCGATCTGCGCCGTGTTCAGCGCCGCTCCCTTGCGCAGGTTGTCCCCGCACACGAAGAGTTCGAGGGCGGTCGGATCGTCCAGTGAACGGCGCACCCGGCCCACCCAGGTCGGATCGGTGCCGACCACATCGGCGGGGGTGGGGAACTCCCCGGCGGCCGGATTGTCGAACAGGACGACGCCCGGGGCGGTGGCGAGGATCTCGCGCGCCTTGTCCACAGTGACCTCGTCCTCGAACCGCGCGTGGACGGTCAGGGAGTGGGTGGTCACGACGGGCACGCGTACGCAGGTGGCGGCGACGCGGAGGCCGGGCAGGCCGAGGATCTTCCGCGACTCGTCCCGGACCTTCATCTCCTCGGACGACCATCCGTCGTCCTTCAGGGACCCGGCCCAGGGCACCACGTTGAGCGCCACGGGCTCCGGGAAGGGGCCGGTGTCGTCGCCGACCGCGCGGCGTACGTCGCCGGGGCTGCACCCCAGTTCGGTCCCCGCGACCAGCCGCAGCTGGCGGCGGAGGGTGTCGATGCCCTCGCGGCCGGCCCCGCTCACCGCCTGGTACGAGGAGACGATCAGCTCGCGCAGCCCGAACTCGGCGTGCAGCGCGCCGACGGCGACGATCATCGAGAGCGTCGTGCAGTTGGGGTTGGCGACGATGCCGCGCGGCCGCACGCGCGCGGCGTGCGGATTGACCTCCGGCACGACGAGCGGCACGTCCGGGTCCATCCGGAACGCGGCGGAGTTGTCGACCACGACGACGCCCTTGGCCGCGGCGACGGGGGCCCACTGCGCGGAGACCTCGTCGGGCACGTCGAACATGGCGACGTCGACCCCGTCGAAGACGTCCTCCGACAGGGCAAGGACCTCGATCTCCTCGCCGCGCACGGCCAGCTTGCGGCCGGCCGAGCGCGGCGAGGCGACGAGTCTGATCTCGCCCCAGATGTCGGCGTGCTGCGACAGGATCTGGAGCATGACGGTGCCGACGGCCCCGGTCGCTCCGACGACCGCGAGCGTCGGCTTCCGGCTCATCGCCCGGTGCCTCCATAGACCACGGCCTCGTCCGTGTCGGAGTCGAGCCCGAAGGCCGTGTGCACGGCGCGCACCGACTCGTTCACGTCGTCGGCGCGGGTGACGACCGAGATGCGGATCTCGGAGGTCGAGATGAGCTCGATGTTCACGCCGGCGTCGCTGAGCGCCTCGAAGAAGGTCGCGGTGACGCCCGGGTTGGTCTTCATGCCGGCGCCGACGAGGGAGATCTTCGCGATCTGGTCGTCGTAGCGCAGCGAGTCGAAGCCGACCGACTGGCGGGTCCGCTCCAGGGCGTCGATGGCCTTGCGGCCCTCGGCCTTGGGAAGCGTGAAGGAGATGTCGGTCAGGCCCGTCGAGGCGGCCGACACGTTCTGCACGACCATGTCGATGTTGACCTCGGCGTCCGCGATGGCGCGGAAGATCGAGGCGGCCTCGCCCGGCTTGTCCGGCACACCGACGACCGTGATCTTGGCCTCGGAGGTGTCGTGCGCGACACCGGAGATGATGGCCTGCTCCACCTTGCGGTCCCCTTGCGGTTCGTTGCTGACCCACGTGCCCTGGAGCCCGCTGAAGGACGAGCGCACGTGAATCGGGATGTTGTAACGGCGGGCGTACTCCACGCAGCGGTGGAGCAGCACCTTCGACCCGGAGCTCGCGAGCTCCAGCATGTCCTCGAACGAGATCCAGTCGATCTTCCGTGCCTTCTTGACCACACGCGGGTCGGCGGTGAAGACACCGTCCACGTCCGTGTAGATCTCGCAGACCTCGGCGTCGAGGGCGGCGGCGAGGGCGACGGCGGTCGTGTCCGACCCACCACGGCCGAGCGTGGTGATGTTCTTGCCCTCCTGGCTGACGCCCTGGAACCCGGCGACGATGGCGATGTTGCCCTCGTCGATCGAGGTCCGGATGCGTCCCGGGGTCACGTCGATGATCCGCGCCTTGTTGTGGACGGAGTCGGTGATGACGCCGGCCTGGCTGCCCGTGAACGACTGGGCCTCGTGGCCCAGGTTTTTGATCGCCATGGCCAGCAGGGCCATGGAGATGCGCTCACCAGCGGTCAGCAGCATGTCGAATTCGCGTCCGGCAGGGATCGGGGATACCTGTCCGGCGAGATCGATCAACTCATCCGTCGTGTCACCCATCGCCGAGACCACGACAACGACCTGATGGCCGTTCTTCTTGGCGTCGACGATTCTCTTGGCGACCCGCTTGATGCCCTCGGCATCGGCTACGGAGGAGCCTCCGTACTTCTGCACGACAAGGCCCACGTGCGCTCCTCGCTCAATCCGTTGTGCGGTCGGCTCAGTTTAACGAGCGGCCGAAATTCGCCTCGGCCATATCAGATCGTGAGATGTCCCGCTCACGAGGTGATCACCGGACATGCGTTCCCGCTCTTCGGGACGCATGTTCCGACCGCTCCGCGAGGGCACATGCCCGTTTCGGAGCACTGCACTCCGGAAAGTGGGGCGGGTCACAGGTTCCGGCCGCCCGCCGCGCGGGGGCCTACTTGACCGTGCGCAGGCCCAGCGGGCCCGCGATCTCCTCCGCCATGACCTTGCCGGCCTCTTCCTCCAGGGCCGACTCCGCCAGGTCCTCGTCCGTGTCCAGGCCGTCCAGGTCCTCCAGGGGCTGGTTCAGGCGGACGTGGGCGACCAGGGACTGGAGGGCGCGCAGGGCACCCGACGCGGTGGAGCCCCAGTTCGAGAAGTAGGAGAACTGCCACCACCACAGGGCCTCGGTGGTGCGGCCCGCGCGGTAGTGCGCCAGACCGTGGCAGAGGTCGGCGACGACGTCCGCGAGGTCGTCCGAGATGCGGCAGGGCACCGGGGCCTTGCGCGGCTCGTACGGGTCGAAGACCTCGGAGTAGACGTCGATCGGGTCGAGGAGCAGCGCCAGGCGCTCGCGCAGGTCGTCGACGTCCTGCTCGGGGCCGAGATCCGGCTCGTACCGCTCCTCGGGGACGATGTCCTCGTGCGCGCCGAGGCGGCCGCCGGCCAGCAGCAGCTGGGAGACCTCAAGGAGGAGGAAGGGGACCGCGGAGTCCGGCTCGTCACCCTTGGCGACCTCCCTGACCGAGACGATGAAGCTCTCGATCTGGTCCGAGATCTGGACCGCGAAGTCGTCAGGGTTGTCGATCACGGTGTTCAGCGTGGCGTCAGACATCTAGGAGTCGTCTCCCCTCGAAAGCGCGGCCCAGGGTGACCTCGTCCGCGTATTCCAGATCTCCCCCGACAGGGAGTCCGCTGGCCAGGCGGGTGACCTTCAGGCCCATGGGCTTGATCATGCGCGCGAGGTACGTCGCCGTGGCCTCGCCCTCGAGGTTCGGGTCCGTGGCCAGGATCAGCTCGGTGACCGTGCCGTCGGCCAGGCGCGCAAGGAGTTCCCGTATGCGCAGGTCGTCCGGGCCGACGCCCTCGATCGGGCTGATCGCGCCGCCCAGGACGTGGTACTTCCCCCGGAACTCGCGCGTACGCTCGATCGCCACGACGTCCTTCGGCTCCTCGACCACGCAGATGACGGAGAGGTCGCGGCGCGGGTCGCGGCAGATGTTGCAGAGCTCTTCCTGCGCGACGTTCCCACAGGTCGCGCAGAAGCGGACCTTGTCCTTCACCTCGATCAGGGCGTGCGCGAGACGGCGGACGTCCGTCGGCTCCGCCTGGAGGATGTGGAAGGCGATCCGCTGCGCGCTCTTGGGACCGACGCCGGGCAGCCTGCCCAACTCGTCGATGAGGTCCTGGACCACGCCTTCGTACACGGAACGCCTTTCCTGAAGTCCTCTGGAGGGTGCCGGCTCTCTACGTACGGTAGTTGGCCGGGGGGTTTCTTAGAAGGGAAGCCCCGGGATGCCGCCGCCGCCCAGGCCCTGGGCGAGCGGGCCCAGCTTCTCCTGCTGGAGCGTGTGCGCGTTCTCGTTGGCCGCCTGGACCGCCGCGACGACCAGGTCCGCCAGCGTCTCGGTGTCCTCGGGGTCGACCGCCTTCGGGTCGATCACCAGGCCGCGCAGCTCGCCGGAGCCGTTGACCGTGGCCTTGACGAGGCCGCCGCCCGCCTGGCCCTCCACCTCGGTGCGCGCCAGTTCCTCCTGGGCCGCCGCGAGGTCCTGCTGCATCTTCTGGGCCTGCTGCAGCAGCTGCTGCATGTTGGGCTGGCCACCACCGGGGATCACGATCAGCTCCGTTTCGTACGGGTCCGTCTGGCGGGGTTTTCCGCCTGGTCCGAGCCTACGTGGTCGGCGGGCGGGCCGCCCCGGCACTCTCGGCAACACTCTTTCGGGTGAGATCGGCCGCCTTCCTATACCTGATCAAGCACCTCTTCCGGGCGGAAAAGCCGCGAACCCGGTCTCAGGGCCACCCATTGGGCGGTAGGACTTAGCGTCGATACGCGCGATCTCATGGAGGAGTGCCGGGTGAGCCAGCCGGAGATGCAACCCGAGGGGGTGCCCCCCGAAGGGCAGGGTTCGGGGGCCGCCGGTGCGGGTCAGGGTGCGCGCCTCGGCGATCTGACCGGCCGGGCCTTCCCCCTCGGCGACTGGGGCGAGCCCGCCGAGCGGCTCGACGAGCTGTACCGCTGGGTGGAGCGGGGCGCCCTGAACACCGCCGAGTGGTACCTCGCCGACCGCGGCCGCAAGCGGCGCGGGGCCCGGCTGCTGCGGGCAGGGGCCGCCCTGGGCGCCGTGGGCGGCGGGGTGCTGCCGCTGCTCGACCTGGCGGGGGCCGTGGGGCCCGTCGCCACCTGGGGGTTCGTGTCGCTGCTCGCCGGGGTGGCGTGCGTGGGGTGCGACCGGTTCTTCGGGCTCACCTCCGGGTGGATGCGGGACGTGGCGACCGCGCAGGCCGTGCAGCGGCGGCTGCAGGTGCTCCAGTTCGACTGGGCGTCGGAGAGCGTGCGGGAGGTGCTCGGGCCCACCGAGGGCACCGCGGGCGAGGCCGCCGAGCGGTGCCTGGGGGTGCTGCGCAAGTTCTCCGAGGACGTGACGGAGCTGGTGCGGGCTGAGACCTCGGACTGGATGGTGGAGTTCCGGGCGGGCCCGGTGCCGCTGGCCATGCAGGCGATGACCCCGGGGGGCTCGCCCCGGGAGGCCCCGGCCGCCCCGGGACGGTTCCCGATGCCGCCCGGGGCCCGGCCGAACATGCCGCGCCAGCGCCCGCCGGAGCCGCGCTGACCCCGCCCGTGCCCGGGATCCCGCGCCTGTCCTAGCTGTAGACGATCATCGAGCCCTGGGCCAGGCTCCGGGTCGCCGCCGCGTGCAGCCCCAGCCAGACGTGCCGTTCCCGCGCGAAGGGGCTCTCGTCCGACGGCGGGACCGCGGCCGGTTCCTCCAGGGACGTGGGGGCCTTCGGCGGGGCCGGGGGCAGCGGCGGGTTGGCCGGGTCTATGCCGATCGAGGGGGCGACGAACTCCAGCTCGCGCAGGAGCGCCTGCGAGGAGCCGAGCGGGCCGCCGCCGGCCAGGAGCTCGTCGTTGGAGAGCGGCGCGGGGAAGTCCACCGGCACGTACGCGCCCGCGTGGTCGTAGTGCCAGACCAGGTGCGACTGCTGGGCCGTGGCGTCGAACATCTCCAGGAGCTGTTCGTAGTCACCGCCCAGGGCGTCCACGGGGGTGACCTCGAGGCCGCAGATCTGCAGGAGGTAGGCGCGGCGCAAAAAGTGCAGCGCGTCGTAGTCGAAGCCCGCGACCGGCGCGACGTCACCGGAGAGGCCCGGCATGTAGGCGAAGACGGGCACGGACGGGAGTCCGGCCTCGTGCAGGGCCTTGTCGTAGACGGCGAGCTCTTCCGCGAAGGGGTTGTCGGCGCTGTGGCACAGCACGTCGACGAGGGGGACCAGCCACAGGTCGCAGGCCAAGAAGGACTCCTCGGGTCGTAGCGGTGGTGTGCGTGCGGTGGTGCGCGTGCGGTGGTGCGCGTGCGGTCGTGTGCGTGCGGTGTACGTGCCCGGCGTGCAGGCAGCGTAGTCGGGCGAGGGGCCCGTCAGCTGCCCTTGTGCGCCACCGGTACGCGGCCCGGACGCAGGTCCCACACCCATACGCCGTCTACCCACTTTCCGGGGCGGCCAAGGAGCGCCTCGACGGTCCTGCGCAGTTGTGTGTCGTTCCGCTGCGGCGCCAGGACCAGGACGCCCGCCTTCCAGAACGTCAGGTCCTCGCGGGCCGCCGCCCGCCAGGCCGGGGTGACGTCGGGGACGCGGCCCGTGGAGCTGACGGCGCGCAGCAGGTTGGAGGTGTTGCGGGGCGAGGGCCCGTAGATGCCGACGCGGTCCGGGCCCCAGGGGCCGTTGAAGTAGCCGCCGGGGATGCGGAAGCCCAGGTCGGCGGTGGTCTGCCAGTGCAGGGCCTCCGCGTTGGCGGCGTCCGGGACCGGTACCGGGACGAGGGTCTCGCCCTCGCCCAGGTAGGCCCGCCAGGTGCCGTGCGCGATGAACGGCGGCACGTCGGCCCGGTCCACGGCCTTCAGCGGCGCGGGCAGGACCGGCAGCAGGGCGGCGGCGACGGCCGCGAGACCCGCGTACCGCAGGGGTGTGCGCCGTGGGGCGGCGAGCAGCCGGGCCACCGCGAGCGCGAGCAGCATGCCGAGCGCGGAGGCGCACACCATGGCCACGCGCGATTCGATGACCGACTCGAAGAGCGGACGGCCGGAGAGCGCCGCCCAGGGGCCCGGCAGGACGACGTCCGTGAGCGGGATGCGGATCTTCTGGCCCAGCGAGAGCAGCGCCGCCCCGAGGACGGTGCAGGCGAGCGCCTTGACCGCCGGGCGCTCCCACAGGCGTACGACAATCGCGAAGGCCAGCGCGACCAGCGGCCAGCCGAAGAAGGCGTTCTGCTCGGTGCGGTTCAGGGCGAGGTGGTCGGAGCTCTCCGCGCTGCCCGCGAGGGAGCGTTCCGCGAAGGAGAGGAAGGCGAGCGGGCCGTTGCCCGCCTGGTCGCCGTGCAGCACGCTCTTGTAGCTCTGCGGCCCGAAGAACTGCCAGTACAGGGGGAAGGCGATCAGCGGCAGCGCGACGGCGAGCGCCACCGCGCCGCCGCGCAGGAGCGGACGCCAGGACGCCTTTGCCACGTCCGGGCGGGCCACGGCGTAGGCGAGGGCGAAGAGCAGCATGCCGACCACGGCCAGCAGGAGGGGTTCCTCGCCGAGGAAGATCTGGTACGTGACGTAGAGGCCGAGGACGGCTCCGTCGCGTACGACGCGGGTGCCCTCGCAGAGCCGCAGCGCCCGCTCGATGATCAGCGGGATCATGAACAGGACGATGAAGTTCGGGTGGGCGTTGGCGTGGCTGACCATCGGGGGCGCGAAGGCGGCGAGTCCGGCGCCGAGGGCGGCGGCGCCCCGGTGCGGGACGAGGCGGCGGCGGATCAGCCGGTACCAGGAGACGGCGGTGGCGGCGAGGCCGCCGGTCATCGCCACGTTCAGGGCGGCGGCCGGGCCGAGGAGCCAGGTGACGGGGGCGAGCGGGACGGAGAGGCCGAGCATGACCGTGTTGGCCATGAGGTTCACGCCGTCGGGGACGTTCTGGAGGGTGGTGACCAGGGGGTTGTGGAGGTGGCGGACGTTGTCCGCGGTCACCGCGAAGAACCACTCCCACTGGTTCTGGTCCTGCATGGAGTCGGGGAAGTAGCGGTGGGCCGGCGAGATGAGCCGGCCGGAGAAGAGGAACGCCGACAGGGCCAGGAAGAGGAGCGCGACGACGACGTCGGCGCGGCTGACCGCGCGGGCCTTCAGGGCGGTCAGCTCGGCGAGGACCCTGACGTAGTCCAGCGGCCGGACCTTCGACCCCTCCTGGTGGGACCAGCGCACGGGCACCTCGGCGACGGGCCAGCCGGCCCGCCGGAAGTACTGCAGTATCTCGACGTCTATGCCCCAGCCCCGCAGCCGGGACGCGGCGAACGCCTCTCGGGCCCGGTCGCCGTCGAAGAGCTTGAAGCCGCACTGGGTGTCGCGGATTCCGGGGACGGCGACCGTGCGTATGAGGAAGTTGCCGGTACGGCCCAGGAGTTCGCGCAGCCGGTGCTGGTGGGCGCCGATGGTCGCGCCGGGCCGGGCGCGGGAGCCGATCGCGGCCGCGTGGCCGTCGGTGAGCGCCTTGTCGAGGTGGCCGAGCTCCTCTATGGGCGCGGCGAGGTCGGCGTCGGTGATCAGGACGCGGCGGCCGTAGGAGGCGAGGACGCCGACGCGCAGGGCGTGGCCCTTGCCGCGGTTGCGCTCGCCGCGCAGGAGCTGGACGCGGGGGTCGGCGGCGGCGGCTTCCGCGGCGATCTCCGCGGTGCGGTCGGTGGACCCGTCGTCGACGACGATCAGCTCCCAGGCGCCGGCGTCCGTCATCTCCAGGTGCTCGCGCAGCGCGTCCAGGGTGGGGCCGAGGCGCCGCTCCTCGTTGTACGCGGGGACGACGACGGTCAGATCGACGCTCATGCGGCGGCCAGCCGCTCGATCAGGGCCAGGGAGTGCGCGTTGTACTCCACGACGATGGCGTGGGCGGCCCGCGGGTCCCGGCGCGCCAGCGCGTCGACGAGTTCGGTGTGCCGGGACCACAGGACGCCGCGCAGGTCGCCGCCGCCGCTCTCGCTCCAGCGGCGCAGGTGGGTGACGGCGCAGACCCAGGACTTCACGCGCAGCCTGTGCAGGAAGTCGGAGAGGTAGGGGTTGCCGAAGAGGGCGCTCAGCTCGCGCCAGAAGCGCAGGTCGTAGCCGATCAGGACGGTCAGGTCGCCGGCGCAGGCCGCGCGGGCCGCCTCCTCGCCGCGGCGGCGTACGGAGAGCAGCGCGTCGGCGGCGTCCGTGCGGGCGCCGTGCGCGGCCAGGTCGCGGAAGATGCCGTCGGCGATGAGGCCGCGGGCCTCCAGCATGGCGCGGTAGTCGGCGAGCGTGTGCTCGTGGACGCGGAAGCCGCGGTGCTGGTCGGCGTCGAGGAGCCCCTGCGCGGTGAGGTTGACCAGGGCCTCGCGGACGGGGGTCGCGGAGACGCCGTACTGCTCCGCGATCTCCTTGACCGTGAACTCCTGGCCCGGCTCCAGCCTGCCGGCCAGGACCTCGTCACGTAGGGCGTCGGCGATCTGCTGACGCAGCGTGCTGCGGATGACGGCGGGGCCGTCGGGTCCGGGCATGGTGGTGGGCCTCCCCCGCGGAGTCTGGCGTGGTCGCCTCGACGTGGTCGTCGTGCTCTGGTCCTGCTCTGGTCTTGCTTACGAGCACGTCAGACTACGTGGTCGGGGTTGCGGGGGCGGGGGCCGCGACAGGGCCCCCGCCCGCCGTCACCGCGGGGTGAGGGTGCGCTACACGGTGTGTTCGTCCGCCGCCGTCAGCGCCTCGTCCAGCGCGGCGAGGCCCTCCTTGGCCTCCGCCTCGGTGATGTTGCAGGGCGGGACGACGTGGGTGCGGTTCATGTTGATGAAGGGCCACAGGCCGTGCTTCTTGGCGGCGGCGCCGAAGGCCGCCATGGGGGCGTTCGCCTCGCCCGTGGCGTTGTAGGGCACGAGCGGCTCGCGGGTCTCCCGGTTCTTCACCAGCTCGAGCGCCCAGAACATGCCGGTGCCGCGGACCTCGCCGACCGAGGGGTGGCGCTCGGCGAGCGCGCGCAGGCCAGGACCGATGACCTGGGCGCCGAGGGCGGCGGCGTGCTCGACGATGCGCTCCTCCGCCATGACGTTGATCGTGGCGACGGCGGCGGCGCAGGCCAGCGGGTGGCCGGAGTAGGTCAGGCCGCCCGGGTAGGGGCGCTCGGCGAAGGTCTCCGCGATCTTCCCGGAGATGGCGACGCCGCCGAGCGGCACGTATCCGGAGTTCACGCCCTTGGCGAAGGTCATGAGGTCCGGCGTGACGTCGAACAGGTCGGCGGCGAACCACTCGCCGGTCCGCCCGAAGCCGGCCATGACCTCGTCGAGGATGAAGACGATGCCGTACTTGTCGCAGAGTTCACGCACGCCCGCGAGGTAGCCGGGGGGCGGGATCATGATGCCGGCCGTGCCCGGCACGGTCTCCAGGATGATCGCGGCGACGGTCGCCGGGCCCTCGTAGACGATGGTGTCCTCGAGGTGCTGCAGGGCGCGCTCGCACTCCTGCGCCTCGGTCTCCGCGTAGAAGCGGGAGCGGTACAGGAACGGCGCCCAGAAGCGGACGACGCCCGCCGTGCCGGTGTCCGAGGCCCAGCGGCGCGGGTCGCCGGTGAGGTTGATCGCCTGGTGGGTGCCGCCGTGGTACGAGCGGTACGCGGAGAGCACCTTGGGGCGGCCCGTGTGCAGGCGGGCCATGCGGGTGGCGTGCTCGACGGCGTCGGCGCCCGCGTTGGTGAAGAAGATCTTGTCCAGGTCGCCGGGGGTCCGCTCGGCGATGAGGCGTGCGGCCTCGGAGCGGGCCTCGACGGCGAAGGCGGGCGCGAACGTCGTCATCGTCGCCGCCTGCTCCTGGATCGCGGCGACGACCTTCGGGTGCTGGTACCCGATGTTGGTGTAGACGAGGCCGCTGGTGAAGTCGAGGTAGCGGTTCCCGTCGTAGTCCCAGAAGTACGAGCCCTCGGCGCCGGCGATGGCCGGCGGATCGATGAGCTCCTGTGCGGACCAGGAGTGGAAGACGTGTGCGCGGTCCGCGGCCTTCACGGCGGCGCCGACCTGGGGATTCGGCTGAGGGGTCATGAGGCCGAGGGTAAATGTCCACGGAGCGGACACGGTATGGGCGTCCTGTCTGACGTGACGGACGGAACCCGACAGAGTGTCGCGTGGCGCGGTCGGCTTTTGGCTGCGGGTGGTGGGGGGTGCCTGCGCAGTTCCCCGCGCCCCTGGATAGGACTCGTGCGGGTCTCACTTTTGCTGCGGGTCGTGGGGGTTGCTCGCGCAGTTCCCCGCGCCCCTGGGGTACCCGGGGTGCGGTTCGTTATTTCCCTGCGGGTGGTGGGGGTTGCTCGCGCAGTTCCCCGCGCCCCTTGGCTATCCGGGGTGCGGTTCGGTATTTCCCTGCGGGTCGTGGGGGCTGGGCGCGCAGTTCCCCGCGCCCCTGGGGTGCCCGGGGTGCGGTCACCCTGGAGGTGGCGGTTCGGGGGGTTTTTAGGGGCGCGGGGAACTGCGCGACCAGCCACCGACCAGCCGCACTGGAGACACCACCCCCCGCCCCCCCTAGTCGCCGTCCCTGTCGGGGACCACCTTCGCCCGGGGGCCGTCCGCCGCGCAGCGGATCTCGTACGGGAGGTCGTCCTGCTCCTCGTCGTCGCCGGGTTCCGCCTCCAGGCGGGCCGCCGCGCCCGGCCCCCGCTCCACGTCGTCGTCGATGTGGAAGCCGTCGGCCGGGCTCCACGAGACCAGGTACACCGTCCCGTCGGCCCGGCACTCCACCGTCGCCGCACCCCCTGTGAACCGGACGGTGGAACGCTCCGGCGAGGGTGGGGGTGAGGAGGGGGAAGAGGGGCGCGCCGTGGGCGAGGACGGCGCCGGGGGACGAGGGGACGCCGATGACGACGCCAGCGCCCTGCGAACCGCCGCCTCGTCCAGCGGACGACTGTGCGCCGCCCCTCCCCCGCCGTCCGAACTCGCCAGCTGCCACGCGCCCAGCGCCCCCGCCGCCGTCCCCACGGCCACCCAGGCCGCCGTGCCGACGGCGCTCCGCCACTTCCTCATCCCGCCACTGTGCCGCATCGTTTCCTAACGCCCGGTTAAGACCCCGACAAGGGTGCCGACCCCGCCCCTCACTACGGTGGTTGTATGGCCCATCTTCTCGTCGTCGAGGACGACCCCCAGCTCCGCGGCGCCCTCGTACGGGCCCTGCGCGACAAGGGACACGCCGTGGCGACCGCGCCGAGCGGCATGGCGGGCCTGGACGCCGCGGTGACCAGCAGGCCCGACCTGGTCGTCCTCGACCTGGGGCTGCCGGACGTCGACGGCGCGCAGGTGCTGCGCATGCTCCGCGCCGTCAGCGACGTCCCCGTCATCGTGGCCACGGCCCGCGACGACGAGCCGCAGATGGTCGAGGTCCTCGAGGCGGGGGCCGACGACTACATCGTCAAGCCGTTCGGCGCCGCCCAGTTGGACGCGCGGGTCAAGGCGGTGCTGCGCCGCCTCGGCGTCGGCGAGACGGAGGAGCCGCTGCGGGTGGGCGCGCTCTCCATCGACCCCGCGTCCCGCGAGGTGACCCTGGACGAGGCGGCGCTCGACCTGACGCCCCGCGAGTTCGACCTGCTCGCCTATCTGGCCCGCCGCCCCGGCCAGGTGGTCTCCCGCCGCGAACTGCTCGCCGAGGTCTGGCAGCAGCCCCTGGGCGGCGCGGACAAGACCGTCGACGTCCATCTGTCCTGGCTGCGGCGGAAGTTGGGCGAGACCGCCCAGGAACCCCGCTATCTGCACACGGTCCGCACGGTGGGCGTGAAACTCGCGGCCCCCGAGGGCCGGGACGCGGACTAGACCGATGCGCCGCAGCCTGCTGCTCCTGACGGCGGCCACCACCGCCCTGGTCCTCACCGCCCTGCTCGTGCCGCTCACCCTCCTCACCCGCACCCATGCGGCGGACCGCGCCACCGCCGAGGCCACCGCCCGCGCCCAGTGGGTGGCCCATGCCCTCGGCCCCGCGCTGGCCACCGCCGACGAGCGCGCGACGGCCGAGCAGACCGTGGAGAGCGTCAACGGCGAGGGGCTGCCCGCCACTTCGCTCATCCTCGCCGACGGCCGGGTCATCGGCGCGCGCCCGCGCCACGCCGCCGTCACGGACCCCGTACGGCTCGCCCGCACAGGCCGCGCCTTCACCTACGAGACCAGCTCAGGAAGCCGCCTGGTCCTGGTCCCCGTCCAGGGCGCCAAGGACGGCACGGCCGTCGTCCAGGTGACCCTCACGGAGAAACAGCTGTACGCGGGCACCCTCGCGTCCTGGCTCGTCCTGGCCGGCATCGGCGTCGGCCTCGTCCTGCTCGGGCTGCTCCTCGCCGACCGGCTCGGCGCCCGCCTGGTCGGCGCCACCCGCCGCCTCGCCCGTACCGCCGACCGGCTGGCAGCGGGCGACCTGACGGCCCGCGCGGAACCGGAGGGCCCGCCCGAACTCCGCCTGGTCGCCGGCGAGCTGAACCGCCTGGCGGCCCGTATCGACGAACTCCTCACCGCGGAGCGGGAGAACGCCGCCGACCTGGCCCACCGCCTGCGCACCCCCGTCGCGGCGCTGCGCCTGGACGCCGAGACGCTCCGCGACCCGGACGAGGCCCGCCGCATCACGGCGGACGTCACGGCCCTCGAACGCAGCGTCGACGACGTGATCCGCAAGGCGCGGCGCCCGCTGCGGGCGGCGCCGCGGGCTGACCTGGCGGCGGTGGCCCGCGAACGCGCCGCGTTCTGGGAGCCGTTGGCGGAGGACCAGGAGCGCGCCACGCGCACCACGACACCGCCGCACGAGGTCCTCGTGCCGGTCCCGGGCGACGAACTCGCCGCCGCCCTGGACGCGTTGATCGGCAACGTCCTCGACCACACGCCTCAGGCCACGCCGTTCACCCTCACGGTCCGCCGGACGGCCGACGGCGGCGCGGAGCTGACCGTCGCCGACGAGGGACCCGGCTTCCCCGGCGGCACGGCCCCGGACCGCGGCACCAGCGGAGCCGGCTCCACCGGCCTCGGCCTGGACATCGCCCGCCGCACCGCCGAGGAGGCCGGCGGCCGCTTCGAGACGGCCAACACCGACTCCGGGTCCGGCGCCCGCGTCACGCTCACCTTCCCGCCCGTACCTCCCGGGGGAACGCCGTCCGCACCGCCCGCGCCCACTTGTTGATCCCCAGCTCCGGGCGGACCGCGGCATATCCGCCGCAGTACTTCGTGAAGTCCGCGGCCCGCACCCCGAACCGGTGCAGCAGCCGGTCGGCCTCCGTAAGACTGCCCTTCGTCTTGGTCTCCACCAGCACGAGGCCGCTGTCGGCGACGGCACTGCGGCCGGTCGCCGTGTCCCGCACGACCAGACCCGCGTCGCAGGTGATGCGCTGCCCGTCGGCGACGAAGGTGGCCCGCTGGTAGTCGGTCACGAGCGAGGGCGTGAGGCCCTCGGGCGCCTCGATGCCGTACGACCCGCGCAGCACACCGGCGAGGAAGCCGCGCCGCGCCGCGTCCAGGGCGTGGTCGTCGCCCTCGAGCCGCTGCCGGTGCTTGACGGTCTCGCCCCGGCCGCTCTTCAGCTTGATCTCGAACTGCCGCTCCCCGCTGTCGCGGTAGACGCGCTCACGGATCCGGTAGCGCAGCCGCCGCCCCTGCCGGTGGTCGTGGAAGGTGCCGAGCTCCGGGGTGTCGTAGTACGTCGAGTGGTAGCGGAACCAGCGCTTGCCGCCGATGCTGAGCGCCCGGAAGGGGCCGCCGGAGCGCCGGGGGTCGGTCAGCAGGGCGGTGAGGTCCTCGAATATCTCGACGGGCACGAGATAGCTGTTGTCGTAGCGGGCGAGCAGCTCCGCCCTGGCGTTCACTTCGTCGAGCGCGATGGGGTGCGCGGCGAGCGCGGCGCGGCCGATGGCGCGTACGGCGGGGTTCACACGGTCTCCTTCGGGTACCTGGGGGCGATCGTGTCGGACCGGGTCGTGCGTCGTCGTTGCTGATCGTGGTCGATGGATCGGGCCGTCTTCCGTACGAACTCCCGGGCGCGCGCGGAAGGTTCCGGCTGACGGAAGCGGACTTCCAGCACCATGAGGTCGCGTACGAAATCGATCTCCTGGACGGTCCACCCCAGCGGCTCCCCGAGCCGCCGCGCCAGCTCGGCGCGGAGGGCGGTCTCCTCCCGGTACACGGCGTCCAGCGTGACGACGGCCCGCCGGTCGTGGGCGAACAGGCGCGGGTGGTCGGCGCCGTACATGACGACGAGCAGCACACCCGCGAGCCCGGCGGCGACCGGCAGGTCCAGCGCGGGAAGACCGCAGAGCAGGCCGAGCACGAGGGTGATGAAGTAGTACGCGACCTCCTGGTGCTGCAGGGCGTCGGAGCGCAGCCGCACGATCGAGAGCACGCCGAAGAGCCCGAAGCCGAGGGCGAGTCCGCCGTCGCCGCCGACCGTCCCGAGCCCGGCGACCACCGCGAACAGCGCCACGTTCAGCGCGAGGTACGCGGGGACGAGCTCGCGCCTGCGGTGCCGCGGATAGAAGACACCGAAGGTCAGCAGGGCGACCGCGGCCAGATCGAGGCCCAGGTGGGCGCTGAGGGTCAGGGTGCTTTCCATGCCGGGGACGCTAGGGATCCGCGGGTTAAGGGCGCCCCTCGTGGACGTTAAGGAAGCGGCCGGCGGCGGTGTGCGACCAACCCGTTACGGAACCGTAGAGCCAAGGGGGCCCCACCCTGTCGTACCGCCGCACTATCCTCACTCTGTTGCACACCAGTGGGGGAGGTCGGTGCGGCGATGGAGAAGCTCGTGCCCGGAGATCCGCAGCGCATCGGCGCGTACCGGCTGCTGGCGCGCCTCGGCGCCGGCGGCATGGGCCAGGTGTACCTGGCGCGTTCGGACCGCGGCCGGACCGTGGCGGTCAAACTGGTCCGCCAGGAGCTCGCCGAACAGGACGAGTTCAGGAACCGCTTCCGGCAGGAAGTGCAGGCCGCGCGGCGGGTGGGCGGCGCGTGGACCGCGCCGGTCCTCGACGCGGACACCGAGGCGGTGATCCCGTGGGTCGCCACGGGGTACGTGGCGGGGCCCTCGCTGCAGGGCGTCGTCTCGCACGACCACGGCCCGCTGCCCGAGCGGTCCGTGAACATCCTCGCGGCCGGGCTCGCCGGCGCGCTCAAGGACATCCACGCGGCGGGCATCGTCCACCGCGACCTGAAACCGTCGAACGTCCTGGTCACCATCGACGGCCCGCGCGTCATCGACTTCGGCATCGCCCGTGCCCTGGAGACGGTCACCGACGGCGGCCTGACCCGCACCGGCGCGCTGGTCGGCTCGCCCGGCTTCATGGCGCCCGAGCAGGTGCGCGGAGACCGCATCACCCCGGCGTGCGACGTGTTCTGCCTCGGCTCGGTCCTCGCCTACGCGGCCTCTGGGGCGCTGCCCTTCGGTACGGCCAACAGCGGGGTGCACGCGCTGATGTTCCGCATCGCGCAGGAGGAGCCGGACCTCTCCGGTCTCCCCGAGAGCCTCTCCGAACTGATCGGCGCCTGCCTGCGGAAGGACCCGGCGGCCCGCCCCTCGCTCGACGAGATCCAGGAGCGGACGGGGGCGGCGGACGCCCTGGGCGACGGCCGCACCCTCGACCCCTGGCTGCCGGGCGCGCTCGTGGCCCAGCTGGGGCGGCATGCCGTGCAGTTGCTGGACGCGGAGGATCCGGAGGAGCGGTCGTCGGTGGGGGCGGCCGTGCCCGGTGGTGCGTCCGGCGGTGCCGCTGCTTCCGGCCCGGCTGCGGCCGCTGCGGGTGGTGCCGCGGCTGCGAGTGGTGCTGCGGCTGCGGGCAAGGGTGATCAGGCGGGCGCGGGGGCCGCTCCGGCCGATGCGGGAGCCGCGGGAGCTGCGGCTGATGCGGGTGATGCGGCCGATGCGGGTGACACGAGCGGTCCGGGCGACCAGGCCGGGGCGGATGGTTCCGCCGCGACGCCGCCGCCTCCCGGCACGCCCGGTTCCACGCCGCCCCTCGACCACCTGCCGACCATGGTGTCCGGACAGGCCCCGCCGCCCGCCCCGCCGCCCGGCATGCCGGCGTACGGCTACCCCCAGCACCCGCAGCAGCACCCCCGGCCCGCCGCCTACGGCTACCCGAACCACCCCCAGCAGCTCCCGCCCGGATATGGGCCCACGCCCCCGTACGGGCCGGGCGCGACCCCGCCGTACGGTCCGGTGCCGCCGCCCGAGCCGCCGCGCCGCAACGGCCGTTCGACGGCCGCGCTGATCGTCGTCGCGTTGATAGTGGCCATAGGAGCGGGCGGCACCGTCTACGCCGTCATGAACGGCGACGACTCCGGGGACAAGGGGAAAGACGCCAAGAACAGCGCCAACAGCGGGGTGAAGACCCCGGGCCCCTCCTCCCCGACGCCGGGCCCCACCACCCCCGGCCCGACGTCCACACCGGAGGAGGACAAGGGCACCATCCCGGACAAGTACCTGGGCACCTGGAACGGCGGGCTCGACACCAAGTCCGGCCACAGCACCCGCGAACTCACCCTCCAGCAGGGCGAGAAGGGCGACACGGTCCTCTCGGTGACGGCCGACGGACCGACCGACGACGGCGGCACGTACCACTGCGTCTTCGAGGGAAAGCTGGAGTCCGCCTCCGACGAGCGGCTGCACATCGGCCCCACCGTGATCACGGTCGGCGAACCCATGTCGTCCTGCACGCCCGGCGACCCGAGCGTGATCACGATCCTCGGCAACGGCAAGCTGCGGCGCGCGAACACCGACGGCAGCGGCGAGCTGACGTACGACAAGGGCTACTGAGGGGCGCGGTACCGGGGGAACATTCCGGTCTCCACCGACAGCGCAAGGGGTGGGTCGCGCTTCGGCGCGACCCACCCCTTCGGGTGAGCTCTGTGCACCGCGAGCCCCGTGTCCCAGGGGCGGGCGGCTCAGACGAACGAGTTGATCTCGATCGTCTCCGTGCGGCCCGGGCCCACGCCGATCGCGGAGATCGGGGCGCCGGACATCTCCTCCAGGGCCTTCACGTAGCCCTGCGCGTTCTTCGGCAGGTCGGAGAAGGTCTGGGCCTTGGTGATGTCCTCGGACCAGCCGGGGAGGTACTCGTAGACCGGCTTCGCGTGGTGGAAGTCGGTCTGGGAGTACGGGAGCTCCTCGACGCGCTTGCCGTCGATCTCGTACGCCACGCAGACCGGGATCCGCTCCCAGCCGGTGAGGACGTCCAGCTTGGTGAGGAAGAAGTCCGTCAGGCCGTTCACGCGGGTCGCGTAGCGGGCGATCGGGGCGTCGAACCAGCCGCAGCGGCGGTCACGGCCGGTGGTGACGCCGCGCTCGCCGCCGATGCGGCGCAGGTCCTCGCCGTCCTGGTCGAACAGCTCCGTCGGGAACGGGCCCGCGCCGACGCGGGTCGTGTACGCCTTCAGGATGCCGATGACGCGGCTGATCTTCGTCGGGCCCACGCCCGTACCCGTGCAGGCACCACCTGCGGTCGGGTTCGAGGAGGTGACGAAGGGGTACGTGCCGTGGTCCACGTCCAGGAGCGTGCCCTGGCCGCCCTCGAACAGGACGACCTTGTCGTCGTCGAGCGCGTTGTTCAGGATCAGCGTCGTGTCGGCGACGTACTGCTTGATGTTCTCGCCGTGCTCCAGGAGCTGCTCGACGATCTGGCCGGCCTCGATCGCGCGCCGGTTGTACAGCTTGGTCAGGAGCTGGTTCTTGATCTCCAGCGCCGCCTCGACCTTCTGCTGCAGGATCGACTCGTCGTAGAGGTCCTGCACGCGGATGCCGGTGCGGTTGATCTTGTCGGCGTAGGTCGGGCCGATGCCGCGGCCGGTGGTCCCGATCTTCCGCTTTCCGAGGAAGCGTTCCGTCACCTTGTCGACCGTGACGTTGTACGGCGTGATGATGTGCGCGTTGCCGCTGATCAGCAGCTTCGACGTGTCGACGCCGCGCTCGTTCAGACCGCTCAGCTCGGAGAGCAGGACCGACGGGTCGACGACGACTCCGTTGCCGATGACGGGCACGCAGTCCGGGGAGAGAATCCCGGAAGGGAGGAGGTGCAGCGCGTACTTCTGGTCGCCTACGACGACCGTGTGGCCGGCATTGTTGCCGCCCTGGTAGCGCACCACATAGTCCACCGAGCCACCGAGCAGGTCAGTGGCCTTTCCCTTGCCTTCGTCACCCCACTGAGCACCGAGCAGCACAAGTGCGGGCACAGGCGTACACCCCTTCCGGGCGGGGCATGTCCAAGGTCAGGGGCCGTCGCCCCCGTATGGGTGTGGCGTGTACGGCCCGAGTCTGCCTCGGATGCTGCCCCGGAATAGACGAAGCCCCTGGCGCAATAGCGCAAGGGGCTCTTGCACAAAGATGCTACCCGAGGTCTCAAAGAACGGCTAAAAGAAAGGGCGCACCTTGTCGGCTCGCGACCAGCTCCTAGTCGTCATCGACCCGGTCGCCCGGCGCACGGACGGTGAGTCGGTACGGATCGCGAAGGACGTGCTCGGCGCGGGTGCGGCGGTCCGGGTCTGCCTGCCGGACGGGCCCGAGGACTTCACGAAAGCGCTGGCCAGGAGGGGTGCGCGGCGTCTGGTGGTGATCGGGGACGACCGGGCGCTGCTGCGGGCGGTCGGCACGTTGCACCGGGAGCGGGAGCTCGCCGGGTGCGCGCTCTCGGTCGTTCCGGTGGGCGCGGCGCAGACGCTCGCGCGGGGGCTCGGGGTGCCGGTGGGGGCGGTGGCGGCGGCGCGGGCGGTTCTGGAGGGGGTCGAGCGGCGGCTCGATCTGTTGGTGGATGAGAGTGATGGGGTGGTGTTGGGGGATCTGCGAATTCCTCCTGTGGGGGCGGGGAGCGCGGGGGGTAGTGCCGGGGTGGCGGCGGGTGTCGCCGGGGCCGACGGGGTTGCGGGTGGTGTGACCGGTGGCGGTGGGGCCCTGGGTGGTGGCGGTGGTGGGCTGGATGTTGCCGGGGCCGCGTCCCGGGTGGCGGCTCCCGCTGAAGGGCACGCTTGGCTGCGTACCTGCCAGTCCTTTGTCCGTACCCTCGCGGCGCGCCCCGCGCGGCCGGGCGGTGGCGCGGGGCGCGGCACCACGCGGCTGCGGGTCGAGGCGGACGGTGTGGTCCTCGTCGACCTGGACCAGCCGGTCGAGGGCGTCCGCGTGACCTCGGTCCACGGCGGGCTGGCCCAGGTGGAGGTCCGGCCTCTGTCGGTGGGCGCGGAGGCGGCGCCGGTACGGGTGCGGGCCCGGACGGTGACGGTGTCGGGGGCGGACTTCCGGTACCGGGCGGACGCGGTGGTGGCGGGGCCTGTGCGGACGCGGACGTGGACCGTACGGCCGCTGGCCTGGGGGCTGACTTTGCCTCGGTGACCCCGGGGTGGTGGTTGGCGCGTGAAGGGTGGGTGGGGGGTGTGGTGCTTCGGCGGCTGCGGGTGGTTTTCGGCCGGGGTTCCGTGGTGCGGGGCCGCGGGGGTATGTGCGTACTCGCCATCCCTGCGCCACGCCGTGCGGACGAAGGCGCCAGTGTTTGCTCGGTGCTCCGTTCGCACATACCCCCACGTCCCCTCCCGTCTCGGGGGCGGGTACGGGTCGCTACACCTGTACGAGGAGTTCCTTCAGGCCGCGGATCACGAAGTTCGGTTTGCGGGGTGGGGGCTCTGTGAGGGTGAGGGTGGGGGCTTGGTGGAGGAGGGCCTGTAGGGATGCCGTCAGTTCCATGCGGGCCAAAGGGGCGCCTATGCAGTAGTGGATGCCCGCGCTGAAGGAGATGTGCGGGTTGTCCCGGCGGGTGAGGTCCAGGGTGGCGGGGGCGGTGAAGACCGTGGGGTCGTGGTTGGCGGAGCCGAAGAGGAGGGCGAGTTCCGCGCCGCGCGGGATGGTCACACCGTCGATCTCGATGTCGTCCAGTACCCAGCGCTCGAAGAGTTGCAGCGGGGTGTCGTAGCGCAGCAGTTCCTCGACTGCCCGGGGGGCCAGGGTTTTCGGGTCCGCGCGGAGGGCCAGCAG
This sequence comes from Streptomyces sp. NPDC037013, assembly GCF_055607265.1. Classification (NCBI taxonomy): domain Bacteria; kingdom Bacillati; phylum Actinomycetota; class Actinomycetes; order Kitasatosporales; family Streptomycetaceae; genus Streptomyces; species Streptomyces sp. NPDC037013. Next base: position 449,766 of record NZ_JBVJRV010000006.1, on the reverse strand, counting down.
TTGGGACGGGTTGCGGAACAGTGCGTACCAGCCGTTGACCGTGGCGTTCACCGTCGCCTCGTGCCCGGCGTTGAGCAGCAGCACGCAGGTCGAGATCATCTCCTGCTCGGTGAGGGACCGTCCGTCCTCGTACGCCGCGATCAGGCCTGAGATGAGGTCGTCGCCCGGCTTCTCCCGGCGGGCCGCGATCAGCGTTCTGAGGTAGGCGCTGAATTCGAGCGACGCCTGGACCGCGCGGCGGGCCGTCTCGTCGGGCGGGTTCAGCTCGTACATGCCGCAGATCGCCGCCGACCAGGGGCGGAGCAGCGGGCGGTCGCCCTCAGGGATGCCCAGCATCTCGGCGATCACGGCGACGGGGAGCGGTTCGGCGACGCGGGCCGCCAGGTCGCCGCCGCCGTCCGCCACCAGGTCGCGCACCAGGCGGTCCGCGAGCCCCTCGACGTACGGGCGGAGTCCCTCGACCGTGCGCGGGGTGAACGCCTTCGACACCAGGCGGCGGACGCGGGGGTGCGTGGGTGGCTCCAGGTCGAGCATGCCGTTGTCGTTGAGGACGTGGAACGGCTCGTGCTCGGGCGGCGGGGCCGGGCGGCCGAACTCCTCGTGGGTGAAGCGGTGCAGGTAGGTGCGGCCCAGGCGCCGGTCGCGCAGCAGGGCCGCGACGTCCTTGTGGTGCGGGACCAGCCACTGGTCGGTCGGCGCGCAGTAGTGGACGCGGCCCGCCTCCCGCAGCCGTTCGTACGCCGGGTAGGGGTCGGCCAGGAACTCCGGGGAAGCGGGGGTGAAGACGGTCGCCGCGTCGAAGGGTGCGTCCATGGCGTGACGCTAGTCCCGCCGTGGTTCGGTGAACAGTCCCTCAGCCCGGTGTGACCAGGCGTGCCTCGTACGCGAACACCGCCGCCTGCGTCCGGTCGCGCAGCCCCAGTTTCACCAGGACCCGGCTGACGTGCGTTTTGATGGTCGACTCCGCGACCACCAGTCGTGCGGCGATCTCCGCGTTCGACAGGCCCTGTGCGATGAGGACGAGGACCTCCGTCTCGCGCTCGGTGAGTTCGCCGTACTGCTGGGCCTGGACCGACGCCGGCAGTCTCGGCGTCTGGGCCAGCTTCGAGAACTCCGTGATCAGCCGGCGCGTCACGGTCGGCGCGAGCAGCGCCTCGCCGGAGGCCACCACCCGTACGCCGTCGGCGAGCTGGCGTGCCGACGCGTCCTTGAGGAGGAAGCCGGAGGCGCCCGCGCGCAGCGCCTGGTAGACGTACTCGTCGAGGTCGAAGGTGGTCAGGACGAGGACCTTGCAGCCGTCCGTGCCGGCGGAGGCGACGATCTCGCGGGTCGCCTCGATGCCGTTCAGCTCGGGCATGCGGATGTCCATCAGGACGACGTCGGGTGCGAGTTCGCGCACCCGGCGCACCGCCTCGCGGCCGTTGACAGCCTCGCCGACGACCTCGATGTCCGGCATGGCGTTGAGCAGGACGGAGAAACCTTCGCGGACCATCATCTGGTCGTCGGCGATGAGGACGCGGATCGTCATGACAGGTCCTCTCCGAGCCGGTCCGCGTGGGCCACCGGCAGGAAGACGGTGACCTCGTAGCCGCCGTCCGCCGTCGGCTCCGCCGTCATCTCGCCGTTCAGCATCGTGACGCGCTCCCGCATGCCGGTGATGCCGTGTCCGGCGCCCGGGGACGGCTTGAGCAGGCCGGTCGCCGGGCCGTTCACGATGCGCAGGCCGAGGCCGCCGAGGACGTAGCCGACCTCGACGCGGGCCGGGGCGCCCGGCGCGTGGCGCAGGCTGTTGCTGAGCGCCTCCTGCACGATGCGGTACGCGGAGAGCTCCACGCCCTGCGGCAGCTCGCGGACGGCTCCGGTGACCACCTTGTCGACGGTCAGGCCCGCGTCGCGGACGTTGTCCAGGAGCCGGTCGAGGTCGGCGAGGGTGGGCTGCGGGGCGTCCGGCGCCTCGTAGTCCTCGGCCCGTACGACGCCGAGGACGCGGCGCAGCTCGGTGAGGGCGGCCACCGCGTTCTCGCGGATGGTCACGAAGGCCTGCTCCAGCTCGGGCGGCGGGTTCTCCACGCGGTAGGGGGCGGCCTCCGCCTGGATGGCGACGACCGACATGTGGTGGGCGACGACGTCGTGCAGTTCGCGGGCGATGTTGGTGCGCTCCTCCAGGAGGGTGCGCTTGTCGCGCTCGATGGCGGTGACGGTGCGCTGCACGGTGACCTCGCGCTGCGCCTCGCGGCGCACGTGCGCCACGGTGGTGACCAGGAGCGCGAGCGCCGAGAAGAAGAGCATCTCCGCGCTGTCGCTGTCGGGGCCGCCCAGGAACACCTGGACCGCCACGGAGTACGCCGCCGTGGTCAGCCACATCCACGCGGCGGTGCGCGGTCCGGTGCGTGCCGTGACCACGACCATCACCACGATGTGCGCGAAGAACGCGGCGGGCGTCCACGGCCAGCCGTCCCAGGTGTTCCCGAGGGCGCCGGTGAAGGGCGTGGAGAGCAGCGCGATCCAGAAGGCGCCGACCGGCCTGACCAGCGTCATCAGGATGGCGACGGCGGGGATCAGCCCGGTCACCGCGTACGCGAGGTGGTTGCCGACGCCTCCCGTCCCGAAGGCGAGGAGCAGGGTGATGAGGGCGGCGGCCCCCACCAGGGCGTGCGGGGCCCAGCCCGCGTACCGGCGTATCCGCCGGGGCAGGTGGCCGCCGACGGGGCCGTCCGTGCCCCTGGGCGGCAGCGGGCGGTAGGCGAAGGCGTCGTGGAACAGCGTCTGGCGCAGGCCGCCGACGGCGCCCGCCACCAGGCGGTACTCGGGGCTTCTCTGGCCTCTGGCCGCGAGCGGCTCGGTCTTCTCGGTCACCTCTACGACGGTACGGGGGCGGCGCCGCCGGGTCGTCCATAGCGAGAGGGGTTCCCCGGCATCCGTCCCAGGTACTACTCGGGGCCCGCAGGGGTAGGCCGGGGACCGGTCAGAACGCCAGCTGCGCGATCTCCTCCGCGACCACCGCGCAGGCGTCCGCCGCCGGGTCGATCAGCGGGAAGTGGCCGACGTCCTCCAGGAGCGTGAGTCCCACGACCTCGCCCGCCTTCGCGGCCGCGTCGGCGTACGCCTCGGCCACCGCCTGCGGCACCGTGATGTCGGTGCGGCCCTGCACCACGGTCGTGGCGATGCCCGTCGGGAGCAGCGCCGCCGGGTCCGCGTACGGCAGCCGCTCCTCGAACCGGGCGGCGCCGCCGAGGAGCTGGGCCGACGCGCCGCCGCAGACGGCCAGTTCCTCGGCGAGCCGGAGGTCCGCGATCGGGGCGAGCGCGACGACGCCGCGCAGGGGCACGGGGCGTTCGGTGTGCCAGGGCGCGTCGGCGGGCAGCAGGTGGCGTGCGGCGGCCCACAGCGCGAGGTGGCCGCCGGCCGAGTGGCCGGTCACCACGGTGCGGCGCGGGTCGGCGCCGGGCAGCGCGGTCCGTACGAGCGAGGGCAGGGCGTCGAGGGCGGCCGCCACGTCGTCGAAGGTCTCCGGCCAGCGTCCGGCGACGGGGGCGGTGCCGCCCTGCGCGGGGATCGGGCTGCCCCTGCGGTACTCGACGTTGGCCACCGCGAAGCCCTTCCTGGCGAGGAAGTCCGCGAAGGGGGTGACGTGCCGCCGGTCGTAGGGGGCTCGCCACGCGCCGCCGTGCAGGAGGACGACGAGCGGCGCGGGACGGTCCGCGTCGCCCCGGGGGGCGTAGAAGTCGACGACCTGGTCGGGGTGGTCCCCGTACGCGGCGGTGGTGTCCGGCTCCACGGCGGGATGCGCGAAGGCGGCATCGGCCTCGGCGGCATCGCGGGCCACGGCGGCGTCGTCCGGCATGCGGCAACCTCTCAACGGCAGTGCGGCGGCTGGCGGGACCGCTCCCGCTCTTCCGGCGCGGAAAAGCGGGAGCAAGATCCGCCGGACGCTATCAGTCCAGCGTCTTCGCCAGTACCCGGGCGGCCCGCTCGGCATCGCCGAACGAGACGTACAACGGCGTGAATCCGAACCGCAGCACGTCCGGCGCGCGGAAGTCGCCGACCACGCCTTGCTCGATCAGGCGCCGCATCACGTCACCGGCGCCCTCGCAGCGCAGCGCGACCTGGCTGCCGCGTTCGGCGTGCGCGGCGGGCGTGAGGGAGACGACCCGGCCCGCGGGCACGTACGCGCCGACGCACCGCAGGAAGAAGTCCGTCAGGGCGAGCGACTTGGCCCGCACCTCCTCCACGGACACGCCGTCCCAGACGTCGAGCGCGGCCTCCAGGGCGAGCATCGACAGGATGTCCGGGGTGCCGACGCGGCCGCGCAGCGCCCCGTCGGCCGCCTCGAACTCCGGCCGCATCCCGAAGGGTTCGGCGTGCGAGTTCCAGCCGGGCAGCGGGGAGTCGAAGCGGTCCTGGAGCGCCTCTCGTACGTAGAGGTAGGCGGGCGAACCCGGGCCGCCGTTCAGGTACTTGTACGTGCAGCCCACCGCGAGGTCCACGCCGTGCTCGTCCAGGCCGACCGGCAGGGCGCCCGCCGTGTGGCACAGGTCCCAGACGGCGAGGGCGCCCGCCGCGTGGACCGCCGCCGTAAGCCCCGGCAGGTCGTGCAGGCGGCCGGTGCGGTAGTCGGCGTGGTTGAGCAGGACGGCCGCCGTGCGCCCGCCGAGGACGCCGGGGACGTCGGCGGGGGCCACCGGGATCAGCCGGCAGCCGGTGAGGCGGGCCGCCGACCCGGCGATGTACCCGTCCGTGGGGAACGTCGTGGCGTCGACGACGATCTCGTCGCGCCCCTCGTCCGGGGGGCCGGTCGGGCCGCCGGAGCGGGCGATGCGGACGGCGGCCACCAGCGCCTTGAAGACGTTGACGCTGGTGGAGTCGCCGACCACGATCTGGCCCGGGGCGGCGCCGACCAGCGGCGCGATGCGGTCGCCGATGCGCTCGGGCGCGGTCCACCAGCCGCTCTCGTCCCAGGAGCGGATGCGCAGCTCGCCCCACTGGCGGCCGATGACGTCCGCGACGCGTCCGGGCACGTGGGCGGGGAGCGCGCCCAGGGAGTTGCCGTCCAGGTAGACGGTGTCGTCGAGGACGAACTCCTTGCGTTTGGCGGCGAGTTGGTCCCCGGCGTCCAGAGCCTTTGCCTCGGCCCGCAGGTCAGACATGGCTCCTCGCAGTCCACAGCTCGGGGAAGACGTTCTTCTGCGCGCGCTTCTCCAGCCAGGCCACCCCGGCGGAGCCGCCCGTGCCGGTCTTGGCGCCCATCGCGCGGCGGGTGGCGACCAGGTGGTCGTTGCGCCAGCGCCACACCAGCTCGGCGACGTCCGTCAACGTCTCGCCCAGGCGGGCCAGTTCACCGCTCTCGTCGCCGGAGTAGAGCTCGGTCCAGACCGCCTCGACCTCGGGCGAGGGCTCGTACCTCTTGGAGAGGTCGCGGTGCAGGACGGCGTCGGGTATCGCGTAGCCGCGGCGGGCGAGGAGGCCGAGCACCTCGTCGTACAGGCTCGGCTCGTGCAGCGCCTTCTCCAGCTCGGCGTGGACGCGCGGGGCGCCGCGGTGCGGGACGAGCATGGACGCGGACTTCTCGCCGAGCAGGAACTCCATGCGGCGGTACATCGCGGACTGGAAGCCGGAGCCCTCGCCGAGCGAGCCGCGGTAGGAGTTGAACTGGGCGGGGGTGAGCTGGGCGAGCGGCTGCCAGGAGGCGTTCAGGGCCTCCAGCTCGCGCAGGCTGCGCTTGAGGGCGTTCTGCGCCACGGGGATGTCGTCCCGGCGCAGGGCGTGCGCCGCGGTCTCCCACTCGTGGACGATCACCGTGAACCACAACTCCATGACCTGGGTGGTGACCAGGAAGACCATCTCGCCGGGGTCGTCCGAGCGCAGGTGCTGGAGGTGGGTGAGGACGTCCGCCTGGACGTAGTCCTCGTAGGGGGTGGTTCCCGCGAAGTCGAGGTTCGGGCTCTCCGCCTCGTCGACCTCGGTGGACGCCGCGCGCTCCTCGTGGGGTGCTTCATGCGTCTCTGGGGACATCGCTGTCTCCTCGATACGTACTCCGGGTAGCGGTCCGCCCCTGCCGTTACCGGCACGGGGGCCCCGGTCCCCACGGGAATCTTCTGCAACTTTCCCGCGATCGGCAAGGCCCCCGCCGACCGCGTACAGCAGCAATCGCGAGACGCTGCTGTCAGGTACGTCGGCGGCGCTCCCGGCAGGCCCGCAGGTGGGCGGCGTTCCCGCAGCCGCGCACCGAGTGCCAGACGCCGCTGTTGTTGCGGGAGCGGTCGTAGAAGGCGGCGGCACAGCACGCGTTGCGGCAGATCTTCAGCCGCCGCCAGACGCCCGTGGCCTGGGCGAGCAGCCCCTCGGCGAGGACGGCCGAGGCCAGCCAGCGCGCGCCCGCGCCCTCCGGCTCCACGGAGAGCGCGCCGTCCCCGGAGAGCTCGACCACCACCGGTGCGGAGGTGAAGCGCACCGCGCCCGCGTCCCCGTCCTCCGCGGCGAGCGCCCGGCGCAGCTGGTCGCGCAGGCAGCGCAGTTTCGGCAGGTCCTCGGCGGTCAGCTCCAGGCGGGCCTCGCCCCGGCCCGTCGCGGCGGCCCAGGACCGCACCGCCTCGTCGGCCCACTCCTGGGCGCGGTCGAGGGCCCCGTCGGCGAGCAGGTCGACGGAGTCGGGAAGGCCGGCGGGCGCGGTGTTCAGGAGTTCCTGGACGAGGGCGAGGCCGCCGGGCGCGGCGGTCAGAAGGAGGCGCTCGGTCGCGGGCCAGTTCATGCCGTCCACGGTACCCGTCCTGGCGTCGACATGAGCAAAAGGCTTACAGTGCTGTCAGAGGCGTCTGCCTCTGTTCGCGCCGGAAACCCCGCAGAACTCCAGGAGCCCCCATGGAAGCCACGGAAACCGCCACCTCACGCGCCGCGCGGATCCTCGGCCGCCCGTTCGACATCAACGGCCTCAGCCTGCGCAACCGCATCGCCATGGCGCCCATGACCCGTGAGTTCTCGCCCGACGGCGTGCCCGGCACGGACGTGGCGGAGTACTACGCCCGCCGCGCCGCCGGCGGCGTCGGCCTGATCGTCACCGAGGGCACCTATGTCGACCACGCGTCGGCGGGCAGCAGCCACCGCGTCCCGCGCTTCCACGGCGAGGCGGCGCTCGCGGGCTGGCAGCGGGTCGCCGAGGCGGTCCACGCGGCGGGCGGCAAGATCGTCCCGCAGCTCTGGCACGTCGGCGCCACCCGCGACGAGGGCCAGGGCCCGGTGCCCGCCGCGCCCCCGGCGGGCCCCTCCGGCCTCGGTCTTGACGGCGCCGCCAAGGGCAGGGCGATGACGGGCGCCGACATCGACGCGGTCATCGGCGCCTTCGCCGACAGCGCGGCCGCCGCCGAGCGGATCGGCTTCGACGGCGTCGAACTGCACGGCGCGCACGGCTACTTGATCGACCAGTTCCTCTGGGGCACCACCAACCGCCGCACCGACGGCTACGGCGGCGACCTCGCGTCCCGCACCCGTTTCGCCGCGGAGATCGTCGAGGCGGTGCGCGCGGCGGTCTCGCCGTCGTTCCCGGTGATCTTCCGGCTCTCGCAGTGGAAGGCGTACGCCTTCGACGCCAAGCTCGCCACGGACCCGGCCGAACTCGACGCCCTGCTCGCCCCGTTGGCCGCCGCGGGCGTCGACGCCTTCCACGCCTCCACGCGCCGCTACTGGCTCCCCGAGTTCGACGGCGCCGACCTCAACCTCGCGGGCTGGGTCAAGAAGCTCACCGGAAAGGCCACGCTCTCCGTCGGCTCGGTCGGCCTCGACAAGGAGTTCGTGGGCCCGCAGGGCTTCGCCGCGAAGGCCACGTCCACCGGCATCGACCTGCTCCTGGACCGCATGGAACGGGACGAGTTCGACGTCATCGCGGTGGGCCGCTCCCTGATCGCGGACCCCCAGTGGGCGGACAAGGCCCTGACGGGCCGCCTCACCGAAGCGACCCCGTACGACGCGAGCCTCCTGAGCACCCTGCGCTGAGCGATTCAGCCCGTCCGGCGTTTGAGGACGAGGCCGTCCAGGCCGAAAAGGGGGGTCCGGGGGCACAGCCCCCGTGACAGGGGCCCGGGGAGTGACAGCACCCCGGACCCCCGCTCACGTCAGCCGAGCGTCACCGCCGCGGTCTCCGAGGAGTCCCGTAGGAAGCCCGCGCAGCGCTCGTACTCCTCCTGCTCGCCGATCGCCTGCGCGGCCCGCGCGAGGGCGTGCAGGGCGCGCAGGAAGCCGCGGTTCGGCTCGTGCTCCCACGGCACCGGGCCGTGGCCCTTCCAGCCGCTGCGGCGCAGCGCGTCCAGGCCGCGGTGGTAGCCGGTGCGGGCGTACGCGTACGACTCGACGACGCTGCCCCGCTCGTACGCCTCGTCGGCGAGCTGGGCCCAGGCGAGCGAGGACGTGGGGTACTTCGCGGCGACGTCGGCGGGTGCCGTGCCGTTCGCGAGCAGCTCGCGCGGCTCCGGGTCGTCGGGCAGGTGGGTCGGGGGCGGTCCCCCGAGCAGATCCTTGTGAATGGCCATGAGCCCAAGTCTGCGCCATGCGCAGACCGGACACGCAGACGGGCCCGGCACCCCGCGGAAGGGGTACCGGGCCCGTACGGACGCCGGAGGCGTTACTTCAGCCGCGTGCCCGTGGAGCGCAGGTTCGCGCAGGCCTCGGTGACGCGCTCGGCCATGCCCGCCTCGGCGGCCTTGCCCCAGGTGCGCGGGTCGTACGTCTTCTTCGAGCCGACCTCGCCGTCGACCTTCAGGACGCCGTCGTAGTTCTTGAACATGTGGTCGGCGACCGGACGCGTGAAGGCGTACTGCGTGTCCGTGTCGAGGTTCATCTTCACGACGCCGTTCTCCAGGGCGGTGGAGATCTCCTCGGCGGTGGAGCCGGAGCCGCCGTGGAACACGAAGTCGAAGGGGGACTGCTTGCCGTACTTGGCGCCGACGCCCTCCTGGAGGTCCTTGAGGAGCTCGGGGCGCAGGACGACGTTGCCCGGCTTGTAGACGCCGTGGACGTTGCCGAAGGACGCGGCCAGGAGGTAGCGGCCCTTCTCGCCGAGGCCCAGGGCCTCGGCGGTGCGCAGCGCGTCGTCGACGGTCGTGTACAGCTCGTCGTTGATCTCGTGGGTGACGCCGTCCTCCTCGCCGCCGGTCGGGGTGATCTCGACCTCGAGGATGATCTTCGCGGCGGCGGCCTTCGCGAGCAGCTCCTGGCCGATGGCCAGGTTGTCGGCGAGGGTCTCGGCGGAGCCGTCCCACATGTGCGACTGGAAGAGCGGGTTCCGGCCGGCCTTGACGCGCTCGGCGGAGACGTCGAGCAGCGGACGCACGTACCCGTCCAGCTTGTCCTTCGGGCAGTGGTCGGTGTGGAGCGCGACGGTGATGTCGTACTTGGCGGCGACGATGTGCGCGAACTCGGCGAGGGCCACGGCGCCCGTCACCATGTCCTTGTTGTGCTGGCCGCCCAGGAACTCCGCACCACCGGTGGAGATCTGGATGATGCCGTCGCTCTCGGCCTCCGCGAAGCCGCGCAGGGCCGCGTGCAGGGTCTGCGAGGAGGTCACGTTGATCGCCGGGTAGGCGAACTTGCCTGCCTTCGCCCGGTCGAGCATCTCGGCGTAGACCTCGGGGGTTGCGATGGGCATGTGTCCGCTCCTTGTGATGTGCGGGTGTGTGCTTGGCCCTGACCTAAGGGGGCGACGTCATCGTCGCCCCCATCTTTCCAGACGAGCCGGGCGGCTCCTGCCGGTCGCGGCCCGGCGGGACCAAAGTCCTCAGTCGGCCAGGCCGAGGTCGTCCTTGGAGTACGCGAAGAGGTAGGGCACGCCCGCGCCCTCGGTGATCTTCTCGCCGGCGCCGGTGGCGCGGTCCACGATCGTGGCGACGCCGACGACCTCGGCGCCCGCCTCGCGGACGGCCTCGACGGCGGTCAGCGGCGAGCCGCCGGTGGTGGAGGTGTCCTCGACGACCAGGACGCGGCGGCCCTTGATGTCCGGGCCCTCGACGCGGCGCTGCATGCCGTGCGCCTTGGCGGCCTTGCGGACGACGAAGGCGTCCAGGCGCTCGCCGCGTGCGGCGGCCGCGTGCAGCATCGCGCCGGCGACCGGGTCGGCGCCCATGGTCAGGCCGCCCACGGCGTCGAAGTCGAGGTCCTTGGTGAGGTCGAGCAGGACCTGGCCGACCAGGGGGGCGGCCTCGCCGTCGAGGGTGATCCGGCGGAGGTCGATGTAGTAGTCGGCCTCCAGGCCGGAGGAGAGCGTCACCTTGCCGTGCACGACGGCCTTGTCCTTGATCTGCTGCAGCAGCTCGCCGCGTACGTCAGTCATGCCCAAGAGCTTAAAGCCCGCCGCGGACGGCTCAGAGCCGCCGCCAGGTCCACGTCGTCGCCGTCTCCAGCGGCTCGATGGGGGTGACCAGACGCGGGTCGGTGTTGAGCCCGTTGGGCGGTCCGGTCTGCGGCTCCACGCAGACCGCGGCCTCCTGCTCGTCGTAGACGACGACCCACTGCTCGCGGCTGCTCACGTTGACCTCGATCTGCCCGGGCCAGGTCAGCGTCACGTCGACGCCGTCGGGCATGCCGAAGCAGTCGTCCCAGGGGCCCGGCTTCGGGTCGATACGGCGGCCGGTGGGCAGGTGGTCGTCGCCGCGCTCCTCCTGCCAGGCGGGGGTGAAGCCGACGCCGACGTCCTGGCCGCCGATGTTCCGGTTGAACCACGGGTGCCAGCCGGCCTGCGCGGGGAAGGAGCCGCCGTGCGTCTCGATGCCGAGGCGCAGCGTCAGCGCGTCCTCGGTGAGCTCCACGATCTGGGTGACGCGGCCCGGATACGGCCAGGGGTCGGTCAGGTCGTACGTGAAGACGGCCTCGCCCGCGGAGGCGCGGGCGGTGCGCCACTCGGCGTCGCGGCCGAAGCCGTGGATCGCGTGCGGCGGGGAGTTCAGCGGCATCTGGTGGACCGTCGCGCCGTCGTGGAACCGGCCGTTCTCGATCCGGCCGCACCACGGCACCATCGGGAAGCAGCCGTAGCGGTCCCCCTGCCGCAGCAGTTCGGTGCCGCCGATGCGCAGACTTCCGATCCGGCAGCCGTTGCCCGGCCGAACGGTCACTTCCGCGTCGCCCGCGGTCAGAATCACGTCTTCGGTACTCACGGTCCCGACCCTACGGCGTGTGCGGTCAGCGGCGGCGGCGCAGGGCCCTGCCGACGACGATGGCCGAGGCGAGCGCGAGGGCGGCGGCGGGCGCGGCCCAGCGGAGGGTGGCGCCCGCGGAGAGGGTCTCGGGGGCGGGCGCGGGCGCGTACCGGCCGCGGGGCGGGGCGTGGTCGACCTCTTCGGCGCTGCGGCCGATCATGGTGCGGCGCGCGTGCGCGGCCTCGGCGGGCGGCACGTCGACGCTCTCGATGTGCTCGGCCTCCTCGGCGGCGAGGGCGTCCTCGGCGTCGATGGCCTCGCTGAGGTCGTCGGTCTCGTCCAGGCCGTCCAGGACGTCGGCCTCGTCCAGGTCGTCGCTGAGCGGGTCGAGGGAGGGGGGCGGCACCTCGGTCTCGAAGACGGTGACCGTGTGGGGCTTCGGGGCCTCGGGCGCGGGCGCGGTGTCGGGTTCGGGCGCGGTGTCCGGTGGTGCCGCGGCGGCGAGCCCCTCGGCGAAGCGTTCCAGCAGCCGCCCCATCGCGGACTCCACGGCCTCGGGGCTGCCTTCCGTGATCCGCCCGTCGGCGGTCGCGCTCCCGGTGAACCTGACGGTGGTCCCCTCCGCCGCCGGTTCGAGCCGCACGGTCAGCGTGAGCAGCACGGAGCCGGAGCCCCGCACCTCGGCGCCCTCGGCCTCGATGGCGTACGTCCCTTCGGCGCGCCGGTCGGTCGTGCCCGACCCGCGGTAGGTGATCGTGTGCCCCCCGACGCGCACCTTGAGGCGCCCGGCGAGCGGGCCCGCCGTCTCCTCCACGTCGCGCTGAAGCCCGGGGACCGCCCCGGCGACCCGTTCGGGGTCCGCCAGGACCTGCCGGAGCCGCTCTGCCGAGACCGGAACGAACACCTCATGCTCCATACCGGCCGAGCCTACCCACGTGGCGGCCACTTGTACGACAGTTCGTCGCACGTTGTACTTCAGTTCGCGTAACGCGGATGTACGAGGGTGGAGGGGGCGAGCCCCGGCTGTCTGGTCCGCTCGGCCGCCCGCACCCCGGCGCGCACCACTTCGGAACCGGCCGCGCGCAGCAGCACCGGCACCGTCCGCGAGGCGAGCACGAACCCCCAGTCGCGGGGCGCCCTGGCACCCTCCGCCGTGCGGTCGGGCCCGGCGGCGAACCCGGTCTGCCGGCCGCCCACGCGGTATGCCACGGTCCGCAGGCCCGCCGAGCGGAGCGTCGCCTCCACCGTCCAGAAGGTGCGTGCCCTGGCCGACACCGGTCCCGCGTGCACGGCGATCCTGCCGGTGTCGGCGAGGACGCGGGTGACGAGGCCGTAGAACTCCTGGGAGTACAGCTTCGTGCTCGCGGTGATCCCCGGGTCGGGCAGATCGGAGATGACCACGTCGTACGCGCCGTGGGCGGAGCGCAGCCAGCGGAACGCGTCGGCGTCGACCACGCGGACCCGGGGGTCGCGGTAGGCGTGGCCGTTGAGCTCGCTGAGGGCCGGGTCGTGGCGCGCCAGGTCGACGACGCCCGCGTCCAGCTCGACGATGTCGACGCGGCGCACCCCGCGGTGGCGCAGGACCTCGCGCGCGGCGAGGCCGTCGCCGCCGCCGAGGACGAGCACGCGCGCGTGGGGGCCGCGCATCGCCGGGGCCACGAGGCCCTGGTGGTAGCGCTTCTCGTCGCGGCCGCTGATGCGCAGCCGGCCGTCGATGAAGAGGTCGAGCGAGCGCCGCCGGCCGCCGGTGAGGACGACTTCCTGGATGTCGGTCTGTACGGCGACCCGGACGTCCCCGCCGTACACGGCGCGGCGGGCGGCCCGCTCGAAGTCGTCGACGAGGACCGCGGCGGAGGCGAGCAGGGAGAGGACGAGGACGTTGGCGGTCAGGAGCGCCCAGCGGCCGCGGACGCTGAGGTCGCGCCGGAAGAGGCCGAAGACGAGGACGCCGCCCACGACGGCGTTGACCGCGCCGGTGAACAGGGCGCCGGTCAGCTGCCCGAAGAGGGGCAGCAGCAGGAAGGGAAAGGCGAGGCCGCCGACGAGGGCGCCCACGTAGTCGGCGGCGAAGAGGTCGGCGACGGCGCCGCTGGCGTCCTGGCGTCTGATGCGCTGGATGAGGACCATCAGGAGCGGCACCTCGGCGCCGATGAGGAGTCCGATGGCGAGGGAGAAGGCGACCAGCAGGGAGCGCGAGCCGCTCTCCCACACCTCGCCGCGGTCGCCGCTCCACGCGAACGCCGCGTACAGGGCCATGGCGCTGCACCCGCCGACCAGCGCGAGCGCCGCCTCGACGAGGCCGAACCAGACGGAGGCGCGGCACCGCAGCCGCTTGGCCAGGAGCGAGCCGATGCCCATCGCGAAGACCATCACGGAGAGCACGACGGAGGCCTGGGTGACGGAGTCGCCGATCAAGTACGAGGCGAGGGCGACCAGTTCGAGTTCGTAGACGAGGCCGCAGGCAGCGCAGACGAACACACCCGCCAGGACGAAGAACCGTCCTGTCCGGGGTGAGACGGGCAACCGCACCGACGACTCGAGCACGCCAGGAACGCTACGTCACCGTGCGCTCACTCCGGGTCCCCCACAAGGGTGTAACTCCCCTCCTGTGTGCCACACCCGTGCGACACGGCGCGTGTTCGAGGTCCCGGCCGGCCGCGGCGCCGGTCACAGCGCCGCCGGCACCGGCATGCGTACGCCCACCCGCGTGCGGGTCGCGACCAGTTGGCCGTCCTGCGGATACGCGTGCCACGTACGCCACATGACCGCCCCTTCGTGCCGCTGCGCCAGGAGCGCGGTGAACGCGTGCGGGCTGCCGGGGAACACCCCCGCCAGACCGTGCGGGTGTTCGGCCACCAGGGCGAGCAACTCCTGGGCGCGGCCCGCGAACTGACCGTGCGACAACGTTTCTACGCGCGCGGCGAATTCGTACTCCCATTCGCCGACGCGCTTGGAGACGCCCAGGGGCAGCGGCGTACTGCTGCCCGGGATGCAGGCCACGGTCTCGGAACAGTTGCCCTGTTCCTCTTCGAGGAGGACCTGGTGCGAGGCCCCGAGCAGTCTCAACTGCATCTTCGCGTCGCCCAGTGCCAGGTCGAGGGTGGCGAGCGCGGGCAGCGGTTCGCGCCCCAGGGCCCAGGCGAGGTCCGCGGCGCGCGTGTCGGTGTAAGCAGTCTTCAGGGTCGTGAGCATGGGTCGGCTCCGCTAACACTCAATGGAGGTGGGGCCGGCGCACCCGGTGCGGTCACCGGGAGGTCGGGATGCCGGCTCGTGCCCACGAATACGTCATCTGTCGGGTATCCAGAACGCTGTCCGGGAAACCCGCGACGTCCGAGGGCGGTGCTGCCGTGAAAGAGGGAATCATGGTCGGCGACGCTGCCACAGCGCTTTTACCCAACTTCGGGGGGTTTCCATCCCCATGAGGGCCGCACAGTTCAACTGTTCAGTACGGCAACCACGGCACGCTCCGGAGCGCGCCCCCGTCGTACCACGTCACACAACGGCGAAGCGCCCGGCGGGAATCGTCCGCCCCCACCGGGCGCCTCCTGGAATCGGTGGACCAGCTGCCCCGTGTCAGCTGCCTCCGCCGCATCCACCCCCGCCTCCGCCGCACGAGGACGAACCGCCCCCGCACGAGGATCCGCCTCCGCACGAGAACCCGCCCCCGCACGAGGACCCGCCGGAATCACCGCCGCCGGCCCACCAGCCGCCACCCGCCGAGCTGCCCGCCGCCGCCCCCGAACGGCGCGGGCTGTGGGTGTGGTGGCTGTGGTGGCGGCCGGTGCGGTTGCCCCGGCGGCCGAGCACCACGGCCAGCACGAAGACGAGTACTCCCCCGAAGATGAAGACCCCGAGCACGGTCATCACGCCCCTTCCCGTTCCCCCGAAGCGGGTCCCCCGTGGGTCTCGCTTCTCGCGTGACAGGGGGATGCCCATGCGCATCAAGGCCCAAAGCAGAGTTGAGGAAGTCCAGAGGTTCGGCGCAGGATGGCCGCCATGACCTCGACTTCCGGGAACGGGCGCCCGCTGCTCAACCGCCGCCTCACCGAGTTCGGCACGACGATCTTCGCAGAGATGTCCGCGCTCGCCGCGCGGACCGGCGCGATCAACCTGGGCCAGGGATTCCCCGACACGGACGGCCCGGAGGCCGTGCGGGAGGCGGCGGTGCGGGCGCTGCGCGACGGGCGCGGCAACCAGTACCCGCCGGGCCCCGGCGTCCCCGAGCTCCGCACGGCCGTCGCCGCGCACCAGCACGACCGCTACGCCCTCACCTACGACCCCGACCGCGAGGTCCTCGTGACGGCCGGCGCCACCGAGGCCATCGCGGCGTCGCTGCTCGCCCTGGTCGAGCCGGGCGACGAGGTCATCGCCCTTGAGCCCTACTACGACTCCTACGCCGCCTCGATCGCGCTGGCCGGCGGGGTGCGGGTGCCGGTCACCCTGCGCCCCCGCGAGAACCCCCCGGAGGCGGCCGCCGAACGCCGCTTCGTCCTGGACCTCGACGAACTGCGCGACGCCGTCACCGACCGCACCCGCCTGATCCTCCTCAACACCCCCCACAACCCCACAGGCACCGTCCTCACCCGCGCCGAACTCACGGAGATCGCCCGGCTCGCCGTCGAGCGCGACCTCATCGTCGTCACCGACGAGGTCTACGAACACCTGGTCTTCGACGACGCCGAACACCTGCCGCTCGCCTCCTTCCCCGGCATGCGCGAGCGCACCGTCTCCATCGGCTCGGCGGGCAAGACGTTCTCGTTCACCGGGTGGAAGGTCGGCTGGGTGACGGCCTCGCCGGAGCTGGTCGCGGCGGTCCGCTCGGCCAAGCAGTTCCTCACGTACGTCGCGTCGGGCCCCTTCCAGTACGCGATCGCCGAGGCGCTCGCGCTGCCCGCCGCCTACTTCGAGGGCGTGCGCGCGGACATGACGGCCAAGCGGGACCTGCTCGCCGCCGGTCTGACGGCGGCAGGCTTCGACGTCTACCGCCCGGCGGGCACGTACTTCATCACCACCGACATCCGCCCGCTGGGCGAGAGCGACGGCTTCGCCTTCTGCCGCGCGCTGCCCGAGCGGGCCGGCGTCGTCGCCGTCCCGAACGCCGTCTTCTACGACCACCGCGAGGCGGGAGCACCCTTCGTCCGTTTCGCCTTCTGCAAGCAGACCTCGGTCCTGGAGGAGGCGGCGGCCCGCCTCAAGACGCTGGCGGGCTGACCGCGCGACGCGGCTGACGGAGCGTCGGGCCCGCCTCCGGACGGCCCGGCATACCCCGCACGGACGTCCCGGGTCGCGTGTGGGGCGGGCGGGCCGCAGGGTTCGGGTGTGAGTCAGTCCAGCACCCTCGTCCTGCGCCGCGCGGGAGGCCTGCCCGCGGCGGTGGCGGGGCCCGCCGTCGCCGTCGGCCTCTTCGCCGCCGCCCGTCTCACCGGTACCGCCTGCCTCGCCCTCGGCGCGCACCTCACCCACCAGGACACCTTCCGGCTGCTCACGCACTCCTGGGACTCCCGCTGGTACACGCACATCGCCGCGCACGGCTACGGCCGCACGCTGCACTTCGGACCGGTGGTCCAGAGCGACCTCGCCTTCTTCCCGCTCTACCCCTGGCTGGTGCGGGCCGTCGCCGCCGTACTCCCCCTCGACCACGGCACGGCGGCCCTGCTGCTCTCCTGGCTCGCCTCGTGCGCCGCCGCGTGGGGCGTGTACGCGATCGGGGAGCGGCTTCACGGGCGGCGCGCCGGCACCCTCCTGGTGCTGCTCTGGGCCGTCCTCCCGCACTCCGTGGTGCTCTCCCTCGCCTACACCGAGCCGGTGCTCACCGCACTCGCCGCCTGGTCGCTGTACGCGGTGCTGACCGGCCGGTGGCTGTGGGCGGGCGGCCTCGCCGCCCTCGCGGGGCTCGCGCGGCCCAACGGGCTCGCCGTCGCCGCCGCCGTCTGCGCCGCGGCGGCGTACGAGATCGTCCCGCGGCTCACGGGCCGCGGCGGGAAAGTTCCCCACAGCCTGTGGAAAGTCTGCGCGGGCGCGGCGCTCTCCCCGCTCGGCTGGGCCGCCTACGTCCTGCGGGTGGGCTTCCGCACCGGCGACCCCCTGCACGGTTACTTCGCGGTGCAGGCGGGCTGGGGATCGCGGTTCGACTTCGGCGTCGGCTCGCTCGCCTTCGTCGCACACCTGCTGCGCGACGGCGGCCGGTTCGTCTTCCCGATGGCGCTCGTCATCGTCGCCGTGTCCCTGCTGCTCTTCGCGCTGCTCGTCGCGGACCGCGCCCCGCTGCCGCTCCTCGTCTACACCGGCGTACTCGTCCTCATCACGGTCGGCGGCTCCGGCTCCTTCTTCGAGTCCAAGCCGCGCTTCCTGCTGCCCGCGTTCCCGCTGCTGATCCCGGTGGCCCTGGCCATGACGAGAGCCCGGCCGCACGGCGCCCACCTGGTGGTGGGCGCCCTGGCCGGGCTCTCGTTCGCGTATGGGACGTATCTGGTGACGACCGCCCACATGCCGCTGTAGTGCGGGGCGGGGCCCTCAGGCCTCGTCGCCGCCGGGCTTCTCCTCGCCGTCGGCGGAGTCGACCTCCGCCTCCAGGCCGAGCTGCTCGACGAGCCACCGGTCGAACTCGATCGCGGCGCGCACCCAGCTGACCGTCGACGACACGAAGTGCTCCAGGGAGACACCGGTGCCGATCAGCATCTGCGCCTCGCCGATGAGACGGACCGTGCCGTCGTCGTGCGTGTGGCTGTAGACCTTCGGCCACAGCGTGCGGCGGTTCCAGTCGTCGATGGACTCCAGGAGCTGCTGCTTCGCCTCGATCTGGTGCGGCCGGTCGTAGAAGGTCCGCACGGAGAAGACCTGCTGGTCGTCCTCCCCGCGGAACATGAAGTACGTACGGAACTCCTCCCACGGCGCCGCGAGGTCACCCTCGTCGTCGACGACGTGCTTGAGCTCCATCTGGTCCAGGAGCTGCTTGACCAGGTCCTGGTCGGGGACGACGGGGCCCGCCGGTCCTGCGCCCTGCTGCGGTTCGGGCTGGCCCCCGAAATTCGGAATGGAGGACGGGTCGATGCTCACGTACTTTGTCCCTTCGTATGGATGGGCCCATCCTCTCGCAGGATGGGGCCCCCGGGGCAAGCCCGGCCCCTCGACTGCCGGGTTCCCGCCGTTCGCCGACTGCGGACAGGCCGTGGCCGGTCGCGCAGTTCCCCGCGCCCCCAGGAGGGCGCTGCGCGCCCCTCAGGGGCGCGGGGAACTGCGCGAGGACGGACCACTGCCCGCAGTCGGGCACACGGCGCACCGGGCAGACGAGGTGCCGTTACAAGGACTTGCCCGGGGAGGAACCCGGCGCCGGGCCCACGATCAGTCCGTCCCCGGCGTGGTCCACGCGGACCACGTCGCCGTCCGTCACCTCGCCCGCGAGGATCTCCTTCGCGAGCCGGTCGCCGATCGACGTCTGGATGAGGCGGCGCAGCGGACGCGCCCCGTACGCCGGGTCGTTGCCCTCGTCCGCCAGCCAGGCCAGCGCCTCGGGCGTGACGTCCAGGGTGAGCCGCCGCTCGGCGAGCCGCTTGGCGAGCCGGCCGATCTGCAGCTCGGCGATGTGCGCCAGCTCGTCCTTGGTGAGCGCCGAGAAGACGACGAGGTCGTCGAGCCGGTTGAGGAACTCCGGCTTGAACGAGGCCCGCACGACCTCGAGGACCTGCTGCTTCTTCTCCTCCTCGCTGGTCAGCGGCTCCACGAGGTACTGGCTCCCGAGGTTGGACGTAAGCACCAGGATGGTGTTGCGGAAGTCCACGGTCCGGCCCTGCCCGTCGGTGAGCCGCCCGTCGTCGAGCACTTGGAGCAGCACGTCGAAGACCTCCGGGTGGGCCTTCTCGACCTCGTCGAGGAGCACGACGCTGTACGGGCGGCGGCGCACCGCTTCCGTGAGCTGGCCGCCCTCCTCGTACCCGACGTAGCCGGGCGGGGCGCCGACGAGCCGCGCCACGCTGTGCTTCTCGCCGTACTCGCTCATGTCGATGCGGACCATGGCCCGCTCGTCGTCGAAGAGGAAGTCCGCGAGGGCCTTGGCCAGCTCGGTCTTGCCGACGCCGGTCGGGCCGAGGAAGAGGAACGAGCCGGTGGGCCGGTCGGGGTCGGCGATCCCGGCGCGGGTGCGCCGCACCGCGTCGGACACCGCCCGCACGGCCTCGGTCTGCCCGATGAGCCGCTTGCCGAGCTCGTCCTCCATGCGAAGCAGCTTCTGCGTCTCGCCCTCCAGGAGGCGGCCGGCGGGGATGCCGGTCCAGGAGCCCACCACATCGGCGATGTCGTCCGGGCCGACCTCCTCCTTGACCATGAGGTCCTTGGCCTGGACGGCCTCCTCCTCGGCCTCGGACGCGACCTCCAGGTCGTGCTCCAGGGAGGGGATCTCCCCGTACAGCAGTTTGGAGGCGGTGTCGAAGTCGCCGTCGCGCTGGGCGCGTTCGGCCTGGCCGCGCAGTTCGTCCAGCTTCTCCTTCAGCTCACCGACGCGGTTGAGGGACTGCTTCTCCTTCTCCCAGCGGGCGGTGAGGCCGCGCAGCTCCTCCTCCTTGTCGGCGAGGTCGCGCCGCAGCTTCTCCAGGCGCTGCTTGCTCGCCGGGTCGGTCTCCTTGCTGAGCGCCAGCTCCTCCATCCGCAGCCGGTCGACGGCGCGCTGGAGCTCGTCGATCTCGACGGGCGATGAGTCGATCTCCATGCGGAGCCGGGACGCGGCCTCGTCGACGAGGTCGATGGCCTTGTCGGGCAGGAAGCGGGAGGTGATGTACCGGTCGGAGAGCGTGGCGGCGGCGACGAGCGCGCTGTCGGCGATCTGGACCTTGTGGTGCGCCTCGTACCGGCCCTTGAGCCCGCGCAGGATCGCGATGGAGTCCTCCACGGACGGCTCGGCGACGAGCACCTGCTGGAAGCGGCGCTCCAGGGCGGGGTCCTTCTCGATCCGCTCGCGGTACTCGTCGAGGGTGGTGGCGCCGACCATCCGCAGCTCACCGCGGGCGAGCATCGGCTTGAGCATGTTGCCGGCGTCCATGGCGGAGTCGCCGCCCGCGCCGGCGCCCACGACCGTGTGCAGCTCGTCGATGAAGGTGATGATCTGTCCGTCGCTCTCCTTGATCTCGGAGAGGACGGTCTTGAGCCGCTCCTCGAACTCGCCGCGGTACTTGGCGCCGGCGACCATGGCGCCCAGGTCGAGCGAGACCAGCCTCTTGTTCTTCAGGGACTCCGGTACGTCGCCCTTGACGATGCGCTGGGCGAGCCCCTCGACGACGGCGGTCTTGCCGACGCCGGGCTCGCCGATGAGCACGGGGTTGTTCTTCGTACGCCGTGAAAGGACCTGCACCACGCGCCGGATCTCCTGGTCCCGCCCGATGACCGGGTCGAGCCTGCCCTCGCGGGCGGCGGCGGTGAAATCGGTGCCGAACTTCTCCAGGGCCTTGTACTGGCCCTCGGGGTCGGGTGTGGTCACCCGGCGCCCTCCCCTGCTCTTCTCGAAGGCTGCCAGCAGCTTCTTGCTGCCGGCTCCGTGCCGTGTCAGCACCTCCCCGGCCTTGCCGCCCTCGGCGGCGACGCCGATGAGCAGGTGCTCGGTGGAGAGATAGTCGTCCCCCAGCTCCTTCGCCCGCTTGGCCGCGTCCGCGACGACGGCCAGCATCTCGCGGTCGGGCTGGGGCGGCGAGACGGTGGACCCGGTCACGCTGGGCAGCGCGGCGAGCACCCGCTCGGTGTCGGCGCGCACGGCCGCCTGGTCGGCCTCGACCGCGGCGAGCAGGTCGGTGATGTTCTCGTTGTCCTGCCCCTCCAGCAGCGCGAGCAGCAGGTGCGCGGGGGTCAGATCCGGGTGACCGTCCTGCACCGCGCGGCTGGTGGCCGCGTTGATGGCGTCCCGGCTCCTGTTGGTCAGCTCGGCGTCCACGTGCGTTTCTCCTCCTTACGGGGTCCCGGGGGGCCCACCGCGTCGGCCTCGTTCTACGGCCCTACGGGCTCACGGGTTCCATGCCAGGCCCTGTCGGTAACACTGACTTGGTCAACGTACACAAAGTTGAGTCTATTCCACTCAAGGAGGAGGGCGGAAGTCCGGGCGGCTAAGTTCCGGCCCATGACCACGAACCCCGAGACCCCCCAGAGCACCCCCACCCCTGCCCCCACCCCCAGCTCTGCCCCCAGCCCTGCCCCGAGCCCCGCGGCGGGCTCCCGGCCGGCACCCCGGATCGACCCCTGCGACCCACCGGAGGCCTACCTGGCCTTCTGGCGCGAACGGCACCTCTGCACGCTGACGACCCTGCGCCCCGACGGCACGCCGCACGTGGTGCCGGTCGGCGTGACGTACGACCCGAAGGCGGGCGTCGCCCGGGTCCTGGCGCGCGGGACGAGCCGGAAGGTCGCCCACATCCGCGCGGCGGCGGAGGCGGAAGCGGACGGCGGCGGGGCACGGGTGGCGGTATGCCAGTTCGCGGGCCGGCGCTGGGCGACGCTGGAGGGCCGGGCCCGGATCAGGACGGAACCGGAGGCGGTGGCGGAGGCGGAGGACCACTACGAGGAGCGCTACGGCCGCAGACCGACCCCGAACCCGGCCCGGGTCCTGATCGAGATCACATTGACCCGGGCGCTGGGGAAGGGGTGAGGCGGGGGGCCGGGGGGTGGTGGGGCGTGGGCGGGGGCGTTGGGCGTGGGCCCGGGGATGAGGCGCGGGCCGGAGGGTGAGGTGTGGGCCCGGGGGTGAGGTGTGGGCCGGAGGGTGAGGTGTGGGCCCGGGGGTGAGGTGTGGGCCGGGGCGTGGGACGTGAGCCGGGGCGTGGGCGCGGGCCCGGGGCTGAGGCGCGCCCGGGCGTGGGAGTGGTCCGGGGCGTGGGCGCGGGCCCAGGGATGAGGCTTGGGCCGGGGCGCGACCGGAATGTGAGCCGGGGCGTGGGCGCGCGCACGCCACAGCGGCGCCACCGTGTTCAGGTCCACGGTGGCGCCGCTGCTGGGGGAAGCGCCTGCGCGATTTACAACGACGGGGGAATCGCGTCAGGCACTGCGGGGGGTGGCTGTGATGTTGTCCGGGGCGTTCGCGGCGTCCCGGTCCTGCTGGTCCCGGCCGTCGCCGACCACCTGGTGGTCACGCCGGTCGAGATTGACGAAGACCATCCCGTACCGAATGGCACACCGCACGGGCTGCGGCGCCCCGCGGGGCCGGCGCAGGCACCGATAGGCCCTGATCTCCTCCTCGTCGTCACGCGTGACGACGATCGGCTCACCGAGCAGGGTCACCATCAACGAGTCGCCGCGGTGGGGGATCGCGGTCACCAGGTCGATGAAGTGCCACCCGGACCGATAGGCGGTGGCCATTTCTCGGCGAAAGGTACGGTCGTCGGGAGGGGTGCTCATTACGCGATGCCCCCCTTCGGAGTGGACGCCCAGATGACGTCCCCCTTCGAAGCGGACGCCCAGATCACATCTCCTTGCGGAACGGCGTCCCAGATGACGTCCGACGGCGGCCCGGCCGACACGGACGTGGTCGGTGCAACGGCGTCGGTGACCGGGTTCGTGCCAAGAGCACTGAAGGCACCGACAGCCAACCCAACGGAGAAGGCACAGACAAGTACCGAGCGAAGCTTTCCCTGGCGCATAGCGGGCTTCGTCCTCACTTCCATCGCGACTCTCCCCCGGCCTTCCAAGACGATGGCTCATTCAGCCATGCGAACACCACAGGACCGATGCATCATGTTCCTGCACGTTCAGGACCCTGGGGGGTGGAGCCATGACCACAAACAGCTCAATTAGGGCACATCCACATGCCATGGCTGAACTATGTGATGAAGGTCAGCGGCTCTACGCCAATGCGCTGCGCACCGGACGCCTGCGGCGCGCGGAAGCGGAAGCCGCGCCGTGTCTCATGGATTTCGCCCTCTTGGTGCCCGACCCGGACGACGCGGACTGGCTCCGCCCAGTTCCACCCACTTCGGCGCTCGCTCAACGACTCCGTCCCATCGAGCGCGAGATTCAGGAACGGAGGACCCTCGCCAACGAGCTGGCCGAAACTTTCGAGCCATTTATGGCCATCAGCGCCCAGGACCGGCCGACAGCCCATTCGATCACCGTTCTGGAAGGCGGGGGCCGTATCAACGCGGCCATACAAGTCGCCATAGCCGAATGCCAGTCGGAGGTCATCACCGTCCAGCCGGGGGGCGGCCGCAGCGAGGCAATCGTCACCGAGGCCGTGAAACAGAGCCAGAGCATCCTGGACCGGGGCATCAGGATGCGGACGCTCTATCAGCACACCGCACGCCACAGCCAGACCACCATCGCCTACGCCGAGCACATGCGGCAAGGCAAGGTGGAAGTACGCACCCTCGAAGAGCTCATCGAACGGCTGATGATCTTCGATCGGACCGTCGCGTTCATCCCGGCCCGCGAAGACCGTCAAACGGCCCTGGAACTCCGTCATCCAGGACTCGTCCAGTACCTGGCGAATGTCTTCGAACAGCTCTGGCAGAGAGCGGCACCACTGCTCGACGAGGCGCCCTACGCACCATCGACCGACGGCATCACCGGCGTCCAGCGCTCCATAGCCAAACTGCTCATCGAGGGCCACGTCGACGAAGCCATCGCCCGCCGCCTCGGCATGAACGTCCGCACCTGCCGCGCCCACATAGCCAAGATCGCCGCCGCCCTCGGCAGCGGCAGCCGGGCCCAGCTCGGCTATCTCATCGCCCAGTCGGGGATCCTCGACCAGGACCGCCCGAAGTGACCATCGCTCGGCGCCCCTTCTCCAGCCCCCTGCCCCACTCCCACGACCCGGACGACTTCTGCGACGCCGGCACGGCGTTGTACACCCGGGCCCTGCGGGAGAGCGGCATACCGTGCGAGGACGCCGACCAGGCGCCGTGCCTGATCGAGCACGGACTTCTGTACGCGGCACCCGGCGACCCGCGATGGCTGCTGCCGGCTCCGCCCACCGCGGTCCTGCCCCGGCTCCTCAGCCGTATCGAGGACGACATCGCCGACGCAAGACGCGCAGGCGCCGGTCTGGCGTCCCGCCTTCAGCCCCTCTGGGCGCTCCGCCCGGAGCGGGAACCCGGCCAAGAGCCCCGTCCTGTCAAGGAACTGGTGGGCAAGACCCGCATCCGTGAAGTCCTCAACCAGGCCTTGGACCAGGCGCGCCGGGAGTTGCTGATCATTCAGCCGGGAGGCGCCCGGCCCGCCGACCTCCTGGACGAAGCGCTGCCGAGGACGCAGCAGATCCTGTCCCGCGGTGTCCGGATGCGCACGCTCTATCAGCACACCACGCGCCACTCGCTCCCGACCCTCGGCTACTACGAACGGCTCGAAGGCGACACGGAAGTCCGTACGCTCGACGAACTGCCCCCACGCCTCTTCGCCATCGACCGCGCGCTCGTCTACATCCCGTCGGACACCGACGGCGGCACGGCCCTGGAAGTACGGCATCCGGACATCGTCCGGCAGCTGGTCTCCGGCTTCGAGCGGCTCTGGGGCCTGGCCGCCCCCATGTACCCGAAGCCACAACCGCTTCCGGCGAGCAAGGGAATCAGCGCTCGCCAGCGTGCGATCGCCGACCTCCTCGTCGAAGGCCTCACGGACGCCGAGATCGCCGAACGCCTCGGCATGAACGTCCGTACCGCCCGCGTCCACATCGCCAAACTCGCCGCCACCCTCGGCAGCCACAGCCGCGCCCAACTCGGCTACCTCATCGGGCGGTCCGGCATCCTGCGGCCGGCCGACGCGACCTCGACTCCGTTCCCCCCCGGTGAGACGCACGAAAGCAGACAGGTGAACCGGCACCCCACCCCCGTGCCGAGGCGCCCTGTCTAGAATCGCGACGCTTCAACGGGGCAGGGAGGTATCACTCATGGCTTCGGAGCATCCGCCGCACTCCGTCGACGAGTTGTGCGAGACGGGCCTGTCCGTCTACACCCGGGCCCTGCGCGAAGGGCGGATCCCCCACACGGATGCCCGGCCGGCTCCCTGCCTCATCGACTTCGGCCTTCTCCATCCCGACGTCGACGACATGGGCTGGCTGCGTCCCACCGCCCCGGCCATCGTGCTCCCCCGGCTCCTGCGCACCATCGAGGACCAGGTGGCCCGGCACCGCCGCCGGGAGGAGAGACTGACCGAAATCTTCGAGGGGTTCCTCAGCCACGACGCCTCCACGGCGGAATCGCTCGACCTCACGACCTCTGCCATCAGCGTCCTCCAAGGCCTGCCCCGCATCGACGCTGCGGTGGAACAGGCCGGCAACGACGCCTGCCGCGAAGTCCTCCTCATTCAGCCCGGAGGGACCCGGCCCCCCGACTCCCTCCTGCGCACCCGCGCCCGTGAGCAGGAATTCCTGTCCCGAGGGGTCCGCATGCGCACCCTCTACCAGCACACGTCGCGGCACGCCCTGCCCGTGCTCGCCCACTACGAGCAGCTCCACGGCGACATCGAGGCCCGCACCCTGAGCGAGGTCACCGAGCGCCTCTTCGTCTTCGACCGGACCGTGGCCTTCATCCCCGCGAGCAAGGACCGCAGCATCGCTCTGGAGCTCCGCGTTCCCGCCCTCGTCGAATACCTCGCCACCACCTTCTGGCGCCTGTGGCGCCTGGCCACCCCCCTGTACCCCCGCACCGCCCCGCAGCCCGCCGAGAAGGGTGTCACCACCCGTCAGCACGCCATCGCCGAACTCCTCGTGGAAGGCCTCACCGACGCCGAGATCGCCACCCGGCTCGGCATGAACATCCGTACCGCCCGCGTCCACATCGCCCGACTCGCCGCCACCCTCGGCAGCCACAGCCGCGCTCAACTCGGCTACCTCATCGGGCAGTCCGGCATCCTCGATCAGGAGCAGTGAGGGCGCCGGTACGAGGAGTGCGGGGCCCTGGGCCGGGGCCGGGCCGGGGAGCGGGAACGTCCGGCCTGGAACCGACGTCCGGAAGCAGCCAGTTCAACCATCGCGTCCGGCCTCCGATTCACCCGCCTGCATACAATCGCGTCGCTTCAACCAGGCAGGAGGGGCCCGCATGGCCACGGAACACTTGCCGCACGCCGTCGACGAGCTCTGTGAGGCGGGGCTCTCCGTCTACGCCCGCGCCCTGCGTGCCGGCCTGATCCATCACAGTGAGGCCGAACCCGCGCCCTGCCTCCTGGACCTGGGCCTGCTCCGGCTCGTCCGCGACGACCTGCAGTGGGTGCGTCCCACGGCGCCCGCCGTCGCCCTGCCCCGCCTGATCCGCACCATCGAGGAGCACGTCGCCGACCAGGGGCTGCGGGAGCTGCGGATCAGTGCCGTCCTCGACGCGTTGATACCGCTCTACGCTTCGTCCGGACCCGGCACCGGCAGCCCCGCCCTCACCGTCCTGGACGGCCTCGACCGCATCAACTCGGCGATCGACCGGGCCATGAGCGAGGTCACGGAGGAGTTCCTCGCCGTACAGCCCGGTGGGACGCGGCCGCCGGAGACCTTGGCCGAAGTCTTCCCCCGGGACCAGGCGATCCTCACCCGGGGATGCCGTATGCGCACCCTCTACCAGCACACATCGCGCCATTCTCTGCCCGTGCTCGCCTACTTCGAGCAGCTCGACGGAGACACCGAGGCCCGCACCCTCGACGAGGTCACCGACCGGCTCTTCGTCTTCGACAGGACCGTCGCCTTCATCCCCGCGAGCAAGGACCGCAGCGTCGCCCTCGAACTGCGCCATCCGGCCCTCGTCGAGTACTTCGCCACCACCTTCTGGCGGCTGTGGGGGCTCGCCACCCCCATGTGGCCGCAAGCCGCACCCGAACCCTCCGAGAACGGCGTCACCAGCCGCCAACACGCCATCGCCGGCCTCCTCGTCGAAGGGCTGACCGACGCCGAGATCGCCGACCGGCTCGGCATGAACATCCGCACCGCCCGCGTCCACATCGCCAAACTCGCCGCCACCCTCGGCAGCCACAGCCGCGCCCAACTCGGGTATCTGATCGGCCGGTCCGGCATCCTCGACCGAACCGGATGACCCACCCCGATAGGTCATAACATCCGCATTCGCCCCGTTCCGCGCCCTCCTCAGCTCACTGCACCGCAACAAGATGACGCTTCCGCCCCCGCCCGCCCCGGCGCAGAGTGGAGGGCGACGGATGGGCGTGCCGAGTGCACTCCCCGCCGTCTGCGAGCGGTCCCGCCTGTCGACACCATGCGGGCCCTCGCTTCCCCTGAGCGTCCCGGGCCGGCTGCTCCCCCGTAGCCGTGCCCGGGGCGCTCTCAGGGGGCGGGCTCAGCCCTCCAACCACTCCCGCAACAAAGCCTCCCGTTCCGCCGCCCGTGGGGAGCCGCCCTCGTGGCGGCGGCCCCATTCCGCCATCGCGGAGAGCGTGGTGAGGAGTGTGCCCGCGCCCTGTGTGAGGCGGGAGAGGAGTTCGCGGGAGAGGTCGTACTCCGTGCGGGAGTAGCCGACCGCCGCGGCCGTGTATGCCGTCAGTTCCGTGTCGGCGCCGTCGGCGTCCTCGGGGCCCGTGAGGCGGACCGTCATCGTCGGTGCCTCGTCGCCGCCGCCGAGTCCGACCGTGAGGACCAGGTCGAACGCGACGCCCACGTGCCGTTTCAGGGACTTCACCGGGACGTCGTCGACGGTCAGCGCCCGTACGTCCTCCCACGGCCACATGCCGGACTGTTTGTCGCCGAGGGCCACCACGCCCTCCTGCGTCAGGCGCACCCCTGGGGCGAGCCCGCTGGGTTTCGCGCCCACGTATACATCGCCCTCGGCGATCCAGAACAGCCCCACCATGGCCATGGTCAGATCAACTTCCCCGTTTGAGCGGTCGGTCCACATCAGAGCGGGGCCGGGAGGTTGCCACCTCCCGGCCCCGCTTCAGCGTACTCAGCCCGCTCGGACCGCGGAAACTACTGCTCCGTCGCCCGCTTGGGACGCCACACCACCAGCGCGCTCGCCTGCTGCACGTCCTGGTAGGGGACGAGGTCACGGCGGTACGAGGCGTGCACCGCCGCCTCACGCTGCTGCATGGCGGCGGCGGCACCCTCCACGGCCGCGGAGAGTTCCGCGACGCGGGACTGGAGCGCGGCGACCTGGTTCTCCAGCTCGATGATGCGCTTGATGCCGGCGAGGTTGATGCCCTCCTCCTGCGACAACTGCTGCACGGTGCGCAGCAGTTCGATGTCGCGGGCGGAGTAACGGCGGCCGCGGCCGGCGGTGCGGTCCGGGGAGACCAGGCCCAGGCGGTCGTACTGCCGCAGGGTCTGGGGGTGCAGGCCGCTCAGCTGTGCGGCGACCGAGATGACGTACACCGGCGTCTCGTCGGTGAGTTGGTACGCCCTACTGAAACCGGACTGTCGACGACGGCCGTCCATCTCATGCTCCCTTCGCGGCCTGGAACAGATCTGCCCGCGGGTCATCGTCCGCGGTCGCCTTGCGGTAGGACTCCAGCGCTTCCTTCGCCCCGTCGCTGAGCGACGTCGGAACCGCGACCTCGACCGTCACGAGGAGGTCGCCCCGGGTGCCGTCCTTGCGGACCGCGCCCTTTCCGCGGGCCCGCATCGTACGGCCGTTGGGGGTGCCGGCGGGGAGCTTCAGGGTGACCGGAGGGCCGCCCAGGGTGGGCACCTTCACCTCGCCGCCGAGCGCCGCCTCGGGATACGTGACGGGCACCGTGACCGTGAGGTTGTCGCCCTTGCGGCCGAAGACCGGGTGGGCGTCGACGTGCACGACCACGTACAGGTCGCCGGCCGGGCCGCCGCGCTCGCCGGGAGCGCCCTTGCCGCGCAGGCGGATGCGCTGCCCGTCCGAGACGCCGGCCGGGATCCGCACCTGCATCGTCCGGGACGACTTGGCGCGGCCGCTGCCGCCGCAGACCTCGCAGGGGTCCTGGGCGATCAGCCCGCGGCCCTTGCAGTCCATGCACGGGTCGGTGAGGGAGAACCCTCCGCCGCCGCCCCGCGAGACCTGCCCGGTGCCGACGCAGGTCGGGCACACGCGCGGTGTGCCGTTCTTGTCGCCGGTGCCGGAACACGCCTTGCAGGCGGCCTGGGAGGACATGCGCAGCGGCACCGTGGCACCGTCCACCGCCTCCGTGAAACTCAGCGTGACCTCGGACTCGATGTCCTGGCCGCGCCTCGGCTGCGTACGCGTGCCGGAACCGGCACCCGCGCCGCCGCGGTTGAACAGGCCCCCGAAGACGTCACCGAGACCGCCCCCGAAGCCGCCGCCGGCCGCTCCACCGCCACCCGGGGCGCCGCCTCCGAAGAGGTCGCCCAGGTCGAAGTTGAACGAGCCGCCGCCGCCTCCGGGGCCTTGCCGGAATCCTCCGTTGCCGAAGAGAGCACGCGCTTCGTCGTACTCCTTGCGCTTCTTGGGGTCGCCGAGGACGTCGTTCGCCTCGGAGATCTCCTTGAAGCGCTCCTCCGCCTTGGTGTTGCCCTTGTTGGCGTCCGGGTGGTTCTCGCGGGCGAGCTTCCGGTACGCCTTCTTGATCTCGGCTTCGGTGGCGTCCTTGGGGACGCCGAGGACCTTGTAGTAGTCCTTCTCGATGAAGTCCTTGGTGCTCATCCCCGACGCACCCCCTTCCGGTAGTCGCTCGTCAGTGCAACGTCAGCCCTCGTCCGGGCCACCGCTGTCCTTGTCCGTCGGCTCGGCCGGCCCGGCGTCCGCCTCTGCCGTCTCGCCCTTGACCGTCTGCGCGCCGGGCTGCGGCTCGGCGACGGCCACCCGCGCGGGGCGGATGGTGCGCTCGCCGATGCGATACCCCGGCTGCAGGATCGCGACGCACGTCGTCTCGGTGACGTCCGGTGCGTAGCTGTGCATCAGGGCCTCGTGGATCGTCGGGTCGAAGGGCTCGCCCTCCTTGCCGAACTGCTGGAGGCCCAGCTTGGCGACGACCGTCTCGAGGGACTCGGCCACCGACTTGAAGCCGCCCACCAGCTCACCGTGGTCACGGGCGCGGCCGATGTCGTCGAGGGTGGGGAGGAGCTCGGAGAGGAGGTTCGCCGAGGCGATCTCCTTCACCGTCACCTTGTCCCGCTCCACCCGACGGCGGTAGTTCTGGTACTCGGCCTGCAGCCGCTGGAGGTCCGCGGTGCGCTCGTCGAGCGCGGTGCGCACCTGGTCCAGCTGGGCGGTCAGGCCCGTCACGTTCGAGTCCTGGGCGGACGTCTTGCTTTCCGCGTCCCCGGCCGGGGCCGCCGGGCCCTCCTCGGTGGAGGGCTCGGCGGCCTTCGGCGCCGCGTCATCAGGGGTGGCGCCAGAGGGGACGTCGGTGTTCTCGGCGTTCTCGCCGAAACCCGGGGTCTCCTCGGTCATCAGGCAGCGCCACCCTTCGCGTCACCGGGCTTCTCGTCGTCCACGATCTCGGCGTCGACGACGTCGTCGTCGGCCTTGGCGTCGGCGTCCGGGCCGGGGGCAGCGCCCTCGGCACCCGCGCCGGCGGCCTGGGCGTCGGCGTACATGGCCTGGCCCAGCTTCTGCGAGACGGCGGCGACCTTCTCCGTGGCCGTACGGATCTCGGCCGTGTCGTCGCCCTTGAGCTTCTCCTTCAGCTCGCCGACGGCGGTCTCGACCTCGGTCTTCACGTCGGCCGGAACCTTGTCCTCGTTGTCCTTGAGGAACTTCTCCGTCTGGTAGACGAGCTGCTCGCCCTGGTTGCGGGACTCGGCGGCCTCGCGGCGGGCGTGGTCCTCGTCCGCGTACTTCTCGGCCTCCTGGCGCATGCGGTCGACCTCGTCCTTCGGCAGCGAGGAGCCACCGGTGACGGTCATCTTCTGCTCCTTGCCCGTGCCCAGGTCCTTCGCGGTCACGTGCATGATGCCGTTGGCGTCGATGTCGAAGGAGACCTCGATCTGCGGGACGCCGCGCGGGGCCGGGGGCAGGCCCGTGAGCTCGAACATGCCGAGCTTCTTGTTGTACGCCGCGATCTCGCGCTCGCCCTGGTAGACCTGGATCTGGACCGAAGGCTGGTTGTCCTCGGCCGTCGTGAAGATCTCGGAGCGCTTCGTCGGAATCGTGGTGTTCCGCTCGATGAGCTTGGTCATGATGCCGCCCTTGGTCTCGATGCCGAGGGACAGCGGGGTCACGTCGAGGAGCAGGACGTCCTTGACCTCACCCTTGAGGACACCGGCCTGGAGCGAGGCGCCGATGGCGACGACCTCGTCCGGGTTCACGCCCTTGTTGGCGTCCTTGCCGCCGGTGAGCTCCTTGACGAGCTCGGCGACGGCGGGCATGCGGGTGGAGCCACCGACGAGAACGACGTGGTCGATCTCGGAGAGCTGGATGCCCGCGTCCTTGATGACGTTGTGGAACGGCGTCTTGCAGCGCTCCAGGAGGTCGGACGTGAGCTGCTGGAACTGGGCGCGCGTGAGCTTCTCGTCCAGGTGCAGCGGGCCCTCGGCGGACGCCGTGATGTAGGGCAGGTTGATCGTGGTCTCCGTGGAGGAGGACAGCTCGATCTTGGCCTTCTCGGCCGCCTCGCGCAGGCGCTGGAGCGCCATCTTGTCCTTGGAGAGGTCCACGCCGTGGCCGTTGTTGAACTGCTTGACCAGGTAGTCGACGACGCGCTGGTCCCAGTCGTCACCACCGAGGTGGTTGTCGCCGTTCGTCGCCTTCACCTCGACGACGCCGTCGCCGATCTCGAGGAGCGAGACGTCGAAGGTGCCGCCACCGAGGTCGAAGACCAGAATGGTCTGGTCGTCCTTGTCCAGGCCGTAGGCGAGGGCGGCGGCGGTGGGCTCGTTGACGATGCGCAGGACGTTCAGGCCCGCGATCTCGCCGGCCTCCTTGGTGGCCTGGCGCTCCGAGTCATTGAAGTACGCCGGGACGGTGATGACCGCGTCGGCCACCTTCTCGCCCAGGTACGCCTCGGCGTCGCGCTTCAGCTTCTGCAGGATGAACGCCGAGATCTGCTGGGGGTTGAATCCCTTGTCGTCGATGTCCACCTTCCAGTCGGTGCCCATGTGGCGCTTGACCGACCGGATGGTCCTGTCGACGTTGGTGACCGCCTGGCGCTTGGCCACCTCGCCGACCAGCACTTCACCGTTCTTCGCGAAGGCGACGACGGACGGCGTGGTCCTGGCACCCTCGGCGTTGGTGATGACGGTGGGCTCGCCGCCTTCGAGAACGCTGACGACGGAGTTAGTCGTGCCCAGGTCGATGCCGACCGCACGTGCCATTTCGATGCCTCCAGTGACTTCTTGAGTGGAACTGACTCAAGGATGCATGAGCGCTGCGCTGGCGTCAACAGATGTGAGTCGGGGGGACTCAACTCTTATCCGGCACTTACGCGCAGGTCGGGACCCCTCCCGGGGGTGACGGTGCGGCTGCGGGCGCGTCGTGGCTGGTCGCGCAGTTCCCCGCGCCCCCATGAGCCCCCGGCACCTGTACGCGTGAAGGGTTGCCTGAGCGACGCAGATCACCGCCGTGCTGGCTACAGTGCGGCTGAGTAAGTGGGTAGTCTCAGACGGACTGCATAAGTTACCGCTTAGTAATAGTTCGCCTCGCAGGCCCGAGGAGCCCCCAAATGCAACTCGCCGCGATCATCGTGTCGCTGGTCCTAATCGCGGTCGGCGTCGCGCTGTTCGGCCGTGCCATCGTGCAGATCTACAAGTTCGTGCGCCTCGGCCAGCCCGTGCCCGCCGGACTCAGGACCGACAACCCCTTCCAGCGCACCGTCACCGTGGTCAAGGAGTTCCTCGGCCACACGCGCATGAACAAGTGGGGTGTCGTCGGCTTCGCGCACTGGTTCGTGGCGGTGGGCTTCTACACGCTGCTGCTGACGATCGTGAACGCCTTCGGCCAGCTCTTCAAGGCCGACTGGATCCTGCCGGTCATCGGCGACTGGGCGCCGTACAACGTCTTCGTCGAGTTCATCGGCACGATGACCGTCGTCGGCATCCTCGCGCTGATCGTCATCCGGCAGCTGAGCAAGCCCGGCAAGCCGGGGCGCAAGTCCCGCTTCGCGGGCTCCAAGACCGGCCAGGCGTACTTCGTCGAGACCGTCATCCTCATCGTCGGCGTCTGCATCTTCACGCTGCACGCCCTGGAGGGTGCCCAGCACCACGTCGACGGCTACGAGGCCTCGTTCTTCATCTCGTACCCGGTGGTCTCCTGGTTCGAGGGGATGGACCTCTCCACCCTGCAGAACCTCACGTACTTCTTCGCCGGGCTGAAGATCGCGACCTCGTTCATCTGGATGATCGTCGTCGCCCTCAACACCAACATGGGTGTCGCCTGGCACCGCTTCCTCGCCTTCCCGAACATCTGGTTCAAGCGCGAGGCGGACGGCGGGACCACGCTGGGCGAGCTGCAGCCGATGACCTCCGGCGGCAAGCCGATCGACTGGGAGGACCCGGCCGAGGACGCCGTCTTCGGCGTCTCCCAGGTCGAGCAGTTCAGCTGGAAGGGCATCCTCGACTTCTCCACCTGCACCGAGTGCGGCCGCTGCCAGTCGCAGTGCCCCGCCTGGAACACCGGCAAGCCGCTCTCCCCCAAGCTCCTCATCATGTCGCTGCGCGACCACGCGCACGCCAAGGCCCCGTACCTGCTCGCGGGCGGCGGCAAGACGATGGAGGGCGAGGAGAAGGCCACCGAGGAGCAGCTGAAGGACGTGCCCGCGGCCGCCCTCGCGGAGGCCGAGCGCCCGCTCATCGGCACGCACGAGGAGAACGGCGTCATCGACCCCGACGTCCTGTGGTCCTGCACCACCTGCGGCGCCTGCGTCGAGCAGTGCCCGGTCGACATCGAGCACATCGACCACATCGTCGACATGCGCCGCTACCAGGTGATGATCGAGAGCGCGTTCCCGTCCGAGGCGGGCACGATGCTCAAGAACCTGGAGAAGAAGGGCAACCCCTGGGGCCTGGCGAAGAAGCAGCGCCTGGAGTGGCTCAAGGAGCTCGACTTCGAGGTGCCGGTCGTCGGCAAGGACATCGAGGACCTCACCGAGGTCGAGTACCTGTACTGGGTCGGCTGCGCCGGCGCCCTGGAGGACCGGGCGAAGAAGACCACCAAGGCCTTCGCCGAGCTGCTCCACATGGCGGGCGTCAAGTTCGCGATCATGGGCGGCGACGAGAAGTGCACCGGTGACTCCGCCCGCCGCCTGGGCAACGAGCCGCTCTTCCAGCAGCTCGGCCAGGAGAACGTGATGGCGCTGAACATGGCGTTCGGCGAGGAGCTCGACGACGACGGCAAGGTCACGCCCGAGTCGCGGAAGCCCAAGACCGCGAAGAAGATCGTCGCGACCTGCCCGCACTGCCTCAACACGCTCGGCAACGAGTACCCGCAGCTCGGCGGCGACTACGAGGTCATCCACCACACCCAGCTGCTCCAGCACCTCATCGACGAGGGCAAGCTGATCCCGGTGACGCCGGTCGAGGGTCTGATCACCTACCACGACCCCTGCTACCTGGGCCGCCACAACAAGATCTACACGCCCCCGCGCGAGATCATGGACAAGGTGCCGGGCCTGCGCCAGCAGGAGATGCACCGCCACAAGGAGCGCGGCTTCTGCTGCGGCGCCGGTGGCGCGCGCATGTGGATGGAGGAGCGCATCGGCAAGCGCATCAACACGGAGCGGGTCGACGAGGCGCTCGGCCTCAACCCCGACATCGTGTCGACCGCCTGCCCGTTCTGCCTGGTGATGCTCACCGACTCCGTCAACGGCAAGAAGAACGACGGCCAGGCCAAGGAGTCCCTCCAGGTCGTGGACGTCGCGCAGCTGCTGCTCGACTCCGTGAAGACGCCGGTCGACCCGGCCGGTGAGGCCGAGTCCGTGGACGAGCCGGAGCCCGAGCCCGCCAAGTAGTCCCCGTACCGCGGCGGATTCGTACCGCCGCACGCCGTTCAGGCCGGTTCCGCCTTCGGGCGGGACCGGCCTGTGGTGTTCTGGGCCAACGGCTGGGGTCAGAGGTTGGGCTCAGAGGTAGGGCTCAGAGGCTGCGGGCGGTGATGTCGCCGTACAAGGTGGTCGCGCGGATGGTCAGGCCCGCGTCGGCGCCCTCGGTGTTCTTCAGCGCGTTGTGGATACGGCCGTAGGCGGTGCCCGCGTCCAGGACGGCGGAGACCCCGCGGGCGGCGCCGACCGAGATGTCGCCGGCCTCGGTACGCAGGTCGACGGCGCCGCCACGGGCCTCGGCGACGCGGATGTCGCCCTTCTGGACGCCGACCTCCGCGGGGCCGCCCAGCCGGCCGACCTCGACGTCACCGGCGAGGAGGGTGAGGCGGACGGCCGCGGCCTCGTCGAGCTTGACCGAGCCCTGCGCGCCCTCGAAGGCGACGTCGCCGAGCCGTCCCACGCCCCGGAGTTCACCGGCGGCCGCCTTCGCCTCGACCCGGGAGCCGGCGGGCAGCTGGACGGTTATCTCGACCGAACCGGAGCTGCTGCCGAGGACCCGGTTCTTCGGGGGTGCGGCCACGACGCGCAGGACACCGTCGGCGTACTCGACCCCGATGCGCTCGGCCGCCTTGACGTCCTTGCCGTTCGAGGCGTCGGCGGGCCGGACCTCGACCTTGGTGTCGGTCCGGTCGGCGGCGATGAGCTGGATGCGTCCCGCGGGGATGTCGAGGACGGCGGAGACGGGGGCGGGGGTGTCGAACTTCTGCATGACGTTCTCCTTGGGATCGCTGCTTTCCGATGACGGAAAAGCTACGTTGCGTTTCTTGAGTCGGCAATGAGTTCGTTGCGCCAGGAGCGCGTATGCGCAGGTCAACCCAGTCAATTCGTTGCAACGGTTGGGGTTCTAACGCAACGTAGGCCACCCGGCGCGTTGCAATGAGTTGAAGATGAACGCTATGCTGGCGCCCTGGGACCGCTTGAGGAACGTGAGGAGACCGCGATGCCGGGAGGCAGGCTCACCCAGCAGGAACGCCAGAAGATCGCGCTGGGCCTGGCCGACGACCTCGCGTACGCGGAGATCGCCCGGCGCCTCGACCGCCCCACCTCGACCGTCACCCGCGAGGTCATGCGCAACGGCGGCCCCGGCGCCTACCGCGCCGACCTGGCCCACCGCGCCACGGAACACCGCGCTCACCGGCGCAGGCAGACCGCGCCCCGGGGGGACCGGGCGGCCCGGCGGCCCGGCGGCCGCGACGACGAGGCGGTGCGCGCGTACGAGGAGACGCTGGCCGGCGTCTTCATGCGGTCGGGCCTGCCCAGGATGACCGCCCGGGTGCTGGTCGCCCTCTTCACCACGGACGCCGGCAGCCTCACCGCCGCCGAACTGGTCCAGCACCTCGGCATCAGCCCGGCGTCCGTCTCCAAGGCGGTCGCGTTCCTCGACGCGCAGGGCCTCCTGCGGCGGGAGCGCGACGAACGCCGCCGCGAGCGCTATGTCGTGGACAACGACGTCTGGTACCAGTCGATGATCGCCAGCGCCCGCGCCCACGCCGAGCTGGTCGAGACGGCCCGCCAGGGCGTCGGCGTGCTCGGCCCCGACACCCCGGCCGCGGCGCGCCTCGAAAACGTCGCCCGTTTCGTCGACTTCGTCTCCGAGAGCATCGTCCGGGCCGCGGAGCAGGCACGCGACATCCTCTCCACGAGCCCGGCACCGAGCCCGGCCGGGCAGCCCGAGCCGGACGAACAGACCGGGACGACCCCAGCCGAACCGAGCGAGGAGCCCCCGCGCCCGTGACCGCTAGCCGACGTCGGCGTCGGCCTCGGCGTCGGCGCGAATACGGCCCTGGGCGCGGACCCTGCTGCCGGTGCTGGTCTCCGCGCTGTTCACCCTGGCCACCTGCGGCCCCGGGCGGCGCGCGGCACAGGACCCCGCCCCACGCCCGCCCGCCCCCAGGCGGGCACCGAGGTCCGCGTCACCACGTACAACGCCGCGCCAAGGGTTCCCCCTCCGCCCCGCCCCGGTTCCCCTCTGCCGGGGCGGCAGCAGTGCGGGCGCACCGGACGTCCGGACGTACTGAAACCGGCCGATACCCCCGCTCCGGCCCGTCGGTGTGATGGAAACGGGACCCCGCCGTCCTTATCCCGCGCGGGTGAGGAGAGCATCATGGGCTGGTTGTTGTGAGCCGAGGCGTTCGGGGTGGGTGAGAGGCATGCGGAGTGCCGGGATACGGGGCGCGAGACGCGGCATACGGCGCCGCGCGGTCGCGGGCGCGGCGGCCGCCGTCAGCTGTGCGCTGCTCATCGCGGGCTGCGGCGGCAGCGACGACGACAGCGGCGGCGGAAAGGGTGACGGCGAGCGGCCCGTCAGCATGGCGGGGCGCGGCAAGAGCCCCGCGCAGCGGCCCGTGCCGCCCGGCAAGGGCAGCGAGGCCGACGACGACTTCAACGGTGACGGCGCCCGCGACCTCGTGCTCGACGACCTCGTCCACCGCGACCACGGCGACGACGCGGGCATCGGCATCGTCTACGGCAGCGCGGACGGGCTGGTCCCCGGCGCCCGGCAGTTGCTGAGCGCGCACGCCAACGGCGCCCGTACGAAGGGCGAGTTGCCCGCCGCCTTCGAATCCGAGGCCTCCTGCGACCTGGACGGGGACGGCTTCACCGATCTGCTGGTCTCTACCGACCCGCCGTACGACGGGCAGGGCCGGCCTCCCGTACCGCTGCAGATCCTCTTCGGCTCGCCCAAGGGGCTGACCGGCAAGGCCGTGAAGCTGCGCGTCCCCGCGCAGGCACGTTTCGGCAACGACTGGCCCGACCAGCCGGTCTGCGGGGACTTCGACGGGGACGGCGCGAGCGATCTCGTGCTGCACGCGAGCGGGGCCCGACTCTCCTTCCTGCGCGGCCCGTTCGAGCGGACCGGCGCCCCGCGCGCCGCGGGCAAGCCGGTGCCGGGGCCCGGCAACAACCTCGTGCCGGGCCGCGCCACGGACGTGGACGGCGACGGTTACGACGACGTCCTCGTCCGCAAGGCCGCGAACGCGTCCGGCGCCTCCGTCGGCGCCCTCGTCCTCGGCGGCCCGCGCGGACCCCGCGAGACGGGCGTCCTCTTCCCGGCGGGCCAGGACATCGCCTTCGGCCGTTTCGGCAGGGGCAGGGGCATGGACGCGGCCGTCGCCTCGCCGAAGGGGGTGGCGCTGCGTTACGAGGTGCCGGGCACCCTGCGCGGCTCCCTGGAGGCCCGGGGCGTGGCGCTCGACGCGGGCGACCTGGACGGGGACGGGCTCAGCGAGCTGGTCCTGAGCGGTGGGCCCGGCGGGAACGGCGGCGGCGCGGGCGAGGTGCGGGTCCTGCGGGGACGTACGGCGGGGT
Organism: Streptomyces sp. NPDC037013; assembly: GCF_055607265.1. Lineage (NCBI taxonomy): Bacteria > Bacillati > Actinomycetota > Actinomycetes > Kitasatosporales > Streptomycetaceae > Streptomyces > Streptomyces sp. NPDC037013. The sequence goes on along the minus strand of NZ_JBVJRV010000006.1, from coordinate 411,490 downwards.
TCGCCGCCAACGCGACGGCGACCGTGACGCCGTCCGCGAAGGGCACCACGCAGGTGCTGCAGGTCGCGGACTTCGACGGCGACAAGCGGGCCGACCTGGTGCTGCGCACGTACCGGGGGGACAGCGCGGACACCGTCGGCGTCTACCCGGGCCTCAAGGGCGACCTCGTCGCGCGCGAGCCCCGACTGACCTTCTCCACCGAGGAGTTCCTGGCCCTGGGCGACGGCTGACGGCCGCCGCCGTGCCGCCCGGCCTCGGCGCCATGGCCACCCGCGAGGGTCCGCGCGACGGGGCCGCCGATGACGTGGACGGTCCGGGGCAACGGACTCGGCCGTCCCTGAGGGGCGGTGGCACAACCCTTCGTACGCCCCACGCGTCACACCCCCGGAAGCCAAGCCCTCCCCAAAGGCTCACGCCTCTCCCCCAACGGCTCACCCAGAGCCCGCGGACGCCCTGCCCCACCCCTCCCAGGAGTCACCGTGCGCGCAAGAAACCTGGCCGTCACCGCCACCGTCGCGGCCCTCGCGGCCACGGGGCTGACGCTGCCCCTGGCCGGTCCTGCGAGCGCGGCCTCCGCCCTGAAGGACGACTACAACGGGGACGGCTACCGCGACCTCGCGATCGGCTCGCCCCGCTCCAACTCCGTGACCGTGACGTTCGGTTCGGCCGACGGCGTCTCGAAGGGCCGCGCTGTCACCGTCACCCAGGACACCGCGGGCGTACCCGGGGTCAGCGAGCCGGGCGACGAGTTCGGCGAGAACGTGACCAGCGGCGACGTGAACGGCGACGGCTACGCCGACCTCGTCGTCGGCGCCCCGGGCGAGCAGGTGGACGGCAAGCCGTCCGGTTCCGTCACCGTCATCGAGGGCGGCAGGAACGGCTTCACCTCCGGCGGCCGGGCCCTGCACGCGCCCGCCGACACCCGCGGCCGCTTCGGCGAGGCCACCGTCTGGACCGACCTGGACCACGACGGGTCGCCCCAGCTCGCCGTGGTCAGCGGCGACAACTGGTGGTACTACTCCGGCGCGGGCGAGGACGGCCGCGCCCACGGCCTCGAGGTCGACTTCCTGCCCGAGGACGTCCGGCTCGACGGCATGATCTCCGGCAACTTCACGTACAAGGACGGCGTCGGCTTCGTCCTGTACGGCGAGCGCGCGGACGGCAGTGTCTACACCGCGCACATGAACGGCGGCGTCGGCGACTACGGCTACCTGGCCGAGGTCATCGGCGCGGACGCCCCCGCCACGGCGACACGCGACGCGGCGACCGCCGGCGACGTCAACGGCGACGGCTACGCCGACCTGATCACCGGCAACTCCCGCGACACGGCGGGCTCCAGGGGCGGCTCGATCACCGTGCGGCTCGGCGGCGACGGCAAGTTCGGCGCCCCGGTGACGTACGACCAGGACAGCGCGGGCGTCCCCGGCGCCGCCGAGGCGGGCGACGGCTTCGGCGCGGCCGTCTCCGCGGGCGACGTGACCGGCGACGGGCTCGCGGACCTCGCCGTCGGCGCACCCGGTGAGACCGTCGGTGCGGTGCCGGGCGCGGGCAGCGTGACGGTGCTCGACTCCCGGGGCGGCAGGTTCACTTCGGGCCGCGCCTGGCACCAGGAGACCACCGGCGTCCCCGGCGTCGCCGAGCAGGACGACCACTTCGGCACGTCCGTCCGCCTGAAGGACATCAACCGGAACGGCAGGGCGGACCTGGCCACCGGCGCGGCCGGCGAGGACATCGGCACGACGCCGGACGTCGGCGCCGTATGGGTCCTGCGCGGCACCGCGACCGGCCTCACCGCCTCCCACGCGGCCTCCTTCAACGGCACGGACTTCGGGGTCGGCGGCGCGGGCGCGGGCTTCGGCGACGTACTGCGCTGACCCGGCGCCCCGGCTCCTGACTTCGCTTCTCCCTCTTCGACTTCAACTTCGACTTCAACTTCGACTTTGGCCTCGGCTTCGGCTTCGGCCTCGGCCTCGATTCATCTGTTCACCCCTCCGGTTGGAGACCTCACCATGTCCACGTACACGCGGAAGAACACACAGCGGAACACGCCGCACAGCACGCGCAACAAGCTGCTCGTGGCGGGCGCGCTCTGCGCTGCCACCGCCCTCGGCGTCACCGGCCCCGGCGCGGGCGCCGCCGCCGCGGCCACCCCCGCCGCTCCCGCGGCACCCTCGAAGATCCGCGCCGACTACAACGGCGACGGCTACGTGGACCTCGCGGTCGGCGTGCCGGGCGCGACCGTCGACGGCAAGGCCAAGGCCGGTTACGTCAACGTCGTCTGGGGCGGATCCGGAGGCCTCGGGCAGCACGGCTCGACCACCGTCAGCCAGGCCACGGCCGGCGTGCCCGGCACCGTGGAGGCGGGCGACGGGTTCGGCCACACCGTGGAATCCGCCGACATGAACGGCGACGGCTACAGCGACCTGGTCGTCGGCGCGCCCGACGAGGACACGGCCGAGGGCCTGAGCACCGGCACCGTCGCCGTCGTCTGGGGCTCCGCCACCGGCTTCAAGGGCGGCTTCACCGCGGCCAACGGCGGGTACGGCGACGCTTCTTACGGCGCGCTGCTCGCCACCGGCGACTTCGACAAGGACGGCCACCAGGACATCGCCCTCAACTCCCACTTCGACGAGTCCAGTTCCGTCGTCGTGCGCCCCGGACCGTTCACCGCGGGCTCCCCGTCCACCGTCTCGACCGTCGAGAGCTGGCACTTCGCCGGGCCCTCCGTGCTCGCCGCGGGTGACTTCGACGGCGACGGCGGCGACGACCTCGCGGTGTCGTTCAAGGGCATGGAGATCAGCGGTACGGATGTCCTGAGCAAGGCCTCCGGGACGTGGAAGACGACGTGGCAGACGGCGGACAGCACCCGGTCCGGCCTGGCCACCGGCGACTTCGACGGCGACGGCAGCACCGACCTCGCCCTCGGCGACGTCCAGCCCAACCCCGAGTCCGAGGAGACCGGCTGCACGGACCGCCTCGGCGGCGCCATCCTCACCGTCTACGGCAAGCAGGGCGGCGCCCTGGGCGACGGCGGCTCCTCCTGCACCACCCAGGACTCGCCCGAGGTCGGCGGCACCGCCGAGAATGGCGACGGCTTCGGCGCGCACCTCGCGGTCGGCAACCTCGACCGGGACGGCATCGACGAGCTGATCGTCGGCGCCGACACGGAGGCCGTCGGCACGGCGCGGAACGCCGGCACCTACTGGGTCCTCGCCTCCACCGGCACCGGCAAGCCGCTGGCCGGCCCCGCCGTGAGCCAGAACTCCGCGGGCGTCGCGGGCACGGCGGAGGCGGACGACCGCTTCGGCCGTTCCGTCGCGGCCGGCGACTACAACGGCGACGGCTACCCGGACGTCGCGGTGGGCGCGCCCGGCGAGGACGCGTCGAAGGGCGGCGTCTGGTACGCGCAGACCCCGAAGGACGGCCCGAACCCGCCGGTCACGTCGGTGACCCCGGGCAAGCTCGGCCTCGCGGGGGCGCGTGAGTACGGGCTGGTCCTGAGCCGGTGACCCATCGGGGCGCGCCGCCCCCACACGGCGCGCCCCTCCCACCACCCCCACCACCCCCGTATAGCCCTTGCGCCCCGTCTCGGCGCCAATTTCGCCGACTGACGCGCCGTGGCCCGGTGGCCGGCAAGGCCCCTGGGCGCGGGCCGGTTCGCGTTCGAGTGCGCGTTCGCGTGCGCGCTCACGCTCGCGTGCGCGTTCGCGCTCGCGCTCGCGAGAAGTGCCGCACAACCCTCGCCCCGCCCTGCATGTCACACAGATGAAGCCCGGCACGCCCGCGCCCCGTCCCCGTACGTGTACGCGTACGTCTACGCGTCCCCGTACGCGTACACGCGACCGTACGACCGCCCATCCGCCCATCCACCCGTCCCACACCCAAAAGTCGGAGCCTCCCGTGCGACCACGTCCGCTCGCCCTCGCCGCCGCTACCGCCCTCGCCGCCACCGGCCTCGCCCTCCCCCTCACCGCCGGCACCGCGGCCGCCGCCGAACCGTCGCCCGCGGCCCAGGTGAAGAGCGACTTCAACGGCGACGGATACTCCGACCTCGCCGTCGGCGTGCCCGCCGGCACCGTCGACGGCAAGGCCAGGGCCGGCGCCGTGAGCGTCGTCTTCGGCAGCGCGGGCGGCCCCAACCCGCACGACGTGCGGCGCATCACGCAGGCCACCGTCGAGGTGCCCGGCACCCCGGAGGCCGGCGACCGGTTCGGGGCCGCGCTCACCACCGCGTACATCGACGACGACAAGTACGCCGACCTCGTCATCGGCGCCCCCGGCGAGGACATCGACGGCAAGAAGGACGCGGGCTCCGTCACCGTCCTCTACGGCACCGGCGACGGTTTCGCCCTCGCCAACACGGCCGCCCGCGGCGAGAAGACCGGCGACGCGTACGGGAACGCCCTGACCGCCGCCGACTTCACCGGCGACACCGACGTCGACCTGGCGATCGGCGGCACGGACAAGGTCGTCGCCAACTTCAACCCGCTCTCCGCCGACACCCGCCCCCTCATGGGCAGCCGCATGGGCGGCCGCGCCCCCGTCATGACGACCGGCGACTTCGACTCCGACGGCCACCCCGAGCTCGCCGTCGCCTTCTACACGCAGAACCAGCCCTACACGCAGTCCCACGTCCAGCTCTTCCGCTACGACCGGAACGACGAGTTCGAGGGCGACTTCGGTCTGACCTGGTCCAGCGACAACAGCGCCGCCAACGCGCTGGCCGCCGGCGACTTCAACGGCGACGGCCACGACGACCTCGCCCTCGGCAACTGCCGCGAGATCGCCGACGAGAACATCGACGACCCCTGCGGCCCCGAGGAGACCGCCAAGGGCGGCGGCATCCACATCCACTACGGGGACGGCAGCGGCCTCGTCTGGGAGGGCCAGACCCTCAACCAGGACACCCCGGGTGTTCCGGGGGTCGCCGAAAAGGGTGACGACTTCGGCAACGCGCTCGCCGTGGCGGACATCGACGGCGACGGCAGGGACGACCTGATCGCGGGTGCCCCCGGCGAGGCCATCGGCAGCGCCGCCCGCGCGGGCGACCTCACCGTCCTCAAGGGCGGCGCGAACGGCATCCTGAACGCGGACGGCTCGGCCGCGGGCGCGGTCGCGTACCAGCAGAACACCCCGGGCGTCCCCGGCACCGCGGAGACGGGTGACGCCTTCGGCGCGAACCTCCTGGCCGCCGACCACAACGGCGACGGCCGCCCGGACGTCTCGGCCGCCGCGCCCGGCGAGAACGCCTCGTCCGGCGGCGTCTGGGAGCTGCCCTCGGCCGCGCCGGGCGGCCCAGTGATCACGCCGAACTCGATCGACCTGCCCGCGTCTTCGGACCCGGTGGCGTACGGGGCGGTGCTCGGGCGCTGACGGCGACGGCCTGCCTGCCTGCCTGCCCCTAAGGGGATCCCCTCGGGGATCCCCTTAGGGGTTGTCACAGGTCGGCCGCAAAGCCCTTCTCCTCCGGAGGAGGGACGCCCCCGCCCCTTGAGACCAGGTACGTTCGATTCGTGGCTGGATTCAGGATCGGACGCGGCCGGGACAACCGCGCCCCGCGACCGCAACAACAACCGCGGCAGCAGCCGTACGGACAGCAGGCCCCCCAGGGCCGGCAGCAGCCGTACGGCTACCCACCCGCGCCGTCGAACCCGCAGCAGTACGGCGGAGGCGGACCGCAGTACGGCGGAGGCGCCCCGCAGTACGGCGGAGGCGCCCCGCGCGGCGGCCCCCAGTACGGCGGCGGTAGTGGCGGCCAGCAGTGGCCGCAGCCCTCGGGCAACCACGGCGAGCCGGAGTACTTCGGCGGCCCCGACGACCACGGCCAGGGCCACGGCCCCCAGGGCGGCTACGACCCGTACGCGGCCAACAACCCCGGGCACACCCAGGCCTTCTCCATCGGCGAGGACCCCTACACCCAGGGCGACACCTACCGCGCGGGCCAGACGACGGCCCCGCCCGTCGGCCCCCGCCTGCACTGGAAGGACCTGCTGCGCGGCATCGTGCTGCGCCCCGGCCCGACCTTCCTGCAGATGCGGGACTACGCGATGTGGGGCCCCGCCCTCGTCGTCACGTTCCTCTACGGCGCGCTCGCACTCTTCGGTTTCGACGACGCGCGCGAGGACGCGATCAACGCCACGCTCTCGTCGGCGATCCCGTACGTCCTGACCACCGGCGTCGCGATCACCATCAGCGCCTTCATCCTCGGCGTGGTCACGCACACGCTCGCCCGCCAGCTCGGCGGCGCCGGCGCGTGGCAGCCGACGGTCGGCCTCTCGATGCTGATCATGTCGCTGACGGACGCGCCGCGCGTGATCGTGGCGATGTTCCTCGGCGGCGGCCAGCCCTTCGTCCAGCTGCTGGGCTGGGCGACGTGGATCGCGGCGGGCGCCCTGCTGACGACGATGGTCGCCAAGTCCCACGACCTGCCGTGGCCGAAGGCGCTCGGGGCGTCGACGATCCAGCTGCTGGCGATCCTGTCGATCATCAAGCTGGGCACGTTCTAGTACGAGGTCGCGTGCGCGGAAGGGCCCGGCGGATTCCAGATCCGCCGGGCCCTTCCGCGTACGTACAACCCTCTCACGCGTCGAGAACCTGCCCCGCCCGCTTCACGACGGGCGGCTCGACGCTCCAGGCTGACTTGCTTGAATGACGGTAGTAGCCTTGCTGTGCTGTGGACCACAGGGGAGGCACGGTCATCGTGGCGCGCAAGGTGGGGATCTACACTCGAATCTCTCGGGATGACGAGGGCGACGCCTTGGGCGTGGGCCGGCAGCGGCAAGACTGCGAGCGCCTAGCCGATCTTCGTTCCTGGCAGGCCGTAAAGATCTACGAAGACAACGACGTTTCAGCGTTCAAGCGGAACGTCGTACGCGACGAGTTCGAGCTTCTACTGAAGGACCTTCGCGCAGGGCTCCTGGACGGCATCGTCGCCTATGACCTGGACCGGTTGGCCCGGCAGCCGCGCGACCTGGAACGTCTCATCGAGATCTACGACGAGCGCCCGAAGGCAGAGTTCGCGACGGTCACCAACGACGTGAACCTTGCCACGCCGGACGGTCGGACGATGGCCCGCATCATGGTCGCGTTCGCCAACAAGTCATCGCATGACACCTCTCGGCGCCTCAAGCGCAAGCACCTGGAGCTAGCCCAGCAGGGCAAGGACAGCGGCGGCCCGGCACCGTACGGGTGGCGCAAGGACGACCGGACGAAGGTAGACCCCGACGCGGCGCAGGCGATCCGAGAAGCCCAACAGGAGATCCTGGCTGGAGTCCGGATCGGCACCATCCGTACGAGGTGGCAGGAACAAGGTTTGGGCAACCCACGCGCCGGCACGAAGCGGATGGCGCACCACCACGTCGAGCACATCCTGACCAACCCCCGGCTCGTCGGCTACCGGACCTACCACGGCGAAATCCTGACCGGAGAAGACGGAGAGCCGATCAAGGGCGAATGGGAGCCGATCAACACCGTCGCCGACTGGGAAGCCGTGTGTGCGGCCGTTGCCGAGCGGAAACAACAGCGACCGGGGCGATCACTGGCCCGCAAGTATCTGCTCTCCGGCATCGCGCGATGCGGCTTGTGCAAGACCAAGATCCGAGGACAGGCGAACCCCCGCTGGAAGCCTGGATCAAAGGCGGCGAAGTTCTCGTATCGGTGTTCCGTGGTCAACGGCGGATGCGGCAAGGTCGGACGCACTGGGGGCCTCGTAGACAAGCTGATCGCGGACCTCGTACTTGAGGAGCAACGCGAGAAGGCCGCGACACGAGCGGCGCCAGGCGAGCGACCGTGGCCCAGAGAAGCCGAGTTGCAAACCGTCCAGGCCGATATCACCCAGCTCCTTGAAGCCGAGAGGACGAAACAGATCACCGTCTCCACATTGCTGCAACTCCTTCCCAGCAAGGAGAAGGAGCGCGACGAACTGAAGTTGGAGCGGGCGCGCTTTTACAAAGATCAGAAGCAGGCTGAGGCCCAAGAAGCAGCAGGTGACCTGTCGTTGACCGAGTTCTTCGATCTCCCCGTCGAGCGCCAGCAAGAGATCGTATTGCAGAGCCTGTCAGCCGTGATCATCCACCCAGCAGGGCGAGGGCGGCGCATCTTCGACCCCGGTCTGATCGAGCCTGTCTGGCGGTAGTTCTACGGCCGACCGTGCAACAAGCGCACCCGGCGAACCCACTCTTCATCCCGAGCGGGTGAACGCCGAAGGTGTTTCTCCATCCACTCCTCGCGGGACATGACTTTGGGTCGGGCAGTGTCACGCCGTTGCCCACGCTCACTGCTCTGTGGCATTCGAGGCACCTCCTGCGATCTCATCACGGGTCAGCTCTCGGTTTCGTTCGATGTCGCGGCGGATGTTGGCGGCGAGCCAGGACTCACCGGGGGTGTGGCCGTGGCCGGCGTAGGTCCAGTGGGCGAGCGTGAGCGTGGTGCTCTCGGCGTGCTCGTCGGGATCGGGCAGGCCGAGCGCGGCGCGTTGTTGGGCGGCTCGATAGTCGGCGCGGACCTGACGCAGGGCCCCGAGGGTGGTGGAGTAGCGGCGGGACTTGGAGCTGAAGTGGCCACGGAAGCCGAGCATGTGAGCCCACTCCCGCAACCTCCTTTCCGGGTAGTCCGCGTGCAGATCAAGGCATGCCTCGATGAGCCGCCGGGGGTGATCGGGCACGTCGAGCAGGACGAGGGCTTCCTTGTTGCCGATCCGACGATCCACGGTGCCGGTGGCCTCAGCGGCCTTGGTGGCGTACTTCGCGACGTAGGAGGCCACGGCCTGTTCGGTGAGGTCTTCACCGTTGCCGAAAGCAGCGATGGGCTGGACATCGAGCTGAGTCCCCCACCGCAGGACGCGGGCCGGCTGGTCCCCGGCCGGGGGAACGTCCACCGCGACACGAGTAGCGGCGGCCCGGATCGCGTCGTCGAGCAGGGCGAGGGTGGCCCAGGCCGGCGGCGGGGAATCGGGCCCGTCGGGTCCGTCGAAGCGGATCACGGCGTGGAAGTGAACGGCCCCGCGCTTCTGATATTCGGCGACCTTGCCGAAGGAGAGCCGGGACTGTTCCCGGGCGGCTTTCTGCGTGAGTCCGGCCCGGTGCGCGATCTCACGGCGGAGGTAGATCGTGAAGTAGCGCCACAGGTCCGAGGCGTGGTTGTTCCACAGGACTGCGCCCGCGTAGTCGTACGTGCTCGGGTCGAGCGGGGTACCGAGCTCCGGGGCATCCTCGCCGTGGTGGGTGCCGCAGCGGCAGGGTCGGTTGCCGGGGTGGTTGTGGACGGGGCCGAAGGACGGGGCGGTGAGGGTGGCAAAGACCCGGGGGTGATCGCGCACGGTGGGCGGGGTGCCCTTGTCCGGGTCACCGGTGAGGCCGGCGCGGATCAGGTGGTAGGTGTCACCGGCGTACGTCCAGGCGCAGGAGGGGCAGCGCGAGGCACGGCGGTTGCCGCACGCGATCCGCAGCCGGCCCCCGGGCTCGTTCTCGGTGGAGTAGGAGAACAGTGCCTGGCCGGTGGCCCGGTCGCGGGTGACGGTCGCGCCCTGGAGGTGGATCGGGTCGGAGCAGCCGCCGGTACGGCGGATCTGGTCCTGGAGGCGGTCGAAGCCGGGGGCCCCGGCCACCCGCAGAATGTCGGTGAGGGTGGCCGGGTCCAGGCCCGCCATGGTGGCGGTGTCGCTCACACCAGCACCTCCTGACGTGCAGTCAGGAAGGCGGTGCCGAGCCACTGTGTGTAGGCCGGGGGGATGGCCTCCGTCAGTTCTTCTCGGACGTCGGTCCAGGTGATGCCCATGGCTGCTTGCATCTCGGGGACCGTCGCCTTGCCGCCTCCGTTGCCGTATGCGGCGACATAGGGGCCTTCGCGGCGGACACCGTGGCGATAGCCGCGCACGTAGCCACGGTGCTTGGGGTGGGCCGGCGAAGGCGTCGACCAGCGGCCGAGCTCGAAGTTGCGGTGTCGCAGCACGCCGAGCCCGAACGCCTCCCCGCACAGGGACACGTCTTTGCGGATCTTCGCCTTGCCGTTGGGCTGTTCCAACACGTACGGCAGACCGGTCGCGTCCAGCAGGTCACGGGTGGCAACCACGAGGTCTTCATGAGTTCCGCCCCAGCCCTGCGAGGCGTTCGTGCCGACGGTCAGGGCGCAGCCGGCTTGGCAGGGCGGGGAGGCGTGAACGAGCGTGTAGCGGTTGATCTCGCCGGTGGTGATCAGGTGGGCGAGGTATTCGAGGGCGTTGCCCCGGTGGCACGGGAAGGGGTAGCGGGGGCGGTCGGCGATGTCGCAGCCGTCGACCTGGAAGCCGGCGAGGTGGTACCCCCACCCGGCGCCCCCGGAGCAGGAGAACAGATCCAGTACCCGCATCACGGCGGTCACCGCCCGGTCCGGACGAGCGCGGCGGCCGGGGCGATGTGCCCGGTGCCGTTGCAGGTGCGGCAGGTGGCACGGACGATCACGCGGGAGCCGTCGTGATGGCGGTCTCCGGTGGTGATCGCCACGACCGGGAAGCCGTCGCAGTTCGAGCAGATGGGCCGGTTGGCGGCGTGGTGGGGCATCATGAGGGCATCCCTTTCGGGTCGAAAGATCGGAATGGGGTTGAAGCCGTCCGGGGCGGCGGAAACTTGGCGGTTGAGGCCGCCCCGGAGGGCCCTAGTACTTGCGGTAGCGGCTCCGTGACCGGACAGGTCGGGAGCGCGTGGGCCGCTTGCGCGGGGAGCGGGTGCGTCCCTTGACCGCACGGCCGGAAGAGCGGCCCCGCTTGGCGCGGCTGAACGTGTAGCTGAGTCCGCAGCTCGCCGAGAGAACCGCGATGATCGATGCGGCGATGATCTGGACGACAAAGGCGATCACCAGCAGGACGACCACGGTCCCGGCGGTGATGGCCAGGGTCAGCAGGATCGGGCCCTTGTAGGAGCGAGGGGCTTCCTGCACGATCACGACCTTGGCCTTGTCGGCGTCGGGCGGGATCTGCCGATACAGCTCGGTGGGGATGTGTCCGGCGCGGAACTGCTCATCAGGCAGTTGCATGGGAGGACGCTCCTCGTCAGGCCGTGCAGCGATGGGTTTTGGCGGCGAGTTCGGCAGCCGCACGCCCGTGGTGATCGGTGGAGAAGCCGCAGTTCGGAGCCATGCAGGCGGCCGTGTGCTTGGTGCGTCCGCGTCCGTCGTTGTAACTGGCGACCTGGACGGGTCCGATGCGGATCACGTCGAAAAAACGGTTCGGGCGGGCCATGGTGGATCTCCTTTCGGGTCAGATGAGTTGGGCGGCGAGCGTCGTGGCGAGTGCTTCGGGGACTCCGAGCCGCGTGCGCAGGGTGGCCGCGTCGATGGCCGCTCCGGTCCGTGCGTGGTGCTCGGTGGCGACCTTCCGGGCGTGCTCCACCAGCGCCGGCGGAACCCCGGGCGACGCGGTTTCGACAAGTGCCGGTGCCGAGGCCGGCTCCGGGGCGGGCGCGGCGATTTCCTCGCGCTCCGGGATCGGATCAGGGGCGGACGCTTCGGGCACGGTGGCCGGAGGGGCGGGCGCCGGCGGGGCCGGGGTGCGTTCCCCGGCAGGTGTGGGCGTGTGGGCCAGGAGCGTGCCACCGAGGAAGGCCAGCGCGGGCCAGCCGGCGACACCGAATCGCAGCCAGGCCGGGGGGTGTTGCATGTCGAGGAAGCCAGCGGTGGCGACGTTGGCACCGAGCGAGGCGACCAGAGCGACCAGGAACCAGCACCAGGCCAGCCCGGACGCTCCACCACTGCGCAGCCTGCGCCAGGCGGCGACCAGCAGCAGGTCGACCGAGATCGGGTAGGCCCAGGCTTTCCAGCCGTCCTGTCCGGCAGCGGCGGCCAAGTCGTGCAGGTGGGCGAAGGACAGCGCACCGGCGATCACGGCTTGCACGAGTACGGCGTCCAGGCGGATCGAGCGGGACATGTCTTCACCTCCTTTGCGATGTTGGGCCGGGGGCGAGGCGGGGAGTCGTGTCCGGCCGCCCGGCCCCGGGCGGGTTCAGCGGCGGTTGACGCCGGGGCAGCCGTTGATCATGTGGTCCACGCACTGCGGGCAGTCCTCGCGCGGGCCGAGCCCCTGGTGCGCGTTCCGGTCGTAGGCGTGGCGCCAGCACTGTGGGCACTCGCCCTCGGGGGTGGACTCAGCGGTACGCGGCGACTTTGCGAACAGAGCCATCACGGGCCCCTTTCCTTGTTGTTGGCGGTGGGTGTTCAGTTCTGAAGTGCTTCGCCCGAGCCCCAGCACGCCGTACACAAAGCGGCCTGCTGATCAGCGGTAGCGCGGCCCTTGCGGGCGCCGACACGGACGGTTTCGGCGATCTCGCCTTTCCCCTTGCACTCCGGGCACTTCTTCGCCCGGGGCTTGGCGGCGGGCTTGCGTGCGGCCATGAGCGGATCTCCCTCCGGCTTTTTGACAAGGGCGGGGTAGGGACGCGGCGCGAAGACGGTCACGCCGGCCGGGATGGGAAAGGGGTGTTACTCGGTGACGGGGCGCGGAGCCACCAGCGGCGAGGCCGGGGCCACCGTCGACGCGGTGCGGACCTGCGGCCGGAACGGGGCCAGGAAAGCCAGATCCGGGGTCAGGTGGGCAAACTCGCGGCAGATCGCAGCCGCTTCAGCGGGAGACATGGCGGGGGTGCGGATGCGGGACCAGCCGCCGGAAGCATCGCCGGCCACCGCCACCCCAGGGCGATCCGGGGGGATCGCCGTCACCGCCTGGACCGCTTCGGGAGCAATGTCCCCCAAACCCATGTCACCGGTCTGCTTGTCGTTGACCCGGTGCACCACACGGCCCGTGAGCTGAGCACGCAACGTGGTGGCACCCCTGCCCAGATCGGAGCCGAAGCGCTGCCCGCAGATCTCCAGATAGATGCCGATGGCGCGGGCCATCTGCGCAAGGCGGACCATCTGCATGACCATGCGGTCCCGGCGTTCCTCATCCCTCTTCGCGGCCACCAGGAACAGTTCCGCCACCTCATCCACCAGCACCACCAGCGGCATCGGCCGGGACGCTTCGGGCAGATCCCACAGCTCCGAGACACCGTGCAGGTTCAGCAGGTCGAAGCGGTCTTCCATCTCCGTGACCAGTGCATCGAGCAGGGAAGCAGCTTCCGCCGGGGTAGTCGCCAAGGCCGACAGACGGGGCGCGTACGCGCTCTGTTCCACCCCGCGCTTACAGTCGATACCGACCAACCCCACTGGCAGCTTCGCCAGGCCGGCCACCAGATTGCGCTGATACACCGACTTGCCCGACTGATTGGCACCCAAGGTCAAAGCGTGCGGCACCTTGCGATACTCGCGAGCGAAAACGGAGCCGTCCTCGCGCAGAGCGACGGGCACAACCATCGGCCCATCAACCCTTCCGCGTCGGGGCATGCGGACCGTGGCCAGCACGTCATAGCCGGTCATCCGCAGTTCGACGACGCCCGGTCGGGTTTCCCGCACGATCACCGAACGCACCCCCCAGGCGTGCCGCAACCGTTCCGAGGCCGCCGCGACATCTGCCGGTTCCAGGCCGGCGGGAAGCCGCAGGGAGACCCGCAACCCGGTGGAGGTGGGCCGCACCCGGCGGACCTTCGGAGGCTGCGGCCGAACCTCCCGGCGACCCAGATTGCGCGTCATGAACGCCCGCAGGCCCGAAGGCTGCACCGTCAGTCCACACACCTCCATCGTGGACCGGAAGGTCAGCATGAACCGACCCCAGGCCAGCGGCAGACCCACCAGCGACCAGTACACGCGCGGGGCATGGACCTTCGCGAAACCGAGGCTGGCAGGGACCACCGCGACCACAGCCAGCAGTAACCAGGTCGTCATGATCAGACCCCCGGTGTGATCGCGACCGCGCGGAACGAGATCCCGTGGCGCTTCTGGCCGTTGAACTCGTTCTCCCAGTCACGCGCCTTGAGGCCGACCACGGACACCGGCGTACCCGGGGCCAGGTCCTGCGGGACGCCCGTCTCCGGCACGGCCACCTGGTAGAGGTTGCCCTCCCCCTCGTCCGAGACCAACAGGCCCACCGTCGACAGACCCGCACCGGTCTCCCGATCCACCGCCCGCTCACCGGTCTTCTTGTTGACCATCTTCGGCTCCGGCGCAGTCGCCACGAACACGACAGCGGTCGAAAGGTCGATCTTGAAGGAAGGCATAGCTTTCCCCTTAAGTTCAGACTCAGACCCCTTGGGCCTCTTGCTCAACTTGTTGGTACAAGCTGATAGCTAGAGAGTGGGGCACTGAGGGTGAGACGTCAAGCACTTCACGCAAACATGTACCAACAAGTTGACCGAGTGCGTCATGATGGGAGCATGAGTAAGCAGCCGAAGTACCAGCAGGTGGCCGACACCCTGCGCCGGGAGATCGATAACGGCACCTACGGACCTGGTTCTCGACTGCCTTCCGAAGCGGAGCTAGCGGCAAGGTTCGAGGCTTCACGCAACACTGTGCGCTCAGGGCTAAATATGCTGGTCAGCCAAGGTCTCATCACGTCCAGCCAAGGTCTGGGCTACGAGGTACGCAAGCATGAAGTGTTTGAACTCAACGCGTCGCGCTTCGAGAATCTGACGTTTCCGCAGAACGGGGATGCGTACTCCACCGACGTGACCAATGCGGGTCGCAACCCGCACCAAACCTTCCGTGTCGAGCTGACCACCACTCCTGAGTACGTGGCGACACGTCTGAAGATCGATACGGGGTCCCGCTCGGTGCTGCGCTTCTGCCACCGGTTTGTGGACAACGTTCCTTGGTCCACTCAGGCCACGCACTACCCAGACTGGCTTCTGGCCGAGGCGCCGCGCTTGGCGGAGCCAGGCGACATCGCCGAGGGCACGACGCGCTACCTCGCGAGCGTGGATATCGAGCAGATCGGCTACCGCGACGAGATCGCTACGCGCATGCCCACACCTGAAGAGGCGCGACTTCTGGAGATCGGCGCCGGCGTACCTGTGATGCTTTGGACTCGGACGGGTTACTCGCACGACCGCCCCATTCGATGCACGGTCACGACGCTACGCGGGGACCTGAACCGCATGAACTACGAGATCGGTGACCTGTCTGGCATGGACGGGAACGAATCCGAGTGAAGATCACCAGCGCCACCCCTGAAGACCTGCCACACCTTCTCGCGTTCCGGCAAGAGGCCGCCGCCTGGATCAGCCGTCTCGGCATCGATCAGTGGCGCCGCCCCTATCCCGCTGACCGGCTGCTGAGGACCATCGAGCAAGGCACCGTGTTCATGCTCAGGGACGGTACGAAGACTGCCGGGACCATCACCCTGACTTCCGAAGCGGAAGAGGGGTTGTGGACGGAAGAGGAGCTCGCGGAGCCATCGTTGTTCGTCAATAAGCTGACGGTGTCACGCGACTACGCAGGCGAAAACTGGGGCGGTCGGCTGCTGGATTGGGCGAGCGCCCGCGGATACCGCGCAGGCGCCAAGTGGATTCGTCTCGACGCATGGACGACCAACGAACCGCTACAGCGCTACTACTTGGATCAAGGCTTCGAGCATGTGCGCACCGTCCTACAAGGCAACGCCGTCAACGGCGGCCCACGCGTCTCAGGCTGGCTAGCTCAGCGAGCCACCTCGGAAACCGAACACGGCCTCAACGACGAGACGCCCAACCCTCAGTCCCTGGACGCCTGAGCTGTTACAAGTTTCTCTACCTCATCAAGCACCCGGCTGCGCTCCGCTCCGCCGGGCGGGCTCCCGGCTCCGCTCGGGGCGCCGCTCCTGCCTCCGGCCCGCTCCGCCCCGGCTGCGCCGACGCCCGCCCACGCATGGACGGGGCCGAAGGCGATACGGCGAGCTCCGCAACCGCAATGGTTCGGGGCAAGGACATGCCTCCGGCGGGGGCGCTCTGACTCTGGGATGGCGGGGGCGTCGCTTGCGAGTGCCGGCCGGATGGGGCGGGCGTAGGGAGCTCCCATCCCGTCTGCCATCGACCCAGGCAGAGCCGAGCGGACGCGGCCCAGGGCGTCAAGGTCGTTCGTACAGTGGCGCGCTCCACCTTGACGCCCTGCACCACGCCCGCTCCACATGCGTGTGGGTCGACGGCAGACGGGATGGGAGCTGGGGTGAGTGGTGGACTGAGGAGGCCGTCCTCTAGAAGTGCGCCGTCATCGCTTGACAAGCGTCTAGGTGAATCCGGAACCCTCGGATAGGAACGGCCTAGGCCATGGAGCTATAGTCAGGAAGCGTCCAACAAGCAAAAGAGCACACCACGTCCCGGACCTCGGACGATGTGAGTGCCAGAGTGTGGCTCTACGCAAGGGAGCCCGGTCCTGGTTGCACCCAGGATCGGGCCCCCGCGTGGAGTCGTTAAGCGGGTCCGGCCGACTACCTAACGGCCGGGCCCGCTTTGCTTGCCCCTGCCATCGTCCGGCTCACCGCCCTACGTCGACGCTCTAACGCGTCAGCTGCTCCACACAGCCTGCGACTGCCGCGATCGCGGTGAGCAGTGCGATCACGATCTCAGCCTTGGAAGGCCGTCGCCTTGGGTCGCGATCCTGCTCGTCTTGATCATCCGGCTTTCGCAGATCTGCCATGTCACACTTCCAGTCCGGTCGTGCTAACCCCCTGGCGTGCGGGGTCTTCGGCTCTATGGTCCGAAGCTCGGGATGGACCGGAAGTGGACGGCAGAAGCATATCGGTAGGCACTGACAACCCGGACTCTCGTCGGGTACCACGCCAACCATCAAGCCCCTTAGAGGGCCTCCTTGTTCACTTTGGCAGCCTCGCCAGACTTATGTACTGGAGGCAAGACACTCCACGGGAAGTTGATCCACTCGTCGGTGCGCTTCCACACGTACTCGCACTTCACCAGGGAGTGCGACTTCTCGTAGATGACGGCGGAGCGCACCTCGGCGACGTGGTCGAGGCAGAAGTCGTGCACGAGCTTCAGCGTCTTGCCGGTGTCGGCGACGTCATCGGCGATGAGCACCTTCTTGTCGGTGAAGTCGATGGCGTTCGGCACCGGCGCGAGCATGACGGGCATCTCAAGGGTCGTGCCGACCCCGGTGTAGAACTCCACGTTCACCAGGTGGATGTTCTTGCAGTCGAGCGCGTACGCGAGCCCGCCCGCGACGAAGACGCCACCACGGGCGATGGAGATGATGACGTCGGGCCGGTACCCGTCGTCGGCGATGGTCTGCGCGAGCTCGCGCACCGCGCCGCCGAACTTCTCGTACGTAAGGTTCTCGCGCACGTCACTCATGCTGGATGTCACACCTGGGTCCGATGGAAATTGAGGAAGGAACGGGAGGCGGTGGGCCCGCGCTGCCCCTGGTAACGGGAGCCGTACCGCTCCGATCCGTAGGGCTCCTCGGCGGGCGAGGTGAGCCGGAACAGACAGAGCTGCCCGATCTTCATGCCCGGCCAGAGCTTGATCGGCAAGGTCGCCAGATTCGACAGCTCCAGGGTCACGTGCCCGCTGAACCCCGGGTCGATGAACCCGGCGGTGGAGTGCGTGACGAGACCGAGCCGCCCGAGGCTGGACTTGCCCTCCAGCCGGCTCGCGAGGTCGTCGGGCAGGCTGACGACCTCGTACGTCGACGCGAGCACGAACTCACCCGGGTGCAGGATGAACGGCTCGTCGCCCTCGGGCTCCACGAGCCGCGTCAGGTCGGCCTGCTCCACGGAGGGGTCGATGTGGGGGTAGCGGTGATTCTCGAACACCCGGAAGTAGCGGTCCAGCCGCACGTCGATGCTCGAGGGCTGCACCATGGATTCGTCGTACGGGTCGATCCGCACCCGTCCGGAGTCGATCTCGGCCCGGATGTCCTTGTCTGAGAGAAGCACGTCCCGAGGATACGCAGAGCGCGCGGGCCCACCCCAATCGGACAGGACCTGCGCGCCCGCTCCAGCTCTCCCGCTACCGCTCTAGCTGTCCCGCTCTCCTGCTATCTAGCTCTCCTGCTATCTAGCTATCCCGCTGTCCGGCTACCGCCGCTGCAAGGTCACCGGCACCGCGTGCCGGAGCCGGGCACAGCGCGGACACCGGATCAGCCGGCCGGGACCGAGCCGGTCCGCCTGCTGCATCGGGAACGAAGCGGTGCTGAAGACGTGCCCTTCGGCACATCGGACGACGGTGCGCTCCATCAAGTCCTCGAGTCCCTTCCCCAGTCGTAGGTGAGCTCGCTTCCGAGCCGACGACGAAAGGCCACATTACGGTATGAAAGGGACGGCACTCCAGGCGGCACGACCGCGTTCCACGGTACGCCCCAACTCCCTCCCGCCGCACGGCGCATCCCCCGCCCCGGACAGCACTCGGGCCCCACGGCGAGAGCGCCGGGGGCCCGTGATGAGGTAGAGTGTGCGACGTTACGACACCGCCTCATGCGGCGTCTTTCGCGGGTGTAGTTTAGTGGTAGAACATCAGCTTCCCAAGCTGAGAGTGCGAGTTCGATTCTCGTCACCCGCTCCACGATTGGGCCCAAGTCAGAGACCTGGGCCTTTTTGCTGTGCGGTTTCAAGGGTGGCCGTGGCGAAGGATGTGCACCATGTACGAGACCTTCCGCTTCCGCTACCTCCGCGCAGGTATGGGCCTGGCCGCCGACCTGCGGGCCGACGCGTATGAGACGGACGGGCCCCCGCCCCCGCCCACCCTCCTCATCTACCGCTCGCTGTACCTGCGCCTGCCCACGGACCGAACCCCGTACTGGCTGGAGACGGCATGGCTTGCGTTCGGGGCTTCCCTGCACGCCGAGCAGCTGTTTGACGGCCGGGACCTGGTCCTCGACGTGGATGCATTTACGTACCCGGGCGCCGACTTCCGCGCGGAGGTCGCTGCCCTCGCCCTCGACGGCTGGATCCACCGTCGCTTCGGACTCGCCCCCTGCGGCGCCTCGGTGACCTTCGACGCGTCCTCTCGCCGCTTCGCCTTCACCTGGCCGAGCCCGACCATCCCCTTCGCCGACGAGTTCCCGGCACCAGGCCCGGCTTGAGTCACCGCTGACGATCCTGAAGCTGCCGACGGGCGGTCGACCAGACGGCCTCGAACTCGTCGGCCGACAACCACTGCGGGTCATGTCCCTCCCACTCGGAGATGGGCAGCTCGGCGGTCAGACCGTAGACGTTCTCGTATTCGGCCAGCCGACCGTCGCTTTGGGCTTCTTGCCACTCGGCCAGCGACGCGGCAGCCAATGCCTTGCCTCCGGGCTCCTGCAACTCGACTTGTCGGATCACGTACCCGTCGGTGTCCAGCTCGAAGTAGAACCAGACGGAGTCATCGGCCCAGAAGCAGCGAAGCCGGCGCGTCACGGGTTCACCGCGTCGAAGGGCTCGTCGTGCCAGCGCCAGGCGGCGGTGCCGTCGTCATGGACGTGCAGCATGAACTCCGCGACCGGGCTGCCGTCGGGGAACGTCATCGTGAGCGCATCGCGGATCCGGGTGCAGCAGGCGTCGGCCCGCTCCCAGTCCTCCTCGTCGACAGCTCGCTCCTGCTCGATGAAGACGGGGCTGAACTCTGCGAAGCCGGGGAGTGTTTCGACTTCGGCGTGGGTCCAGGGCATGTCGGTTCCGGTCACCGTCAGCCGGGCGATCTCCTCGTCGCCGTGGTGGAGCCGCCAGATACTGCCGGTGGTCAGGTTCGGGTTGGTCATGTCCCCATGATGGCGATCACCTCAGTTCTATCCGGGCAGCTTCGGGGGCCGTGGGGCAATGTCTGTCTTCGCCGGGGGAGAGTTTGGCGCTTGGGGCGGGGAGGGTTTTTGTCGTAGCGGGGTGCTTGGAATTATTGGGCTTTCGGGGGGTGCCATGACGTGTTACTGTCGTTGTAGTTGCAGTTGTGGTTCCCGAAACTTCAAGCGCACCTGATCTGAATCTGGGACAGGAGCGCTTTTGTATTACCGGTCATTTCCGGGCGGGGTACTCATCGCGGCGACACGGTTTCCGCACACGGCGGATCCCGATGTACTGCCCCAAAGGAGATTGACATGACTACTGGTACCGTGAAGTGGTTCAACGCGGAAAAGGGCTTCGGCTTCATCGAGCAGGAGGGCGGCGGTCCTGACGTGTTCGCCCACTACTCGAACATCGCCGCCCAGGGCTTCCGCGAGCTGCTCGAAGGCCAGAAGGTGAACTTCGACATCGCGCAGGGCCAGAAGGGCCCGACGGCCGAGAACATCGTTCCCGCCTGACGCGTACGCGCACTTGTAGCTGGGGCCCGCATCCTTCGGGGTGCGGGCCCCAGCTGCTTGCATTGCATTGCATTGCATGCTCGTATGCGCATCTTCGCGGGTTCGTCGTTTTCCGCACCGCGTCCGCGAGCCTGATTTCTCGCGCTTGATTTCTCGGCTCATCTCTTGAGCTCGCCTCTTGCGCCTGCTTCTCGCACGTCATTCTCGTGCGTCATCATCTTTTTGCCAGGGTCCGCCTCGGCGCCTTTTTGCGCCAGACGCACTCCGCGCTTTCGTTTTTTCATCTTCGGTCCATTCTTGTGGTTCTCTGCGCCGCTCATCGCCGCTGCGGGAATTCCTTGATATGTGCCGTATCGAGGAAGGTTCCCGCATGAACCGCACACGTACCAACGACCGTGACCGTTCCGACCGTGACCGTTCCGCCCGCGCCCGCAGCGGTGGGCGTTTCGGGGCGTCGGCTCCGCGCCGGGCCGGTGGTTACAGCAGGCGGCCCGCCGCCGTTCAGGGCGAGTTCGCCCTGCCCAGGACCGAGACGCCGGCCCTGCCCGCCGTCGAGGCCTTCGCCGATCTCGACATGGCGGCGCCCCTCCTTGCCGAGCTCGGCAGGCAGGGTGTGGCCGTGCCCTTCCCGATCCAGGGGGCCACGCTGCCGAACTCCCTCGCGGGCCGCGACGTCCTCGGCCGCGGGCGGACCGGGTCCGGCAAGACCCTCGCCTTCGGCCTCGCCCTGCTCTCCCGGACGGCCGGGCAGCGCGCCGAGCCCCACCAGCCGCTGGGGCTGATCCTCGTCCCGACGCGCGAGCTCGCCCAGCAGGTGACCGACGCGCTCACCCCGTACGCCAGGTCGCTCAAGCTGCGCATGGCCACCGTCGTCGGCGGGATGTCGATCGGCCGGCAGGCGCACGCGCTGCGCGGCGGGGCCGAGGTCGTCGTCGCCACCCCGGGCCGCCTCAAGGACCTCATCGACCGCGGTGACTGCCGCCTGAACCAGGTCGGCATCACCGTCCTCGACGAGGCCGACCAGATGGCGGACATGGGGTTCATGCCGCAGGTCACCGCTCTCCTGGACCAGGTGCGGCCCGAGGGGCAGCGGATGCTCTTCTCCGCCACCCTGGACCGCAACGTCGACCTGCTGGTGCGCCGTTACCTGACGGACCCCGTCGTCCACTCGGTCGACCCCTCGGCCGGTGCGGTCACGACGATGGAGCACCACGTGCTGCACGTCCACGGCGCCGACAAGCACACGACCACCACGGAGATCGCCGCCCGCGACGGCCGCGTGATCATGTTCCTGGACACCAAGCACGCCGTCGACCGGCTCACCCAGGACCTGCTCGACAGCGGTGTACGGGCCGCCGCGCTGCACGGCGGGAAGTCGCAGCCCCAGCGCAACCGCACCCTGACGCAGTTCAAGTCCGGACACGTCACCGTGCTCGTCGCCACGAACGTCGCGGCCCGCGGCATCCACGTCGACAACCTCGACCTCGTCGTCAACGTCGACCCGCCGACCGACCACAAGGACTACCTCCACCGCGGCGGCCGCACCGCCCGCGCCGGGGAGTCCGGGAGCGTCGTCACGCTCGTCACGCCGAGCCAGCGCCGCGGCATGGTCCGCCTCATGTCGGACGCCGGGATCCGCCCGCAGATCACGCAGGTCCGCTCCGGCGAGGAGGAGCTGCGCCGCATCACCGGCGCCCAGGCCCCCTCGGGGATCCCGGTCGTCATCACGGCGCCGGTCGTCGAGCGGCCCAAGCGCGTCGGTACGTCGCGCGGCCGTCGCCGCCCCGCTTCCGGCGCGCGCCGCGCGGCCGTGTCGCGGCAGGCCCCCGCCGCCGCCCCCAACAGGGCGGCCTAGAGCCAGCTCTCCCCCTGGTACGGCCCGCCAGGGCCCGGGGCGTGTCCCGGGACATGCCCCGGGCCTCCGGTCAGCGATTCATCTTCGTAGGAGGAACCTTTTGACGCCCGTTCAGTCGGACGCCGGGCCGCAGGTCTGGGAGGACATGACGGTCGAGGTCGCGCTGAGCGTCATGGCCGGCGCCCGCGTCGGGCATCTGCTCGTCTGCAACGAGGACGGCAAGCGCACCGACCTGGTCACCTGGGACCGGCTCGCCGCCATCCGCGACAGCGCCGGGTACACGGACCGGATCCGTCTGCGCGACACCCTCTCGCTTCCTTCTCCCTCGGCTTCTCCCGCGCCTTCTCCTTCTTCTTCTCCCTCCTGCTCCTTGTGACCCCCTTCTCTCCCTGTGAGGTCCCATGCGCTGTGTCATCGCCCGCTTCCCGTTCGATCTGACCAAGAGCGGCGTGCTCGAAACGATGAAGGGCGTCAAGCCTGAACCCGTCGTCGGGCAGTCCGTGATCATCGGGCGGCGCCACTACCCCGTCAAGCAGGTAGGCCAGGTCATCACCCGCCAGGACCGCCGCGACTTCAGCGCGGGCGAGGTCCTGCGGGCCATGGACCAGCTCGGCTTCACCTGCCGTGCGGCCCCCGCCACCCCCGCCGCGCCCAGCGCCGCGCTGCCGGGCGTCCTCAGCCCGCTCAGCCCGGTGCAGCGGGCCTCGGCGCTGCTGGGCAGCCCCCTGCCCGTACCCGCGTAACCTGCGCAGAGAAGTCTGAGGGCCCGACCGGTGCGTACCGGTCGGGCCCTCTCTGCGTGCCGGGCTGTCGGGCGGGTGACACACATACCTAGGTCCACACAGTCGAATGCCTCATCGACTGACCTCTGAAAATCTGTACTCGCTGGAGTAGACATACGGGCGTCACGTGGCTATGGTTTCTGTTGTACCGAGATCGAGCAGGGCCCGGCAGACACGAACTGCCGGGCAGCAGGACCCGCAGGACGGTGCGGTGGTGGAGTTTCGAAGCCAGGGTTTTCGCAGGACGGCGACGGGACTGACCGCCGGACCGGGTGGCCCGCAGTCATCAGGGGCCGCCACGAGCAAGATGCAGTACCCGAGTAGTACGCAGTACAGGCAGTACCCCAGCAGTACAAGCAGTACCCAGCAGTTCGCAGTACCCAGCAGTTCTGTAAGTGAGCCACGGCTCAGAGGGAAGAACGGAGGAATCGAGCGCCATCAGGATCGCCCGGGACGGATACACGGACAAACGGATCCCGGGTACCGCAGGACATCGATAGTGAGGTGGTCTCCGGTCACGCATCCGCGATCCCCGCACCCCCGCCGGTACGCAGGGCGGTCGTGCGGACACAGAAGGCCGACGCGGTATTAAGGTCGGCAGATGGTGTTGCATTTCCTTCGGGGCCCTGGTGCGGTACGGCACCAGGGCCCCTCCATGTGCTCCCACGCGTTCCCCAGAGAGGTGAGATGACAGCTGACGACCTGCCGGGCCGTCTCGATGACGACGACTACCCCGCCTACACGATGGGCCGGGCCGCCGAGATGATCGGCGCCACCCCCGGATTCCTGCGCGCCATCGGCGAGGCGCGGCTGATCACGCCCCTGCGTTCCAGCGGCGGACACCGCCGGTACTCCCGCTACCAGCTGCGGATCGCGGCCCGCGCCCGCGAGCTCGTCGACCAGGGCACCCCCGTCGAGGCCGCCTGCCGGATCGTCATCCTCGAGGACCAGCTGGAGGAGGCCCAGCGCCTCAACGCCGAGTACCGCCGCACGGCCGGCCCCTCCGAGCCGGACGCCTCCGCCTGACCCGGAGCCGAACCCCGCCCCTGAGCCACGAGCGCCCGCCCGCGTGAGTGCCCGCCCGGACCAGCGCACACCCCGGACCAACGCACACCCCGGACCAGCGCACACCCCGGACCAGCGCACACCCCGGACCAACGCACACTTCGAGCCAATACGTTGCGTGTCCTCCGCGAGAGGTGTGTGGCGGTTCGCGCACGCGGGGCGTTCCCCGGGCGGGCCGGGGCCGGGATTTTCCCGTGACGCAATGTGTTCGCCGGGGCCGGCACGCGTCCGAGGGCATCCGAGAGTGATCGCCGCGCCGTCGGTGTGGTTCCCCGGCTCGACTAGCGTTCCTTGGGTCAGGTGCTCCAAACGGTCGCCGCCGCAGGGGAGTTGATGGACGGCGGAGATCAGTGGGTACGGGTCCGGTGGTGAGGCGCGAACAAGGGGGTTCGGGGGGCGTACGAGCAGGGAGAGGGGAGAGCATGATTCGAGCGTGCCTGTCCAGCGAGGCCGTGCCCCCGAAGGACCGGTTCGACTGGTGGTACGGGCTGAAGTCCGCGTCGCCGATCGCGACGACATTGCGCAGCGACTTCACGGACGACTTTCCCGTCGCGGTCGACCACGTGGATCTGGGCGCGACGACGGTGACCACCATGGCGTATCCGTCCGCGGAAGTGCGCCGCACCGCACGCCACATCCGCAGAGGGGACCCCAACAGCCTCCAGGTCTCCCTGACCCTGCAAGGGATCAGCGGGCTCGAACAGGCCGGGCGCAACGTGCAGTTCGGCGCCGGGAGCCTGATCCTCTACGACTCGTCGTCGCCGTTCGAGGGGTGGATGCGGCGGCCGGACGGCAGCGGCGCCCCCACCCGCAGCATCGTCGCCACCCTCCCCCGGGAGCTGCTGCCGTTCCCGCCCGACCGGCTCGCCTCGCTCGTCGCGAAGCCGCTGTCCGGGAGCGAGGGGTTCGGGTCGCTGCTCGCCCATTTCTTGCAGCAGGTCGCCGACGACGCCGGACAGTTCGGGGAGACGAGCGCGGCCACCGACCGGCTCTCCCACACCCTCGTCGACCTCGTCGGACACCTCGCTGCCCAACACCTCGACCGGGAGCGGGAGTTGCCGCCGGAGACCCGGCAGCGGACGCTCCTGCTGCGGGTGCAGAGCCACATCCGGCGGCATCTTCCCGATCCCGGGCTCACCCCTGACAGCATCGCCGCCGCGCATCACATATCCACGCGCTACCTGCACCGCCTCTTCCAGGAGGAGGGCCTGACGGTCTCCTCCTGGATCAGGCGGCTGCGCCTGGAACGCTGCCGGCGGGCGCTGGCCAACCCGGCGCTCGCCGGTGTGCCCGTCGGCGCGATCGCGGCGCGCTGGGGGTTCGCCCAGCCCGCCGTGTTCACCCGCGCGTTCCGTGCCGCGTACGGGCTCACGCCGAGCGAAGTGCGCGCCCAGACGCTGGTGGGCAACGGGAGTGCGCTGAGGGTCAACAGCCGTGCGCTCCCGGTCAAGGACAGCGGGTGAGAGATCCGGAAGACTCTTTTCCGGCGGCGAGATCGAAGGATTTCGGGGGACCGCCGCCGGTGTCCGCCACCGCGCCCCGTGTCAACGGGGGAGGGCGCAGGGGGCGCGCACACCAGATGGGTGGTGTGCCGGGTTATGCCCGGCCCGGCACGCCGCCCGGGGGGCTTACCCCGTTCCCTTCCCATGCCGGGAGAGCACCAGTACGACTCCGGAGCACCGGTACGGCACCGATAGGGCACCGGCAAGGCATCGGGACGTCCCGTGCGGTTCATGTGGCGCTGATGAGGTGGCTGCACCGTACAAGGACGTTCTGAGGAGTTCCGCATGGCCAGACCGCGTCTGTCCCGTCGTCGCCTGACCGTTGCCGCCGCCGTATCCGTGGCCGCCGCCACCGCTGTCGCCGTCACCGCCACGGCCGGGGCGTCCGACACCGAGAGCCAGGCCCGGCGGGCGGTCCAGGGCGGCAAGGCGAAGAACGTCATCCTGCTCATCGGCGACGGCATGGGCGACTCCGAGATCACCCTCGCCCGCGACTACACGGTGGGCGCCAACGGGCGTCTGAACATGGACAAGTTCCCGCTGACCGGCTCCTACACGACGTACTCGGTGCACAAGGACGGCTCCCCGGACTACGTCACCGACTCCGCCGCCAGCGGCTCCGGCTGGGCCACCGGCGTGAAGACCGTCAACGGGCGCATCTCGAAGACGCCGGGCGACGACAAGGCCGTACCCACAATCCTCGAACTCGCCCAGAAGAAGGGGTACGCCACCGGGTCGGTCACCACCGCCGAGCTCACCGACGCCACCCCCGCCGTCCTCGCCTCGCACGCCACCGACCGCAGCTGCCAGGGCCCGGCCGACATGGCCAAGTGCCCGACGGACACGATCGCGGCGGGCGGACCGGGGTCGATCGCGGAGCAGAGCGTCGACCACAAGGTCGACGTCCTCCTCGGCGGCGGCAGGCAGCGCTTCGATCAGAAGGTCACCGACGGCAAGTACAAGGGCCTCACGGTGACGGAGCAGGCGAGGAAGCTGGGGTACCAAGTCGTCACGGACCGGAAGGGGTTGAAGGGGGTCACCTCCGTCAAGGGCGGCAAGCCCGTCCTCGGCCTCTTCGCGCCCGGCAACGTGCCGGTCGAGTGGACCGGCAGCCCCGCGGCCAAGGGCGGTACGCAGCCGCAGCGCTGCACCACCGCCAACCCGGGCCGCCCGGCCGGCACCCCCGCTCTCGCCGAGCAGGCGAGCAAGGCCATCGAGCTCCTGGAGGCCAAGCAGAAGAGCGGTCGGCACGGGCACGGACACGGCGACAAGAACCGGAAGGGTTTCTTCCTACAGATCGAGGGCGCCTCGATCGACAAGCAGGACCACGCGGCCGACCCCTGCGGCCAGATCGGTGAGACCGCCGCGTTCGACCGCGCCGTCAAGGTCGCGCGGGACTACGCCGCGAAGCACCCCGACACGCTGGTGGTCACCACCGCCGACCACGCGCACACCAGCCAGATCGTCCCCCTGGACGCGCAGCCGCCCGGCCTCTCCGCCACGCTGGTCACGGACGAGGGCGGCCGGCTGAAGGTCAACTACTCGACGAACACGCCGGGCGCCTCCCAGGAGCACACCGGTACGCAGGTCCGGATCGCCGCACAGGGCCCGCAGGCCTACCGCGTCCTGGGCGTCACCAACCAAACGGATCTGTTCACCACGGTGCGCGAGGCACTCGGCCTTCCTCGGCGCTGATCGGGCGGGGGCGGTCGAGCGCCCCCGCGCCCGGCCCGCCGCGCGGAGCAGACCGGCCGCGTGAAGCAGACCGGCCGCGTCCACCGGGAATTCCCACCGGTACGGGGAGCGGCAGTGGGACGTGAGCGGGGCGGCAGTGGGGCGTGAGCGGGGGCGGGCAGAGTTCTGGATGTCAGCAGGTCAGGCGCTGGTTGTCACAGACCGGGCAACCGCCTCGGGCCCGCTGGCACCAGCACTCGTGGTTGGTCCTGGTCGCCGGTCACGGCCACCGGTCCCACCCGCTTCCGTTCTCGTACTCGCGTCATCACTCCCGGGGGAAAACCCATGCGTACGTCCCGCAGCCGCTCCACCGTCCTCGCCGTCGCCGGCGCCGCCGTGTTCGCCCTCTCCCTCACCGCCTGCGGTGGCGGCGACACCGACGCGAAGTCCGCCGGGTCCTCCAAGACGATCGGCTCGGCCTCGGCGCAGGGTTCGGCCGGTAAGGGGGGCGTGCACGCCGACGCCACGACTGTGGCTGACGCCGGTTCGGGTTCGGGGTCGGGCTCCGGTTCTGGTGCCGCCAAGGTCGCCGCCCAGGGGAAGAAGACCGTCACGGCCGCGCCCGTCTGCACCACCAAGGACGTCGCCATCAGCGCCGCCCGCCAGGACGGGCCGCCCTACACCCACATCGTCCTGACCGCCAAGAACACGTCGGGCCACAGCTGCACGATGACCGGCTTCCCGGAGATCCAGTTCCTGGAGAGCCACAAGCAGAACGTGCCTGCCGTCGCCAAGAGCAAGCCCACCGTCCCGGTGGTCCTGAAGGCCGGCGCCCCCGCGTACGCGCTGGTCAAGGTCTCCGACGGCGGAGCCCACGAGAACAACGAGCCCGTCTCGGCGTTCTCGGTGACGCTGCAGGGCGGCGGCGGCATGGCGGCCGTGCGGGCGCCCGGCAGCGGCGGCATCGCCGTCGACCCGGCGAAGGCGCTGACCGGCTACTGGACGTACCAGCTGCGCAACGGCGCCGACGACTTCTAGGCCACCCTCCCGGGGACCCCTCCCCCACCGCCGCGCTCGGCCAGCAGGTCGAGCGCGGCGGCCTCCGGCGTGTCCGGGCCCGCGCCGAAGACGTGGACGACCAGGCCGGTCTCGCCGGGTGCGGCCGGCACGTGGAGCGTCTCGTAGTCGAGCGTGAGGATCCCGGCGCGCGGGTGGCGCAGCCGTTTGTGCCCCGCCGCGCACATCACCACTTCACCGCTGTCCCAGATCCTGCCGAACTCGGTGCTCCGCTCGGTCAGTTCGGCGATGAGCGCGGCCAGTCGCGGGTCGTCCGGGTGGCGGCCCGCGGCGACGCGCAGCTGGCCCACGGCTTCTGCCGCCCGGTCCGGCCACTCGGGATGTACGTCGCGGGAGGCGGGGTCGAGGAAGAGGTAGCGGGCGTTGTTGCGGTCGCGGCGGGCCGGATCGTCGAGACCGCCGAGGAGTTCGGCCCCCAGGGCGTTCCAGGCCACCACGTCGAGGCGGTGGTCCGTCGCGAAGGCGGGGAAGCCGGGGACCGCGTCCAGGATCTGGCGCAGCAGCGGGCTGACGCGGGCGGGCGGCACGGGGCGGCCGCGCTCGGCCGTGGTGAGGGTCGCGAGTGTGGCGAGGGTCGCGAGGTGGGCGCGTTCGGCCGTGTCCAGGGCCAGTGCGTCCCCGAGGGCGCGCAGGACCTCGGGGGACGGCTGGGTGGCGCGGCCCTGTTCGAGCCGTACGTAGTAGTCGACGCTGATCCCGGCGAGCTGGGCCAGTTCCTCGCGGCGCAGGCCGGTCACGCGGCGGCGCGGGCCGCCGGTGATTCCCACGGTCTCGGGTGCGACGCGGGCGCGGCGGGCGCGCAGGAACTCGCCGAGCGGGTGACGGTCGTCGCCGCCGGGGGCGCGGCCGCCCGGAGCGTCGCCGTTTTTCTGGTCGTGCGTGGGGTTCGCGGGGTTCGTGGGCTGCACGAGGTTCGCGGGCTTCCCTTGTTCCATGTGCTCGCCTTGCTCCGCGTGCTTGCCGTGTTCCACTTCGTCCACCCCAGTCATCCCGTCCTTGGCACCAAGTATCGGAGTAGGTGCGGGGTTTGGGTGGCCCTCCCGGTACCAGGAACGCCGTTCCTGCGTCGAAGGGAGTGCTGGCTGCCCTGTCCCGGCCGGGAGAGCGTGTCCGCATGAAGATTCTCGTCGTGACCGCCCACCCCGAACCCCTGTCGCTCACCGCCTCCCTCGCCCGCTTCGCCGTCGACCGGCTGCGTGCCGCGGGCCACGAGGTGCGCGTCTCCGATCTGTACGCGATGAAGTGGAAGGCGGTGGTGGACGCCGACGACTTCCCCGGCCTCGACGACGGCCGGCGGCTGCACGTGATGGGCGCTTCGGAGGAGGCCACCCTGGCGGGGCGGCTGACCGCGGACGTCGTGGCCGAGCAGGAGAAGGTGCGCTGGGCGGATGCGCTGGTGTTCCAGTTCCCGCTGTGGTGGTTCTCGGTGCCCGCGATCCTCAAGGGCTGGATCGACCGGGTGTTCACCGCCGGTTTCGCCTACGGGCCCACCCTCCCCCCGCCGTACAGCGAGAGTGTCCTCGGGGGGAAGCGGGCGCTGGTGGCGGTGACGGCGGGCGCCCGGGAGACGTCGTTCTCCGACCGGGGCATCCACGGTCCCGTGGCGGACGTGCTTCATCCGCTCCAGCACGGGCTGCTCTGGTTCACCGGTGTCGCGCCGCTCGGTCCGTTCGTGGTCTACGAGACGAATGAGCTGCCGGAGGAGCGGTTCGCGACGGTGCGGGAGGCGTACGGGGCCCGGCTGGACGGGCTGTTCACCGACGAACCGGTGCCGTACCGCACGCTGGTGGGCGGCGATTACGACCATGACATGCGGCTGCGGCCGGGGGTGGAGGCGCCGGGCACGGGGGGCCTTGCGCTGCATGCGCGTCCGCGGGGGTGAGGTGGCCCGGTCGGGGGCCGGTGGTCCTACCGGGCCACGTCACCTCCCGTAGGTCAGTCACGGCACCAGCTGTCCGAACTGCTTGCCGCCCCCGTGTCGTTGCCGTTGGTGGCGCGGCGGTTCGCCTTGGTCATGGCGGCGACCGCCTCCGCCGAGGTGGTCGTCACCTTCGCGACGCCTCGTACCCAACGCGGGCCGCCCCGCGCCGCCCAGACGACCGCGACCAGGCCCCCCACGGCGACCAGCACTACGAGGCTGAGCAGCACGACCGTCATCGGACTCCCTCTTCGGCCCCCTCCGCGTTCTCTTCTTGGTGGAGAGAGGCGTTTTCCTCAGGATGGGTTCCGTGCGGGGAAACCGTGCCTGCGGGAGGCGGCCACGACCAGCAGGACGGGGATCAGGAGCAGCAGGATCGTCCAGGGGAAGGAGCCGGTGCCGGCCAGGCCGAGCAGGATGCCGCCGAAGACGCCGCCGCCCGCCATGGCGACGTTCCACAGGGTGACGAGCATGGCCTGGGCGGCGTCCGCCACGCCCTCGCCCCCTCCGCCGCCCGCGCCGTCGGTCCCGCCACCGCCACCGCGCTGGCCCGCCTCGCCCGCCGCGGTCTGCAGGAGGGTGGGGACGCCGCCCCAGCCGAGTCCCCACAGGGTCACGGCGGCGTACACCGGGGCCGGAGTGTCGGAGAACCCCGCGAGGACGGCCGCGGCCGCGCCGACCAGGAGCACGCTCGCGAGCATCAGCGCGCGCGGCCTGCGGTGGATGAGGGCGCCCACGCCCCAGATCCCGGCGAGGGAGGCGGCGCCGAAGACGAGGAGGACGAGGTCGGTGGAGCCGCCCATGCCGTGTTCGCCGAGGAAGGTGGCGATGTACGTGTAGAGGACGGTGTGCGCCAGGACGAAGACGAGGGTGACGAAGAGGACCGGTGCCACGCCGGGCACGCGCAGGGCGCGCAGCATCGGGGCCCGCGCGCCGCCGGGTCGCTGCCCGGGGTGGTCGGGGTCGGGGACGAGCGCGGCGATCCAGGCGAGCAGGCCCACGGTGAGGCCGGTCATGGCCAGGAACGCGACCTGCCAGCTGAGCACCTTGCCGAGGTACGTGCCGGCCGGGACGCCGAGCGACAGCGCGACCGGGATGCCCGCCATCGCGACGGCGATCGCCTTGCCCTGGAGGTGGGCGGGCGCCAGGCGGCGGGCGTAACCGGCGAGCAGCGCCCAGGCGAGCCCTGCGGCGACACCGGCGACGAAACGGGCGGCCATCGTGAGCGCGTAGTTCCCGGAGACCGCGGTGACGGTGTTGGCGGCGGCGAAGCCGGCCATCGCCGCGAGGAGCAGCCGCTTGCGGCGCCAGCCCGCGGTGGCCGCGGTCAGCGGTATCGCGGTGAGGGCGGTGCCGATCGCGTAGATGGTGACGGTCTGCCCGGTCGCCGACTCGCTGACGTGGAGATCCTCACTCATCGCGGGCAGCAGACCGGCCGGGAGCGTCTCGGTGAGGCTGGTGACGAAGACGGCGGTGGCGAGCGCGAGCAGGGCGGGGAGGGGAAGTTTTTGGGCTTGGGGCCCGGGGGGTGGGGGCGGGGTCGGGGGTGTGGATGTGGTGGGGGCGGACGTTGGGGTGGTTTCCGTGGCGCGCATGTGACTGGTCCGTTCGGTGTGTGGGTGGGGTGCGGGTGTCGGTGGGGGGACGTGTGTGGATGCGGGTCGGGGGTAGCGGCGCGGATGTGAGTGCGGATCGGTGTGTGGGTGCGGGGGGCGTGGGTGTGGTGTCGGGGTGGGGGTGTCAGAGGTCTTGTGGGGGGACGTGTGTCCGTGGGGTTCGCGCCGCGAGGAGGAGGGCCGTGCGGGCCGCCGCGTCTGCGGGGGCGCGGCAACGGACCAATGGCGCTAGCGAGTTGACGCCGGGCTCGCCCGTCACCGGCCCGGTGAGGAGGGCGGCGCCGCCGTCCTCCAGGAGCCGGAGCAGCGCGGGCGGGGGTGGTGCGGACAGGCCGTCGTCCGCGTGGACGAAGAGAAGATCGACGCGCCCGAGCAGCTCCCGGACCACGGAGACGAGTCCCGCCACACCATCCGGAGGTGCAGGCCACTCCCCACCCGAGAGCCGCTCCCCACCGGAGCGGGAGCCCGTGCCCGAGCCGGGGCCCGTGTCCCAGCGTCCTGGGGAGTTGTACGGCACGACGTGGGCGTGTGGGCCCAGTTCTGTTGTGGCTTCCGTCAGGGGTGGGCCGGGGGTGCCCGTCACCAGTACCTTTGCGCCGCCCTCTACGAGGCGTTTCGCGATGGCCAGGCCGAGGCCGGTGACGCCCCCGATGACGACCGCCCTGCTGCCCGCGTACTTGGGCATCCGTCTCCCCATCCGTCTCCGTACCGCGCTTCCTGTCGACGGGGGTGACTCTGCTCGTGGGCGCTTCAGGACCGCTGACGGTCCGCTGATGGTCCACTGACGGCACGCGGGCGTCGCGCGTACGTGTGTACGGTGATCCACATGCGGTTCGGGGTGCTGGGTCCACTGGCGGTGTGGGACGGCGAGGGGGAGCCGGTCAGGGTTCCCGAGGCGAAGGTCAGGGCGCTGCTCGCCGATCTCCTCGTCCACGAGGGGCGGCCGGTCTCGGCCGACCGGCTCATCGACGACCTGTGGGGCGACGCGCCCCCGGGCAACCCGGCCAACGCCCTTCAGGCCAAGGTCTCCCAGCTGCGGCGCGCCCTCGGCCGGGACCGCGTGGTGCGCCAGACACCCGGCTACCGGCTGCGGATCGACCCGGCGGCCGGTGACGAAGTGGACTCCGACCGCTTCCACCAGCTGGTGGAGCGGGCGCGGACCGAGACGACGAACCCGCGTGCCCGCGCCGAACTCCTCACGCGGGCCCTCGGGGTGTGGCGGGGCCCTGCCTACGCCGACCTCGCCGACGAGGAGTTCGTACGGGCGGCGGCGGACCGGCTCGCGGAGCAGCGGCTCGCCGTACTGGAGGAGCAGGCGGAGGCACGGCTCGCCGCGGGCGACCACACGCTGCTCACGGGGGAGTTGGCGGATCTGGTCGCGCGGTATCCGTTGCGGGAACGGTTGCGGGCCGTGCAGGTGCGTGCGCTGTACCTCGCGGGACGGCAGAGCGAGGCGCTCGCCTCGTACGGGGAGCTGCGCGAGCGGCTCGCCGACGAGCTGGGCGTCGACCCCGGCCCGGAACTCACCGCCCTGCACGAGGCGATCCTCCGCCAGGACCCCGCCCTGGCCCCCGGCCCGCCTCTCGCGCCCGGGACACCCCCCGCCGCCGCGCCCGCCCGGCCCCGCACCAATCTGCCCGCGCAGCTCACCGGCCTCGTCGGGCGCGAGTCCGCCGCGGCGGAGGTCGGGGAGCTGCTCGGCTCCGCCCGGCTCGTGACGCTCACCGGGCCCGGGGGCGTCGGCAAGACGCGGCTTGCGGTGGAGGCCGCCGCGCGGCAGACGGGCACGGACACCGGCACGCCACTCCCTGGCACCTCCTCCCCCGGTGCCTCCTCTTCCGGCACCCCCTTCCCCGACGGCGTCTGGCTCGTCGAGTTCGCTGGGCGGCGCGGTGGGAGTGGGGTCGACGAGCTCGCTCAGACGGTCGCCTCGGCCCTAGGTCTGCGCGACGACACTCCTCCCGGGCCACCGGGCCACCCGTCCCCCGCCGGCCCCACCGGTCCCATCGGCCCCGCCGCCCCCGCGAGACCCCTCGCCCCCGTCGACCGCCTCGCCGCGTCCCTGCGCGACCGCCGCGTCCTCCTCGTCCTCGACAACTGCGAGCAGGTCGTCGACCAGGCCGCCGCACTCGCCGACGCCCTCCTGCGCGCCGCCCCTGGCCTGCGCGTTCTCGCCACCAGTCAGGAGCCGTTGGGCCTCACGGGCGAGGCCGTATTCGTCGTGGAGCCGCTCGCGGGCTCGGACGCGGTCAGCCTGTTCGTGGCCCGCGCCGCCGCCTCCGCCCCCGGCTTCGTGCTCGGCGACCCCGCCGACGAGGCGGCCGTCGCCGAGATCTGCCGGCGTCTCGACGGCATCCCGCTCGCCCTGGAACTCGCCGCGACCCGCGTCCGCGCCCTCGGCGTACGGGAGTTGGCGGACCGGCTCGGCGACCGCTTCCGGCTGCTCACCTCCGGCCGACGCGGCGCCCCGGCCCGCCAGCAGACGCTGCGGGCGATGATCGACTGGAGCTGGGAGCTGCTGACCGCACCCGAGCGCATCGTGCTGCGCCGCCTCGCCGTGCACCGCGACGGCTGCACGCTGGACGCGGCGGAGGCCGTGTGCGCGGGTGACGGCGTGACCCGGGGCGAGGTCGTGGACCTGGTCACGCGGCTCGTCGACCGTTCCCTGGTCGTCGTGGTGCCGGGCCCCGCGGGGACGGCGCCGCGCTACCGCCTCCTGGAGTCCGTGGCCGCGTACGCCATGGAGCGGCTGTACGAGATGGAGGACCTCACCGGCGTACGCGAACGCCATCTGCGCCACTACCTGGAGCTCGCCGAACGGGCCGAGCCCCGGTTGCGCGACGGCGGGCAGGCGCGGTGGCTCGGCCGCCTGGACGCCGAGGCCGCCAATCTCCGCGCGGCGCTGGACGAGGCGGTACGCCACCCCGCCCCGGAGGAGGCGGCCCGGCTCGCCGAGGCGCTGACCTGGTGGTGGCTCCTGCGCGGCCATCTGACGGAGGCGCGGCGCGCCCTGACCGCGGCGGCCGGCGTGGCGCCGGGTGCGCATGAACTCCCGTTCCTGCGCGACGCGTTCGCCCTCCTCACCGGCGAACCGGCCCCACCCGCGCCGGCCCCCGTACCCACGCCCGCCTCCCCCCGCCACCTGTGGCTCCGCGCGTACGGGCTCTTCAGCGGCGGTGACCCCCGGGCCAGCGAGGAGGTGAACGCCCGCGTCCTCGACCTCGCCGCCGCGGAAGGGGACCGGTGGAGCACCGCCGCCGCGCTCGCCTTGCGCGCGATGCACGCGCTGCTCCGCGGCGACCTCCGCACGATCGGCGACGACGGGCGGCGCGCCTCCGGCCTTTTCCGCGAACTGGGCGACCGGTGGGGCGAGTTGCAGACGGTGGCGCCGCTCGCCGCGCTCGCGGAGATCAAGGGCGATTACGACGAGGCCGCGCGCCGGCAGACGGAGGGGCTGGCCATCGCGCGCGAGCTCGGGCTCCACGCGGAGGTCGCCGCGCGGCTCTCCGGACTCGGCCGGCTCGCCCTGCTGACCCACGACTGGGAGCGGGCGCGTGAACTCCACGAGCAGGCGCGCGAGTTGGCTGTCGAGCAGGGGTACCGCTACGGCGAGGTGCACGCCGAGATGGGGCTCGCTCTCGGGACCCGCCGTTCCGGGGACCTCGCCGGGGCCGAGGCCCGCCTCCTGCGCATCCGTGACCGCCACGCCGACGTGTCCTCGCCCGCGGGCGACCACCTGCACCATGCGGAGATGGGGTTCATCGCCGAGCTGCGCGGTGATGGCCCCGGCGCCGAGGCCCACCACCTCCTCGGGCTTGAGGCCGCCCGCGGACTGGACGAGCCCCGGGCCATCGCCCTCTCCCTGGAGGGCCTGGCCGGCGCGGCGACCCTGTCCCCGCCGGGCCTCCGCGAGGGCGCCGGAGCGGAGCGTGCCGCGCTGCTGCTCGGCGCCGCGGACGCGGCCCGCCGCGAGGTGGGAGCGCCGCTGCCCCCGGCGGAACGTGCCGACGTCGACCGGATCACGGAAGCGGCGAAGGCGTCCCTGGGCGAGGCCGCCTTCGCCGAGGCATTCGCACGGGGCGCGGAGGTCCCACCTGACCAGCGCCCGACCTGGGCCGAGCGCACACCCCGTACTTCGTAACCGCTTCGCACAAGCCTTCGATCTTGTCGTTCTGTCCGGATACAGTGGCAAGCTCCTGGTAACACCACAACGGGGGGTCCGACATGGCACTGTTCGGCAATGCGCACACCGTCGATCCGGGCAAGGCGCAGAACGAGTACGCGCGGCTGCTCGGGCACGGGGAGCAGGTGCACGCCGCGTACACGCTGATACGCGACACCATGCTCTTCACCGACCGTCGGCTGATCATGGTCGACAAGCAGGGCATCACCGGCAAGAAGGTCGAGTACCACTCGGTGCCCTACCGCAGCATCACGCACTTCGCCGTGGAGACGGCCGGGCACTTCGATCTCGACGCCGAGCTGAAGATCTGGGTCTCCGGCAACCCTGCGCCGATGCAGAAGACGTTCACCAAGGGCGTCGACATCTACGAGGTGCAGGCGATCCTGACGCAGTTCGTCGCCCGCTGACGACCCGCGCCCACCAAGGCCCGGCGGAACTCGGGGGACTCACGGTTTGTGGGTCACCCATAGGAGTTCCGCCGGCCAGTGGTGTGCCCAGTCGGGCGGGTCGGTCTCGTTGTAGCCGTTGGGTGTTCCGGGGGCGGGCCGCGGCTCGATGAGGTCGTCGATGACGAGACCCGCGCCGCGCAGGACCCTGACCCAGTCGCCGTACGTGAGTTGATAGCTGGTCGCGCCGTCGCCCTCGGCGATGGTGTCGAGCCCGAAGTAGTCCTTCTGCAGCGTCGTCGTGACGCGGTCCGCCGCTTCGTCGTAGCAGGCCTCGAACCACGGGCTCGCGACGTTGAACACCAGCCGACCGCCCGGCGCCAGGACCCGCTCGGCCTGCGGTACGGCCAGGTGCGGGGGCGCCCAGCTGAGTCCGCCGAAGTCGCAGAAGACCAGGTCGAAGCTGCCGTCGGCGAAGGGGAGCCGTTCGGCGGCGCCCTGCACCAGCGGGTAGCGCGCCTCCCCCATCGCCCGTGCCGCCGCGGCGAGTTGGGCGTCGGACAGGTCGATGCCGACCACGTCGGCGCCCTCGGCGGCGAGCGCCCTGGACCACTGGCCGGCACCGCAGCCGAGTTCGAGGACGCGCTTGCCGGTGACGTCGCCGAGGGCGCACAGGTGGGCGTCGGGCAGGGAGTACATGCCCCACAGCCGGGGCGCGGCGCCGATCCGCGGGTCGTGCTCGTGCTGGTAGGTGCCGCTGATCCGGTTCCAGAGCCGCCGGTTGGCGGGGATGCTGTCCACGTGCCGACTCCAGCACCGCCCGCCGGGGACGGTCAACACGATTAACCGATCATTCGCGACGCGATTGACCAATCGTTTCAGCGTGACGTTGTGACGTTGTGACGTTGTGGCGTTCGGAGGAGGCGGCGGGCAGGAGCCGCGTCAGGTCAGTGACGGCGGGACCCACGCGTGGTGGCGCAGGAGCATCCGTACGGTGACCCGGGACGGCGTCAGTCGCATCGCCGTGTTCCGCAGGGTGACGGCCAGCGGGTGGGACAGTTGCTGGCCCATTTTCCCGGCCTGCCGGGCGGCTGCCGCGACGGCCTGGCTCCGCGGCCGGCGCTCGGCGTCGTAGCGGGTGAGCGCGGCGTCGACGGTGGGCCCGGCCTCGACGGCGGCGGCCAGAGTCACCGCGTCCTCCAGGGCCTGGCAGGCGCCCTGCCCCAGGTTGGGGGTCATCGCGTGGGCCGCGTCGCCGAGCAGCGCGATCCGTCCGGCCACGTATGAGGGGAGGGGCGTGCGGAGTTCGTTCACGTCGTGATGCAGGACGGCCTCGGGCCGGGTCGCGTCGAGCAGAGCGGGGATCGGGGCGTGCCAGGTGTGGAACCGTCGGCGCAGTTCGGTCAGCGGGTCGGCGAACCGCGTACCGGCGGGGAGGCTGAGGACGGCGTGCCACTCGGCCCTGCCGTCCAGGAGCGCGATGTGTCCGAACTCCGCGCCCCGGCCCCAGGTCAGCTCGAAGTCGGTACGTGGATCGACCGCGTGGTCGGTGATCGCCCGCAACACCGTGGAGCCGCTGTGGACCGGGCCGGGGTGGTCCGGGAAGAGTTGGGCGCGGATTCTGCTGCCGATGCCGTCGGCCGCGACGACCAGGTCCGCCTTCAGGGCCGTGGCGCCGGAGCCGACGTGCACCGTCTCCGGGTCGATCTGCTCGACCGTTGTCGCCTCGGAGCCGATCGCCAGTGCGCCGGCGGGCAATGCCTCGCGCAGGAGTCGGTGCAGGGTGGAACGGGGGATGCCCATGATCGGGGTGCCCACCGCCTTCTCCAGTGCCGAGCCGTCCATCCGGGCCAGCCAGCCGCCCCGGGGTGTCCGGGTGCCGCCGCTGTACTGGCCTCGCGACGCGGCCCGCACCGCCCCGCCGACCCCGAGTTCGTCCAGGGCGCGCAGGCCGTTGGCGGCCAGGGAAATGCCCGCCCCCGCGTCCTCGGGCAGGGACGAACGCTCGAGGACCGTCACGTCCCAGCCGATGCGGTGCAGGCCTATGGCGGCGGCGAGCCCGCCGATTCCGCCTCCGACCACCACTGCCGTGTTGCCCATGGCACAGCCCCCTTCTTTTCTACACCTGTAGAAGACTGACTCTATCCCGAGCCTCGGCCCTCATCCTCTACGGGTGTAGAAAGGGGCATGGCTTCCGATCGGCGCACCCTTCTCGCAGACGCGGCTCTCGATGTCCTCGCCGACGAAGGGATGCGCGGCCTGACCCACCGCGCGGTCGACCGCCGGGCAGCGATGCCGCCCGGCACCACCTCGGCCTACTTCCGCACGCGCGCCGCCCTGCTGACCGGGCTCGTCACCCACCTGGTCCGGCTCGACCAGGCCGAACTGCACGCGACGGCCGATGAGTTGCCGCCCCTGCGTACCGTCGAGGAACTGGTGGACGGTCTGGTGGCGCTCACCCGGCGGCGGCTCACCGGCGAGGGCCGGCGGCGCTCGCTCGCCCGCCACGCCTGCGCCGTCGAGAGCGTGCGCGACGAAGAGCTTCGCGAGATTCTCGTGCCCCGGGAGAACGCCGGCCGCGAGGCGGTCCGGCTGTTCCTCGCGGAGCACGGCGTCACCGACGTCGAGAACCGCACGCACACCCTGCTGACCTGCATCGACGGCCTGGTCTTCGACCGCCTGGTGAACGGCGGCGAAGTACGGCGTGAGGCCATCGAAGGCCTGATCACCGCCGCACTGCGTTAGCCCCCGGCCTCCGCCGGGCACCCTCGGTCTCGCCCC
This sequence comes from Streptomyces sp. NPDC037013, assembly GCF_055607265.1. NCBI lineage: Bacteria > Bacillati > Actinomycetota > Actinomycetes > Kitasatosporales > Streptomycetaceae > Streptomyces > Streptomyces sp. NPDC037013. The sequence goes on along the minus strand of NZ_JBVJRV010000006.1, from coordinate 372,551 downwards.
GCTCGAAACAGCGGCCCGCTCGACACAGCGGGCGGCGGTCAGCCGTGCCCGCCACTCCGCCACCGACCCACGCCCGTGCCCTCACCCACCGCGTCCGGCGCCGTGCGCCCCGCATCCCGCCCCGGCAGCCGGCGCAGCACGCGTTAGACCCCGGGCGCCCGGGGTCCCGTCCCGCGCGACACAGCGGGCCGCTCGAAACGGCAGGCGCTCGACACAGCGGGCCGCCGTCAGCCGTGCCCGCCACCCCGCTACCGCCCCGCCCCGCTACCCTCACCCACCCCGTCCCGCGCCGTGTGACCCGCGGCCCGTTCCGGCAGGCGGCGCAGTACCGCCCACGCGGCCAGGCCCAGGGCGAAGCCATACACAGCGACCAAGCCGTGGCCGTTTTCCTGCGTGAGCCACATCAGGAGGCCGAGGACCGGGACCCCGAGTGCCAGGGCCTGCTCCTTCCTGACCCGGGTGCGGGTGAGGAAGGCCGCGGCCAGGGTCGCGCCCAGGAAGTACGTCGCGCCGGAGCTTCCGGCGAAGTTGCGGGGGTCGGTGCTGGGGCCGCCGCCGAGGCCGAGCAGGGCGTCGATCCGTTCCGGCAGGAGGATGCCCGCCACGAAGAACAGCACGGTGAGCCTGCCGCCCCAGTGCCACTGGGCGAGGGCCGCCACGACGGCGAGCGTGGCGAGGTTCCAGAGGCCGCCGGAGACTCCGCCGTTCTGCATGAAGACCGAGGTGAACACGCGCCACCAGCCGCTCTCCGCGGGGTCGGCGTCCAGCGCCTCCATCGCGCCGGACCAGCACAGCTGGAGGACGACGCCGCCCACGGCCAGCGCGGTCAGGCCGACGGCGGCCCACGGGACGGGGCGCTCCCGCAGGGTGTCGCGGCCCACCGTGCCGAGCCCGCAGTTGACCATCATCACCATCAGCGCCGCCGTGGTCGCGCTGAAGAGCAGTCCGCCCATGTCCCTGTCCCCCGAGTCTTCCGCAGTCTTTACCGGACTTTTCAAACGGTGTTCGAAACCGCTCGGGGCGAGCCTAACACGGATTTTCTAACACCGTTGGAAAAGCTGTTACGGTGAGCCCATGAAGCTCACCAAGGAGCGCATCGTCGATGCCGGGATGGCCACGTTCGCCGAGGCCGGGTACCACGGCCTGTCCATGCGCCGGGTCGCCGAGCGGCTCGACACCCACGCGGGCAGCCTCTACTACCACGTGCGCGGCAAGGACGAACTGCTCGCACTGATGGCCGACCGCGTCTGCCGCCACGCGTACGACGCCGCCGGCACCGCCCTGGACGCGCTCCCGCCCAGCGCGACCTGGCAGGAGCGGATCGAGGTGCAGACCGCCGAGCTGCGCCGCAGCCTCCTGCGGCATCCGGGCGGCGCCCTCCTGCTCGCCGACAGCCCCGGCACCCTGAGCACCGGCGCCCTGTCCCTGATGGAGCGCCTCCTCGGGACGCTCCTGGACGCGGGCGTGCCCGCCGGGGAGTGCGGCGTCGCGGCCGACACCCTCCTCAGCCATGTCACGGGGTTCGTGCTCCAGGAGCAGGCCGACACCCGCACGCCGGACATCACCCCCGAGATCTACGCCGACCTGTGCGCGCGCTTCCCCCTCGTCATGGAGAAGATGCCCCGGCTGGACCAGGACGAGAAGTTCCGCCGCAGCGTCCGCCTCCTCTGCACGGCCTTCCACGCCCTCGCGACGGAGGCCCCGCCCCCGCCCCCGCCCGAGTGACCCGGCCCCCCACCCCGCCCGGACGGCCTACCTAAGTCGCTTTCCGCGTACGGGGTTTCCGTCTTCCGGCACCGCCGCGTCGACCAAAGACCGATGAGCCCGCGCCCCGCCCCCCGCGATGCTGGCGGTCACGCGGCGCGGCGCACGGGCCGGCGGCGGTGACGGGAGGCGGCGGTATGCGACAGGACGGCATCAGCAGGGGACGGTTTCTGGCGGGCGCGGCGGGCGCGGCCGCCGGAGCCGTCGGCTTCACCGCGGCGACCGGAGCCGTCGGCCTGACCGCCACGGCCGCCACGGCCCCTACCGCCCCCGCGGCCGCCACCAACAGGCTGCCCGGGGCCGGGCGAGCCCCCGCCGGAACAGGGGACCGGCGGGGGCTCGCCCATCGAGGGGTCTGTTACGAGGTCGGCGACGGCGAGTCGCCCGCGACCGCCTGGAGTGCCGCCCGTATGCGCGGCGACCTGCGGGCGATCCGCCACGACCTGCACGCGGACACCGTCTCCGTCTTCGGCACCGGCACCGACCGGCTCGCCGCCACCGCATCCGAGGCCGCCGAACGCGGCCTGCGCGTCTGGCTCCAGCCCCGCCTCGGCGACGCGCCGCACCACGAGATCCTCGACCACCTGGCGGAGACCGGCCGCCACGCGGAGCGGATGCGGCGCCAGGGCGCGGACGTCCACCTCAGCGTGGGCGCCGAGTTCGTGCTGTTCGTGCCCGGGATCGTGCCCGGCGAGAACGCCCTGGAGCGCGTCGAGAACCTCCTCAAGGGCAACTTCGACCCGGAGAAGATGGCCCGGCGGCTGCGCGACTTCATCGCGCGCGCCGCCCGGACGGGCCGCTCCGTCTTCCGCGGCCCCCTCACCTACGGCGCCGCCCAGGACGACGACGTCGACTGGTCCCTCTTCGACGTCGTCAGCGTCAACTACTACGGCTACCACCGCGATCGGGCCGGTTACGTCAGCGAGCTCACGCCCTACCGCCGGTGGGGCAAGCCGGTCGCCGTCACCGAGTGCGGCTCCTGCACGTACGAGGGAGCGCCGAAGGACGGCGGCATGGGGTGGCACGACGCCGTCGACTACACCAAGGAGCCCCCGGAGATCACCGGCGGCCTCAAGCGCAGCGAGCGCGCCCAGGCCGCGTACCTCCTCGACGTCTTCGACGCCTTCGAGTCCATGAACCTGTACGCCGCGCTGGTCTACGCCTTCGTCACCCCCGACGCCCCGCACCTCCCCCACGACCCCCGCCACGACCTGGACCTGGCGAGCTACAGCATCACCAAGACGATCAGGAAACGGCCCGACGACCCGGCGGCCGGCTGGCACTGGGAGCCCAAGGAGTCCTACCGCGCGCTGGCCCGCCACTTCCGGCGGGCCGCCCGGCACTGACCGGACTTGGCGGGCCGATGCCTTCCGCCCGCCGCGCGGGTGTGCTTGCCTGAGGGCCATTTCGGCTGACTGGGGCGGGAGTTGCCGCATGCGGAAGCGGAATCTGTGGAGCGCGGGGGTACTGGCCGGACTGCTGATGCTGGGCGCCTGCGGGGACCCCGGCTCGGGGGACGCGACACCGGCCGACCTCCCCAACGCCACCCCCGGCGCGCAGCGCCCCGGCCCCTCCGCTCCCGCCCCGTCCGCCACCACCCGGCAGCGCGCCGCCGACCACCGCCCCGCCAAGGCCCCGACCGTCCTCTACCTCGGGGACTCCCTCGCCATGGAGAACCAGAAGGTCCTCGGCGCGCACCTCCGCGACCGCCTCGGCGCCCGCTACCGCAGCGCCCCCTACTCCGGCACCACCCTCTGCGACTACCTCGAAGGCACCGGCGAGGACTCCCTCGTCCCCGACAAGGACAAGGCCGCCGCGCTCGTCCGCGCCGAACACCCCGACTACGTGGTGCTCCAGTTCTGGGGCAACGCCTGGGGCTACACCCCGTGCATGGACGGCATCACCTACGACAAGCAGCGCGCCCAGTACTTCGACCGGTACGCCGCCGACGCGCGCAGGCTCGCCGCCCAGATCCGTGCCGCGGGCGGCGCCGACCGCCCCCGCGTCGTCTGGGTCCTCCAGGGCCCCGACCCCATCACCCCGGACCGCGTACGCGGCGTCAACGACCTCTACCGGGCCCAGGCGAAGGCGTCCGGCGGCATCCTCGCCGACGCGGGGCGGGCGGTCGCTCCCGCGTCCGCCCGCTACACGTGGGTCGAGTCACTGCCCTGCACGTCGTACGAGCGCGCCCACCCCGAGTACTGCGGGGGCTCGGGCCGCGCGGCCCTGCACCGGAGCGGGGACGACTACCTGCACTTCTGCCTGGCGCCGACCACGCCCAAGTCCCGGCCGTGCCCGGTCCGTTCACCGGGCATCAGGCGGATGGCCGCGGCGATCACCGAGAGGATCAGCGCAGATCTCCGTTAGCGGTGGCGGTCACGAACCGGGTGAAGGCCGCCGCCGTGACGGTGAAGGCGGGGCCTTCGGGGTTCTTGCTGTCGCGGACCGCGATGGTTCCGGCGCCGGTGAGGTGGCAGCTGGTTTGGGCGTACTCGATGCATTCGCCGCCGGTGTTGCCGCTGTACGTCGACTTTCGCCACGTCGTGCCGTTGAGGGGTGCGCATTCGATGCAGTCGCCGCCACTCGTTCCGCTGTGCGACGACTTACGCCACTGTGCGGCCTTCAGGTGCTGCGCACTGCCCATAGCGTTCCTCCATCACACGAGCGATCAGTTCTGCCGAGCCGTCCGTCGAGAGAGCACAGCTCTGCAAGCGAGCGTAGCCGACCGAACGTTCCCTGATCACTTGCGGGTTGGCAGTCATGTGGCCAATGTCGTAGCTCTCCGCGTAGAAGAGGTCCGGGTCATTGTCGAAGCGCAGGAGGTTGAACGAGCCCATCATGCCGGTGTGCTGGCCGACCTTGTAAGGCAGAACCTGGATTTGGATCCAGGGGTGGTCCCGGAACTCCAGCAAGCGGGCCAATTGGCCGCGCATGACCTCTCGCCCTCCGACCTCCTGGTGCAGCACAGCCTCGCTGAGAACAACCCAGAGGGCAGGCGGGAGTTCGCGATCAAGGATTCGTTGGCGCTCCATCCTCGCGGCCACCAACTCATCCGCACCGCCTGGGTGATCCACACTCAGCAGAGCCCGCGCGTAGGCCTCCGTCTGTAGCAGCCCGTAAACCAACTGGCACTGATACGTGGAAATGAAGGTCGCCTGCGCCTCCATCTCCGCGTACGCCTGGAACCACGTCGGCAACTGGCTCCTCAGCACCAGACCGACCAGCCGCGAGAACGCCCCGTCCGTCCCCAGCGCCGCGTCCACCCGTTCCGAGAAGTCTCTCGTCGGTACCCTCTTCGTCGTCTCGATCTGGCCGATGAGCGACGCCGTGACGAAAACGCACGACCCCAACTGCCCCTGGCTGAGGCCCGCCCCCTCGCGCAGGCGGCGCAGTTCGGAGCCGTAGTAGTCGAGGGGCGACGCACTGGGGTCGAGATCCCGCGCTTTGACCATGTAGCTCAGCGTAACGACCCGACTCCACACAGGTGGGCAGAATCACATAACCCGTTCGGCCCGCGCCCGCTCGCGGCCCGCAGGGCACCGCCACACGCTGGGTGTCCCTGACCGCTGACGAATGGGGTGGCCATGAGCAGCACGACCGGGCCCGGTACGCCGGGCCACGCGAAACCGGACCACCACGGGACGAAGGCGGAGAGCCCGTGGGCGGCCGGCGGCACCATGTTCGCCGGTGTCCTGATGCTGGTGAACGGCATCCTCGGCATCTTCGAGGGCATCGCGGGCATCGCGAAGGACGATGTCTACGAGCGGATCGGCGACTACGTCTACAAGTTCAGCCTCACCACGTGGGGCTGGATCCACCTGGTGCTGGGCATCCTCGTGGCCGTCGTCGGCTGGGGCATCCTCAAGGGGGCGGCCTGGGCGAAGGGAAGCGGCGTCGCCCTGGCGGCGCTCGCGATCGTGGCGCAGTTCCTGTGGCTGCCGTACACGCCCGTGTGGGCCGTCGTCTCGATCGCGATCGGCGTCTTCGTCATCTGGGCGCTGTGCAACGACCGTTCGGACATGGCGGGGCCCTGAGGAACGGAGATCCCGTCAGTACGCCGCCGGGCCGCCGTTCGCCGCGACGGCGGCCCGTACCGCTTCGGTGAAGGCCGCCGTGCGGGCGTCGGTGTTGGAGGCGCGGTGGATCAGGGCGACCTCCGCGCTCGGCACGTCGTCCAGGGGGACGAAGACGACGTCGGGACGTGCGGAGTACTTCTCGACGGACGCGATGACCGGTGAGATGCCCCGGCCCGTCGCGACGAGGGTCATCAGCTCCTGGAAGGACGCGACGGACGGGCCCCGCCGTATCTCCCGCCCGGCGGGGGTGCGGGTCGGGACGTGGAAGTCCCACCAGTAGGCGGGCGCGTCGTTGGCGACGCCGAAGAACGTCTCGCCCGCCAGTTCCTCCAGGGAGACCGAGGTCCGGCCGGCGAGCGGGTGGCCGAGCGGCACGGCGAGCAGGCGGGGTTCCCTGATGACGACCGGGCCGACGGCGAGATCCGGCTCATCGACGGGCAGGCAGGTGAAGAGCGCGTCGATGTCGCCGCGGCGCAGCGCGCCCAGCGGGTCCCCGAACTGCGTCTCCCGCATCCGCACCTCGACGCCCGGCCGGCGCGCGCGGAACTCCGCCAGGACCGGTGCCGTGAGGGTGCCCGCGCCGGAGCCGAGGAAGCCGACGTTCAGCTCGCCGCCGACCCCGCGCGCGGTGTCCTTGGCGCGCGCGACGGCGGCCTCCATGCGCTGGTGGAGCGGGGCGAGATCCTCGTACAGCTGATGGCCGAGCGGGGACATGCGGACCACTCTGCTGGTGCGCTCGAAGAGCGGGGCGCCGATCTTGCGCTCCAGCTTCTTCAGCGTCTGGCTGACCCGCGCCTGGGAGAGGAGGAGCCGCTCGGCGGTGCGGCCGAAATGGAGTTCCTCCGCCAGGGTCAGGAAGGTCTCCAGCTCCTGCCGTTCCACCACATACCCCCTGTGACCTGCATCGATAAGCGTGAGCGCATCGATCGTTTCACGGATCGCCGTTGATCGGCGGGGTGGACCGGCGGATCTTTGGGGAACCGGGAGGGCAGCCGCCCACCCGGCTCTTACGCCCCAACGATCCCAGGAGTCACCGATGTTCTCGCGTGCCCGCCTCACCGTCACCGCCACCGCCACCGCGCTCGCCCTCACCGCCGGTCTCGCCGCCGCCCGCGCCGCCACCTCGTCCGACGGCCACGAAGACCGGAAGGAGGCAGCGTGGACCGCTTCCTGGGCCGCCGCACCGCAACGCCCGAGCGCCGGCTTCGGGCCGAACTGGTCGGAGGCCGGCTTCGACGGGCAGACGCTGCGCCAGGTCGTCCGCGTCAGCGAGGGCGGCGACAGAGCGCGCATCCGGCTCTCCAACGCGTACGGGAGTTCACCGCTGAGGATCGCGGGCGCCACCATCGCCCGTACGGGCAAGGGCGCTTCGGTCCAGGAGGGGTCGGTGCGGCGGCTCACCTTCGGCGGGAAGGCGTCCGCCACCGTCCCGGCCCACGGCCGGCTGGCGAGCGACGCGGCCGGACTGAAGCTCGACGCCGGCGAGTCCGTGACCGTCACCCTGCACCTCGCGGGGACCACCGGCCCCGCCACCTTCCACGCGCAGTCCTTCGCGACCAGCTACCGCGCGGACGGCGACCACACCGCCGACACCGCGGGCCGCGCCTTCGACGAGTCGACGGCGTCCTGGTACTACCTCGCGGGCGTGGACGTGGGCGGCAGCGAACGGCCCCGGCGCGACGGCGTCGTCCTCTTCGGCGACTCCATCACCGACGGCTTCGGCTCCACCGCCGACCGCGACCGCCGCTGGTCCGACGCCCTCGCCGAACGCCTCGCCGAGACGGGCCGCCCCCGGCCCGTCCTCAACGCCGGCATCGGCGGCAACATGGTCCTCAACGACTCGGCCTGGTACGGCGACAAGGGCACCGGCCGGTTCACGCGGGACGCGCTCGGCCAGCCCGGCGTCGGCACGGCCGTCGTCCTCGAAGGCGTCAACGACATCGGCTTCAGCGAGACCGACAAGCCCACCTACAAGCCCGCACCGACCGTCTCCGCCCGCGAACTCATCAACGGCCACCGGCAGTTGATCCGCGCCGCCCACGCCAAGGGCGTACGGATCGTCGGCGCGACCCTGCTCCCCTTCGGCGGCTCCGACCACTACGGCAAGCACGCGGCCGCCGTCAGCGACGCCTTCAACCACTGGGTGCGCACCTCCGGCGAGTACGACGCGTTCGTCGACCTCGACAAGGCGCTCGCCGACCCGAAGGACCCGGAGCGGATCGCGCCCGCGTACGACAGCGGCGACCACCTGCACCCGAACGACGCCGGCTACCGCGCCATGGCCCGCGCCGCGGCGGCGGACGCGCTGTGAGCGCCGGGGCGCTCACGCCGCCGGGGGAGCCGCGGGGCGCGGGGCGGGGATCCGCAGCAGCTTGCCCTGCCGGTTGCTGACGTAGGCCACGCCGTGGTCGCGGTCGAGGCCGATCCCGCAGACGTTGCCGAGGCCGTCGGCGACGACGCGCTGGCGGCCCTTGGCCTCGCCGGCGGCCAGGACGACCTCGTGCAGCGTGCCGCCGGCCGGGTCGGCGACGTACGCGTGGTCGGCGACGGCCGGGTCGGTGCCGCACAGCGCCATGCGGACGGTGTGTCCGAGGTGGGTGGCGACGGTCTGCCGGGAGCCGCCGCCGTCCGCCGTCAGGTCGATCTCGAAGAGGCCGTCCAGCTCGTACTGACCGACGTACGCCCGGCCGCCGGACAGCGCCACTCCGGCGGCCCTCGGCACGTCCCAGGTGCGCTGCCGGTGCGCGGACCCGTCGGTCAGGCCGTACTCGACCAGGAGGTTCCGCTCGACATCGGTGACGTAGGCCTTCCCGTTCGGCAGGTCGAGCGCGACGCCGTAGGCGTAGATGTCCCCGGCGATCTTGACGGGGTCGGCCGTGGGGTCGGTCAGATCCACCGTGATCAGGCGCATGCCGCCGTAGTCGGTGACATAGGCCTTGTTGCCCGGCAGGTCCAGCGCCACGTCGTTGGGCTGGCCCAGGTTCTGCACGACCCAGTCCCTGTGGCCGTCGGCGAGGTTCACCTTGTAGAGCCTGCCGCCGTTGTACCGCTCGGTGACGTACGCCTTCTGCCCGGCCACATCCAGTGCGAGACCGTCGGCCGTCCCCAGGTCCGCGGCGAGCACGACGGGCTCCGTCCTCGGGCTCTCCGCGGCCGCGCCGGACCGCTTGTGCAGCGGGTGCTTCTCCAGGTCGAACCGGAGGGACTCCAGCTCGAAGACCTCGTGGACCCCGGCGAGCGTGGAGATGACCTCGGCCTCGCCCTTCTGCAGGAACGGCTCGCCCTCACCGGTCAGTTCGAAGGTCTCCCCGGCCGCACCGGTCTCGCCGAGCTTCCAGGCGAGCACCTTGGCGTACTTCGGTTCCTTGGGCTGGGGGCCGGCCGGCCGGACCTCCTTGACCTCCACCGGCTCGGGGTAATACAGAGCGACCCACCCGCCGAAGGAGACGGGGAATTCGTAGTCGAACCTCCGCACCTGGCGCCGCTGGGTGGCCAGCACGTCCAACCGGCTGCCCACTTCCCCGCTGAGCGTGGACGTCGTCTTGAACGCGGTGGTCAGCGAGCCGCTGACGGAAGCGGTGATCCCCAGCATCAGCTGCGCCGACAGCTCCCCGGTGCCGGTGGCCGTCCCCGTGGCGGTGGCCGTACTCGTCGACTGCGACTGCGATTCGTTGTCGACGCCCTGATTGTCCTTGCTGTTCTTCAGAGTGGTCTTCTGGGACTGGTTCGCCGCCATGCTCTGCTGCAGCTGCTGCTGGAGCGACGCGGTCGCCTTCGCGCCGAAGGTGAGCTGCACCTGCCCCTGGAGCGACCAGCTGATCGTGTTCGAGATGGAGAACTCGACGCTGTGCGACCACTTGGTGGGCGTGGGGTCGGTCCGGTTGACGTACGTCTGCTTGGAGATCACGTCCGGCGGGGGCTGCGCGATGTCGCCCCGCTCTTCGATGAGCGGCACGCCCACGGTCATATAGGCCTGCCAGCCGCGCTCGTGCGCCGATTCCTCCCCGTCGGGGAAATCGCGGAAGCGGACCTTGTTCAGCGAGAATCCGGTGGGACTGACTTCCCGGTCCTTTCCGTCCGGTGTCTTCTTCTCCGCTTTCCTCTTCAATTTCTCCTTGTGCCGCTCCAGGAGGGCGGCGGCTTTTTCGGCGATCTGCAGCTCCCGCAGATTCCGGCCGGTCAGCGGGTGGCGGATGAATCGTTCACCGAGATGCGTCGTACTCACATTGTTCTTGGTGGGGCCACTCGACGTCACTGCGGGTTCTCACCTTCGGCCGGCTTTTTGATGATCTTCGACGCTTCGGCGGTCGCCGCGGAGTTGCCCTTTCTCATTTCCACCAGCTCTTCGTCGCTGATCCTCGGGCGGTCCTCGTCCCTGATCTTCGGCCGGTCCTCTTCCCTGATCTCCACCTTCACCTTCTTGAACGCCTCGTCCTTGGCCCCGGACGCCATGCCGGAGGTGGAGGCGGGGTCCTCCGAGGTGTCCCGCTGGTCGGCCGCGGCCGCCTGGGTGCGCCGGAACATGGGCGCGAGGAAACTGCCCATGACGCGGAGCGCCTCGGGTGACGTCTCGCGGATGGTCTTCGGATCGCGCGCCGGCTCCTCGATTCCCTCGTAGAGCTCCGGATCGACCCCTTCCCGTTCGGGCCGTGCGCCCGGAATCGTCTCGTGCACCTGCCGTGCCGACTCTTCGGCGGACCTGGCTTCACTTCCGCCGCCGTCGAAGATGTTCTTGAATGACATGAACGGTGATTACCCGTCGGCCATGCGGTTATCCGGACCGCCTTTTGCGGTCCTCTGTCCGTCGACGGGTCGTGAGCCGGACGTAACGTTTGTGCGAACCGCCGTTACGTCCGGAATTGGCCCCGGGCCGGGGTTTCGGAAGAAAAGGGCATCGATCCGCGCACGGAAAAAGTCCGGCCCCGCGGCTGTGCGTCGGGGCCGGACCGGTGTCGTCGAACTGCGGTCGAACTCCAGTCGGGGGCCGGTTCCGGCCGCCGGGGTTTTTCACTCGGTCGTGTAGTACCGGTAGAACACCACCGCGAATACCGCGGCCGACACCACCAGCGCCATCACCACCGACCGCAACACGCTTGCGTCGGTGAGGCTGTAGAGGAAGCCGAACGCGATCCCCGTGAACGCCATCCAGGACAGGGCGCGCAGTTCGCGGGGGAGCGCGGGCGCCACCCGGTGCACCGCGAAGAAGACCGCGGCGAAGACGAGTCCGGTGACGACGCCGAACACGACGTTGCCGGTGGTGATCGGGCCGCCGTCGCGCCGGATGCCGGAGGCCCAGATGCCGTAGACGACGCCGAGGAGCAGCGGGAGCCCGGCCCACAGGGCACCGGTGCCGGTGCGGGAGCGGGAGTGCCGGGAGGGGGAGCCGGGTGCGGCGGGGTAGACGGGTGCGGCGTGTGCCATGACGGGTCCTTCCCTAGGGGACGCAGGGGGACTTCAAGACTGTTCTTTCAGCACTGTTGTCTCAGCACTGTTTGCTCAGCGGTCGCGGTGGTCGCACGGGTCCTGGTGGCAGTCCCGGTCGCGCCACTGCGGGCACGGGTCGGCGGACGGACAGGCCGGTACGTGGCGCCCGCCCGTGTCGACGTAGGCGGCGCTCACCCAGCCGCGGACGCCCTCCAGCCAGTACCAGTGCGGGTCCCCGTGCACGGTGGTGCCCCGGACGGCGCACTTGACCCGGTCCTCACTGCCGTACGGCAGCTTCGCGAGGATCGTGCCGTGGGTGCTCGGCTCGTCCCTGACCTTCAGATCGGGGCCGGATACGACGGTGCCCCAGATCGGATCGTCGTCGTGGTGGTGTGCGGGGACTCGTGTGGCCACCGCGGTGGCCGTGGTGGCGCTGCCCGCGGCAAGCAGCGCCGCGGCGGCCACCGCCCCCAGGCTCAGAGCGATTCGCATGACCGACCTCCTCGCCCCCTCATCCAGGAAACACCCGTTCGGCCGAGCGCTCCACCGGAACCGGCTCCGGCCGCCCGGAGGCGGTGACGAGGCCCCCGGTGGCGGCGTTGCCCCATATGCACTCGTCCCGCTCGCGTGGCGCCCCGCCGGGGCCTTGCCTTGGAACCGTGCCGAAAACCGTCCGCCAGCCGCCTCACACCGCCCGCGCCCGCGCCGCACTCTCCGCCGTCCTCCTCGTCCTCGCCTGCCTCCTGGTGCCGGTCGGCGCGCTCTCGGCCTGGGCGAAGCACGAGATCGGGGACCGGGACAGCTACGTCGCCACGATGGCGCCGCTCGCCTCCGACCCCGCGGTGCGCACGGCCATCGCCGACGAGGTCACCGACTCGGTGATGAAGGAGATCGACGTCGGCCCGCTGCAGGGCACGGTCAAGTCGTTCGTACGGGACGCGGTGCGGTCGTTCACGGAGACCGCGGCCTTCAAGACGGCCTGGAACGCGGCGAACCGCGCGGCACACGAAGCGGTCGAGTCCGCCATGAACGACGACACGAACGGCGAGGTCACCATCGACCTGGCCCCCATCACCCGGCAGATCAAACAGCAACTCCAGGACGACGGCGTGCCCTTCGCGTCGAAGATCCCGGTGAAACACACCGAGGTCACCGTCCTGCGCTCCAAGGACCTCGGCTGGCTCTGGCGGAGCTTCCACGCGCTCCAGGTGGCCGACATCTGGCCCGCGGTCGCGGCGGCCGTCCTCGCCGTCGCCGGAGTGCTGCTCGCCGCCCGCCGCCGCAGGGCCGTCGTCGCCACCACGCTCGGCATGGCCCTCGGCGCCGCCGCCCTCCTGGCCGCCATCGCCACCGGCCGCGCCCTCACCCTGGACGACCTGCCCGCCGACCTCTCACGGGAGGCGCCCGGCGCGGTCTACGACGCGCTGACGCAGACGCTGCGCACCACGGCCTGGATCATCATCGGCGCGGCCCTCGCCGTCGCCCTCGGCACCTGGCTCGCCGGCCGGCCGCACCTGCGCCTGCCGCGACGGCGGAGGTAGGGGCCGGGGCAACCGTCTGAGGCACCGGCCCGTCTCTGAGGGAGAATGCCGCGCACCGACGACGAGAGGCCCCTTCCCTTGGACGGCGTGGAGAGCGCGAGCAGGACCGGCGGCGCGGGTGACACCGTCCTTGACCCCGCAGCCGGGGAGGAGACGGCCGGGCCCGCCCCGCGGCGCACGGGCCGGGCCGCGGCGTGGGGCGCCGCGCTGCTCCTCGCCGGGGTGAGCGCCGTCCTCGGATTCCGGATCGTCGGCTCCGACGGGTTCACGCCCGTGCCGCAGATCCTCGCCTTCCTGCCCTGGCTACTCGTGCCCGCCGCCGCGGGACTCCTCATGGCCTTCCTCGGACGGTGGCGGACCGGCATGGTGTGGGGAGTCGCCGTGCTCGGGCTCCTCGCCTGGTACATCGAGCCCTACGGCAACACCGACGCGCCGCACGGGCCCGCCGTCGCCGACCTGCGCGTCCTCACGTCGAACGTCGAATTCGGCGGCGGCACCCGGGGACTGATCGACGCCGTCCGCGACGAACGGCCCGACCTGCTCTTCGTCCAGGAGTGCGACCCCAGCTGTGCCGCCCTGCTCCGCGAGGAACTGCCGCACGCCGACTACCCCTACCGCGCGGCGGTCGACGCGTACGGCGCCGAGGGCTCCGTCATCCTCGCCAAGGTCCCGCTGAAGAGCGCGCCCGGCATCGACGGCACCCTCGGCATGCCCGGCGCCGTCGCCGACGTGCGCGGCCATCCGGTGCGCGTCCAGCTCGCCCACCCCATGCCGCCCCTGCCCCGCGGGGTCGGCCTGTGGCGCTCCGAACTGGGGGAGATCGAGGAGTACGCCGCCGACGGGGACGGCGAACCCACCATCATCGCCGGGGACTTCAACGCCACCCAGGACCACGCCGCCTTCCGCGCCATCCTCGACACGGGCATGCGCGACGGCGCCCGGCTCGCCGGTATTTCCCGCTCCCCGAGCTGGCCCGCCGCCGCGCCCGCGCCGCTCGGCGCGCAGATCGACCACGTCCTCGCCACCCCGGACTTCGCCGCCCGCGACGCCCGCCTCCTGGAGATCGGCCACACCGACCACCGGGCCCTCGTCCTCACCCTGACCCTGCACGAACCGGAAACAGGGCGTTGATCCACCGACCGGAACAGGACACATGAACCGCCGATAATGGGCACATGCCCCGAGAGTCCCGTTCCGCCCGTCCGGTCTCACTGAGCCCGCTCGCCCCACCCGACTGGCTGGTCAGGTCCCTCAAACCGCAGTCCGCGCCCATCCCCTGGGCGGCCGTGGCCCGCGCCGGCATCGCGATGGCCCTCCCCCTCGCCCTCGGCATCCTCGCGGACCGGCCCTCCTACGGCGCGCTCGCCTCCATGGGCGCCCTCTCCGGCGTCATCGGCGACACCGCCGACGCCTACCGCATGCGGATCTTCAACATCGCCGTGCCGCAGCTCTTCGGCGCCCTCGGCGTCACCCTCGGCTCGCTCGTCTTCGGCCACGGCTGGGTGGCGGTCGGCGCGGTCACCCTCGTCGCGCTGGTCTCCGGCATGATGTCGACGATCGGCGCCGTCGCCTCCGTATCGGGGCTGCTCCTGCTCCTCAACTCCGTGGTCGGCGCGGGACTCCCCATGCCGGGCCAGTGGTGGCTCGCCCCGCTCCTGATGACCGGCGGCGGACTCCTCGTCCTCGCCCTCGGCCTGCTCGCCTGGCCGCTGCGGTCCGGCGTCCCCGAACGCGCCGCGGTCGCCGCCTCCTACCGCGCCGTGGCCGCGCTGCTCGAGGCGGCGGGCACGGACGCGTACGACGAGGCGCGCACCGCGGTCACCGCCTCCCTCAACCAGGCCTACGACCTCGTCCTGGCCCGCCGCACCCGCGACCACGGCCGCAACCCGGAACTGGTCCGCCTCGTCGCCCAGTTGAACGCCCTCACCCCCGTCGTCGAGGCCGCACCCGCCGCCGACCAGGCCGCCCGGCACGCCTGCGTCCGCCTCCCCGCCGAAGTACCCGGCGCCGTCCGCGCGCTGGCCGACGCGGTCGAGCGGGGCACACCCGCGCACGCCACGGGGGAGCGCCCCGGCACCCGGACCGCGGCCCGGCTCCCCGAACCCCAGGACCACGCCGCCCGCGCCCTCGACCACGCCGTGCTGCACGCCGCCGAGACGCTGGACGACCCCGACCCGCTCGGCGTCATCGAGACCGAGGACCGCCTCGGCCGGCCCGCCGCACTCCGCGTCCGGGCCCGCCGCGCCGCCCGCAACGTCATCCTCTCCGGCACCTCATGGCGCTACGGCCTGCGCCTGGCCCTGTGCATCGGCATCGCCCAGGCCCTGGTCTCCCTCATCGATGTACCGAGGTCGTACTGGGTGGCGCTCACCGTCACCTTCGTCCTCAAGCCCGACTTCGGCTCGGTCTTCTCGCGCGCCGTGCTGCGCGCGCTCGGCACCGCGGCCGGGCTCGTCCTCGCGGCCGCCGTCCTCGCCGAGGTGCCGCACGGCTGGTGGGACGTGCCGGTGATGATGCTGCTCGCCCCGCTCATCCCGGCCCTCACCACGCGCGGCTACGGCTACCAGACGGCGGCGATCACCCCCGTCATCCTGCTGCTCTCCGACATCCTCAACCACCAGGGCCTCGGCCTCGTCCTGCCGCGCCTCCTCGACAGCCTGATCGGCTGCGGCATCGCGCTCGTCGCCGGCTATCTGCTCTGGCCGGAGAGCTGGGGCACGCGGATCGGCGACCGGCTCGCCGACGCGGTCGCGGACACCGCCCGGTACGTGGAGTGCGCGTTCGGCAGCGACGGGGAGCCCGCCGAGCGCGCCCGCATGCGCCGCGGCCTCTACCGCGACCTGTCCGTCATCCGCTCCGAGTTCCAGCGCGCGCTGACCGAGCCGCCGCCGACCGGCACCCGGGCCGCCGCGTGGTGGCCGCTGGTCGTCGCCGTCGAACGCATCCTGGACGCCACGACCGCGGCGAGGGTCCGCATCCGGCACGGGGCGAAGGCGCCCACGGCGGACGAGGTGGCCGAAGTCGCCCGGGAACTACGGGGGCTCGCGGGCCGCCTCCGGGCATCGGTGATCCTGGAGAAGGGCGACGTGGACTTCACCGGCCCCCAGGAGAGCGTCCTGGAACCCCTGCGCCACGAGGTGGCGGCGGCACGGGCGGTGGCGTCACCGCAGGGTGGGTAGAGCGGGTGGAAAAGGGGGCGGGGAACCGCGCGACCGGCCACGACCGGTCCACGGCTCCCCGCCGACCTCAGAAGAAAAACCGCTTCGGGACCCGCGCTCAGCGGACCTTGTGCAGCGCCTTGGCGAGCCCGTTGGCCCAGAGCTGGTCGACCTGGGCCCGCTCGTTCGCGTCCGGCTGCGCGTTGGTGCAGGACGGGCCGGGGCCGCCGCCCGACATCAGCTCGCTGCACGGGCCCTCGTAGTGGTCCGGCAGACCGAGGACGTGACCGGTCTCGTGGGCGGTGACGCGCGTCGAGTCGTACTCTTTGTTCTGCGCATAGTCCAGGAAGATGTAGCCGCCGCCGTGGCCGTCGGTGCTCGCGTACGAGCCGCGCGGGTCATTGCCCTCGCGGTACTTGAAGCTCGCGCCCGAAGTGCCCGCCTGGAGCTTGACGTTGGAGACGGCGCTGTTCCAGATGGACGCGGAGGACGCTATCTGCCGGGCGAAGGTGGGCGCGCCGGACGTGTCGTAGACGACGGTCACGGACTTCGCGCCGGGGTGCGCCGCGCGCTTCTCGGCGACCGCCTTCACGACGGCCTCGAAGAACGCCTTGTTGGCCTTGGCCTCCGCGGCCGACCCCTGGTACCGGGTGTACGACGGAGCGGCCGATCCGGCGTCGTGCGCCGCGGTCGTGGCCGTGGCGGAGGTCGCGCCGAGACCGGCGAAGGCCAGGCCGAGGACGGCCGCGACAGACAGGTGACGCTTGTTCATGTGTGGGGGGCTCCCTACTCGTTCCACCACCGCGTGGGGGCGGTCGATGAAAGGTGAACGTTTCGGTACCGGTGAGTGTCGGGGAGCGTGGGGCGCGTGGGAATGATGGCAACTCGCGATAGCCCCGGGCTATCACCCGGACCCGGCCCGCCCAGAACGGCCGGTTCTCATGGGGTTTGAGCGTCTGGTGCACCGGCCGTACCGCCTCTACGCTCACGCCCATGGAGCTCGAGGTCAGGCACCTCCGCGCGCTGTGCGCCATCGCCGACACCGGCAGCCTGCACAAGGCGGCACGGCAGCTCGGCATGAGCCAGCCGTCGCTGACGACGCAGCTGCGGCGCATCGAGCACGCCCTCGGCGGCCAGCTCTTCTCCCGCGAACGCACCGGCTGCCGCCCCACCCAGCTCGGCCGGGTCGTCCTCAGCCGCGCCCGCCCCCTCGTCACGGAGATGCGGGCCCTGGTCGCCGAGACGAAGGCCGCCGCGGCCCGCACCGCCGAGGGACCGCAGCTGCGCATCGGCTCCACCGCCAGCCGCGCCATACCGGGCTGGCTGCGCAGGCTGCGGGCCCGCCTGCCCGGCACCGAGATGTCGCTCCAGATGGACGTCTCCGCCAACGCGCTGCTGCGCATGGTGGCCGCGGGCCAGCTCGACATCGCCTTCGTGCACGAGGTGGAGGGCTGCCCGCTGCGCATGCCCGAAGCCCTGCGAAGACGCGTGCTCCTCGACCGGGAGCCGCAGTTCGTCTCCCTCGCCGCCGACCACCCGGCGGCTGACCAACCCGTCGTCCGCCTCTCCGACCTCGCGGACGACCGCTGGATGGTGGACCCCACGGTCGACGGGGAATGGGACGGCCTGCGCCGCGTCCTGACCGCGGCCGGGCTCAACCCCCGTGTCCTGCACGGCGATTACCTCACCGCCGCCTCCCTCGTCGCCACGGGCGAGGTCGTCACCCTCTGCCAGCCGACCTCGCGCGGCAGGCCCGACATGGCCGTACGCCCCCTGTACGGCGACCCCCTCGGCGTACGCCTCATGCTGGCGGCGCGCACGGAAGAGGAGCTCGACGCGGTCTACGGCGAGCTGGAGGCCGCGTACTGGGAGGCGGCACGGCAGGCGACCGCCTATACGGAGTGGCTGCTGCGGGCCGGCGACACCCGGGGAAGCGCGGGCGGGACCTTGGTCCCGGCCACCCGGTGACCTTCGGCGGACTCCGGCCACACCCCCTCTGACCTGCACTTTTCTCCGGGTTACGGTTCCGAGCCCCACCGTGCGGCCACTTGTTACATTTCCGACGGATGACGCACATACGGCGCCCGTAACTTCATGTCTGTCGCCACCGCAAAGGGGCACAAAAACGGACAGCTCGATCTGTAGCCACGAGGGAAGTCACCACATGCGCGCCACCCGCCGTACCTTCCGTACCGCCGCCATCGCCACCGGAGCCATCGCCGCGCTCGCCGTCCCGACCACGGCCGCGTTCGCGGCGGACGCGCCCTCCACGCCGCAGGGCCAGGTCGCGCAGGACGACCAGGCGGGCACCAAGGACCAGGATCAGGACAAGGGCCAGGACCAGGGCCAGGACAAGTCCACGGACGGCACCGACAAGGACCAGACCGACCAGGACAAGACCGACAAGGACAAGGACAAGCCCGTCCCCGGCGGCTGGGAGTCGAAGGGCACCACGGAGCTCGGCAAGGGCTGGTCCGCCAGGGTCGACGTCAACGCCTCCGCCCGCACCGCCAAGGCGGCGATCACCAAGGACGGCGCGGCCAAGGGCTCCCTCACCGCCTACGAGAAGGCCGCCTCCACCACCATCGACGGCAGCACCTTCACCCTCTCCCCCGACGGCACCGTCACCGCCAAGATCGTGGAGAAGGACAAGGGCAAGGAGAACGACAAGGACAAGCCCGTCCCCGGCGGCTGGGTCTCCAAGGGCACCACGGACCTCGGCAAGGGCTGGTCCGCCAAGGTCGACGTCAACGCCTCCGCCCGCACCGCCAAGGCGGCGATCTCCCTGAACGGCAAGGCCCAGGGCTCGCTCACCGCGTACGAGAAGGCCGCCACCACGAAGATCGACGGCAACACCTTCACCCTCACGCCCAGCGGCGCCATCACCATGCAGGCCAAGCCCACCCCGCCGAAGCCGAACCCGGCCGGCAAGCGCGTCTTCGTCCGCGAGTACAAGAACCTCGGCGGCAGCGGCTTCGACGCGAAGGTCTACAAGGTCAGGAACGGCTACGAGGCCGACATGATCGCCAAGGCCCCCGACACCGGCAAGAAGACCGTCTGGGACACCCTGAAGCAGTCCGGCACCAAGCCGGCATACGGCCAGCACAACGGGGCGCACTTCGTCCTCAACCCGGACGGCACCATGAAGGGCTGGGTCGAGGGCAGGACCCACAACGGCGGCACGCACCACAACGGCACCAAGCCGCAGCCGCGCAACGACGCCCACCAGGTCATCCCGCGCGGTGGCGTCAAGGCGGGCGCCGACGGCGTCACCCCGGTCTCCGACGACACCCCGCTGATCGCCGCGGGCGGCGGCATGGCGGCGCTCGGCGCGGCCGGCCTCGGCTTCGCGCTGTACCGCCGCAAGCAGAACGGCTGACCTCCGGCCGACGGCAGGACGCGACCGGCCACGGACAGCACAGAAGGGCACCCCGCGCGTGCGGGGTGCCCTTCACAGCGTGCCTTCACGGCGTGCGTGCTTTCCGCGGCCGGACCGGGGGCCGGTCAGACGCCGATGTCGCAGCCGTCCTCGCGCCAGACCGCGACGACCGCCGGGCGCACGAGGCGTCCCGGACCGTCGGGCCAGGAGCTCGCCGGCTTCTCCACCGACGCCCCGTCGACCTCGCCCGGGTGCTGCACGGAGACCAGCACCCGCCGGTCCTGAACGAGCGGACCGCAGGTCTCGGCGCCGGCCGGCATGGTCAGGAACTGCTTGAGCTCGCCGCGCCGCTCCCCGCGCGTGGCGACGCCGAACAGGCCGTCGTGGGAGCCCAGTCGGTTGCCGTCCGTGGAGATCCACAGGTTGCCGTGCGGGTCGAAGGCGACGTTGTCCGGGCAGGAGATGGGGGAGACCCGGTCCTTGGGGAAGCCCGCGAAGTACGTGGCGGGGTCCTCCGGGTCACCGGCGACGAGGAAGAGCGACCAGCCGAAGGTGGTGGCCTCCGCGCGGCCCCTGCGCTCCGTCAGCTCCAGGATCTGCCCGTGCTTGTTGAGGTTGCGCGGGTTGGCCTCGTCCGCTCCCGCCTTGCCCGGCTTGCCGCGGTCGGAGTTGTTCGTCAGCGCGACATACACCTTGCCGGTGTGCGGGGACGGCTCGATGTCCTCGGGCCGGTCCATCTTCGTGGCGCCCACCTTGTCACCGGCGAGCCGCGTGAAGACGTACACCTCCTCGGCGGTCATGCCGTCGACGTGGCTGACGGCCTTGCCGCCGGGCCCTGCGGTGGCGAGCGGGATCCACGTCCCGCTCCCGTCGAACTCACCGTCCTGCGGCAGCGTGCCGTTCCCGTCGATCTCGTCCGCGGGCGAGTCGCCGGTCAGCTTCGCGACGTACAGGGTGCCCTCGTCGAGCAGGGTCAGGTTGTGCTCGCGGGCGGCGCGCGAGGAGCCCTTGGCCATGCGCTTGCTGCCGACGAACTTGTAGAAGTAGTCGAACTTCTCGTCGTCGCCCATGTAGACGACCGGACGGCCGTCGTCCGTCAGGCGCGGCTGCGCCGCCTCGTGCTTGAAGCGGCCGAGCGCGGTGCGCTTGCGCGGGGTCGAGTCCGGGTCGTACGGGTCGAGTTCGACGACCCAGCCGAACCGGTTGGCCTCGTTCGGCTCCTGGGCGAGGTCGAACCGCCGGTCGAACCGCTCCCACTTGCGCTCGGAGGCCGCGCCGGTGACGCCGTACCGCTTCAGGCGGGCGGCGGCCGTCGGGTCGGTGACCTTCACCGCGTTGGCGAAGTACTGGTTGAAGTTCTCCTCGCCGTGCAGGGTGGTGCCCCACGGGGTGGTGCCGCCCGAGCAGTTGTTGAGCGTGCCGAGGACGGTGGTGCCGCGCGGGTCGGCCTGCGTGCGCACGAGCGGGCTGCCGGCGGCCGGCCCGGTCAGGCGGAACCGGCTGGTGGCGGTGAGGCGCCGGTTGAGGTGGTGGCGGGGGACGGCACGCAGCCTGCCGTTGCGCCGCTCCCCCTCGACCACGACGACGGAGAGGCCGTGGGCCGCCCAGGCGATCTCGACCTGCTCGCGGGTCGGGTTCTCGGGGTCGTACCCCTTGAACATCAGGACTTCGTCCGTGTACTCGTGGTTGGCGACGAGGAGCTGACGCCCGTGCTCGCGGTGGAGCGGCAGCAGGCTGAGGAAGTCGTTGTTGTACCCGAACTGACCGGCCTGCGCCGCGGCGGTCTGCTTCTCCGGGTCGAAGGCGGGCGCGCCGCGCAGGATGGGCTCGCCCCAGCGGATGACGACGTTCTGGTCGTATCCGGCGGGGATCGTGACGGTGTCGGCGGTGTTGGGCGCGACGGGCGCGAACCTCAGTCCGCGCGCTCCCTTGCTCTTGTGCCCACCGGCGCGGCGGGCGGCGTCGGCGGTACCGCCGGTACCGGTGGCGGCGGCGGCTTCCGGGGCGCCCGGACCCGCCACGAGCGCGCCCCCCGCGGCGGCGGCGACCGTCACGACGGCGGCGGCGCGCATCATCGAACGGCGGCTGAGGGCACCGGCGATGACGTCACCGACGTAGGCGTTCTCACTGGTGTTGGGCACCTCGCCGAAGCACGCGTCCCCGCAGCGGAACCGGCAGGTCAGGGCGGACCGGCCGCCGCTCCCCTGATGCGAGGTGATGATCGGCAGCTGTGTGCGCACGGTTCCTCCGTCGTTGTGACATGCCTCGGTGCGTGGCTTGATTCCGCCGTGAGGCTAGGCGCGGGGTCCGGCAGGGCGGCGGCCTGCGGGTGAACGGAACGTGAATCCGTGGCGCCCGGCGGGGAGTTGCCGCGAAGGTGTCCGGGGACGGGACCGGGGACGAGACCGGGGGTGTGTCCCGGGGTGGTTCGGGCGGGTGACGGAGGGCGACCCTGCCCAAGATCACGTACGGCGGCGGCTAACCTTACGTGTCCGCCCTGGCCAGGGATTTTCGGAATCAACTCACGCGAAGGGTTGCGCACATGGGCATTCTGAACCGCCTGCGGAACGCGTTCGGACGATCACGCAAGGAGAGCGTTCCGGAGGCTCGGGAGCCCGAGCGTGCGAGTGCGCCGGAGCAGGAGACACCCCCGGTGACGGTGACGCTCCCGTCCCCGTCCCCCGAGCCGACCCCGCCCCCCAAGGCATCGGTCCCGTCCCCCAGTCAGGAACCGTCACCGTCAACGGTGGACGACCTGGTAGCAGCAGCCTTCGACAACATCACGGTCCCCACCCCTTCTCCGGAACGTGAACCGAAGACGACCCCGGAGGCGGAGGCGGAGCCGGAACGGAAGGCGGAGCCGACCCCGGTGGCTGAACCGAAGGCGGAACCGAAGGCGGAGCCGGCCCCGGAACCGAAGGCGGAGGCCACCCCGAAGCCCGAGCCGGAGACCGGTACCGCCGCACCCACGGCACCGGCCAGCGATGCAGCAGGCGCCCCGAAGCCCGAGCCGGAGACCGGTACCGCCGCGCCCACGGCATCGGGCCAGGATGCAGAGGACACCCCCGAGCCCGAGGCGGAGACCGGCACCGCCACATCCACGGCGCCGGGCAGCGATGCAGCGGACACCCCGGAGTCCGGCACCGCCGCGCCCACGGCATCGGGCCAGGATGCAGAGGACACCCCCGAGCCGGAGCCCGGTACCGCTGTGGGCAAGCGTCCCGCAGGGCGGGACGGGTGGGCACAGCCCCCGGTGCCGGGCAGCGATGAAGGGGGCGCCCCTGAGTCCGAGCCGAAGGCTGAGGTCACCCCCGAGCCCGACCCCGAGCCGGAGGCTCAGGCCACCCCCGAGCCCAGCCCCCGGCCGGAGGCCAAGGCCGGGCCCGCCACCCCCGCCCCCCGCCTCCGCTCCAAGGCCCCGGGCCTGCTCAACGCCTACAAGGCGGCCGGTGCCGCCCTCAAGAAGAACGGGCTCACCGGAACCCGCGCCCCCGTCTACCTCGTCCTCGACCGCTCCGGCTCCATGCGCCCGTACTACAAGGACGGCTCCGCCCAGAGCCTGGGCGAGCAGGTCCTCGCGCTCGCCGCGCACACGGACCCCGAGGCCACCGTGCACGTCGTCTTCTTCTCCACCGACATCGACGGCACCGGCACCCTCACCCTCCCCGAGTACGAGAACCGCGTCGACGAGCTGCACGCGGCCGCCGGACACCTCGGCCGCACCAGCTACCACCGCGCGATCGAAGAGGTCGTCTCGCACTACGAGAAGTCCGACCACGCGGGCCGGCCCGCGCTGGTGGTCTTCCAGACGGACGGCGCCCCGGACACGAAGGGCCCGGCGACCCAGGCCCTGGCGGACGCGGCCCGGCACCCCCTCTTCTTCCAGTTCGTCGCGTTCGGCGAGCACGACGCGAAGGCCTTCGACTACCTCCGCAGGCTGAAGGCGGAGAACGCGGCCTTCTTCCACGCGGGCCCGGCCCCGCGCGAGCTCACCGACAAGGAGCTGTACGAGGGCCTGCTGGCCTCCTGGCGCCCCTGACCCGGACGTGGACCCGGCAACCGGAGTCGCCGGGTCCACACCCTGATATCGAGGTGAGTCGATCTCCATCCGGCCGTTAGGATTTCGACCATGGCGGCCACTGGATCCGAGAAGCAGGGAGCGGACGAGAACGCGAAGGCGTTCTACGTCTCGACCCCCATCTACTACGTAAACGACGCTCCTCACCTGGGCCACGCCTACACGACCGTTGCAGGGGACGTGCTCACGCGCTGGCACCGTCAGCGCGGCGAGAAGGTGTGGTACCTCACCGGCACGGACGAGCACGGTCAGAAGATCATGCGCACGGCCGAGGCGAACGACGTCACCCCCCAGGAGTGGTGCGACAAGCTCGTCACCGAAGCCTGGAAGCCCCTCTGGGAGCACCTGAACATCGCGAACGACGATTTCATCCGTACGACGGAGAAGCGTCACACCGACCGCGTCCAGGAGTTCGTCCAGGATCTCTACGAGAAGGGCGAGATCTACAAGGGCGGTTACGAGGGCCCGTACTGCGTGGGCTGTGAGGAGTACAAGCTCCCCGGCGACCTGATCGACGGCGAGGGCGAGTTCTCCGGGCAGAAGCTCTGCCCCATCCACAAGAAGCCGGTGGAGCTCCTCAAGGAGGAGAACTACTTCTTCAAGCTCAGCGAGTACGGCGACAAGCTCCTCGCCCTGTACGAGGCGAACCCCGACTTCATCCAGCCCGAGTCGGCCCGCAACGAGGTCGTGAACTTCGTCCGGCAGGGCCTCCAGGACCTCTCGATCTCCCGGTCGACGTTCGACTGGGGCGTCAAGGTCCCCTGGGACGACAAGCACGTCATCTACGTCTGGATCGACGCCCTCCTGAACTACGCCACCGCCGTCGGCTACGGCGCGGACGAGGAGAAGTTCAGGTCGACCTTCCCCGCCGACGTGCACCTCGTCGGCAAGGACATCCTCCGCTTCCACGCCGTGATCTGGCCGGCGATGCTGCTCGCGCAGGGCCTGCCGGTCCCCGGCAAGGTCGCGGCCAACGGCTGGCTGATGGTCGGCGGCGAGAAGATGTCGAAGTCGAACCTGACGGGCATCAAGCCCCAGGACCTGACCTCGCACTTCGGCGTGGACGCCTACCGCTGGTACTTCCTGCGGGCGATCGCCTTCGGCAGCGACGGCTCGTTCTCGTGGGAGGACTTCACGGCCCGCTACACCTCCGAGCTCGCCAACGACTACGGCAACCTCGCCTCGCGCGTCGCCGCCATGGTCGGCAAGTACTTCGGCGGCGAGCTGCCCGAGGCCACCGCGTCCGGCGGCGCCGAGAAGGCGGTCCAGGACGGACTGGCGAAGGCGGTCGCCGAGGCGGACCGGAAGATCGGCGACGAGCTGGACTTCCAGGGCGGCATCCTGGCGATCTTCGACTTCGTGAAGCAGGTCAACGGCTACATCACGGAGCAGGAGCCGTGGAAGGTGGCCAAGGACGACAGCCCGGAGGGCAAGGCCCGCCTGGCGACGATCCTCTACACGGCGGCGGAGTCGCTGCGCGCCGCCGCGGTCCTGCTCAACCCCGTCATGCCGGACACCTCGCAGAAGCTCTGGGAGTCCCTCGGCGCCGAGCCTTCGCTGGGCGCGCTCGCGGACCAGAAGGTCCAGGACGCGGCCACGTGGGGGCGCCTCGCGCCCGGCGCGACGGTGACGAAGGGCGCGGTCCTGTTCCCGCGCCTGGAGGAGAAGCCGACGGCGTAACGACCCGAGGAGTGCGGGAAAGTCCCGGCGCGGGCCCCTGAATCAGGGGGTGGCGGCGGGACTTTTCTGCATCCTCACGCGGGAGCGCTCAGCCCTTCGCGTACGTGCCCAGCAGGCGGGCCAGTTGGCGGCCCGCCGTCCGCAACGGGGCCTCGCTGCGCAAGACCTGTGCCGTCACCTCGGCGCCCTCCAGGGTGCTGATCACGGTCGTGGCCACCTCGCGCGCGTCGTCCGGCCCGAAGCCCGACGCGAGCAGCCTCTCCTCGACGATCCGCTCCCAGCCGCGCAGCGCGCGCCCGCACACCTCCTGGATCCCGGAGTCCGTGCCGAGGGTCTCCAGCGCCGCCGCCGTGACCGGGCAGCCATCCGTCCAGCCGGACTCCCGCAGGGCGACGGCGAGTTCGCCCGCGACGCGCTCGACGGCCGCGCCGGGCGGCCCGTCACCGGCCAGCCCCTCCCGCAGCATCCGCGCGAACTCCTCGGCGCTGTACGTGATCGCCGCGACCGCGACGGCCTCCTTCCCGCCGGGGAAGAAGTGGTAGACGGAGCCGAGCGTGGCCCCCGCCTCCTTGGCGATCTGCTTGATGCCGGTGCCCACGTACCCCTGGCGCTGGATGAGGCGCGCGGCGACGACGACGATCCGGTCGCGGGTGCCCAGGGCCGCTTCGGGCGGCGCGGCGCTTTCGGGCTTCACGGCCGCTCCGGGTGTCTCGGCGATCGACTCGGGTGGCTCGGGTGGCTCGGGACTCGCGTCGGGCGGGGCGCTCTTCTGGACCATCCCCCCATCTTATCGACCCAGTGAGTAGAGCGTTCGTTCTAGAGGCGTGCTACGTTTTCTCCGAGCGCTGGATAGAGCGATCGTTCTAGTCACCTTATGGAGTTGCGCATGTCTTCCGCGTCGCCTTCCGTCACCGTCATCGGACTCGGCCCCATGGGGCAGGCCATGGCCGCCGCCTACCTCGACCGCGGCTACCGCGTCACCCTCTGGAACCGCACCCCGTCCCGCGCCGACGCCCTCGTGGAGCGCGGCGCGATACTCGCCCCCACCGTCGAACAGGCCCTCGCGGCCAACGAGTTGGTGATCCTCAGCCTGACCGACTTCGACGCCATGTACGCGATCCTCGAACCGGCCCGGCACGCCCTCGCCGGCCGCACGCTCGTGAACCTCAGCTCCGACACCCCGCAGAAGGCGCGGGATGGCGCCCGCTGGGTGGCCGGGCTCGGCGGGACGCAGCTGACCGGCGGCGTGCTGTGTCCGCCGCCGCTCATCGGCACCCCGGACGCCTCGACGTTCTACAGCGGGCCCCTCGCCACGTACGAGCGGTACCGCACCGACCTCGAGGTCATCACCGGCAGGACCGACCACCGGGGCGAGGACCCGGGGCTCGCCGCGCTCATGTACCAGCTGAACATGGCCATCTTCTGGCCGTCGATGATGGCCTACTGGCAGGCCGTCGCCGTGGCCGCCGCCCACGGCATCAAGGCCACGGAGCTCGCCCCGTACGCCGCCGAGAACTTCGCGGGCATGGGGCACTTCATCGACTTCTACTCGCCCCGCGTCGACGCCGGCGACCACGCCGGCGACGTCGACCGCACCGCGATGGGCCTGGCCAGCATGGAGCACGTCGTCCACACCGTCGCCGACGCGGGCGTGGACACGGCCTTCCCGGCGGCCGTGCACGACATCTTCCGGCGGCTCGTCGCGGCGGGGCACGGGGCGGACAGCTTCTCCCGGGCCGTGGATCTCCTCAAGGGGGAGTGAGGCCCCGGGAGCGGGAGGCTCAGGTGGTCGCGGGAGCGCTGTGCGCTGGGTGCGTACAGCGTGCGCTACCGTGGGGGGAGCCGGTACGCCGTATGCCTCTGGAGGTTTCCATGCCCGCCGACCCGAAGTCCGAGATCGCCTCGGTGTGGACCCGTCCGCGCCGGCAGCGGGAGCAGCTCAGCCGGGAGCAGATCGTGGCCGAGGCCGTGCGGCTGCTCGACGCGGACGGTCTCGAGGCCCTCAGCATGCGCAAGCTCGGCAACCGCCTCGACGCCGGCGCCACCTCCCTCTACCGGCACGTCGCCAACAAGGACGAGCTGATCGAGCTGGTCGTCGACGAGGTCTACGGGGAGCTCGTGGTGCCCGCCGCCGACACCCCGGGGCAGTGGCGCGAGGCCGCCGCCGACAGCGCGTACAGCCTGCGAGCGATGATTCTCCGCCACCCCTGGGTCGCCTCCGTGCTGGGCCAGGTCGGCCTCATCCACCTCGGACCGAACGTGACGAAGATGTCGGAGCGCATGGCGGCGGTGTACCGTACGGCCGGATTCCCCGCGGACGAGACCGAGTTGGCCCTGAACACCGTCATCTCGTACGTCATCGGCATGGCGATCAGCGAGGCCGCGTACCTCTCGCTGATCGCCCGAAGCGGCAGGTCCGAGCGGGAGTTCGCGGAGAGCCTGCGGGGCGCGGGGGCGGCGGACGAGCGGGGCGCGGGGGGCGGTGACCCGGCGCAGGAGCGCGAGGCGGCCTTCGACTACGGGCTCCAGCGGATGCTCGACGGGCTGAGGTCCCGGCTCGGTTCGACTGCCCACTGAGGCGGGTGTCACACGTCACGGTGAGCTATGTCATGCGGTGAGACGGCTTGAATTGACGCCGCCTTCACACCTGCCTACGTAAGCTTCACGACATGGCCACGACTCCCTCCCCCGACCGGCGACGCACTGCCGACGAGGTCAATGAGGACATCCGTGCGCTATGGCTGCGCGCGGGCGGACGCCTCCGTCCCGACGAGCGCCTCGTCTACGAGGAGTTGGTCACGGAGTGGGCCGAGGCAGAGGCCAACTCCACCCGCACGCAGGCGGTGTAGCGCGCCCGGCCCGGACGCACGGGTATACGACGACGAAGCAAGCGAATGGCCCCGGAACCCTTGGGTTCCGGGGCCATTCGCGCGACGTCACCCCGCCGCGGGGGATACCGCTACTGCGCCGCGGGCTTCCGCAGCGAGATGTTCAGCTCGCGCAGCCGGCTCTCGTCCAGCTCCGTCGGGGCGCCCATCATCAGGTCCTGCGCGTTGCCGTTGAGCGGGAACGCGATCGTCTCGCGGATGTTCGGCTCGTCGGCGAGGAGCATCACGATGCGGTCGACGCCCGGGGCGATGCCACCGTGCGGCGGGGCGCCGAGGCGGAACGCGCGCAGCATGCCCGCGAACTCGTGCTCGACGGTCTCCGCGTCGTACCCCGCGATCTCGAAGGCCTTGAGCATGACCTCGGGCTCGTGGTTCCGGATGGCGCCGGAGGAGAGCTCGATGCCGTTGCAGACGATGTCGTACTGCCACGCCAGGATGTCGAGCGGGTCCTTCTCCTCCAGGTCCTTCATGCCGCCCTGCGGCATCGAGAACGGGTTGTGGGAGAAGTCGATCTTGCCGGTCTCCTCGTCCTTCTCGTACATCGGGAAGTCGACGATCCAGCAGAAGCGGAAGACGCCCTCCTCGAAGTGGCCGGCGCGCTTGGCGGCCTCGACGCGGACGGCCGACATGATCTTCGAGACCTCGTCGAACTCACCCGCGCCGAAGAAGACGGCGTGACCGGCCTCCAGGCCGAGGCGCTTGGTCAGCTCCGCCACGTTCTCCTCGGTGAGGAACTTCGCGATCGGGCCCGTCAGCGAACCGTCCTCGGCGACGCGCACCCAGGCCAGGCCCTTCGCGCCCTGCTCGACCGCGTAATCCCCGAGGCCGTCGAAGAACTTGCGGGACTGCGAGGCGGTGTCCGGCACCGGCAGCGCGCGCACGTGCTTGCCGGCGAAGGCCTTGAAGTCGGAGCCCGCGAAGATGTCCGTGATGTCGTGCAGTTCGAGCTTGGCGCGCAGGTCCGGCTTGTCGTTGCCGTACTTCAGCATCGACTCGCGGAACGGGATGCGCGGGAAGGGCGAGGTGACCTCGCGGCCGCCGCCGAACTCCGTGAAGAGCTCCGTCATCAGCTTCTCGATGGGCTGGAAGACGTCCTCCTGCTCCACGAAGCTCATCTCGACGTCGAGCTGGTAGAACTCGCCCGGCGAGCGGTCCGCGCGGGCGTCCTCGTCGCGGAAGCACGGCGCGATCTGGAAGTACCGGTCGAAGCCCGAGATCATCAGCAGCTGCTTGAACTGCTGGGGGGCCTGCGGCAGCGCGTAGAACTTGCCGGGGTTCAGGCGGGACGGGACGACGAAGTCGCGGGCGCCCTCGGGGGAGGTCGCGGTGAGGATCGGCGTCGCCATCTCGTTGAAGCCGAGGGCCACCATCTTCGAGCGGATCGAGGCGATCACGGCGCTGCGCAGCATGATGTTGCGGTGCATGCGCTCGCGGCGCAGGTCGAGGAAGCGGTACTCCAGGCGGCGCTCCTCGTTCACGCCGTCCTCGGCGTTGATCGTGAAGGGCAGCGGGCCGGCCGCGCCGAGCACCTCGACGTCCGAGGCCTCGATCTCGACCTCGCCGGTGGGCAGCTCCGCGTTCACGTTCTCCGCGCCGCGCGAGACGACCTTGCCGTCGACGCGGACGACGGTCTCCTTGGACAGCTTGTCCAGGACCTCGGCGGCCTTGGTGCCCGGGCGGGCCACCAGCTGCGTGATGCCGTAGTGATCACGGAGATCGATGAAGAGAATGCCGCCCAGGTCTCGGCGATTGTGCAGCCAGCCGCTCAGCCGGACGTCGGTGCCGACGTCAGAGGCGCGGAGCTCGCCGCAGGTGTGGGACCTGTACCGATGCATCGTCGTTCATCCAGTCTTCGCGAATAGGGGAGAGAGCAGACCCCCCAAGGCTACCGTCCGGGCGAAGATCGGTTTCCGGATATCCGCGGCGACCCCCGCGGCGGCCCCGGCGGGACGGCGCTCGGTGGCGGTGCCCCGCACATCTTCCTAAAGTGGGTCAATGCGCACCGACGATCCCCTGCCGCGGGTGGGGGACGACTCCCTGCCACCCGTACGGGACGTCCTGACGGCCATCGCGACGGGGCTGTGGCGCTGGGACAACGCCACGGGGACCGTCACGCTCGACGCCGAGGCGGCCCGCCTGCTCGGGCTGCCCCCGCGCGCCCAGACCCTCACCGAGGCGGCCGTGCGCTCCCGCTTCCACCCCGTCGACTGGAACGAGATCTACGGGACCGTCCAGCTCGCCGTCGCCGAGGGCACCCTCGCCGAGGCCCGGCTGCGGATCATGGACGAGACGGGCCGGCACGTCCTGCGCACCGTGCGGAGCCGGTCCAAGCCCGTGCTGCACGGCGCCACCGAGGCGTACGAGCTGATCGGCACCCTCCAGGAGGTCACCGAGCCCGCGCCGGGCACCGCCGCCCGCACCCCCGTCACCGGCGACTGGCGCCGCTCCCGCGAGGCGTTCCTGCTCGACGCCGGGCGGGCGCTCGCCGAGGCGCGCTCCACGGAGGAGGTCCTCAGGGTCGCCTCCGGGCTCTCCATGCCGGGTTTCTCGCCGGACGGGCTCGCCGTCTTCGGGGTCGAGGGCGAACGGCTGACGATCATCGGGCACCACGGCCACCAGCCCGGCGACGACGGGCCCTTCTCCGCGATGCCGGTGGACACCGACTATCCGGCCGCCGAGGTGGTGCGCACCGGGCGTGCGGTCTACCTCTCCACCCCGGAGGACTACCGCAGGCGCTACCCGGCCGCCTGGCCGCTGGCCAGCCGCTTCGAACGGCAGTCGTGGGCGTTCCTGCCGCTGACCGTCGCGGGCCGCACGATGGGCGCGTGGATGGCGGCCTTCACGTATCCCGTCTCGTTCACGCCCGACGAGCGCTCCGTCCTGACGACCGTCGCGCGGATGCTGGCGCAGGCCCTCTCGCGGGCCGGGGTCGCGGAGTCCGAGCGGGAGCTGACGGAGGGGCTGCAGCGCTCGATGCTGCCGATGCTCGGCCCGCAGATCCCGGGGATGTGCGTCGCCGCCCGCTATGTGCCGACCGGCGGCGGGCTCCAGGTCGGCGGCGACTGGTACGACATGATCCCGCTGCCCAGCGGCCGCATCGCCTTCGTCATCGGCGACGTGCAGGGGCACGACGTGCGGGCGGCGGGGCTGATGGGGCAGCTGCGGATCGCCCTGCGCGCGTACGCCTCCGAGGGGCACAGGCCCGACGCGGTCCTCTCCCGCGCCACCCGCTTCCTCTCCGGGATCACCGAGTCCATCACCTACGGGTCGAGCGGGTCGAGCGGCTCGGGCGCCCAGGAGGCCACCGAGTACGACCCGCGCTTCGCGACCTGCCTGTACGTGGAGGCCGACCCGGCGACCGGCGTCCTGGAGATCGCCCGCGCCGGACACCCGGAGCCCGCGATACGCATGAGTGACGGAACGGTTCTGCTGCGCCCCACCGCGGGTGGCCTGCCCCTTGGCATCGACCCGGACGCGGACTACCCCACCACCCGCCTCGTCCTGGAGGCCGGCGAGACCATGCTGGTCTGCACCGACGGGCTCATCGAGACGGGCGGCCACGACCTGGACAGCGGCTGGTCGCGGATCAGGACGGTCCTGGAGGAGTTCCCCGGCCAGGACGAGCCCGACGCGCTCGAACTCCTGGCCGACTCCCTCGTACAGGCCGTGCACGGGCCCTCCTCGCACCACATGACGGGCCCGCTCGCCGACCGCCGCGAGGACGACATAGCCGTCCTGCTGCTCAGCCGCACGAGCCGGCCCGAACAGCGCGCGGACGCCCGCCGCACCGTCCTGACCGTCGCCCAGGCCGAACCGGAGCGCGTCGCGGGGGCCCGCCGCCATCTGCGGGACCTGCTGCACGACTGGGCCGACGACGACCAGGTCGACTCGGCGGTCCTGATGGTCTCCGAGATGCTCACCAACGTCCTCGTCCACACGGACGGCGACGCGATGCTGGTCGCCGAGGTCACGGGTGAGCCGGGGCTGCGGCGGCTGCGGGCGGAGGTCGCGGACGGCAGCGACGACCTTCCCCACAAGCGCCATCCCGGCGAGCTGGCGTCGTCCGGACGCGGCCTCGTCCTGATGGAGCTGCTGGCCCACGCGTGGGGGGTGGATCCTCGGGGGGACGGGAAGAGCATCTGGTTCGAACTGTACGAGGGCGCCTCCGGCGGGGGTACGGACTAGACCTCGCCCGCACGATCCGGCCGACGTGGTCCGAATGACCGCTCGCGCAGTTCCCCGCGCCCCTGAGGGGGCTGATCAGCGCTGTCGGGTGCGGGCCGGCCCGAAGGTCGTCCCAGGGGCGCGGGGAACTGCGCGACCAGCCAAGAACCACCCGCAGGCGACATCCCGGCGTCACCCGGCAAGTGGAGGTCCGCCGTAGTGGGTGCGGAGTTCTGAGGCGATGCCGAACGCCGCCGCCGTCAGCGGCACCGCGAGAAGCATGCCGAGGATCCCCGCCACCGACGCCCCCGCCGTGATCGCCAGCATCACCACCGCCGGATGCATCTGCACCGTCCGGCTCTGGATCACCGGCTGGAGGATGTGGCCCTCCAGGACCTGCACGGCCAGCACCACCCCCAGCGTCCACAGCGCGATGGCGAAACCGCGGTCGGCGAGGGAGACCAGGACGGCGACGGCGCCGGACAGGAACGCGCCCAGGTAGGGGATGTACGCGCCGACGAAGACCAGCGCGCCCAGCCCCCACGCCCCGGGCACGCCGAGGATGAGCAGCCCGACGGTGATGCACAGGGCGTCGATGAACGCGATGATCGTGGTCCCGCGCATGAAGCCCTCGATGGCCTCGAAGGCGCGGCGCGCCATGGCCTCGATGGTGTCGGCGCTGTCGCCGGGGGAGAGCGAGCGCAGGGCGGCCGTCGCGCGCCCGGAGTCGCGCAGGAAGAAGAAGACGAGCAGCAGGGCGAGGACGGCCATCGCCATCATCTCGCCGACGGTGCTGAGCCCGCTGATCACCCCGGACGCCGCGGTCCCGCCGAACTTCCCGAAGAGTTCCTTGGCGTTGGACGCCATGTCGTCGAGCGAGGAGCCCGCGGCGCCGAAGTACTTCGACAGGTCCGTGGCGGCCTGCTTGAGGGAGGAGATGATCTGGTCGCCGCTGTCGATCAGCGCCTTGACCACGATGTACGTGGCCCCGCCGACGACGGCGACGACGGCCGCGCAGGTCAGCCCGGCGGCCAGCGAGCGCTGCACCCTCATCCTGAGCAGCCGCCGGTAGAGCGGTCCGAGCAGCGCGGTCCCGAGGAGCGCGAGCAGGACCGGGGTCACCGCGGTCTTGAAGGTGACGCAGAGCCAGATGCCGACGGCGGCCACCCCGGTGACGAGGAGGACGACGACGCACCAGGCGGCGAGGCGGCGGGCCGGCTCGGGCAGGAGGGTGCTCACCCTCCTACCCGAACACGGGCTCACCCGCGGCGCACGTCAGGTACCGCTACATGCCGTGCACGGCGGGCACGGTGCCGAGCAGCCCCTTCTGGAAGTCCTCGAAGGCCTGCTGCAGTTCGGCGCGGCTGTTCATGACGAACGGGCCGTAGTGGGCCATCGGCTCCCGGATGGGCCGGCCGCCGAGGAGCACGACCTCCAGGTCGGGGGCGTGGGCGTCCTGCCGTTCGTCGGCACGGACGGTCAGCGAGGAGCCGGTGCCGAAGACCGCGGTCTGGCCCATGTGGACCGGGCGGCGCTCGGCGCCCACCGTGCCGCGTCCCGCGAGGACGTACGCGAGGCCGTTGAACTCCTCGCGCCAGGGCAGCGTCACCTCGGCGCCGGGCCGCACGGTCGCGTGGATCATCGTGATCGGCGTGTGCGTGATGCCGGGGCCCTCGTGCCCGTCGAGCTCACCGGCGATGACGCGGAGCAGCGCGCCGCCGTCGGGGGTGGAGAGCAGCTGGACCTGGCCGCCGCGGATGTCCTGGTAGCGGGGGTCCATCATCTTGTCCTTGGCGGGCAGGTTCACCCACAGCTGGAGGCCGTGGAAGAGGCCGCCGGACATGACGAGGGACTCCGGCGGCGCCTCGATGTGGAGCAGGCCGCTGCCGGCCGTCATCCACTGGGTGTCGCCGTTGCGGATGGTGCCGCCGCCACCGTTGGAGTCCTGGTGGACGAAGGTGCCGTCGATCAGGTACGTGACCGTCTCGAAGCCGCGGTGCGGGTGCCAGGGGGTGCCCTTGGGCTCGCCCGCCTCGTACTCCACCTCACCCATCTGGTCCATCATGATGAACGGGTCGAGGTACTTGTAATTGATCCCCGCGAAGGCCCGGCGCACCGGGAACCCCTCGCCCTCGAAGCCGCTCGGCGCGGTGGTCACGGCGAGGACGGGGCGCGCCGTCGCGTCGGCCGGCGCCGCCACTCGGGGCAGGGTCAGCGGGTTCTCGACAGTCACTGCAGGCATGGTCGGTACCTCCTTGTGCGATCACTTTAGTTGAACGTAGAACTTCCTGCCACTTGAACGAACGGAGCCCGGAGGGCATTCCCTCCGGGCTCCAGGGGTGGCTGAATCGGTCTCCGCTACGGGGCCACCGGCTCCAGCTGGATGTAGTCGAGGTTCCAGTTCTGGAAGGCTCCCGCGTCCAGGGAGAGCCGTACGGTGTGGCGGCCGCGGGCCAGCGGGCGCGGGTCACGGCTGTCCTGCAGCGCGAAGGCGTGGTGGGCCGTCGTGTCGGCGACCCGCACGGCCTTGCCGGGCCTGCCGCCGTCGTAGGCGATCCGGTACGTCCCCGCCGGCGAGTACGGCGAGGAGACGCGCGCCTTGAGGGTGTAGCGCCCGGCCTTCGGCACGTCCACGCCGTAGGTCAGCCACTCCCCGCCGCGCATCCAGCACACCACCACCGCCCCGTCGTGGTCGCACACGTCGACGCCGTCGCCGCGCCGCCCCGGCCCGTCGCCCCGGTTCCCCGCGTCGGTGTCGTGGTAGGCCTTGCCCTCGCCGCCGGGGGCGTAGTTCTCCGCCTGGACGCGGACCGCGCCGCGCGGCATCGTGCCCGCCGCGCCCGTCCTCAGGTAGGACCGGAGCGCCTCGACGTCGTCGGTCTGCAGGATGGTCGCCCCGTAATCGGCGATGAGCCGGCCCCAGCCGCGCCGGGGGTCGATCAGCGAGGCCTCGTCGGTGAAGCGGGCCGAAAACCCGTCCCGCATGGTGTTGAACCAGACGCGACCGGTCGACCGCAGCCCTTTGACGTAGGCGGGGGCGGCCACCTTGTCGCGCACGTCGTCGAAGACGACCTCGAAGGCGGGCGGCCGGCCCTTCCCGAACTCGGCGGCCGATCCGGCGTTGGTGTCGTCCACCAGATGCATGTAGAGGGCGCCCCGGTGGCGGTCGAGGAAAGCCCGCACCTCGGGCACCGGGGCCTTTGACTTGAAGAGGCCGTAGCGGACCGTGCCGGTCTGCTCCAGCACGCGCCAGACGGCCTCGCGGTCCTTCCAGGCCTGGTCGAGGTTGACCAGGCCGAGCGGTCGGGCCGCCCGCATCGCGTCGGCGAGCGTCGGCACCCGCTCGCCGGTCAGCGGGGCCTGGCGCCCGCCCAGACCCGCGCGGAGCCTGAGCCGGCCCAGCTGGGCGAGGGTGAGGTCGGCGACCCGGCCCTTGCCGTCGGTGGTGCGGTCCACGGTGTCGTCGTGCATCAGGACGGGGATCTTGTCCTTGGTCAGCCGCACGTCGACCTCGACGATCCCGGCACCGTCCGCGAAGCCGGCCCGGAGCGCGGCGAGGCTGTTCTCGGGGGCCTTGCGCCACTGTCCCCGGTGCGCTGCGATCATGACGCCGGCCTTGGGGCCGTGGTCGAGGAAGTCGCGGCGTACGCGCTCGGCGGCGCTCTCGGCGGGCGGCGCGGGAGCCCCGGGAGCCGCGGAAGCCCCCGGAGCGAGGGCGCCCGGCGCCGTCGCGCACACGGCGACGGCCACGAGTACGGCGAGCCGGTGACGCCGGCCGGGGGCGGTGGATGATCGCTGGACGGCGGCGGCACGGCACGGGATCTTGGACGGGGGCATAGGTCAGAGCATCGGTGGCGGCCCCCCGTCCGTCCACGACCCCAACGCGCCCTGTCACCCGTTCACCTGACGCGACGACACCTGCGGCCCCGTGCGGCCGCCGGACACCGCCCGTACCCCGTCACCCGTACATGCGGCGCATGGCGAAGTCGACCATCTGCTCCACGGCCTTCGCGTCGAAGACCATGCGGTGCTCGCCCTCCATGTCCAGGACGAAGCCGTATCCGGTCGGGAGCAGGTCGATGACCTCCGCGCCGGTGATCACGAAGTACTTGGAGTCCTTGCCCGCGTACCGGCGCAGCTCCTTGAGGGAGGTGAACATCGGGATCACGGGCTGCTGGGTGTTGTGCAGGGCGAGGAAGCCGGGGTTGTCGCCGCGCGGGCAGTAGACCTTCGACGTGGCGAAGATCTGCTGGAAGTCCTCGGCGGACATCGACCCCGTGGTGAAGGCGCGCACCGCGTCCGCGAGGGAGGGCGGCGAGGGCTCGGGGTAGAGCGGAGGCTGCTGGCCGTAGCCACCGCCGGGCATGCCCTGCATCTGCTGCGGCGGCGGCTGCGCGCCCGGCGGGGCGTACTGCTGCTGGGCGCCGGGATTCTGGTCGTAGCCGTACATGCGCGTAAGCGTACTGAGTCACAGATGGGCGGTTAGGGGTTGCTTCTTATTACCGACGGGTAGCATCATCGTAGCTACTTGCTGGTATCCACCCCTTTTCCTGCTTACGGAGCCTTCGCCATGGGCCACTACAAGTCGAATCTCCGCGACATCGAGTTCAACCTCTTCGAGGTGCTCGGCCGCGACAAGCTGTACGGCACCGGCCCGTTCGCGGAGATGGACGTCGACACCGCCAAGAGCATCCTCGACGAACTCCGCCGCCTCGCCGAGAACGAGCTGGCCGAGTCCTTCACGGACGCCGACCGCAACCCCCCGGTCTTCGACCCGGCGACCAACACCGCGCCCGTCCCGGCGTCCTTCAAGAAGAGCTACCAGGCCTTCATGGACTCCGAGTACTGGCGCCTCGGCCTGCCCGAGGAGATCGGCGGCACCACCGCGCCGCGCTCCCTCATCTGGGGCTACGCGGAGCTGCTGCTCGGCTCGAACCCGGCCGTGTGGATGTACTCCTCGGGCCCCGCCTTCGCCGGCATCCTCTTCGAGGAGGGCAACGAGGCGCAGAAGAAGGTCGCCCAGATCGCCGTCGAGAAGCAGTGGGGCTCGACGATGGTCCTGACCGAGCCGGACGCCGGCTCGGACGTGGGCGCCGGCCGCACCAAGGCCGTGCAGCAGGAGGACGGCTCCTGGCACATCGAGGGCGTGAAGCGCTTCATCACGTCCGGCGAGCACGACATGTCGGAGAACATCCTCCACTACGTCCTCGCCCGCCCCGAGGGCCACGGCCCCGGCACCAAGGGCCTCTCCCTCTTCCTCGTGCCGAAGTACGAGTTCGACTGGGAGACCGGCGAGCTGGGCGAGCGCAACGGCGTGTACGCGACGAACGTCGAGCACAAGATGGGCCTGAAGGCCTCCAACACGTGCGAGATGACCTTCGGCGACCAGCACCCCGCCAAGGGCTGGCTGATCGGCGACAAGCACGACGGCATCCGCCAGATGTTCCGCATCATCGAGTTCGCCCGCATGATGGTCGGCACGAAGGCCATCGCGACGCTCTCCACGGGGTACCTGAACGCCCTGGAGTACGCCAAGGAGCGCGTGCAGGGCCCCGACCTCGCGCAGTTCATGGACAAGACCGCGCCCAAGGTGACGATCACCCACCACCCGGACGTGCGCCGCTCCCTGATGACGCAGAAGGCGTACGCGGAGGGCATGCGCGCGCTCGTGCTGCACACCGCGGCCGTCCAGGACGAGATCCAGGTCAAGGAGGCCGCGGGCGAGGACGCGTCGGCGCTCAACGCCCTGAACGACCTGCTCCTGCCCATCGTCAAGGGCTACGGCTCGGAGAAGTCGTACGAGCAGCTGGCGCAGTCGCTCCAGACGTTCGGCGGCTCGGGGTACCTCCAGGAGTACCCGATCGAGCAGTACATCCGCGACGCCAAGATCGACACCCTCTACGAGGGCACCACGGCGATCCAGGGCCAGGACTACTTCTTCCGGAAGATCGTCCGCAACCAGGGCGCCGCGCTGAACTCCCTCGCCGAGGAGATCAAGAAGTTCCTCGCCGTCGGCACGGGCGGCGAGACGCTGGCCGCCGCCCGCGAGGAGCTGGCCAAGGCCGCGGTCGAGCTCGAGGCCATCGTCGGCGTCATGCTGACCGACCTCGCGGCCACGGAGAAGGACGTGAAGTCCATCTACAAGGTGGGCCTGAACACGACCCGCCTCCTGATGGTCTCGGGCGACGTCGTCGTCGGCTACCTGCTGCTCCGCGGTGCCGCGGTCGCCGCCGAGAAGCTGGCGACGGCCTCCGCGAAGGACAAGGCCTTCTACGAGGGCAAGATCGCCGCGGCCAAGTTCTTCGCCACGAACGTCCTGCCGGGCGTCGCCACCGAGCGCAAGCTCGCCGAGGGCGTGGAGCTGGACCTGATGGAGCTGGACGAGGCGGCGTTCTAGTCCGCTGCCCGTAGGGGTTCCATTCGCACGTCAGCGCGATGCCGCCACCTGATCCTTTCGGGCGGCGGCATTGTCGTAGGGGCTGGGTACGCCACATCGGCGGACGACGATCCCTGGCATGGACGGCCTCACAGCGGACGACTTCTTCGCCCTCGACCTGCCACGGCACGCACAGCTGATCGACGGGGCACTGGTCGTGCCCGCACCGCAGAGCAGCTTCCACTCGGTGTCGCTGTACGTGCTCGAAGAGGGCCTTCGCCGCACCGCGCCGGGGTGGCTGCGCGTACGGCGCCAGATGTGCGTCGTCATCGGGGCCCTGGACGTCCCCGAGCCGGACCTCGTGGTCGTGAGCACAGCGGCCGACGGCGGCCCCGGCCAGATGTCCTACGCCGTCCGCGACGTCCTGCTCGCCGTCGAGGTCGTCTCCCCCGACTCCGAGGAGCGCGACCAGGACACCAAGCCCCGCAAGTACGCGGCCGCCGGCATCCGGCACTACTGGCTGGTCACCATGGACGAGAACAACCGCCCCGCCGTCCACACCTACGAACTCGACCCGCACACCGGGGCGTACGCGCCCACCGGCATCCACCACGACCGGCTGAAGCTCGCCGTGCCGTTCACCGTCGACATCGACCTCACCGAGATCGACCGCCTCTGATCGCCGGGCCGGCCGCCCGGCGCCCCCATTAGGCTGGCCGGCATGCGCACACCCTCCGGGCCCTTCGATCGTGGCCACACCGAAGACCTCATGACCTTCCTCGCGGCCAGTCCCACGCCGTACCACGCCGTGGCGAGCGCCGCCGAGCGTCTCGAGAAGGCCGGTTTCCGGCAGGTCGAGGAGACCGAGGCCTGGGACGGTACGTCCGGCGGGAAGTACGTGCTGCGGGGCGGCGCCATCGTCGCCTGGTACGTGCCGGAGAACGCCACCGCGCACACCCCCTTCCGCATCGTCGGCGCCCACACCGACTCCCCCAACCTGCGCGTGAAGCCGCAGCCCGACGCCGG
Source organism: Streptomyces sp. NPDC037013 (assembly GCF_055607265.1). Classification (NCBI taxonomy): domain Bacteria; kingdom Bacillati; phylum Actinomycetota; class Actinomycetes; order Kitasatosporales; family Streptomycetaceae; genus Streptomyces; species Streptomyces sp. NPDC037013. Next base: position 332,997 of record NZ_JBVJRV010000006.1, on the reverse strand, counting down.
CGCCCACGGCTGGCGCCAGGTGGCCGTGGAGATCTACGGCGGCCCGCTGCTCAACTCCTGGCTCGACCGGGACCTCGGCCTCGCCGGACGGCTCTCGCTGCGCGACGGCACCACGCGGCTCGTGAACATCGACCGGCCGCTGCTTCGCGTGCCCCAACTCGCCATCCACATGGACCGTTCGGTGCACACCGACGGGCTCAAGCTCGACAAGCAGAAGCACATGCAGCCCATCTGGGGGCTCGGCGACGACGTCCACGAGGGCGACCTGATCCGCTTCCTGGAGGAGGAGAGCGGCATCGGCGAGGGCGACGTCACCGGCTGGGACCTCATGACGTACTCCGTGGAGCCGCCCGCCTTCCTCGGCCGCGACCGCGAACTGGTCGCGGGCCCCCGCATGGACAACCTCCTGTCCGTGCACTCCGCCACGGCCGCCCTCGCCTCCGTCGCCGCCCGCGACGACCTCCCGTACATCCCGGTGCTCGCCGCCTTCGACCACGAGGAGAACGGCTCGCAGTCCGACACCGGTGCCGACGGCCCGCTGCTCGGATCGGTCCTGGAGCGCTCGGTGTTCGCCCGCGGCGGCACGTACGAGGACCGGGCGCGCGCCTTCGCCGGCACCGTCTGCCTCTCCTCCGACACCGGCCACGCCGTGCACCCCAACTACGCCGAGCGGCACGACCCGACGCACCACCCGCGCGCCAACGGCGGACCCATCCTCAAGGTCAACGTCAACAACCGCTATGCCACGGACGGTTCGGGGCGCGCGGTGTTCGCCGCCGCCTGCGAGCGGGCGGGCGTGCCCTTCCAGTCGTTCGTCTCCAACAACGCGATGCCGTGCGGCACGACGATCGGCCCGATCACCGCGGCACGGCACGGCATCAAGACCGTCGACATCGGCGTCGCGATCCTCTCCATGCACAGCGCGCGCGAGCTGTGCGGCGCGGACGACCCGCACATGCTGGCCAACGCGCTGGTGGCGTTCCTGGAGGGCTGACGTCCGAATGACTGTGTGGCCTCAACGCTCGTGGGTACCCGGAGAGTTCGTAGCCACTACAGCAGGGAGGCGGTCCACATGGGCCTGGGCGGATGCATCATCCTGATCGCCGCGGGTGCCATCCTCACGTTCGCGACCGACTGGGAGATGGAGGGGGTCAACCTCACCGTCGCCGGAGTCATCATGATGGCCGTGGGCCTGATCGGCGTCGCCGTCTTCACCAGCATCGCGAAGCGCCGGCGGGCGGTGGTCCCGCCGGTCGCGCAGACCACCGTGGTCGACCCCGAACAGCAGCCCCGCGGCTACTGACACACTCACGGCCGGTCCGTGCCGCCGTCCCCTGTACGGCACGGGCCGGCTGTGTCATGTCCGATGTACGGCACTTCGGCGGCGCGGCGGGGTAGTCATGGCGCCATGAGACTTCTCGTACGCGACCGCGTGCTCGGCATCGGCGACGACTACTGGATCGAGGACGACCAGGGCCGCAAGGTCTTCCTCGTCGACGGCAAGGCCATGCGCCTGCGCGACACCTTCGAACTGAAGGACATGCAGGGCCGGGTGCTGGTCGAGATCCACGCCAAGATGTTCGCCCTGCGCGACACGATGGTCATCGAGCGGGCCGGCGAGGCGCTCGCCCACGTGAAGCGCAAGCGCCTGTCGCTGCTGCGCAACCACTACCGCGTGGAAATGGTCGACGGCACCGAACTGGACGTCAGCGGCAAGATCCTCGACCGCGAGTTCGCCATCGAGTACGACGGCGAACTCCTCGCCGACATCTCGCGCCGCTGGTTCCGCGTGCGCGAGACGTACGGCCTGCAGATCGTCCGCGAGGACGCCGACCCCGCGCTGCTGCTCGCCGTCGCGGTCTGCGTGATCCGCCTCGCGGAGAAGGAGCACGAGGGCGACGGGGACGACTGAGAGCCGTGGCGCAGCGCGCTCAAGGGGCGCGGGGAACTGCGCGAACAGCCACGACGTGGCCGCACCCGCGAGCCCGCCAGGAGAGGCACCCCGTCGGGCGCCCGGCGCGCCCGGCGCGACCGGGGCTCAGGGGCGAGACGGGCGGGGTGGCACCGGCTGCCCCAGCAGGCGGTCCTTGAGCGCCGGAAACTGCTCACGGGTCTCGGCGACCCGCCCCGGGTCCAGGTCGACGGTGAGGACCTCCTCGCCGTCGCCCGCCTCCGCGAGCACCTCGCCCCACGGGTCCACGACGACGCTGTGCCCGGCCTGGGGGACGCCCGCGTGCGTACCGCCGGTGCCGCAGGCGAGGACGTACACCTGGTCCTCGACCGCCCGCGCCCGCGCGAACAGCAGCCAGTGCTCGCGGCGCCGCGCCGGCCACCCCGCGGGCACCACGAACATCTCGGCGCCCGCGTCGACGAGCCCCCTGAAGAGCTCGGGGAAGCGCAGGTCGTAACAGGTCGCGAGGCCGAGCGTGGCCTGTGGCGTCCGCACCGTCGCCAGCTTCGACCCGGCCGCCATCAGGACCGCCTCGCCCTTGTCGAAACCGAACCGGTGGATCTTCCGGTAGGCGACGGCGAGTTCGCCCGCGGGCGAGAAGACGAGAGAGGTGTTGTAGAGCGCGCCGTCCGCGTCCCGCTCGGGGACCGAGCCGGCGTGCAGCCACACGCCCGCGTCGCTCGCGGCCTTGGCCATCGCGTCGTGCGTGGGGCCCTCCAGCGGCTCCGCCTCCGCCGCGAACGACTCGTATGCGAAGGCGCCCGTGGTCCACAGTTCGGGGAGAACGACCAGATCCGACCCCTCCCGCGCGCTCACCTCGCGTACCAGCGAAGCGACCCGCGACCGACGGGAATTGACCGGTTCGTCCTCGTCTACGGCGATCTGGATGAGGGAGGCGCGCACACTACCACCGTCCTGGCATTCGAGCCGTCGACACGGCCTACGATCGTCACACGAAAGCACTGCCGGGGTGCCTGCGGGCAGCGTAACTTAGCGTCTCAGACACCCACCGCCCGCGTACAACCGCAAGGGGTCCCGTGAGTCTCCATCCCAGCCTGCACACCTACGCCGATGCCTGGACGCATTCCGTGGAAGCGATATCCGAGCTGGTGTCGCCGCTCGCCGAGGGAGAGTGGAACCGGGCCACCCCCTGCCCGGGCTGGTCGGTGCGGGACATCGTCTCCCATGTCATAGGCCTCGAATGCGAGATGCTGGGCGACCCCCGACCGATCCACACGCTCCCCCGCGACCTGTACCACGTACAGACCGACGGCCAGCGGTACATGGAGGTCCAGGTCGACGTGCGGCGCCACCACACCGCGCCGGAGATGACCTCCGAGCTCGAGTACACGATCATCCGCAGGAGCCGGCAGCTGCGGAACGAGTCGCGGGACCCCCAGACGAAGATCCGCGGCCCGCTGGGCTCCGAGCTGACCCTCGAAATGGCCACCCGGCTGCGGGCGTTCGACGTCTGGGTGCACGAGCAGGACCTCCGCACGGCGCTGCGCAAGCCCGGCAACCTCGACTCCCCCGGGGCCCACGTCGCCCGGGACATGTTCCTGCTCGGACTCCCCAAGGTCGTCGCCAAGAAGGCGGGCGCGCCCGCCAATTCGGCGATCGTCCTCGACGTGAGCGGCCCCGTGGAGTTCCTGCGCACGGTCCGCGTCGACGCCGAGGGCAAGGGCACCGTCGACAGCGCGCCCTCGCTCGGCCCGCTCGCCACCATCGGCCTCGACTGGGAGACGTACGCCAGGCTGGCGAGCGGCCGCGTGACGCACGCGGCCGTCGCCGACCGGATCAAGATCGAGGGCGACCACGACCTGGCCGAGGCGATCCTGCGGGAGTTCGCGGTCACCCCGTGAGCCGGGGTCCGCGGCGCGGGCCGGCTCAGGCCGGGACGTGCACGGCCTCCACCCGGCTGGCCACCAGTTGCTCCCGCTCCCTGCGCACCACCCGCGACCGCAGCCGCAGGATCTGGCAGACCCCGAGCGCCTCCAGGACGAACACCGCGGAGAACGCCACGCGGTAGTTGTCGCCGGTCGCGTCGAGCAGCACGCCGATCGCGAGCAGCGTCGTCATGGAGGCGACGAAGCCGCCCATGTTGGTGATGCCCGACGCCGTGCCCTGCCGCTCCGGAGGGTTGGCGGGCCGCGCGAAGTCGAAGCCGATCATGGAGGCGGGCCCGCAGGCGCCGAGCACCGTGCAGAGGACGATCAGCAGCCACATCGGGGCGTGGCCGCCGGGGTGGGCGAGGGTGGCCGCCCACGCGGTCGCCGTGGCGCCGATGGTGCCGAGCGCCAGGGGGAGGCGCGCGGCGTGGTGCCGGGCCACGATCTGGCCGTAGACGAGGCCGATGACCATGTTGGACAGGACGACGAGGGTGAGCAGTTCACCGGCGGTCGCCCGGGACAGGCCCTGCGCCTCGACGAGGAACGGCAGCCCCCACAGGAGCAGGAAGACCATCGCGGGGAACTGCGTCGTGAAGTGCACCCACAGGCCGAGCCGGGTGCCGGGCTCCCGCCAGGACAGCGCGATCTGCCGGCGCACGTAGGCCGCGCCGCTGTGCGTCACCGGCTCCGGTTCGTACCCCTCGGGGTGGTCCTTCAGGAAGAGCGTCAGCAGGACGAGGACGACGACACCGCACAGGGCGCTGCCCGCGAACGCCGCCGTCCAGCCGACGGAGTGCAGCAGCCGGGCCAGGACGAGGGTCGAGACGAGGTTGCCCGCCATCCCGACGAGCCCCGCGAGCTGGGCGACCATCGGGCCGCGCCGGGCCGGGAACCAGCGGGTGCCGAGCCGCAGCACGCTGATGAAGGTCAGCGCGTCGCCACAGCCGAGCAGGGCGCGGGAGACGAGCGCCATCGCGTACGTGGGCGAGAAGGCGAAGCCGAGCTGGCCGGCGGTGAAGAGGAGGACCCCGATCGTGAGGACCTTCTTGGTGCCGAGCCGGTCGACCATCAGGCCGACGGGTATCTGCATGCCCGCGTAGACGAGCAGCTGGAGTATGGAGAAGGTCGACAGCGCCGAGGCGTTGACGTGGAAGCGGTCCGCCGCGTCGAGCCCGGCGACGCCGAGGGAGGTCCGGAAGATGACGGCGACGAAGTAGACGGCGACGCCGATGGACCAGACGAGAACGGCCTTCCGGCCGCCGGGGGGATCGCCGGGCAGCGCGGCGGGGGCGGAGCCCGCGGAACTCATCGGACGTCACCCCGCGCCAGGTTCTGGAACCAGCCGACGTGCCGGGTGACGACGGCGGTGGCCGCCTCGGCGTCGCCGCGGCGCAGCGCGTCGAGGATCTCCTCGTGCTCGGCGAGCGTCTTGGCGATGCGGTCGGGGTGGGAGTGCATGACGGCGACGCCCATCCGCAGCTGGCGGTCCCTCAGCTGGTCGTAGAGGCGGGAGAGGATCTCGTTGCCGCCGCTGCGCACGATCTCCGCGTGGAAGCAGCGGTCGGTGACCGCGGCCGCCGTGAAGTCCGCGGCCGCCGCCTGCTCCCGCTGGCGCGCCAGGAGCTCCTCCAGGCGGCCGATCAGCCCGGCCGGCGCGGGCACCGCCTTGCGCACCGAGTGCGTCTCGACGAGCAGCCGCGTCTCGACGACGTCCGCGATCTCCTGCGCCGAGACGGGCAGGACGAGCGCGCCCTTCTTCGGGTAGAGCCGCAGCAGCCCTTCCACCTCCAGCTTGAGCAGCGCCTCGCGCACCGGGGTGCGGGAGACCCCCACGGCCTCGGCGAGCTCGCCCTCGGTGAGGAGGGTGCCGCCCTCGTAGCGGCGCTCCAGGACGGCCTGCTTGACGTGGGCGTAGACGCGCTCGGCGGCGGGGAGCCGCTTCGTGGTGGGGGGCCGGTCGGTGGTGAGGGCGGTGGCCGGAAGGGTGGTGGCTGGCATGCGCACAGCATAGATACAACACGTATACGACGGAATTGCCGTCCACATCGCGGGCACCCGGGCCGGATCCGCGGACGGGCCGCGGACGGGCCGGTGGGTGAATCGGTGGGCAGATCGGTGAAATCTCATGCCGGTTGCGGCACATCCATCGGCCCCTCTCACTCGTCTACTGAGTGAGCGGCACCCTCATGCAGCCGCAGCCCAGGGGCATTTGGAGCATTGAACTTGAATACCGGCATTCAGGGCGTACGTCGCGTATCGGCCGTTCTCGTCACCGCGAGCGCGATGCTGGCCGGCGGCGCCCTCACCACCCCGGCCCACGCGGCCGCACCCCCCAAGCCGTCCATCGTCGCCAAGGGCGGCTTTGCGATGAACAACGCGACGGGGAAGACCCTTTACACCAAGTCCGCCGACACCCGCCGTTCCACCGGCTCCACCACGAAGATCATGACCGCACGCGTGGTGCTCGGCCAGCGGAACCTCAACCTCAATTCCAAGGTCAAGATCGACAAGGCCTACAGCGACTACATCGTCAGGAACAACTACGCCTCGTCGGCCCGGCTCATCGTCAGCGACAAGGTCACCGTCCGCCAGCTCCTGTACGGGCTGATGCTGCCGTCCGGCTGCGACGCGGCGTACGCGCTCGCGGACAAGTTCGGCAAGGGCTCGACCCGCGCCAAGCGCGTGAAGAACTTCATCGGCCAGATGAACTCGACCGCCAGGACCCTCGGTCTGCGGAACACGCACTTCGACTCGTTCGACGGCATCGGCCACGGCGCCAACTACTCGACGCCGCGCGACCTGACCAAGCTCGCAAGCAGCGCGATGAAGTACTCCACGTTCCGCACGGTCGTGAAGACGAAGTCGACGAAGCAGAAGGTCACCACCAGGTCCGGTGGCTACCGCACCATGGCGTGGACGAACACGAACGGCCTCCTCGGCTCCTACCGCGGCGCCATCGGCGTGAAGACGGGCTCCGGCCCCGAGGCGAAGTACTGCCTCGTCTTCGCTGCCACGCGCAACGGCAAGACGGTCATCGGGACGGTCCTGACCTCGTCCTCCCTGAACAACCGCACCAAGGACGCCAAGAAGGTCCTTGACTACGGCTTCAAGGTGGCGTGACGACCCGGTCGGTACGAGCAGTACGAGAAGGGCCCCGCCGCGATGTCGCCGGCGGGGCCCCTCTTTTCGTCCTGGTGCCTACGCCCAGGTCATGAGCCGCTTCGGCTGCTCCAGGATGGCCGCCACGTCGGCGAGCACCTTCGAGCCGAGCTCCCCGTCCACCAGACGGTGGTCGAAGGAGAGCGCGAGGGTCGTCACCTGACGGGGCTTCACCTTGCCCTTGTGGACCCACGGCTGGAGCTTGATCGCGCCGACCGCGAGGATCGCGGACTCGCCGGGATTGATGATCGGCGTGCCCGTGTCGACGCCGAAGACGCCGACGTTCGTGATCGTGACCGTGCCGCCCTGCATGGCGCCGGGCGAGGTCTTGCCCGAGCGGGCCGTGGAGACCAACTCGCCGAGCGACTCGGCCAGTTCGGGCAGGGTCTTGGCGTGGGCGTCCTTGATGTTCGGCACGATCAGGCCGCGCGGGGTGGCCGCGGCGATGCCCAGGTTCACGTAGTGCTTCTGGACGATCTCCTGGTTCGCCTCGTCCCAGGTGGCGTTGACGGCCGGATTCCGCTTGATCGCCACGAGCAGGGCCTTGGAGATGAGCAGCAGCGGGTTGACCCGCAGCCCCTCGAACGCCTTGTCCTGCTTGAGCTCCTCGACCAGCTTCATCGTCCGCGTGACGTCGATCGTCACGAACTCCGTGACGTGCGGCGCCGTGAACGCCGAGTCGACCATCGCCTGCGCGGTGGCCTTGCGGACGCCCTTGACCGGGATGCGGGTCTCGCGGGCGTCCGTGCCGGCCACGGGGGCGGCGGGGGCCCGGACGGGCTCCTCCACCGGCTGCGGGGCGGTCGCGGGCACGGCGGGCGGGGCCACCGCCGCGTGCACGTCCTCGCGGGTGATGATCCCGTCGGGGCCGGACGGCGTGATGGTCGCGAGGTCCACGCCGAGGTCCTTGGCGAGCTTGCGGACCGGCGGCTTGGCGAGCGGCCGGGCGCCGTTGTGCCCGTTCAGGGACGGGGGCTGCGGTGCCGGGACGGCCGGTGCCGGTTCGGCGGCGGGGGCCTGGGGCGCGGCGGTCTTGCGGGCCCGTCGCTTGGTGGAGGCCTCGGCGACCCCGTACCCGACGAGCACGGGCGTGCGGCCCTCCGGAGCGGCCTCGGCCTCGGGGCCCGGCACCGTCTCCTGGGCCGGCGGCGGCTCGGGCGCGGTCACCTGCTCGGGCGCCGTCGGGACACCCGCCCCGCCCGACACGTCGACCGCGATGATCACCTGGCCGACGTCGACCGTGGTGCCCTCGGGGAAGCGCAGCTCGCGCACCACGCCGTTGAACGGGATGGGCAGCTCGACGGCGGCCTTGGCCGTCTCGACCTCGCACACCACCTGGCCGTCGGTGACCTCGTCACCGGGCTGTACGTACCACTTGAGGATCTCCGCCTCGGTGAGTCCCTCGCCCACGTCGGGCATCTTGAACTCGGCGAGAGCAGTGTCAGTCATCGTCGTCACGCCCTTCTCCTCAGTACGCAAGCGAGCGGTCGACGGTGTCGAGCACCCGGTCAAGGCCCGGCAGGTACTCCTCCTCCAGGCGCGCCGGCGGGTACGGCGCGTGATAGCCGCCGACCCGCAGCACGGGCGCCTCCAGGTGGTAGAAGCAGCGCTCGGTGATGCGCGCCGCGATCTCCGCGCCCGTGCCCAGGAAGACCGGGGCCTCGTGGACCACGACGAGCCGGCCCGTCTTCTCGACCGAGGACTGCACCGAGTCGAAGTCGATCGGCGACATCGAGCGCAGGTCCAGGACCTCCAGGGACTTGCGCTCCTCCTCGGCGGCCGCGGCCGCCTCCAGGCAGACCTTCACCATCGGGCCGTACGCGACGAGGGTGAGGTCGTCGCCCTCGCGGGCCACGACGGCCTTGTGCAGGGGGCCGGGGATGGCGTCCTTGTCGACCTCGCCCTTGTCCCAGTAGCGCCGCTTCGGCTCGAAGAAGATCACCGGGTCGTCGCTCTGGATGGCCTGCTGCATCATCCAGTAGGCGTCGGACGAGTTCGAGGGGGAGACCACCTTCAGGCCCGCCACGTGCGCGAAGAGCGTCTCGGGCGACTCGCTGTGGTGCTCGACGGCGCCGATGCCGCCGCCGTACGGAATGCGGATGACGACCGGCATCTTGACCTTGCCGAGCGCGCGGGCGTGCATCTTGGCGAGCTGCGTGACGATCTGGTCGTACGCGGGGAAGACGAAACCGTCGAACTGGATCTCCACCACCGGGCGGTACCCCCGCAGGGCGAGGCCGATGGCGGTGCCGACGATGCCGGACTCGGCGAGCGGGGTGTCGATGATCCGCTCTTCGCCGAAGTCCTTCTGCAGTCCGTCCGTCACGCGGAAGACGCCGCCGAGCTTGCCGACGTCCTCACCCATGACGAGGACCTTGGGGTCGTTCTCCAGCGCGGTGCGCAGCGATTCGTTGATCGCCTTGGCGATGGGAAGCTTCTGGACGGCCATGGTCACTTGCCCTCCCCGCTCGCGGGGGCGTCCGCGAACGACGCCTGGTAGGCGGCGAACTGGGCGCGCTCCTCGTCGACGAGCGCGTGCCCGTCCGCGTAGACATTCTCGAAGATCGCCATCAGGTCCGGATCCGGCATCGCCCGCACCACCTCTCGCACTCGCTTGCCCAACGCTTCGCTCTCGTCGTCGAGTTCCGCGAAAAATCCCTCATCCGCGTGACCCTCGGACTCCAGGTACGCCCGCAGGCGCAGGATCGGGTCCTTGGCCTCCCAGGCCTCCCGCTCCTCGTCCCTGCGGTACTTGGTGGGGTCGTCGGAGGTGGTGTGCGCGCCCATGCGGTACGTGAACGCCTCGATCAGCGCCGGGCCTTCACCCGCGCGGGCCCGCTCGAGCGCCCACTTGGTGACGGCGAGGACGGCGAGCACGTCGTTGCCGTCGACGCGGACACCGGGGAAGCCGAAGCCCTGCGCGCGCTGGTAGAGCGGCACGCGGGTCTGCTTCTCGGTGGGCTCGGAGATCGCCCACTGGTTGTTCTGGCAGAAGAACACGACCGGGGAGTTGTAGACCGCGGAGAACGTGAACGCCTCGGCCACGTCGCCCTGGCTGGACGCGCCGTCCCCGAAGTACGCGATCACGGCCGAGTCGGCACCGTCCTTGGCGACGCCCATGGCGTAACCGGTGGCGTGCAGCGTCTGCGAGCCGATGACGATCGTGTACAGGTGGAAGTTGTTGCTGTTCGGGTCCCAGCCGCCGTTGTTCACGCCGCGGAACATGCCGAGCAGGTTCGTCGGGTCGACGCCGCGGCACCAGGCGACGCCGTGCTCGCGGTACGTGGGGAACACGTAGTCGTCGTCGCGGGTGGCCCGCCCGGAGCCGATCTGGGCCGCCTCCTGGCCGAGCAGCGACGCCCACAGGCCCAGTTCGCCCTGGCGCTGCAGGGAGGTGGCTTCGGCGTCGAAGCGGCGGGTGAGGACCATGTCGCGGTAGAGCCCGCGCAGCTCCTCGGCGGTGATGTCGGCGACGTACCCCTCGTACACCGCGTTCTCCGCGTTCCTGACCCGCTTGCCCTCGGGGGTCAGGAGCTGTACGAGTTCGGGCTCCGTGCTTTTCTGCGGGGCGGCCTTTTTGGCGCTCGTGCGCTTGCCGCCGCCCGTACTGCTGCGGCGCGGTTTGCGCGCGGCGGTGCTCTCCACGGTCACGTGTGCTCCTCCGTCGGTCCGGCCCCCCGGGGTTACCGGGATGGCTGGGGTTCCCCCCTGCTCTTTGAGAGCTCGGGGGAGCGGCTCGCCTGGTCCGTGCCCGCGCACGGGGTGGGTGCGGCTCGGCCGGGAACAGGCGTGACAGGTGCCCCGGCGAGCGCCCTGCACAAAGCACGTTACCCAGTGCTTCCCAATTCTGTGAAACCCCATCTGACCTGCGAATTTGCTTGGATTTCCAAGTAAACGGCCCCTCGCGGGACTGCTCGGAAATCCGAGTAAATCGAGAAAGTCGGGAACACTTGCTGGTCACAGCACTGATCACAGCCTGGCAGGGGGCCGGAACACCGGCACGTTATCCCGGCCACCCCGGCGACGGGAAGGGTTCCGCCCGGGCACGGAAAGAGATCATGTGTGAGACTGGCTCCGTGCGCGAAGACGGAAAAATTACGGTATTTCTCCTGGACGATCATGAAGTGGTCCGGCGGGGAGTCCATGAGCTGCTGTCCGTGGAAGCCGACATCGAGGTCGTCGGCGAGGCGGGAACCGCGGCGGACGCCCTGGTCAGGATCCCCGCGACCCGGCCGGACGTGGCCGTGCTCGACGTGCGCCTGCCGGACGGCAGCGGGGTCGAGGTGTGCCGCGAGATCCGTTCGCAGAACGAGGACATCAAGTGCCTGATGCTCACCTCGTTCGCCGACGACGAGGCCCTCTTCGACGCGATCATGGCCGGCGCCTCCGGTTACGTCCTGAAGGCCATCCGGGGCAATGAGCTCCTGACCGCCGTACGGGACGTGGCGGCCGGCAAGTCCCTGCTCGACCCCGTGGCCACGGCCCGGGTCCTGGAGCGGCTGCGGGACGGCAACAACGCCAAGGGCGACGACCGTCTCGCCAACCTCACCGAGCAGGAGCGGAAGATCCTCGACCTGATCGGCGAGGGTCTCACCAACCGCGTGATCGGCGAGCGGCTGCACCTGGCCGAGAAGACGATCAAGAACTACGTCTCCAGCCTGCTCTCCAAGCTCGGCATGGAGCGGCGCTCGCAGGCGGCCGCGTACGTGGCGCGCATGCAGGCCGAGAAGCACTGACGAGGCCGACCGGGCACTGACGGGCCTCACGGGCCCGGCGGGTCGCTGACGAGGCGGGGCAGCACGCGGTTCAGGGACTTACGTCCTCACTTGGTGGGGGCGTGATCCCCTTTTCCGACACCCTGTCCGTGAACCATGGTGGTCCCATGCCCACCGACGAACAGCTCGCCTTCGAACTGCTCAGCCGCACCGACTACGGCCGGGTGGCGACCAGCATGCGCGCGCTGCCCTTCCTCGCGGCCGCCCGTCACATCGTGGTGGACGGAAAGATCCTGCTGCGCATGCACAAGGGCTACGGCTACCACCGGGCCTGTGTCGGCGGCGTCGTCGCGTACGGCGCCGACAACCTCGACGTCACCGGCGCGCGCGACGTCCAGTGGACCGTCCAGTTCGTCGGTCTCTGCGACCGGATCGAACCGACCAACGCGCAGCTCGAACTCTTCGGTCCCGGCCCGCACTTCGCGGACGGCGACCTCTTCGACCCGGTCTACCTGCGCATAGAGCCGCAGTTCAGCACGGTCCACACCCTGCGAGGGGGCCACGACCGCCTGCTCCAGCAGGTGCGGTAGCTCCGCCAGGTGCCCCGGACGGCGGGGTGCCGTGCCCCCGGGACGGCGGGGTCAGAGCCCCTCGCCGCCCTCGCCGCCGCCGTTGCCGCCGCCGCCGTCGTCCTCGCCCGGATCCGTCGGGTCGCCCGTGGGCGCCGTCGGCTCGTTGGTCGGCTCCGTCGGGTCCCCGGTGGGAGTCGTCGGGTCCTGGGTGGGCTGCGTCGGGTCCTTCGTCGGCTGGGTCGGGTTGTTCGTCGGCCCGGTCGGTCCCGTCGGCTGGTTGGTCGGCGGGTCGTAGTCCGTCTGGCCGCCGGGGTCCGTGCCGGGGTCCGTCTCCTCGTCCGTCGTCTCGTCGTCCGCGCTCTTGCTCGGCTCCTTGGGCTGCGAGTGCTTCGTCGCGGGAGTCTTCGGCGGGTCCTTGTGGTCCTTCTTGTCGCTCGCGGTCAGCGCGAAGGCGACGCCCACCGCGATCGCGATGATCGCGAGCACGGCGAAGATCCACATCCGGCCACGGCCGGACTTGCCGCCCTGGTGACCGCCCTCGAAGCCGCCGTCGTCGCCCGGCGGACGCAGCATGGGGCTCGGGATCTGCGCGGTCCCGGAGTCCGGGTGCGCCATCGCGGCGGTGCCGGCGACGCCCATGGCCGGGGTGCTGCCGCCCTCGTGCGCCTCCACGGGTCCGGTGTTCCAGGTCCCCGTGTGGCTGCCCTGCTCGTGCAGCATCTGCAGCCCGTACTGGACGAGGCCGCGCATCTCCTCGGCCGTCTGGAACCGGTCGTCCGGGTCCTTGGCGAGGGAGCGCATGACGAGGCCGTCCAGCTCCGGCGGGGCCGCGTCCGAGACCTCGGAGGGCGGCACGGCCTGGTCCTGGACGTGCTGGTAGACCACCGAGAGCGGCGTCTCACCGGTGAACGGGGGCCGCAGCGCGAGCAGTTCGTAGAGGAGACAGCCGGTCGCGTACAGGTCGGAGCGGTGGTCGACGGCCTTGCCGAGCGCCTGCTCCGGCGAGAGGTACTGGGGCGTGCCCATGACCATGCCGGTCTGGGTCATCGTCGACTGCGCGCCGTGCAGGGCGCGCGCGATGCCGAAGTCCATCACCTTCACCGCGCCGGTGTTGGTGATGATCACGTTCGCGGGCTTGATGTCCCGGTGCACGATGCCGTGCTGGTGCGAATAGGCCAGGGCCTCCAGCACACCGGAGACGATGATCAGGGCCTGCTCGGGACCGGGCGCCTCCGCGTTGAGCAGCAGATCGCGGATGGTCCGGCCCTCGACGATCTCCATGACGATGTAGGGGACGACGTTCGGCCCGACGACGTCTTCACCGGAGTCGTACACCGCGACCACGGCGTGGTGGTTCAGCCCCGCCACGGACTGTGCCTCGCGCGTGAAACGGGCCTTGGAGACCGGGTCCTCGGCGAGGTCGGAGCGGAGCAGCTTGACCGCGACGGTGCGGCCGAGACGTACGTCCTCGGCGGCGAACACCTCGGCCATGCCGCCCCTGCCGAGTCTGTGGGTCAGCCGGTACCGGCCGTCGCCGACGAGCCCGCCGTTCCCCCACAATTCAGGCGCGTCCGACATTCCGCCGCCAGACGCCTCGGGGTCGGACGGGCCCTGAGCGCGCTGCGTCTGTGCCATCAGTCCTCGCCGTCGTTTCTGGTCGTGGTACTTGGTACTGAGTACGTCGCGGTACGGGGTACTCCGTCGGGCCACGCTACAGCCTTCACGCCACCCGCCGGTTCGAGGTGGACCGGTCATCAAAGCCGCCACGGGGTCCCGTGCGCAAACTTGTAACGCTTCCGAGACGCTTCTTGCGCGTACGGTCACGGAACGGGCACCGAGCTTGACGCGTCATCGTCCTCGGGCAGACTTGGCCTGGAATAAGCGGTACATCGATCACCAGCCGCGGAGCCGTCCGGCAGCCGCGCCGATGGGGGACGCACGAGATGAGCAGCCAGGACGGCGCACAGGGGCGGTACGCGGGGCGTTCGCTGGCCGGTGGCCGCTACCAACTGCGTGATCTGCTCGGCGAGGGCGGCATGGCGTCGGTGCACCTCGCCTACGACACCGTGCTCGACCGCCAGGTCGCCATCAAGACGCTCCACACCGAACTCGGCCGCGAACAGTCCTTCCGCGAGCGCTTCCGCCGCGAGGCCCAGTCGGTGGCGAAGCTCACGCACACGAACATCGTGTCGGTCTTCGACACCGGCGAGGACGAGCTGGACGGCACGACGATGCCGTACATCGTCATGGAGTACGTCGAGGGCAAGCCGCTCGGCTCCGTGCTCGACGTCTCCGTCACGCAGTTCGGCGCGATGCCGACCGACCAGGCGCTGAAGATCACCGCCGATGTCCTCGCGGCCCTGGAGATCAGCCACGAGATGGGCCTTGTCCACCGCGACATCAAGCCCGGCAACGTCATGATGACCAAGCGCAACGTCGTCAAGGTCATGGACTTCGGCATCGCCCGCGCCATGCAGTCCGGCGTCACCTCCATGACCCAGACCGGCATGGTGGTCGGCACCCCGCAGTACCTCTCCCCGGAGCAGGCCCTCGGCCGCGGCGTCGACGCGCGCTCGGACCTCTACTCCGTCGGCATCATGCTCTTCCAGCTGGTCACCGGCCGGCTGCCGTTCGAGGCGGACTCGCCGCTCGCCATCGCGTACGCGCACGTCCAGGAGGAGCCGGTCGCCCCCTCCTCGATCAACCGTTCGCTGCCGCCGGCCGTCGACGCGATCGTCGCCCGCGCGCTCAAGAAGAACCCGAACGAGCGTTTCCCGACCGCCGAGGCCATGCGCGACGAGTGCCTGCGCGTCGCCCAGTCCCTCCAGGCGGCGGCCCCCAGCATCGTGCCGGGCACGCAGGCCCCCAGCGGCGCCGGCGTCGGCTCCGCGGTCTTCCCGCCGGTCGACACGTCGATGCCGCAGAGCGGGCACGTC
The DNA here is from genome assembly GCF_055607265.1 of Streptomyces sp. NPDC037013. Taxonomy (NCBI): domain Bacteria; kingdom Bacillati; phylum Actinomycetota; class Actinomycetes; order Kitasatosporales; family Streptomycetaceae; genus Streptomyces; species Streptomyces sp. NPDC037013. The sequence continues at coordinate 317,775 of NZ_JBVJRV010000006.1, read as the reverse complement.
CAGACCCCGTACCAGCCGGGTCCGTACGGCCCCGGCACCCCGGCCCCCACGCCCGCGCCCACCCCGGGCTACGGCTACCCGCAGGCCGGATACCAGACCCCGGCGCCCACCAACGCGTACGCGCCGCAGCAAGGGGCGCACACCCCGCCGCCGTACAACCTCTCGCCGCAGCCCGCCACGACGGCCTCCCCGGGCGGCCCGGGCGGGGGCAAGCGGCGGAACATGCCGATGATCGTCGGCTCGATCGTCGTCGCGCTGCTCGCCATCGGCGGCCTGGTCGCCGCGGTCTCCCTCAGCGGCGACGACGGCAAGGAGGCGGGCGGCGACAAGTCGAAGCAGCCGGTCGCCGGGCACAAGGGTCCGAATCACAACATGACGATCGAGACCGAGAAGTGCACGGAACCCGAAGAGGGTTACAACGACGAGAACAAGATCAAGGTCCCGGACTTCACCTTCCGCGACTGGAAGTCGGTCCTGTCCTGCCTCCAGGCAGCCGGCTGGGGCTACGACAAGCGCAAGGTCGACGAGAACGCCTACGGGGAGGACACCGTCATGCGGCAGTCCCCCAAGGAGGGCACGGAGGTCGACCCGAAGCACCTGGAGATCCAGTTCGACATCTCCACGGGCAACCCGGCCTGACGGCGCTGGCCCCGGCGGCGCGGGGCCGCGGGCTTACGCGAGAGGCGCGGTACGCGGTGTGCGTACCGCGCCTCTCGGCGTCCAGGGGTGAGGACTAGAGGTAAGGGCCTCCCGTGCGGCCGGCCAGGCCGCCGCCGTCTTCCTCCTCGCCGCCCGCCGCGCCGGGCGGCAGCGCCCGCCGCATCTGCTCCAGCTGGGCCCGCGCCGCCATCTGCTGCGCGAACAGAGTCGTCTGGATCCCGTGGAAGAGACCTTCGAGCCAGCCGACCAACTGGGCCTGCGCGATGCGCAGTTCCGCGTCGCTGGGCGTCGCCTCCTCCGTGAAGGGGAGGGAGAGCCGCTCCAGCTCCTCGACGAGCTCGGGAGCGAGCCCGTCCTCGAGCTCCTTGACGGAGCTCGCGTGGATCTCCTTCAGGCGCACCCGGCTCGCCTCGTCGAGAGGAGCCGCCCGCACCTCCTCCAGGAGCTGCTTGATCATGCTGCCGATGCGCATGACCTTGGCCGGCTGTTCGACCATCTCCGTCACCGGAACCTCGCGGGATTCGTCGTCTCCGCCGCCACCGAGAGCCATTCCGTCCTGGCCCACGACCAGGACATGGGGGCTCTCCGGCGACCGTTCGTTCCTCGGCATCTCCATGCCGCCATTCTCTCGCACGCGTCCATCACACATCGGTGGTGCCCCCGTACGCGACTGATCCACCCTCAGGCGCGGCGCAACCGCAGCCCGAGAAAACCCAGACCGAGGCCGATGAGGACCAGGCCGGCACCGAGGGGCAGGACGCGCGGGGTGGGCAGGACACGCCCGGCCGGGGTCCCGTCCGTGGGCCGGAACGCGGTGTCCCGGTGCGCGGTGTCCCGGTGCGCGGCGGGGGCCCGCTCGGGCGGGTCCGGGGGCCGGTGGGGCGTCGTCGGCTCCGGGGCCTCGGGCAGGGCGGGCCGGGCGGGCAGCGCCGGGAGTACGGGCAGCTCGGGCGGCTCGGGGAGGGGCGGCTGGGCCCGGCCGGGCCGCTCTCGGCCTTCACCCGCACGGCTGCCCGCGCGGGAGGTCTCGTCGACGGTGGTGACCGCGCGGCCCGGCGGGGGACCGGCCGCCGCGTACGAGACGAGGCCGGGCGCCACCGCCGCGAGGACCGCGAGCAGCACACCCGCCACGAGGAGCAGGCGCCGTCCCGCCACCCGGGAAACGTCCACCGCGCCGACCCCCTCCCGCTACCGGACACCAAGACCAAGAAGGCTCGCCACGCCGGTGACCAGCCTCACATGACGGGAGGTATCCGGCATCTTGGTGGCGGTGGGGGGAGGGGGGTCGGGCGAGGGTCGGGAACGGGGTGCGGGGCCCGGGGCGCGGGGGCGTGCGGGTTACGCCGGGGCGTCGTCCCGCGTCAGGAGCACCTTCCCGATGTGGCTGCTCTCCTCCAGGACGCGGTGGGCCGTCGCGGCGTCGCGCATCGGCACCGTCCGGTCCACGATGGGCCGTACGTGTCCCCCGCCGATCAGCGGCCATACGTGCTCCCGTACGGCCGCGACGATCGAGGCCTTCTCGGCGGCGGGGCGGCCGCGCAGCGAGGTGGCGGTGACGGCCGCCCGCTTGGTGAGCAGCGCGCCGATGTTCAGCTCGCCCTTGGCGCCGCCCTGCATGCCGATGATGGCGAGGCGGCCGTTGACCGCGAGGGCCTTGATGTTCCGGTCCAGGTACTTCGCGCCCATGTTGTCGAGGATGACGTCCGCGCCCGCCCCGTCCGTGGCGCGCCCGATCTCCTCGACGAAGTCCTGCTCGCGGTAGTTGATGAGGACGTCCGCCCCCAGCTCCCCGCAGAACGCCAGCTTCTCCTTGCTGCCCGCCGTGACGGCGACCTTCGCGCCGACCGCCTTGGCGAGCTGGATCGCCATGGTGCCGATGCCGCTCGAACCGCCGTGCGCGAGCAGTGTCTCGCCGGGACGGAGGTGAGAAATCATGAACACGTTCGACCACACGGTCGAGGTCACCTCGGGCAGCGCGGCCGCCGTGACGAGGTCGACGCCCTCGGGCACGGGCAGCAGCTGGCCCGCCGGCACGACGACCTGCTCCGCGTAGCCGCCGCCGGAGAGCAGCGCGCAGACCTCGTCCCCGACCGCCCAGCCGGAGACGCCGGGGCCGAGCGCGGTGATCCTGCCCGAGCACTCGAGGCCGGGGTAGGGGGATGCGCCGGGCGGCGGGTTGTAGAAGCCCTGGCGCTGCAGCAGATCGGCGCGGTTCACGGCGCTTGCCACCACCTCGACGAGCACCTCGCCCTCGCCGGGCACGGGATCGGGGACCTCGGCCCATACGAGCGCTTCGGGGCCGCCGGGTTCGGGGATCGTGATCGCATACATGCTCGCGAGGCTACTCGCGTCATCCGGCCCGCACCTGTCCCCACGGGACACGGCCGGGCACCGGGCTTGGCACCGGGCCGGGCACGGCCGCGCGGTACGGCTGCCCGGTACGGGGTCTTGGGGCGGGCAGCCCGTGGGCGTCGCCCCGCCTGGGCCGGCCCCCGACAGCCCCCTGCGGACCCTGTCTCAGTTGGGCGGCAACGGCCTCAGGTCCGGTGCCACGGACGTCCCCGGTGACGCCCGGATGATCGTGATCAGCCGGTCCGTCAGCTGGAGCTTCCCCACGGCCGGGTCGTCGTAGCCGAGCACCCGATGCCCGCGTACGACACTCACGACCAGGTCCTCCGTCTCGCGCGCACCCAGCCCCACCTCGGCCTTTATCACCGGCCGTTCGACGATGTCGAGGCCGCTGCCCTGCTGGATCAGGTCCTCCATGACCATGCCCGCGCTCGGGCTGAGCACGGAGAGACCGAGCAGCCGGCCCGCCGCGCTGGCGCTGGTGATGACGGCGTCGGCGCCGGACTGCCGGAGCAGCGGCGCGTTCTCCTCCTCGCGCACCGCGGCGACGATCTTCGCCCCGCGGTTCAACTGCCGTGCGGTCAGGGTCACCAGGACCGCCGTGTCGTCGCGCTGCGTCGCGATGATGATCTGCCGGGCCCGCTGCACCTCGGCCCGGAGCAGCACATCGCTGCGCGTCGCGTCGCCGATGACGCCCGCGAACCCCTCCGCGGTCGCCGCGTCGATGACCTTGGCGCTGGGATCGACCACGACGATCTGCTCCGGCTTCAGGCCGGTCGCGCAGACGGTCTGGATCGCCGAACGGCCCTTGGTGCCGAATCCGACGACAACAGTGTGTTCACGCAAGTTGGACCTCCAGCGGGACAGACGCCATTCCTCGCGCGTCCGTTCCGTGAGCACTTCGAGGGTCGTGCCGACCAGGATGATCAGGAAGAGCACGCGCAGCGGCGTGATCAGGAGGATGTTGGTGAGCCTGGCGCTGTCGCTGTACGGGACGATGTCGCCGTAACCCGTGGTGGAGAGCGTGACCGTCGCGTAGTACGCGGCGTCGAGGAAGTCGACGCGGGTGTCCGAGTTGTCGTGGTACCCGTCGCGGTCGAGCCAGACTATGAACGTCGTCAGGGCGAGGACCAGCAGGGCCATCGCGAGACGGCGGGTGACCTGCCGCAGCGGCCGTTCGACCTTGCGTCGGGGCAGTTCGATCCGGTGGGTCGCGTGCTGTTCTTCGGGGTGGCGCGCCATCGCGTCGTGCCCGGGAAGTTTCACGTGAAACACTCCTCGCCGTACGACCCCAGCCCCGTGCCGGTGCCCACGTCCGGGACCGCCCACGGCAGGTCGAGGACCTCCACTTCCTGCCCCTCCCTCGCCCCACCGGGCGGCACGACCGCGAGCCCGTCGGCCGCCGCGACACCGCGCAGCATCGCCGGGCCATTGAAGCGCAACGGCACGGCCCGGTCGGCGCGCAGGGTCACCGGAACGAGCCGGGTGTCGTGCGGGTGCCCGTGGACCGCGTCACGCAGCGGAGCGGTGTACGTCGAAGGGCCGCCGCATCCGGACGGGCGCCCGGAGACCCTGCGCAGCAGCGGCTCGGCCAGTGTCAGCAGCCCGGAGACGGCGGCGAGCGGGTTGCCCGGCAGTCCGACGAGGTGCTGTCCGGGCCGGATGCGGGCCAGCAGCATGGGGTGCCCGGGCCGTACGGCGACACCGTCCACGAGCAGTTCGGCACCCACCCTGGCCAGGGTCGGATGGACGTGGTCGACGGGGCCGGACGCGGTGCCGCCCGTCGTGACGATCAGGTCGGCGTCCGAACCGCTGATCGCCCGGTGGAGTGCTTCGGCGTCGTCACCGAGGCGCCGGACCGCCGTCACGTCGGCGCCCAGCGCGTGCAGCCAGGGCGGCAGCATCGGGCCGAGCGCGTCCCGGATGAGGCCCTCGCGGGGCAGCCCCTCCGTCAGCAACTCGTCGCCGAGGACGAGGACTTCGGCGCGGGGCCTGCGGATCACGGCCAGCGTGTCGTACCCGGCGGCCGCGGCCAGCCCCAGCACGGCGGGGGTCACCAGGGACCCGGCGGGCAGGAGGTGGTCGCCGGAGCGGCACTCCTGGCCGCGCGGCCGGATGTCCTGTCCGGTGATCACTTCGCGCCGAGCGTGCAGCCTGCCCTTGTCGTCGAGGGTGCCGTGCTCGCTGCGCAGCACGGCGGTGGCGTCCGGCGGGATACGGGCGCCCGTCGCGATGCGCACCGCCTCCCCGTCACTGAGCGCCTCCGGGGAGCCGTCCCCGGCGAGGATCCCGTCGGCCCGTACGTCCCAGGGGCCGGGGCCCGCCACGGCCCAGCCGTCCATCGCGGAGGTGTCGAAGGACGGCAGATCCGTGAGGGCCGCCAGGGGCGCGGCCAGGATCATGCCGAGGGTCTGGCCCAGGGGGGTCGGGACGGGCTCGGCCGCAGGACCGGGGGCGGCCCGCTCGGCGCGGGCGCGGGCGGTGGGCCAGGGGGTGATGTCGGGGTGGGTGTCGTCCTCGGGAGCCGCCGCGTTCCCGGTGCCGGCCGCCGTGCCTGGCCGGGCGGGCGGAGTAGGCGGCGTGGGCGGTGGTACGGGGGCGGAGGGGGTGCCGGGACCGGGGCTGGGGCCGGGGCTGGGGTTGGGGCTGGGGTTGGGGCTGGGGCCTGAGCTTGGGGCGGCGGCGTAGTGGTCGCCTCCGGGGCGGCCTTCTCGGGCGTCACATCCGTCCCGCCCACCTGGGCTGTCCCGGCTGACCTGCCCGTCTCGCCCGTCCCGGCTGCCCCGGCTGTCCCGGCTGCCCCGCCCGTCCCGGTCACCGTTCACCAGAGCGAGTGCCTCGTCGAGTTCGGCGTCCGGCACGGGTTGCCCGGTCACGGGGCGTCCGGTCGGGCGCCGGGGCTGGTGGCCGGTTTCGCGTCCGGCTGGTCCTCGTCCGCCCAGCGGGCGGCGAGCGCCGCGGCCTTGCGGGTGGCCTCGGCCACCGCCTCCGCGCCGTCGGCCGTTCCGCCCCGCGCGGCGGCCTGCGCCGCCGCGTACCCGACGAGGAACGTGGTCAGCGGTGCCGCCGGCCTGGCCACACCGTGCGCGGCATCGCGGGCGAGGTCGAGGAGGCCGGCGGTGTCGACATCGAGTTCGATGCCCAGCTCGTCCTTGACTGCGGAAATCCATTCGTCCAACACGTTCCCATGCTCCCTGATCCGCGCCCTGGCAGTGGCGATGTCGTCCCAGGTGTCGCAGTCGAAAGCCGCGACCGGGTCGGCGATCCTGGTGAGGTCGAGACGGGCGGTGAGCCGCCGCAGCGGCAGCCCGGTGAGCGTCCCGGGCCCGCCGGGGCCGCCGGTCGTGCCGAGCGCGTCGATCTCCCGGCGCAGCGAGGCCCGTCGATAGGCGGCGACAAGTGGCTGGTCACGGCCGTCGGGGTCGGTGAGCACCGCCCCGTCGCCGCCGCTCTCCCGCAGGGCGGCGAGGAGCCGGCGTACGGTCCGCTCGCCCAGGAATGGCAGGTCGGCCGAGAGCACCACGACGTGTTCCGCCGCGGTGTGGCGCAGCCCGGCGTCGAGCGCGGCCAACGGCCCGCCGCCCGCGGGCTCCTCGCGCGCCCACACGACGGGCCGCGCGGTCGGCCTCGGCGCGGCCACCACGACGGTGGTCCCCGCGCCGGAACAGCCCGCGAGGACCCGGTCGATCAGGGCCCGGCCGCCGACCCGCACCCCCGGCTTGTCCGCGCCGCCGAGCCGCGCGGCGCCGCCTCCGGCGAGCACGACGGCGTCGTACGGCACGACGGGCCCGGGCGGCACGTCCTCGTTCGTGGTCACCCACTGAGTATGGGTGTACGGAGGATCATTGCCACCCCCGCGAAGGGCCCTATGGACAAGGGACTTACGTCACCCGGTAGCCCCGAGGGGGGACAGCCCCGCCCGCTCGTTCCCTCACACCGTCCGGAGCAGCACCGAAGGCTGCTCGACGCAGTCCGCCACATACCGCAGGAAGCCTCCGGCGGTGCCGCCGTCGCACACCCGGTGGTCGAACGTGAGCGACAGCTGCACCACGTGCCGCACCGCCAACTCGCCCTGGTGCACCCATGGCTTGGGTACGATCCGGCCCACTCCGAGCATGGCCGCCTCGGGGTGGTTGATGATCGGCGTGGAGCCGTCGACCCCGAACACCCCGTAGTTGTTGAGGGTGAAGGTGCCGCCCGTGAGCTCCCCCGGCGTGAGCGAGCCCGCCCGCGCGGACTCCGTGAGCCGGATCAGCTCGGCGTTGATCGACTCGGTCGTACGGGCCTGGGTGTGCCGCACCACGGGGACGACCAGGCCGCGGTCGGTCTGCGCGGCGAATCCGAGGTGGATGTCGGCGTACTGCCGCACCTCACGCGCCGCCATGTCCACGGAGGAGTTGAGCAGCGGATACCGGGTCAGGGCCGCGACGGTGATGCGGGCGAGCAGGGCGAGCAGCGACACCTTCTGGGCGCCGTCCCGCTCCGTCGTCGCGGCGTTCATGGCCTTGCGGGCCGCGAGCAGTTCGGTCGCGTCGGCGTCGACCCAGCAGGTGGCCTCCGGTATCTCGCGCCGGCTGCGGGACATCTTGTCCGCGACCAGGCCCCGGATCCCGGTCAGCGGGTGGCGGGTGACGAGGCCGGCGTTCCGCGGTTCCCGGCCGGCGTCCGCCTGGTGGCGCGCGTCGGTCCGTCCGGCCCGGACCAGCTCGTCGTCCTCACGCGCCACGTACTCGACCGCACGCGTCCGCGCGTCGGTGGCATCCGCCCGGTCGGGTGCCCCGCTCCGGGCGGTGGCGTCCGTCGGGGCCGCCCCGATGGCGGACTCGACATCGGCCCGCGTGATCAGCCCCTCCGGGCCGGAGCCCGCGAGAGCGCGCAGATCCACGCCGTTCTCCCGGGCCAGTTTGCGTACGAGGGGGGAGATCACCGGGACGGGACCGTCCCCGCGCGCGGGTGCCGCGGCAGCCTGCTGCGCGCCATGGGACGCGGGCGGCGCGGCCGGCTCCTGCGGCGCGGGGCGCACGGGCCTGACCCTGCGGCGGCGCGCGGGGGCGGCCGCGGTGCCGTACCCGACGAGGACGTTCCCCGAGGACTCCTCGGCGGCGGTCTGCAGGGCCCGCTCGGCGGGCTCCTCGGGCGCCCGGGACCCGATCGGCCCCTGCGCCGAGCCGGTCTCGGGGACAGCCTCGGGACCGGTATCGGCGCGGGAGCCCACCGCGACCGTCAACAGCGGTGCGCCGACCGGCAGTTCGGTGCCCTCCTCGCCGAACCGGGCCGTCACCACGCCCCCGTAGGGGCACGGCACCTCGACCATCGCCTTGGCCGTCTCGACCTCGACGACCGGCTGGTCGACGGCCACGACGTCACCGACCTCGACGAGCCAGCGGACGACCTCGGCCTCCGTCAGCCCCTCTCCGAGGTCGGGGAGTTTGAATTCCAGGACCTCGGCCATCAGTTCTCCGCCTCCCACTGGAGCCGCGCGACGGCGTCCAGGATCCGGTCGACGCCCGGCAGGTGGTGCTTCTCCAGCATCGGCGGCGGATACGGGATGTCGAATCCCGCGACCCGCAGCACCGGCGCCTCCAGGTGGTGGAAGCACCGCTCCGTGACCCGAGCGGCGATCTCTCCGCCGGGTCCGCCGAAGCCGCCCGACTCGTGCACGACGACCGCCCGTCCCGTCCGCCGTACGGACGCGGCGACGGTCTCGTCGTCGAAGGGCACCAGCGAGCGCAGGTCGACGACCTCCAGGTCCCAGCCCTCGGCGCGGGCGGCCTCGGCCGCCTCCAGGCAGACGGGCACGGACGGGCCGTACGTGATGAGAGTGGCGCTGCGGCCGGTGCGCCGCACCACGGCGCTGCCTATCGGGTCCACGACCTGCGGGGCGTCCGGATTCCAGTCGGCCTTCGACCAGTACAGGCGCTTGGGCTCGAGGAAGACGACGGGGTCGTCGGAGGCGATGGAGGCGCGCAGCAGGCCGTAGGCGTCGGCGACCGTGGCCGGCGTGACGACGTGGAGGCCGGGCGTCGCCATGTAGTACGCCTCGGAGGAGTCGCTGTGGTGCTCGACGCCGCCGATGCCGCCGCCGTAGGGCACGCGCACGGTGATGGGCAGCGGCATCGCGCCCCGGGTGCGGTTCCGCATCCGCGCCACGTGGGAGATCAGCTGCTCGAAGGCGGGGTAGGCGAAGGCGTCGAACTGCATCTCGACGACCGGCCGCAGCCCGTACATCGCCATGCCGACGGCCGTCCCGAGGATGCCCGCCTCGGCCAGCGGCGTGTCCGTGCAGCGGTCCTCGCCGAACTCCTGGGCGAGCCCGTCGGTGACCCGGAAGACACCGCCGAGCGCCCCGACGTCCTCTCCGAGGACGTGCACGGAGGGGTCCTCGGCCATGGAGTCCCGCAGCGCGCGTCCGAGCGCCTGCGCCATGGTGGCCGGTTTGGTGGCCGGCTTCGCCGCGACCGTGGTCATCGCGCTTCCTCCTCGGCCTCTTCGGCGGCCACTTCAAGCTCGGCACGCAACTGCGCCGCCTGCTCCCGCAGTTGGGAGGTCTGCTCGGCGTACACGTGCGCGAAGAGGTCCATGGGGTCGAGGACGGCGTCCTGGTTCATGCGGGCGCGGAGGTCGGCGGCCATGGCCTCCGCGTCGCCCGCCTGCCGCTTCATGTCGTCGTCCAGGAGTCCGCGCTCCGTCAGCTCCCGCTCCAGGAGCAGGATCGGGTCGTGGTCGCGCCAGGCGTCCACGTCGGTGTCCCTGCGGTACCGCGTGGCGTCGTCGGCGTTCGTGTGGGCCTCCATGCGGTACGTGACGGCCTCGACGAGGGTCGGGCCGCCGCCCGCCCGCGCGCGGGAGACCGCTTCGCTCAGCACCTCATGCATGGCCACCGCGTCGTTGCCGTCCACCAGGCGGCCCGGCATGCCGTACCCCACGCCCTTGTGGGCCAGGGAGGGCGCCGCGGTCTGCTTGGCGAGCGGCACCGAGATGGCGAAGCCGTTGTTCTGCACGAGGAAGACCACGGGGGCCTGCCACACCGCGGCGAAGTTCAGTGCCTCGTGGAAGTCGCCCTCGCTGGTGCCGCCGTCGCCGACCATGGCGAGCGCGACCACGTCGTCGCCCTTGAGCCGGGCGGCGTGCGCGAGGCCCACGGCGTGCGGCAGCTGGGTGGCGAGGGGGGTGCTCAGCGGCGCTATGCGGTACTCGTGCGGGTCGTACCCGGTGTGCCAGTCGCCGCGCAGCAGCGTCAGGGCGCTCGCCGGGTCGAGGCCGCGGGCGACCACGGCGAGGGTGTCCCGGTAACTGGGAAAGAGCCAGTCCCGCTCCTCCAGGGCGAGCGCGGCCGCGATCTCGCAGGCCTCCTGCCCGGTGCTCGAGGGGTAGACCGCGAGCCTGCCCTGCTTCGTCAGGGCGGTCGCCTGGGTGTTGTAACGGCGTCCGCGCACCAGCTCCGCGTACAGACGGCGGAGCAGCCCCGGGTCGGCCTTCTCGGCGGCCGCGGTGCCGAGGACGCGGTAGGGCTCCGCGTCCGGCAGCAGCGGCGCGGGGTCGGTCCTGGGCTGCCAAGCGGGAGGCGGGCTGGGCCGGTAGGCGCCCCGCTGCTCCATGACCGTCATGACGGCACCTCCTGGGGGAAGCGGACTCCTCGTGGGAGCGGAAAAGAGGCGCGCCGAACGTGATGCGCCTCACCTACCGATTGTTCGGTCGCCGGCACATTTTGGCTACAGGCACCTCCAGGCTGTGGACAAACGGTTCTGCACAGCCTGGGATGGATGCAGTACGTCCATGGTAGGGAGGCGGGGGGACATGGCATCTGAACGAATGGCCGACGGGCAGGACGCCGACCGCTCGGAGCCCCGGATCACCGAGTACCGGGCCGTCGAGCCCGGGCCGCCGGAGGCCCGGATCCCGGAGCCACGCCTTCCGGATCCGCGTCCCGCTGACCCCCGGCCCGCGGATCCACGGCCGCTGGACGCCATCGACCGCGACATCCTGCAGATCCTGCACACGGACGGCCGCGCGTCGATACGTTCCGTGGCCGAACGGGTGCATGTCTCGCGGGCCAACGCGTACGCGCGCATCAACCGCCTCATCGACGACGGCGTCATCCGGGGCTTCGGGGCGCGGATCAACCACGAGCGCGCCGGGCAGGGCGCATCCGCGTACATCACGCTCAAGATCGTCCAGAACACCTGGCGTACGGTGCGCGAGCATCTGCGCGCACTTCCGGGTGCGTCCCACATCGCATTGGTCAGCGGCGACTTCGACGTACTTCTCCTGGTGCACACGCCGGACAACCGCGCCCTGCGGGAGCTGGTGCTCACGCGGCTCCAGTCCATCCCCGAAGTGCTCAGCACACGGACGCTGCTGGTCTTCGAGGAGGACGACATGGAGCCCGAGAGCTGACCCCGGCCCCGGGCCCGGCTCTCAGCGGTCGGCGCGCAGGCCCGCGAAGGCCAGCTGCACGACGGCGTCGGCGATCTGCTCGCCGTTGGCCGCCCCCCGGCTCTCCGGCCGGTACCACTCCACGATGGAGTTGATCATCCCGAAGAGCAGCCGGGTGGCAAGCCGCAGCTCGACGTCGGAGCGCAGATCGCCGTCGGCGACGGCCTCCTTGAACAACTCGGCCACCTGCTGGTCGAACTCCCTGCGCCGCGCCATGGCCCAGCGCTCGGTGTCGGTGTTGCCGCGCACCCTCAGCAGCAGCGTCACATAGGGCAGTTCGGCGACGAGGACCTCCACCGTGCGCCGCGTGACGTACTCCAGGCGCCGCACCGCGCTGCCCACGCGCGCGTGCTCCTCGGCGAGGATCCCGAAGAGCCCGTCGAGCGCCCGGCTCACCGCGCGGCGCAGCAGCTCCTCCTTGCCCGTCACGTGGTGGTAGATCGAGGACTTGGAGATGCCGGCGGCCTTGGAGAGGTGCTCCATGGACGTGCCGTCGTACCCGCGCTCGTTGAAGACCCGGACGGCCACGTTCAGCAGCGTCTCGGGGGTGTACGTGTCCCGCCGGGCGGTGGTCATGAGTACTCCTCTCGCACGGCCTGGCGCCGCAGTGCCTGGGAGGGCGCGTAACGCCCGGTGGGGTACTCGCCGTGCAGGGCGTCGAGCGCCTCGGCCACGCGGTACGCGGTGAGGCGGCGGCCCCATTCGAGCGGGCCCAGCGGGTAGTTGACGCCCAGCCGCATGGCGGTGTCGACGTCCTCCGCGTCCGCCACCCCGCGGCCCACGGCGTCGAGGGCGAGGTCGACGAGCATCCACACCGTGCGGGCCACGATCATCCCCGGGGCGTGCCCGATGACGCTGACCTTCTTGCCGAGCGCCTGGAAGAGGCCGATCGCCTCCTTGAGGCCCTGTTCGTCCACCCTGCCCGAGGGGGCGAGCGCGATCCGGGTCGCGGCGCGGTAGTCCAGCGCCAGGTCGAAGTGGATCGCGGGCTCCGCCGCGGCGTCCGCGGCCGTGCCGTCGGCCGGGGCGAGCCGGGTCCCACCGGGAAGCTCCAGGAAGCCGGGGTGGCCCGGGGCGCCCTCGCCGCGGTCGACCCGGATGCCGGCGCCGTCGATCAGCTCGGTCAGCGCCTCCGCCGGGAAGAGGTCACCGTGGACGGTGACGGAGGCCGGGGCCTTCTCGGCCGGCGCGGTGTGCGGCTCCGCGCGCGGGGCGTCGTCCCCGTACGCGTACCAGCCCTGGCCGGACTTGCGCCCGAGGCGGCGTGATTCGACGAGGCGGCGCTGGGCGAGCGAGGGCGTGAACTTGGGGTCCTGGAAGAAGGACTCCCACACGGAGCGCGTGACGGCTTCGTTGACGTCCTGGCCGATGAGGTCCGTGAGCTCGAAGGGCCCCATCTTGAAGCCGCCGCACTCGCGCAGGACGGCGTCGATCGTCGCGGGGTCGGCGACGCGCTCCTCGTACAGGCGCAGCGCCTCGGCGTAGAAGGGCCGCGCGACGCGGTTGACGATGAAGCCGGGGGTGTCCGCGCAGCGCACCGGGGTCTTGCCCCAGGCCTTCGCGGTCTCGTACGCGCGCGTGGCCGCCGTCCCGTCGGTCGCGAAGCCGCTGACGACCTCGACGAGCGGGAGCAGGGGCGCGGGGTTGAAGAAGTGCAGGCCGACGAAGCGGCCGGGCCTGCGCAGCGGGCCCGCGACGGCGGTCACGGAGAGGGAGGAGGTGTTGGTGGCGAGCAGACAGTCCTCGGCGACGACCTCTTCGAGCTCCTGGAAGAGCCGCTGCTTGACGTCCAGTTGCTCCAGGACCGCCTCGACGACCAGACCGCAGTCGGCGAGCTCCGCGAGGCTCTCGGCCGGGGTGAGCCGGGCGCCTGCGGCGGCACGGTCGTCGGCCGTGATCCGGCCTTTTTCGACGAGCCGGTCCATGCGGGCCCCGATCGCCTCGGCCGCCGCTTTCGCGCGGTCCGGCACGGCGTCGTACAGCCGCACGGGGTGGCCCGCGACCAGGGCGACCTGGGCGATGCCCTGCCCCATGGTTCCGGTACCGACCACGGCAACGGCGCTGCTGAGCTCGAGTGCTGTCATGCTCGCGATCCTCCCGCACGGCTCACCGGCCACAGGGTTCGGGGGTGGCCGTGAAGAAGTTGTCCACAGGTTTCGCGGAGCCCCTTGTCCCGACCGATCGTTCGGTTACTCTAGCTCTGTCAGAGCGTTCCTGCCCACCGTCCCTGCCCAGCTCGCCAGCTCGACGCAGAGCTGCCCGAGGAGGAGTTGGTCCCGTCATGGCCGCCGAACTCACCGCGCACCAGCTGATCGCCAAGCACCGGCCCACGCTCGACCAGGCGCTGGAGACCATCCGCTCGCGCGCGTACTGGTCCCCCCACCCCGAGCACCCCAAGGCGTACGGGGAGGGCGGCAGTCTGAGCCTGCCCGAGGGCAAGGCCGCCTTCGACGCCCTCCAGGGCGCCCGCTTCGACCTCGACCAGCCCGGCACGGACGACTGGGTCGGCGGCGAAGTCTCTCCGTACGGCCCCGAATTGGGGATCACCTACCCCCACCCGGACATCGACACCCTGCTCCCCGCGATGCGCGCCGGAATGCGCGCCTGGCGCGAGGCGGGCGCGGAGACGCGTGCCGTGGTCTGTCTGGAGATCCTGGCGCGGATCAGCGCCCGTACGCACGAGTTCGCGCACGCGGTCATGCACACCAGCGGCCAGGCCTTCATGATGGCCTTCCAGGCCGGTGGCCCGCACGCCCAGGACCGCGGCCTGGAAGCGGTCGCGTATGCGTATGCCGAGCAGGCCCGCACCCCCGACGCCGCCGAGTGGACCAAGCCCCAGGGCAAGCGCGACCCGCTCGCACTGAACAAGCGCTTCACTCCCGTGGCACGCGGCATCTCGCTCCTGATCGGCTGCAACACCTTCCCGACGTGGAACGGCTACCCCGGCCTGTTCGCCTCGCTCGCCACCGGCAACCCCGTCCTGGTCAAGCCCCACCCACGCGCGGTGCTGCCGCTCGCCCTGACGGTGCGGATCGCCCGCGAGGTCCTCGCCGAGGCCGGCTTCGACCCGAACCTCGTCTGCCTGGCCGCCGAGCGCCCCGACGAGGGCATCGCCAAGACCCTCGCCGTCCGTTCCGAGATCAAGATCATCGACTACACGGGCTCGACGTCCTTCGGCGACTGGCTGGAGGCCAACGCCCGCCAGGCGCAGGTCTACACGGAAAAGGCCGGGGTCAACACCGTCGTCGTCGAGTCGACAGACAACTACAAGGGCATGCTGGCCAACCTCGCCTTCTCCCTGTCCCTCTACAGCGGCCAGATGTGCACCACCCCGCAGAACCTCCTCATCCCGCGCGACGGCATCCGTACGGACGCGGGCACGAAGTCGTACGACGACGTGGTGTCCGACCTCGCGGCCTCGGTGAGCGGCCTGCTCGGCGACGACGCCCGCGCCAACGGCATCCTCGGCGCCCTGGTCAACCCCGACGTGAAGGCCAGGCTCGAAGCCGCCGCCGGCCTCGGCGAGGTCGCCCTCCCCTCCCGGGAGGTCACCAACCCCGAGTTCCCGGACGCCGTGGTCCGCACCCCGGTGATCGTCAAGCTGGACGGCGCCAAGCCGGACGCCGAGGCGGCCTACCTCAGCGAGTGCTTCGGCCCGGTCTCCTTCGCGGTCGCGGTCGACTCGGCGACGGACGCCGTGGAGCTGCTGCGCCGTACGGTGCGCGACAAGGGAGCCATGACCGTCGGGGCGTACACCACCTCGGAGGAGATCTCCGCCGCCGTCGAGGAGACCTGCCTCGAAGAGTGCGCCCAGCTGTCCCTGAACCTCACGGGCGGCGTCTATGTGAACCAGACCGCGGCGTTCTCGGACTTCCACGGCTCGGGCGGCAACCCCTCGGCGAACGCCGCCCTGTGCGACGGTGCCTTCGTGGCCAACCGCTTCCGCGTGGTGGAGATCCGCAAGGACGCCTGACGGCGGCGGTCCCACCGACCGGCTCGGCGGCCCGCCGGGGATGTCAGTGCGGCATCTCCGGCGGCCGTCCCGACGACGCCGACCAGTGGAAGAGCGTCATGCCGACACTGGTCGCCAGGTTGTAGCTGGAGACCTGCGGCCGCATCGGCAGGGACACCAAATGGTCCGCCCGGCCGCGCAGTCCGGCGGAGAGACCACTGCGCTCGGAGCCGAACGCCAGCACGGCGTCGTCCGGGAGCTTCAGCCCCCTGATGTCCTCGCCCTCCGCGTCGAGCGCGAAGACCGGGCCCGGCGGCAGCTCCGCCACGTCCATGCGTTCCACGGCCGTCGCGAAGTGCAGCCCGGCACCCCCGCGCACGACGGTGGGATGCCAGGGGTCGAGCGTGCCGGTCGTGACGACCCCGGTCGCCCCGAACCCCGCGGCAAGCCGGATCACCGCCCCGGCGTTGCCCAGATTGCGGGGGTCGTCGAGCACGACCACAGGGGCCGACCTGGGCGTACGCCTCAGGGCGTCGAGGTTGGCCGCGCGGGAGGGACGTACGGCGAGCGCGGCCACCGCCGTGGGGTGCAGCCGCGGCACCAGCGCACGCAGCCGCTCGTCCGGAACCTCCACCAGCAGCCCGCCGAGGCGCTCCCGCACGTCCGGCGCGAGGTCGTCGGCGAGACCCAGGACGCCGGACCGGTCACTGGTCAGCGCGACCGGGACCCGCGCACCGAAGCGCAGCGCGTGCTTGATCGCGTGGAAACCGTCGAGCAGCACGGAGACATCGGCGAGGCCGCGCCAGACACGTACGGCCTCCTCGGGACCCGCCCCACCGGCGCCCCCGGCCCACTCGGGCTCCACGGCCCCGTCCGCGCTGTTCATGGGGTGAAGCCTACGGGCGCCGCCTCGCTGGGGTCCTCGCCCGGCTTCCCGTCCACGGCGCGCTGCTCCGGCACTCCGCCCTCATCTGCGCCGCGGCGCAGACGCGCGAGAGGAAGCCGGCCGAAGGGCGCCCCTGAGACGCGTAGCCGGGCCACCACGCCTGCACGCGCGCGTGTCACCCAGCCGCCCATGCGGCGCAGGAACGACGTCGGGAGGAACACCGCGTCGGCCGCGATCATCGCGAGCGAGAAGAACGGCAGCCCCAGGACGACCGCGATCACCGCGTGTTCGACGATCATGGCCGCGAGCAGCACGTTCTTGACCCGGCGGTTGAAGAGCGTGAAAGGGAAGGCCACCTGCACGACGACCGTCCCGTATGTCACAAGGAGCACCATGATGCCGTGGGACGAGAGCAGTTCGGAGAGGGCGGGCCACGGCGAGAAGTAGTCGAGGTTCAGCGGGTAGTAGACGGCCGTGCCGTCCTGCCAGCGACTTCCCTGGATCTTGTACCAGCCGGCCGTCGCATAGATCAGACAGGCCTCGACCATGATCACCAACAGGCCCGCGTTGTGGGCGAGGTTGGCCACCACGTCGAGCAGTTTGCGCAGCTCGCTCCCTGGCGCGCGCCGCCCCACCGCCCACCACAGACCGTGCGCCAGCAGCAGCCCCCAGAAGAACCACGGCCACCCGCCGCCGATCTCCCCCATGAACGTCACCACGGACAGCCCGAGCCCGCACACCCACCACAGCGCGGGCCCCGCCCCGTCGACGGGCTCCACACCCTCCACGCGCGCGCGTGCCGCTCGCCGGGCGTCCAGCGACCAGACCTGGCCGCACCGCGTGAAGACCAGATAGGTCGCCATCAAGTGGATGACGTTGTCGCCGCCGTCCCCCATGAAGATGCTGCGGTTCTGCAGCGACAACACGCCGACCATGAAGAGCACGGACATCGCGCGCGTGTGCCAGCCGAGCAGCAACAGGACACTGCTGAGCATGGCCAGCGCGTAGACGATCTCGAACCAGACCTGCCCGTCCGACCACATGAGCGCGGTGAAGGCGCCGTTGCTCGCGATGAGCTGCTGCGCCATGTCCCAGTTCCACGGCCCGTCGGGCCCGTACATCTCCAGACGGTGGGGGTATTCGCGGAGCAGGAAGAAGAGCCAGGTACCGGCGAACCCGATGCGGATCACGGCGCTCTGGTACGGGCCTAGGGCGTAGCCGGTGACCTTGTTGATGCCCTGCACGGGCGAGCGTTCGAGGCGATCGAGGCGCTTCACCGGACAGCCCCCTTCAGGTGCGCGACCGTCCCGGGGGCGGCGGCCCGGCCCCGGCCAGCCGGCTCACCACCGAGAGCCCGGTCGCGAAGCGACGAATCGTCGGAAGGCGGGTCGCTGAGCGGCAGGTCCTCCGGCTTCACCGGCCACCAGGGGAGCAGCCGGTACGTCGGCTTGGTGGCGACCTTCTCCTCGCTCCACTCCGGCGACCGCACGTTCGTGGTCTTCGAACGCAGCTGCACACTCGCGATCTCGTCGCCCTTGCCGCCCGGCGCCTCCCGGCCGAGCCGCATGTACGCGATGCGGCGGACGTAGCGCTCGGAGAGCTGGCCGCGCAGCCCGACGGGACGATTCTTCGCGTCGTGCGAGCCGACGTAGAAGTCCCAGGCCCTGCGCAGCTCGTTCTGCTGTGTGTGGCTGGGCAGCAGATTGCCGTCGATTCCGGCGCCGTCCTGCGCGGACAGGTCGTACCAGTCCGTGGTGCGCATCCGCCCGTCGGCCGTACGGAGCTCCGCCCTGGCCTGCACCGCGACGTTCTGCTGGAGCGGGTTGGGCGCGAAGAGCTTCCAGTTCTGCTCGAACTCGGGGTAGATCCAGTCGTCGACCACGTCACCGTGCTGCTTCGTCAGCGTGTTCGAGGGCGCGACATGGAGAAAGAGCATGCCTATGTGGACGCAGGCGGCCACGGCGACGATCACGAGGGCGCAGGCGGCGGCGATCTGGTAGCCGAGCCGGAGCCCGGCGATGCCCACGCGGGGCGGGGAGTCGGGGGGAGCGACTTCGGAGTCGGGGTGGGGGTGGGGTGCGGTTACAGGGTCGGGGGCGGCTTCAGGGCCGGATGTGGCTTCGGGATCGGGGCCGGATGTGGCTTCGGGATCGGGGGCCGCCTCGGAGCTGTCGGCCGACGTCACCCGTTCGGCCGAGGGGGTCCGCTCGGTCGCCGGTCTCTCCCCGGCCGCCGGCCCGGGCCCCTCAGGCGCGGCGGCCCCGCCGCCCGAGCCCGTGTCGTACCCGTCCATTCCGCCCCGTTCCCCGATCACACGCCGAACCCTGCCGCCGGAACGGTACTCAGACCTGCCCGTCACGCACAGCGTCCGTGAAGTTATCCACAGGGTTGACACCTTATGGCGGAGGACCGCACCATTGAATCCAACGAACCGAACGATCGGTCGGGCGGTTCGCATCAGGGTCTAGGGGGACCGAGATGGCGACAGCAGCCGCACACCAGGCGGCAGGGACGGAGACGGCGGAGGCCGCGGCCTCCGCCGCGCGCACGGCCGAGCACCAGGCCGCCTTCGACGCGGCGGTCGCCGCCGACGAGCGCATCGAGCCGCGCGACTGGATGCCGGACGCCTATCGCGCGTCCCTGGTCCGCCAGATCGCGCAGCACGCGCACAGCGAGATCATCGGCATGCAGCCCGAGGCAAACTGGATCACTCGCGCCCCTTCCCTGCGGCGCAAGGCGATCCTCATGGCCAAGGTGCAGGACGAGGCCGGCCACGGCCTGTATCTGTACAGCGCGGCCGAGACCCTCGGCACCAGCCGGGACGAGCTGCTCGACAAGCTGCACTCCGGCCGCCAGAAGTACTCATCGATCTTCAACTACCCCACGCTGACCTGGGCCGACGTCGGCGCGATCGGCTGGCTCGTGGACGGCGCGGCGATCACCAACCAGGTCCCCCTCTGCCGCTGTTCGTACGGCCCGTATGCCCGCGCGATGGTCCGCGTCTGCAAGGAGGAGTCCTTCCACCAGCGCCAGGGGTACGAGTCGCTGCTCGCCCTCAGCCGCGGCACCCAGGCCCAGCACGACATGGCGCAGGACGCGGTGAACCGCTGGTGGTGGCCGTCCCTGATGATGTTCGGCCCGCCGGACGACGAGTCCTCGCACTCCGAGCAGTCGATGACGTGGAAGATCAAGCGCCATTCGAACGACGAGCTGCGACAGCGCTTCGTGGACATCTGCGTCCCCCAGGCCGAGTCGCTCGGCCTGACACTCCCCGACCCGGACCTGGTGTGGAACGAGTCCCGTGGCCATTACGACTTCGGCGCGATCGACTGGACCGAGTTCTGGGACGTCCTCAAGGGCAACGGCCCCTGCAACGACCAGCGCATCACCCAGCGCCGCCGCGCCCATGAAGAGGGCGCCTGGGTCAGGGAGGCCGCGGCCGCCTATGCCGGGAAGCAGGCGGCAAGCAAGCACACGGCCGGCAGGCAGACGGATATGACCGGCACGCACAGCGGCGCCGCACAGCACGGAGAGGCGACAGCATGAGCAGCTCGACCGACTGGCCGCTGTGGGAGGTCTTCGTCCGCTCCCGCCGCGGGCTCTCCCACACCCACGCGGGCAGCCTGCACGCCCCGGACGCCGAGATGGCCCTGCGCAACGCCCGCGATCTGTACACGCGCAGGAGCGAAGGCGTCTCCATCTGGGTCGTCCCGTCCGCCGAGATCACCGCCTCCTCCCCGGACGAGAAGGACTCCTTCTTCGAGCCGGCCGGCGACAAGCCGTATCGCCACCCGACGTTCTACGAGATCCCGGAAGGGGTGAAGCACCTGTGACCACCGCGACCCCCGCCCCCGGCACACCCACCGCCGCGGCCCTCCCCGCCCTGGCGCTCGGCGACGACGCACTGGTGCTCTCCCACCGCCTGGGGGAGTGGGCCGGGCACGCCCCCGTCCTCGAAGAGGAGGTCGCGCTGGCGAACATCGCACTCGACCTGCTCGGCCAGGCCCGCATCCTGCTCTCCCTGGTCGGCGACGAGGACGAGCTGGCCTACCTCCGCGAGGAGCGCGCCTTCCGCAACCTCCAACTGGTCGAGCAGCCGAACGGCGACTTCGCGCACACCATCGCCCGCCAGCTCTATTTCTCCACCTACCAGACGTTGCTGTACGGCGAGTTGGCCGCCGGAGACGGCGAGTTCGCGCCCTTGGCGGCGAAGGCCGTCAAGGAGGTCGCCTACCACCAGGACCACGCCGAGCAGTGGACGCTGCGACTGGGTGACGGCACGGACGAGAGCCACCGCCGTATGCAGCGCGCCCTCGACGCCCTGTGGCGGTTCACCGGCGAGATGTTCCAGCCCGTGGCGGGCCTGGACGTCGACTGGCAGCGCCTGCGGGAGAGCTGGACGGCGGCGGTGACGGCGGTCGTCGAGCGGGCCACCCTGACCGTGCCCGAAGCCCCGCAGACCGGTGCGTGGACGGCCGGCGCCGGCCGTCAGGGCCTGCACACGGAACCGTTCGGACGCATGCTCGCCGAGATGCAGCACCTGCACCGCAGCCACCCGGGGGCGTCATGGTGACCACCGCGCCCACCGCGCTGGAGACGGAGCTCCTGGCCCTCGCAGGCTCGGTGCCCGACCCCGAGCTGCCCGTGCTCACCCTGGCCGAGCTGGGTGTGGTGCGCGGAGTGCGGGTCCTGGCCCCCGGCAAGGTCGACGTCGAGCTGACCCCCACGTACACCGGCTGCCCCGCGATAGAGGCCATGACCGCCGACATCGAGCAGGTGCTCCACGACCACGGCATGGCCGAGGTCTCGGTGCGCACCGTCCTCTCCCCCGCCTGGTCGACGGATGACATCAGCGCCGAAGGCCGCCGCAAGCTGGCCGAGTTCGGCATAGCGCCCCCGCGCTCCCACACGTCGGACGGCCCCGTGCCGCTCAGCCTGTCGATCCGCTGCCCGCACTGTGGCTCGACCGACACCGAGCTGCTCAGCCGTTTCTCCTCCACCGCCTGCAAGGCGTTGCGCCGCTGCGCCTCCTGCCGGGAGCCCTTCGACCACTTCAAGGAGTTGTGATGGCCCGCTTCCACCCGCTCCGGGTCGCGGCGGTCGACCGACTCACCGACGACTCCGTGACGCTGACGTTCGACGTGCCGCCCGCGCTGCGCGAGGAGTTCCGCTTCACACCCGGCCAGCACCTGGCCCTCCGCCGCTTCGCCGACGGCACCGAGATCCGGCGCACGTACTCGATCTGCGCCCCCGCCCCGCCCCTCGACGCCCCGGACGAGCCCCGTTCCCTGCGCGTCGGGGTGCGCCTCGTGGCGGACGGCGCCTTCTCCACGTACGCCTTCAAGGAAATCGCCGTCGGCGACGAGCTGGAAGTGATGACGCCGGCCGGGCGCTTCACGCTGGATCCGGCCCCCGGTCGTTACGCGGCGATCGTCGGCGGCAGCGGCATCACACCGGTGCTCTCCATCGTCACGACGCTCCTGGAGCGCGAGCCGAAAGCGGACTTCTGTCTGATACGCAGCGACCGCACCGCCGCCTCGACGATGTTCCTGGAGGAGGTCGCCGACCTGAAGGACCGCTGGCCCGACCGGTTCCAGCTGGTGACCGTGCTCTCCCGCGAAGAGCAGCAGTCCGGTCTCGACTCCGGTCGGCTCGACGAGGAGCGGCTCACCCGGCTGCTGCCCGCGCTGCTGCCCGTGGCGGACATCGAGGGCTGGTTCCTGTGCGGCCCGTTCGGTCTTGTGCAGGGGGCGGAGCGGACGTTGCGCGCCCTCGGCGTGCCCCGCCGCCGCATCCACGAGGAGATCTTCCACGTGGACGGCGGGGTCTCCGACGTCTCCCCGGCCGCGGCGACGGCCGCGACCACCGCGCCCGCACACAGCACGGTGACCGTGACCCTCGACGGCCGCTCCGGCACCTGGCCCGTCCAGGAGGGCGAGACGCTCCTGGAGACGGTCCTGCGCAACCGCGCCGACGCGCCGTACGCCTGCAAGGGCGGAGTGTGCGGCACCTGCCGTGCCTTCCGCGTCTCGGGCGAGGTGCGGATGGACCGCAACTTCGCGCTGGAACCGGAGGAGACCGAAGCCGGGTACGTGCTGGCGTGCCAGTCCCATCCGGCCACCGCCACAGTGGAGTTGGACTTCGACCGCTGACCCCTCTCTGTTCCCTTCGCATAGAACCTGTTCTATCTTGACGCCCCGTCAGCTGTGGTGGGACGGAACGGGACTGACGGAAGCGACGCCGACGGTTGCGTCGGTCGGCCGGTGCGCGGAAGGGACAGGCAGTGGACTTCACCTTCACCGAGGAACAGCAGGCCGTGGTCGAGGCGGCCAAGACACTCTTCGCCGACGTCACACCGGACGGAGTGCCGAGCCCCGCCCTCACGCCAGGTGCCGTCGCCGATGACTTCGACCGCGCCCTGTGGTCCCGGCTCGCCGACGCCGATCTGCTGGGCGTGCTCATCACCGCCGAACACGGCGGGGTGGGCCTGGACCCGGTCGCGCTCTGCCTGGTGCTGCGCGAATCCGCGAAGGTGCTGGCGCGGGTTCCGCTCCTGGAGAGCAGCGCGGCCGCCCACGCCGTGGAGGCGTACGGCGCGGACGAGTTGAAGCGGAGGGTGCTCCCCGCGGCCGCCCGGGGCGAGCTGGTCCTGACGGTCGCCTCCGCCGGTCGCACCGGTCACGACCCGGCCGAACTGGCCGTTACCGCACAGCTCGACGGCGACCACTGGACCCTGGACGGCCTACAGACGGCCGTGCCCTGGGCGCACAACACCGACCTGATCGTCGTGCCCGCCCACACCCCCGAGGGCCGCACCGTTCTCGCACTCGTCCCCCGCGACCACGAGGGCCTCACCCTCGCCGAGCAGTTCTCGACCAGTGGCGAGCGCCTGGGCGAACTCCGCCTGGACACCGTGCGCATCCCCGCCTCCGACGTCATCGAGGCCGACGGGGCCTGGGACCGGCTGCGCGACCTGCTCACCACCGGGACCTGCGCGTTCGCACTCGGTCTCGGCGAGGGCGTGTTGCGGATGACGAGCGAATACACCGGCAAACGCGAGCAGTTCGGCCACCCCATCGCCACGTTCCAGGCCGTGGCCGTGCAGGCCGCCGACCGCTACATCGACCTGCGCGCCATGGAGGTCACGCTCTGGCAGGCCGCATGGCGCATCAGCACGGGGGCGGACAGCGCCCTGCCCACGGCCGGGGACGTGGCCGTCGCGAAGATCTGGGCGTCGGACGGCGTACGCAGGGTCGTACAGACGGCCCAGCACCTGCACGGAGGCTTCGGCGCCGACACCGACTACCCCCTGCACCGCTACCACGCCCGGGCCAAGCAGCTGGAGCTCTCCCTCGGCCCCGCGGCGGCCCACGAGGAAGCACTCGGCGACCTCCTGGCCGCCCACGCACTCGGCTGACCGCTGACCCGCCGAGCCCAAGAGCCCGGCAGCGCCGAGCCGTGGCGTCGGCTAGACCACGGCGCCCGGGCGGCCGGCGCCGTCGACGACGGGGCGTCCGGCGGCCTCCCAGGCCTCCATGCCACCGGCGACGTTGACCGCGTCGATGCCCTGCTGCGTGAGGTACATGGTGACCTGCGCGGAGCGGCCGCCGGAACGGCAGATCACGTTGACCCTGCCGTCCTGCGGGGCGGCCTCGGTCAACTCGCCGTACCGGGACACGAACTCGCTCATCGGGATGTGCAGCGCGCCCGCGGCGTGCCCCGCCTGCCATTCGTCGTCCTCGCGGACGTCCAGCAGAAAGTCGCCGTCAGTGAGGTCGTCGATGCCGACCGTGGGCACCTGAGATCCGAAAGCCATGCCCCGACGCTACCCGACTACCCCGGACCACCGTGCCCCGACCGGGGCCCGGGACTACGCCGTCAGTCGCTCCAGCTCCGCCTCACGCTCGGCGACCTGGGCCAGCAGCTGCTCGGCGATCTCGTCGAGGAGCGCGTCCGGGTCGTCGGGAGCGAGCCGCAGCATCCCGCCGATCGCGCTCTCCTCCAGCTCCTTGGCGAGGACGGAGAGCAGCTCCTTGCGCTGCGAGAGCCATTCGAGCCTGGCGTACAGCTCCTCGCTGCGGGTGAGCCGCAGTTCCTCGGGGACCGGGCCCGCCGCCCACTCCTCGGACAGCTCCCGCAGCAGTGCCTCGTCACCGCGGGCGTAAGCGGCGTTGACGCGGGTGATGAACTCCTCGCGGCGCTGCCGCTCACCCTCCTCCTGGGCCAGGTCCGGATGGGCCTTGCGGGCCAGCTCACGGTAGAGCTTGCGGGCCTCCTCGCCGGGGCGCACCCGCTGCGGCGGCCGCACCGACTGGTCGGTGAGCATGGCGGCGGCCTCGGGGTAGAGGCCTTCGCCGTCCATCCAGCCGTGGAACAGTTCCTCGACGCCCGGCATCGGCATCACCCGTGCCCGCGCCTCCTCGGCCTTGCGCCGGTCCTCCGCGTCGCCGGTACGGGCCGCGGTGGCCTCGGCGATGCAGGCGTCGAGCTCGTCGAGGCGGGCGTACATCGGGCCGAGCTTCTGGTGGTGCAGGCGGGAGAAGTTCTCGACCTCCACACGGAAGGTCTCCAGCGCGATCTCGTACTCGATCAGGGCCTGCTCGGCGGCGCGTACCGCCCGCTCAAGCCGCTCCTCGGGGCGTTCTTCAGGACGCTCCTCGGGACGCCCCTCGACAGGCTCACCAGGGCCCTCCCCGGAACCGTCCCCGGAACGATTCCCGGAGCTGTCTTCGGAACGCCCTTCCGAGTGCTCATCGGACCGTTGTGCGGCCCGCTCCTTGAGCCGGGCCTTCAGCTGGTCCTTGAGCCGCCCTCCGGCACCCGGCTGCTGCGCCCCTTCATGGGGGGTCTCAGGAGTCTCGGGTCGCGTCGGCTCGGCTTCCGGAATCGTCACCCGCCCAGCGTAGGCCACGAGGCCCCCCGCCCAGGAAGCCCGCACAACCGCCGCCCCAGGAACCCCGCACGGCCCCCGCTTCACACCCCCCTCAACAACTCACACCCCCGCCTCCGCCGCCACCCGCCCCTCCTTGACGGCACGCACCAGCAGCGCGTGGTCGGCCTCGGTGCGGTCCGCGTAGGCCGTGGCGAACCGCGCCATCGCCTCGTCCAGCTCCTCGTTCTTGCCGCAGTACCCCGCTATGAGGCGCGGGTCCGCGCTGTGGGCGTGGGCGCGGGCCAGCAGGGCGCCGGTCATGCGGCCGTAGTCGTCCAGCTGATCGTCGGCCAGCGCCGCCGGGTCCACGCTGCCCTTGCGGTTCCTGAACTGCCGTACCTGGAAAGGCCGTCCGTCCACCGTCGTCCACCCGAGCAGGAAGTCACTGACGACCTGCATCCGCCTCTGCCCGAGCACCACTCTGTGCCCTTCGTGCGCGACCTCCGGTGCCTTGAAGCCCGCCACCGGCAGGTGCGGCAGCAGGGCGGAGGGCCGGGCCTCCTTGACCTGGAGCACGAGTGGCTCGCCGCGGTGGTCCAGCAGCAGCACCACGTACGACCGCAGGCCCACGCTGCCCGTGCCGACGACGCGGAACGCCACGTCCTGGATCGCGTACCGCGCGAGCAGCGGCAGGCAGTCCTCGGTGAGCGTGCCCAGATACTCCTCCAGCGCGCCTGCCACCGAGGCCGCCTCCGCGTCCGGCACGCGTCGCAGCACGGGCGGGGCGTCGACGAACCGCCGCCCGCCGCCACCCCGGCCACCCCGGCCGCCCCGGCCGCCCCCTCCGGCCTCGTCGACCTCGTCGGGCTCGACGTGCTCGGTGGCCTTCGCCGCGAAGCGGGCGCTCGTGTTCTTCCGCGCCTTTTCGGAGACCCGCTCCAAGGTGCCGAGCAGGTCACGAGCGTCCGCGTGGGAGACCAACTCCTCGTCCGCGATGGCGTTCCACGCCTCCAGGGCCGGGAGCTTCGCGAGCAGCCGCATGGTGCGGCGGTAGGACCCGACCGTGTCCCGCGCGGCCTGCCGGCAGTCTCCTTCGCCGACGCCCGCTTCGCGCCCCGCGAGCACCAGGGACGTGACAAGGCGCTTGAGGTCCCACTCCCAGGGGCCGTGCACCGTCTCGTCGAAGTCGTTCAGGTCGATGACGAGACCGCCGCGCGCGTCCGCGTACAGCCCGAAGTTCGCCGCGTGCGCGTCTCCGCATATCTGGGTGCCCACGCCGGTCAGCGGGGTGCGCGCCAAGTCGTACGCCATGAGTCCCGCGGAGCCCCGCAGGAAGGCGAAGGGGGAGGCGGCCATCCTGCCGACCCTGATCGGCGCGAGCTCGGGGAGGCGGCTGCGGTTGGACTCCTTGACGGCGGCCACGGGGTCGGGGCGCCCGGCGTCCACCACGAACTCCGCGTGCGCGGTGCGCGGCACCTCCTGCCGCAGCGCCTTGCCCTCCTTCTTCGGCGAGCCCTGCGCGGTCCGCGCGGCGAACCCCGCCACCCGCGGCACCCGCTCCCCGGTCCGCCCCGGCCCGTCCTGCGCCGCCCGCTCCGTCTGTCGCCCTCGCTGCCCGGGAATCTTCCCGCCGAGCTCCGCCACGCCCATCGCCCCCCACCCGTATCCGAGCCGGTCACCGGCCCGGCCCCGCATCCGACTTCGACGGTACCGCCGCACGCCGAACCCCGTCAGAGCCTGTGGATAACCCCGGCGAAGCAGTCCTCCGGGACCGTCGCCACGGGGCTCCGTACGCCTTCCTCACAGAAGCAGGGCCCCGACAGTGAGATAGCTCACCGTCGGGGCCCTGACCCTGGGATCCGCGGCCCGGAGCGGACTCCGGACCCGGGACGCGAAAAACGGGCCTCACCAGGACTTTCGTCTCTGGTGAAGACCCGTTCATCGGTTCTTCATGGTGCGCGAGGGGGGAGTTGAACCCCCACGCCCTTGCGGGCACTGGAACCTGAATCCAGCGCGTCTGCCTATTCCGCCACCCGCGCATGGGTGTGTGTCTTTGGGTCTCTCACTGTGTGGTGCGAGCGCCTGCCGACATCCAGAAGATTAGCACGCTGCAGAGGGTGGATTCACATCCGTTTGGTCGGGCATCTGGCCAGAGGACCCGGTGCCTGCCCAGGCCCCGGGCCCCGCACCACCCCACACCACCCCGCCCGACCCGACCCGATCCCGTCACCCCGGGCCACCCCGACCCACCCGACTCCCGAGCGACTCCCGGCCCGACCCCGAACCGACCACGTTCCGTCCACGACCCGCCTGGACCCGCCTCCATCCGCCCCGACCCGGTCGGGCTCGGCGAGGTCCACAGCCAGGTGCGGGACACTGGCTTTGGGCCCCCTCTACGATCCCTTGTAAACGGAGGCCCGAGCAGACGTCCCGAGCAACTGCCCGTACGGGGTTCCGGGGCGATGGATCAGGGCCGGGTCAGGGGTCCTGGCAGGATCCTCTGGACCCTGGTGCGGGCATGTCTTGTGAGAGGCGACACTCGTCGACTGGGCGAACAGGGGGAACCAGCCGATTTCCCGGCGCGTGGATACGATCAGTAAGCAGTACCAGGATGACTACGACGGAGGAGGTGCCCCATGGGAGTCCTGAAGAAGTTCGAGCAGCGTCTCGAAGGTCTGGTCAACGGCACCTTCGCCAAGGTTTTCAAGTCCGAGGTCCAGCCCGTCGAGATCGCAGGCGCCCTCCAGCGCGAGTGCGACAACAACGCGACGATCTGGAACCGCGAGCGGACCGTCGTCCCGAATGACTTCATCGTGGAGCTCAGCGCCCCCGACTTCGATCGGCTGAGTCCGTACTCGGGCCAGCTGGGCGACGAGCTCTCCGGCATGGTCCGTGACTACGCGAAGCAGCAGCGCTACAGCTTCATGGGCCCCATCAAGGTCCACCTCGAGAAGGCCGAGGACCTCGACACCGGCCTGTACCGCGTGCGCAGCCGCACGCTCGCCTCCAGCACCTCCCAGGCACCCGAGCGCGGCCCGGCGGGCCCCGCGGGCGCCGCTCCGGCCGCTCCCGGCCGCGGCGCGGGCGGCGCCGCCGGCGGCTACGGCTACCCGCAGCCCCCCTCCGGGTCTCCCGGAGGCGCACCTCCCATGCCCGCCGCGCCGCCGCCCGGCGCGGGCCGTCCCGGCGGGCCCTCCCCGGCAGCGAGCAGGCCGGCGGGCCCGGGGGCCGGACCACTTCCGGGTGCCCAGGTGCGGCGCTGGATCGAGATCAACGGCAATCGCCATCAGATCTCCCGCCCGACGCTGGTGCTGGGTCGCAGCACCGACGCCGATGTGCGGATCGACGACCCCGGTGTATCCCGCCGGCACTGTGAGATCCGGACCGGAACGCCCTCGACGATCCAGGATCTCGGGTCTACCAACGGCATCGTGGTAGACGGGCAGCACACCACCCGCGCTACGCTCCGCGACGGCTCGCGGATCGTCGTGGGTCAAACCACCATCGTTTACCGGCAAGCCGAAGGGTGAAGCGGGGGCAATGTCAGAGCTGACCCTGACGGTCATGCGGCTAGGTTTTCTGGCCGTTCTGTGGCTGTTCGTGATCGTGGCCGTCCAGGTCATCCGCAGCGACCTGTTCGGAACGCGCGTCACACAGCGCGGTTCGCGCCGAGAGCGGCCGCAACAGGCCGCCCGGCAGCAGCAGGCCGCACCGCCGCAGCAGCGGCAGCAGCAGAGCGGCGGCGGCCGACAGCGCCGCGGCGCCCCCAGCAAGCTGGTCGTCTCCGAGGGCATCCTCGCCGGGACGACCGTCGCGCTGCAGGGCCAGACCATCACGCTGGGCCGTGCGCACGATTCGACGATCGTGCTGGACGACGACTACGCCTCCAGCAGGCATGCCAGGATCTACCCGGACCGTGACGGCCAGTGGATCGTCGAGGATCTCGGGTCCACCAACGGCACGTATCTCGACCGGACCCGACTCACCACCCCGACGCCCGTTCCGCTGGGCGCGCCGATCCGCATCGGCAAGACCGTCATCGAGCTGCGGAAGTAGTACTACGTCATGACAGAGCGCGAGCGGAGCGAGCGAGCCGAAACGGCTGTCCGGCCACTGGACGCCGGCGCGCTCCCGACCGGAGGGTGGGCACCGTGCGGATGTACCCGGAGCCGACGGGCGAGGTGCGCATGAGTCTGTCTTTGCGCTTCGCCGCCGGATCGCACAAAGGCATGATCCGGGAGGGGAACGAGGACTCCGGTTACGCCGGCCCGCGTCTCCTCGCCATCGCCGACGGCATGGGGGGCCAGGCCGCGGGTGAGGTGGCGAGCTCCGAGGTCATCTCGACGCTCGTCACGCTCGACGACGACGTCCCCGGCTCGGACATCCTCACGTCACTGGGCACCGCAGTGCAGCGGGCCAACGACCAGCTGCGCCTGATGGTCGAGGAGGACCCCCAGCTCGAGGGCATGGGGACGACCCTGACCGCCCTGCTGTGGACGGGCCAGCGCCTCGGTCTCGTGCACGTCGGCGACTCGCGCGCGTACCTCCTGCGGGACGGCGTCCTCACGCAGATCACGCAGGACCACACCTGGGTGCAGCGCCTCGTCGACGAGGGCCGCATCACCGAGGAAGAGGCCACCACCCACCCGCAGCGCTCCCTCCTGATGCGCGCGCTGGGCAGCGGCGACCACGTCGAGCCGGATCTGTCGATCCGCGAAGTGCGCGCCGGCGACCGGTACTTGATCTGCTCCGACGGGCTCTCCGGCGTCGTCTCGCACCAGACGATGGAAGAGACCCTCGCCAGCTACCAGGGCCCGCAGGAGACCGTGCAGGAGCTGATCCAGCTCGCGCTGCGCGGCGGCGGCCCCGACAACATCACCGTGATCGTCGCCGATGTCCTGGACATCGACGGCGGCGACACCCTCGCCGGTCAGCTCTCCGACACCCCCGTGGTGGTCGGCGCGGTCGCCGAGAACCAGCTCCAGGCGCAGGACGACGGCGCCATGCAGACGCCCGCGGGCCGCGCGTCGGGCCTCGGCCGTCCGGTGCCGCCGCAGTCCCCCCAGGGGCAGGCCGGCGGCTTCGGCCCGCCCGGCAGCGGTGACACCACGGGGTACGTCCCCGAGGGCGGCTTCGGGGCCTATGACGACGATGACTTCGTCAAGGCCGGCGGCGGCCGCAAGTGGGTCAAGAGATCCCTCTACGGGGCGCTCGCGCTCGCCGTCATCGCCGGCGGCCTCTACGGCGGGTACCGCTGGACGCAGACCCAGTACTACGTGGGTACGAACGACAGCCACGTCGCTCTGTACCGCGGCATCGACCAGGACCTGGCGTGGGTCAGCCTGTCGAAGGTCGAGAAGGACCACCCCGAGATCGAACTCAAGTACCTGCCGCCGTACCAGCGCAAGCAGGTCGAGGCCACCATTCCCGAGGGCAACCGCGACGAGGCCGCCGGCAAGATCGAGGAGCTGGGGCTGCAGGCCTCCGCGTGCAAGAAGGAAGCCGAGCGTCGCAAGGTCGAGCGCGAGAACAACGCGAAGACCGGCGAGGGTGAAGCGGGCGGCAGCACCGGCCTGCGCAAGGTGACGCCGGACCCGACCACCTCGCCGAACGACAAGAACGACGCGAACGACAAGCGCGACAAGAACGACAAGAACAAGTCCGAGACCGCACCGACTCCCACACCAGGCCCCAGCCTCTCCGAGGATGAGCAGAAGCTGGTCCCGCTGTGCGGTAAGCAGTAAGCAGCCGTTGGGGGCCCTTGCACGCCATGAGCAGTACTACACACACGTCGACGATCGGCGCGATCGGAGCGCCGAGCCGGCGCAACACCGAGCTCGCGCTGCTCGCGTTCGCAGTCGTCATCCCGCTCTTCGCCTACATGAACGTGGGCCTGGCGCTCGACGGCAAGGTGCCGTCCGGCATGCTCGGTTACGGGGCAGGCCTCGGGCTGCTCGCGGCCGTCGGCCACCTGGTCGTACGGAAGTTCGCGGCATACGCGGACCCCCTGCTGCTGCCGCTGGCCACCCTGCTGAACGGTCTGGGTCTGGTGGTGATCTGGCGGCTTGACCAGTCCGAGCGGCTCCAGCAGCTGCCGAACTTCAGCGTCGCGGCGCCGAACCAGCTCATGTACTCCGCGATCGGCATCGCCCTGTTCGTCGGTGTACTGCTGCTGCTCAAGGACCACCGCGTCCTGCAGCGCTACACGTACATCTCCATGGTCGGCTCCCTGATCCTGCTGCTCCTGCCGCTCGTGCCGGGCCTCGGCATGAACGTGTTCGGCGCGAAGATCTGGATCCACATCGGCGGTTTCTCGATCCAGCCCGGTGAGTTCGCGAAGATCGTCATCGCGATCTTCTTCGCCGGCTATCTGATGGTGAAGCGCGACGCCCTGGCCCTGGCCAGCCGCCGCTTCATGGGGCTCTACCTGCCGCGCGGCCGTGACCTCGGGCCGATCGTCGTCGTGTGGGCGATGTCGATCCTGATCCTCGTCTTCGAGACCGACCTCGGTACGTCGCTGCTGTTCTTCGGCATGTTCGTCGTGATGCTGTACGTCGCCACGGAGCGCACCAGCTGGATCGTCTTCGGTCTCCTGATGTCCGCCGTCGGCGCCGTCGGTGTGGCCTCCTTCGAGCCGCACGTCGAGCAGCGCGTCCAGGCCTGGCTCGACCCCATGCGTGAGTACGCGCTCAGCCAGAAGGGCATTGCCGGCCACTCCGAGCAGGCCATGCAGGCCCTGTGGGCCTTCGGCTCGGGCGGCACCCTCGGCACCGGGCTCGGCCAGGGCCACTCGGACCTGATCAAGTTCGCCGCCAACTCCGACTTCATCCTCGCCACCTTCGGCGAGGAGCTCGGGCTCGCCGGCATCATGGCGATCCTGCTCATCTACGGCCTGATCGTCGAGCGCGGCGTCCGTACGGCGCTCGCCGCCCGCGACCCGTTCGGCAAGCTCCTCGCGATCGGCCTCTCCGGAGCCTTCGCCATCCAGGTCTTCGTCGTCGCCGGCGGTGTCATGGGCCTGATCCCGCTGACCGGTATGACCATGCCCTTCCTGGCGTACGGAGGTTCCTCCGTCATCGCCAACTGGGCCCTGATCGGCATCCTGATCCGGATCAGCGACACCGCGCGCCGACCTGCCCCGTCCCCCGCCCCGAACCCCGACGCCGAGATGACCCAGGTGGTCCGACCGTGAACAAGCCCCTGCGCCGGATCGCGATCTTCTGCGGGCTGCTCATCCTCGCCCTGCTCGCCCGGGACAACTGGCTCCAGTACGTCCAGGCCGACACCCTCGCGAAGCACGAGAAGAACCGCCGCGTCACCATCGAGCGCTACTCCCAGCCACGCGGCGACATCATCGTCGACGGCAAGCCCATCACCGGCTCGAAGGCCACTCCGGGCAACGACCTGAAGTACAAGCGCACCTGGAAGGACGGGCCCATGTGGGCGCCCGTCACCGGTTACTCCTCGCAGCGCATGGGCGCCACCCAGCTGGAGAACATCGAGGACGGCATCCTCACCGGCAACGACGACCGGCTCTTCTTCCGCCGCACCCTGGACATGCTGACCGGCGAGAAGAAGGAGGGCGGCAATGTCGTCACGACCCTCAACTCCGCCGCGCAGAAGGCCGCGTACGAAGGCCTGAAGGGCCGCGGCAAGGGTGCCGTCGCCGCCATCGATCCGTCCACCGGCGCCATCCTCGCTCTCGCCTCCACCCCGTCGTACGACCCCGGTGACTTCGCCGGCAACACGAACGAGGAAGCCGAGAAGTACCTCAAACTGGACAAGGACAAGGACAAGCCGATGGTCAACCGCGCCCTGCGCGAGACCTACCCCCCCGGCTCCACCTTCAAGGTGGTCACGGCGGCGGCCGCCCTTGAGCACGGCCTGTACGACGGCATCGACAGCAAGACGGACTCGCCGGACCCCTGGACGATGCCGAACACGACGCAGCCGCTGCCGAACGAGGGGAACATCCCCTGCAAGAACGCCACGCTGCGTGAGGCGCTGCGCTGGTCCTGCAACACCGTCTTCGGCAAGATCGGCTCCGATCTCGGCAAGGACAAGATGCTGGAGACGGCGAAGAAGTTCGGCTTCAACGAGCAGCAGTTCGTGCCGGTCCGCTCCAACGCGTCCAACTTCCCCGAGGACATGGACAAGCCGCAGACCGCGCTCTCCTCCATCGGCCAGTTCGAGACGGCCGCGACGCCGCTGCAGATGGCCATGGTCGCCTCCGCGGTCGCCAACGACGGCACGCTCATGGAGCCGTACATGGTCAGCGAGCTGCAGGCCCGCAACCTCGACGTGGTCGAGAAGCACTCGCCGAAGGAGATGAGCCGGCCGCTCTCCAAGGAGAACGCCCAGAAGCTCCAGGAAATGATGGAGACGGTCGTCAAGACGGGCACCGGAACCAACGCCCAGATCCCCGGCGTCACCGTCGGCGGCAAGACGGGTACGGCGCAGCACGGCGTGGCGAACAGCAAGAACCCCTACGCCTGGTTCATCTCGTACGCGAAGACGAGCTCCGGTTCGCCGGTGGCCGTCGCGGTGGTCGTCGAGGACTCCAAGGCGAGCCGCCAGGACATCTCCGGTGGCGGTCTCGCGGCCCCCATCGCCAAGAACGTGATGAAGGCAGTCATCGACAGCAAGAAGTGACCCCCATCACGCCCCCTTTCCATCGGTGCACGTTGCGGTACCGGTCCGGTATCGGGTGACGGTCGCGGCCGGGTCACGCAAGACGAGCCGGGTACGGTATGCCCGGACAGCACACCGCCGGACCACACAACGGTGCGGTCGGGACCGACGGAGAGGGCTGGATTAGCTATGGAAGAGCCGCGTCGCCTCGGCGGCCGGTATGAGCTGGGCCAGGTGCTCGGCCGCGGTGGGATGGCGGAGGTCTACCTCGCGCACGACACCCGCCTCGGCCGCACCGTGGCGGTGAAGACGCTGCGGGTGGACCTCGCCCGCGACCCGTCGTTCCAGGCCCGGTTCCGCCGTGAGGCCCAGTCTGCCGCTTCGCTCAACCACCCGGCGATCGTCGCGGTCTACGACACCGGCGAGGACTACGTCGACGGCGTCTCCATCCCGTACATCGTGATGGAGTACGTCGACGGTTCCACGCTGCGCGAGCTGCTCCACTCCGGCCGCAAGCTGCTGCCAGAGCGGGCCATGGAGATGACGATCGGCATCCTCCAGGCCCTGGAGTACTCGCACCGCAACGGCATCGTCCACCGCGACATCAAGCCCGCGAACGTCATGCTGACGCGCAACGGCCAGGTCAAGGTCATGGACTTCGGCATCGCCCGCGCCATGGGTGAATCCGGCATGACCATGACGCAGACCGCAGCGGTCATCGGCACGGCGCAGTACCTCTCGCCGGAGCAGGCCAAGGGCGAGCAGGTCGACGCGCGCTCCGACCTGTACTCCACCGGCTGCCTCCTCTACGAGCTGCTCACGGTCCGGCCGCCCTTCGTGGGCGACTCCCCGGTCGCGGTGGCCTACCAGCACGTACGTGAGGAGCCCCAGGCCCCGAGCGTCTTCGACGGAGAGATCACTCCGGAGATGGACGCCATCGTCCTGAAGGCCCTCACCAAGGATCCGGACTACCGCTACCAGTCGGCCGACGAGATGCGCGCCGACATCGAGGCCTGCCTCGACGGGCAGCCCGTCGCCGCCACCGCCGCCATGGGCGCGGTGGGTTACGGCGGCCACCCGGACGACCAGCAGACCGCGATGCTGCGCCCGCAGAACGGCCAGGGCCAGACGTCGATGCTGCCGCCGGTCAACCCGGACGACGGGGGCTACGGCTACGACGAGGGCCGCGGCCGCCGCCAGAAGAAGAGCAACATGTCGACGTGGCTGCTCGTGCTCGCCGGGATCCTGGTCCTGGTGGGCGCGATCCTCATCGGCAAGTGGGCGTTCACCGGGAACGGCGACGACGCCACCAAGGCGCCGAACTTCGTGGGCGAGTCCTACAAGGAGGCCCAGGAGTCGGCGGAGAACGTCGGCCTCAAGCTGGAGATCGGCGCGCGCAAGCCGTGCGAGAAGTACCCCAAGGGTGAGATCTGCGATCAGGACCCGGGGGCGGACACGGAGGTCAAGAAGGGCGACACCATCACGGTGACGGTCTCGACCGGCGCGCGCAAGGTCGCGGTGCCGAGCGTCATCTCGACGGACGTCGACGACGCGACGAAGAAGCTGGAGAGCGACAAGTACCAGCTCAAGGTCACCACCAAGTCCCGTGAGTCCACCGAGGAGCCGGGCACGGTCCTGGAGCAGGACCCGACCTCGGGTACCGAGGTCCAGAAGGGCAGCAAGATCACGCTGGTCGTGGCCAAGGAGAAGAAGCAGGTCACCGTCCCCAATGTGACCGGCCTCGACTACTCGGCCGCCGAGAAGCAGCTCAAGGACAACGGTTTCTCGGTCACCCGTGAGGACGTCGCGAGCGACGAGGTGGACGAGGGCAAGGTCATCAAGACCACGCCGTCGGCCGGCACGCCCGCCGACCCCGGCTCCACGGTCACCGTCCAGGTCGCCAAGGAGGCGGAGGAGTCCACGGTCCCGCCGTTGACCGGCCAGAAGCTGAAGGACGCCCGCAAGGCCATCGAGGACGCGGGCCTGACGGTCGGCACCATCACCGGCCCGCAGGACGACGACGCCCTGGTGGTCCTCTCCCAGCCCAACGTCGGCCAGAAGGTCGAGCCCGGCTCGGCGGTCAACCTGACCACCGCGGGCGGCAACGGCAACGGCGGTAATGGCGGCAACGACATCGGTGGCATCGGCGGCGGGGACGACGGCGGCGGAGACGGCTTCGTCGGCGGCCTGTCCCACCGCGGCAGGCACGACGGCGGCTCCGACTGGCCGGGCTTCGACTGACCTGGTCCCGACCGTGTGAACGAGCCCCGGTATCGCTGAGCGGTGCCGGGGCTCTTTCATGGCCTCGTCCACGAACTCCGGGTCTCTTCCCTGGTGTCGGAAAAGCGCCCCCCAGGGGAAACCCCCTCCCCGTTTGTCACCGCCATGCCATACGCTGCGCCACAGCAGCCGCGCCCCACGCGTCACCGTGCTTCAGCGGTCACGTCCGGGTGTCGCGCGGCGCTCTCATCTCCCGGTCATCCACCGGGATTCTTCGTGGGGGTACAACACTGTGCGTACGCGCACCATTTCGACCGCGACGGCTCTCGCGGTCCTTTTCGGTTCGGCGGCCCTGAGTGCCGTCTCCGCCGGGTCCGCGGCGGCCGCCACCGCTGTCGTCGCGTCGCCGGGGGGCATGGTCGCGGACGGCGGGCTCAAGCGGGTCTTCGTCGGTGACCACCAGGCCGGGAAGGTGCTGGCCGCCGACTACTCCGGCGCCGTCGTCGACTCGGTGGGCGGAGTCAAGGGAGTCTCCGGGCTCGCCCTCTCCGAGGACGGCTCCACCCTGTACGCCGCCGCCGAAGGCAGCAACGAGATCGTGGCCATCGACGAGGCCACCCTGGACGTCAAGGCCCGTTATCCCGTCGCCACCGACACGGGCCCGCGCCACATCGCCTTCGCCGCCGGCAAGGTCTGGTTCACGTACGGCGACCAGTGGGACGGCGACCTCGGCTCCGTCGATCCGGCCGCCGCTCCGGCCGAAGCGGTGAAGCTCGGGCTGTTCCCGCAGGCGCACCCCGGAATCCACGGCCCGGCCCTTCTCGACACCGACCCGTCCGCGCCCGGCCTGCTGGCCGTCGGCCAGACCGGACTGTCCTCGGACTCCATGGCTGTCGTCGACGTCTCCGGCAGCGGCGCGCCCCAGCTGACGGCCTACTACCAGGGCGACTACACCCTGAACGACGGCATCGGGGACATCGACCTGGTGCCCGGCGCCCCCCAGGTCCTGGTCAACGGCGCCCAGCGGGACGCCTACGCCGACGGGAAGTTCACGGCCGCGGGCGCCTACCCCGCCGGCCAGCGGGCCGACATCGCCCCGGACGGGCTCGTCGCCCAGGTCAACGGCGCCAAGGTCTCGGTCTACCGGCCGGGCACGGCCCGGCCGGTCCGTACGTACTCCAACGGCACGGCCGCCACGGCGGCCCTGCGGTGGGCGCCGGACTCCTCGCGGGTCTTCGCGCTCGTCGAAACGGGCGGCGGCTATGGCCTCAAGGTGCTCAGCGACCCGACGCTGAACGCCCCCACCCTGACGGTGAAGGCGCCCTCGACCGCCCCGCGCGGCAAGAAGCTCACCGTGACGGGGAAGATCACGGCCACCGTGCCGCTGCCGGCCGGCACCGAGCTCCAGGCCACCCGCACCGACCTGGAGAGCCCCGACGGCAAGGCCCTGCCCGCCGTCACCGTCAAGGCGGACGGCACCTTCAGCTTCACCGACACCCCGCCGGCCGGCGGCTCCGTCACCTACCGGGTCACCTACGCGGGCGACGCCGAGCACGCCAAGGTCACCGCGTCCGACAAGGTCGACGTCTCCCGCACCCAGCCGACGCTGACGGTGAACAAGAACGGCAACGTCTACGGCTACGGCGCCGACGTCTCCTTCACCGCGCACCTCGGCCCGACGTACAAGAACCGCACCGTCGAGATCTGGGCGAACCCCTACGGCGACGACAAGCCCAACAAGCTGGTGAAGACCGCGAAGGTCAACTCCAGCGGCAACCTCTCCGCCACGGTCGACATGAAGCGCGACACCGTCGTCACCGCCGTCTACAAGGGCGACGCACGCACCGCGCCCAAGACGGCGAAGTCCACGGCGTACGCCAGGGTCAAGATCTCCACCTCCGTGACCAAGCACTACAAGAAGGCGAAGATCGGCTCGACGACCTACTACTGGTTCCA
The DNA here is from genome assembly GCF_055607265.1 of Streptomyces sp. NPDC037013. Taxonomy (NCBI): domain Bacteria; kingdom Bacillati; phylum Actinomycetota; class Actinomycetes; order Kitasatosporales; family Streptomycetaceae; genus Streptomyces; species Streptomyces sp. NPDC037013. The sequence goes on along the minus strand of NZ_JBVJRV010000006.1, from coordinate 279,813 downwards.
CAAGAGGACGGATCCGCTCCTCACCACCACCATGAGCTACTACCAGGGCCGCAAGCAGCGCTTCGACCTGCAGGTCCGCGCGGGCGGTGCGTGGCACTCCGCCGACTCGGAGTACTTCCCGATCGGCACGAGCGGCCAGTCGATCATCACGCTGAAGGGCCCGGGGCAGTCCGGCATCAAGGCACGGATGCGCTCCACCTACGTCAACGGCTCGTCCGGCGACTCCGTGAACTCGACGACCCACGGCGCCTGGAAGTACCTGTACTGGTCCAACTAGTGAGGGGGCCCGCCCGGATCCGGGCGGGCCTACTTCAGCTCCGCCGGCGGCGTGCGCTTGGCGTCGACCTTCTCGGTCCGCTCCAACTCGCCCCACACCACGTACCGGTAGCGTGAGGTGTAGACCGGCGTGCAGGTGGTGAGGGTGATGTAGCGGCCCGGCTTCTTCACGCCCGATTCCTTCGGGACGGGGTCGAGGACCTTCACGTCGAACTTCGAGGTCTCCGGGAGCGTCGCGTAGACCTTGTACACGTACCACTTGTCCCGGGACTCGAAGACGATCGCGTCGCCCTTCTTGATCTTGTCGATCTTGTGGAACTTCGCGCCGTGGCCGTCGCGGTGCGCGGCCAGCGTGAAGTTGCCCTTCTTGTCCTCGGGGAGGGCCGACTTGATGGGGTCCTTGTAGTAGCCGGCGACGCCGTCGTTGAGGACCTTGCTGCTGGTGCCCGCCTTGACCAGCACCTCGCCGTTGCCCATCGCGGGTACGTGCAGGAAGCCGATGCCGTCCTTGGTGTCGATCTTGCCGGGCCCGGAGGCCCAGTAGTCGCGCACCCGGTCGCCCTGCTTGTGCGCCTCGCGGTCCGCTATGACGTTCGTCCACCACAGCGAGTAGACGACGAAGAGGCCGAGCACCAGGCCCGCGGTGATGAGGAGTTCGCCGAAGACGCTGACCGCGGTGGCGATCGGTCCGCGGCCCCGGCGCCGTGGCGCGGGAGCCGGTGCGGGCGCCTCGGCCTGCTTCTCGTCGTCGGTCGTGGCTGCCACTCGATCTGCCCCGTTCTCACCGTTCTAGTTCACGAGCGCGCTGGGTTTGCCCTTGTCGCGCGGTCGTTCCTCGACCATCTTGCCCCAGACGATCATTCGATACTTGCTCGTGAATTCCGGGGTACAGGTGGTCAGTGTGATGTACCGGCCGGGTTTGGTGAACCCCGAACCCGGCGGAACGGGCCCGATCACGCTCGTGTTGCCGGGGGAGGTCTGCGGCAGGATGCTCGCCATCTTGTAGACGAAGTACGTGTCCTGCGTCTCCACCACGATCGGGTCGCCCGGCTTCAGGTGGTTGATGTAGCGGAACGGTTCGCCGTGGGTGTTGCGGTGGCCCGCGACCGCGAAGTTGCCCTTCGCCGCGTCCGGCATCGGCGTCTTGGTGGCGCCCTCGTTGTAGTGGCCGACCATGCCGCGGTCGAGGACCTTGTGCTTGTCGATGCCCTCGGCGACCGGCACGACGACGTCCAGACGCGGGATGTGCAGCAGCGCGAAGCCCTGGCCCGCCTCGAAGGTGCCGGGCTTGCCCTTGCCCTTGGCCCAGCTCTCCTGGAGGTCGCGGGCCGCGCCGTCCGCCTGCTGGTGGGCGCGGATGTTCGTCCACCACAGCTGGTACGTGACGAAGAGGAGCATCAGGACGCCGACCGTGATGAAGACTTCGCCGAGGCCCCGGCTGATCACGGTCCCCGGCGACGGCCTGCGGGCGCGCTCCGCCCGGCGGGCCTCCAGACGGGAGAGCGGGGCGCCGCCCGGTCCGGTCCGGGGGGCGTCGGTACGTCCTGCGGTCGAGCGGGTGCCGCCCTTCTTGGTGGCCTTGCGGCGGGCGGCCCGGCCACCCGTGACGGGAGGGTCGGTCGTGGTTTCCGGCCCGGCTATTCGACGGGTGTCCGCCGTCCGCAGTCCCACTGTCTCGTCGTCGTGCTCGGGCCCCGCCGGCTCGGGGGCATACGCGCCGTACAGCTGCTCGTACGTGGGTTCTGGCTGAGGCTCGGGGTCCGTCGGAGGCTGAACTCCGTACCAGTCGCGGGCGTACCCCTCGGGGTCGTACCACTCCTGCTCCGACGGGTCGGCTGCCTGCGGCTGCTGCTCCGGCTGCGGCTGTGGCTGCTGCTCCGGCTCAGGGGCCGGGCCGCTGCGGAACCACGGCGAGGGGTGCTGCCCGGGCAGCGGATCCGTCAGCGGATCTTCCAGATGATCGACCGCCGCCTCGAACGCACCTCCGTCCCCGTACGCGCCGTTCGCGTCATACGGGGCTCCGGAGGAGTCGCGCTCGGGGCGCAGGTCGGTCACGCCGTGGCCCGGCCCACCACCGGGGCCAGCCCGCTCGATCGGCCGACGGCCCCGGTGTCGCCGCACTCCACCAGCCAGTTGGCGAGCATCAGGTGACCGTGCTCGGTCAGCACCGACTCGGGGTGGAACTGCACGCCCTCGACCGGCAGTTCGCGGTGGCGCAGGCCCATGATGATGCCGTCCTCCGTGCGCGCGGTGACTTCCAGCTCGGCCGGGACGGCGGCCGGCTCGGCGGCCAGCGAGTGGTAGCGGGTCGCGGTGAACGGCGACGGCAGGCCCGCGAAGACACCCTTGCCCTCGTGCCGTACGAGCGAGGTCTTGCCGTGCAGCAGCTCCGGGGCGCGGTCCACCACGCCGCCGTACGCCACCGCCATGGACTGCATGCCGAGGCAGACGCCGAAGACGGGCACGCCGGTGGCGGCGCAGTGCCGCACCATCTCGACGCAGACGCCCGCCTCTTCCGGTGTGCCGGGGCCCGGTGAGAGCAGGACGCCGTCGAAGCCGTCCTGCGCGTGCTTCAGCTCGACCTCGTCGTTGCGCAGGACCTCGCACTCGGCGCCCAGCTGGTACAGGTACTGGACGAGGTTGAAGACGAAGCTGTCGTAGTTGTCGACGACCAGGACACGGGTGCGGCCGCGGGCGCCGCCGGGGGTGCTCACTGGCCGTCCACGGTGACGTCGTTGAAGGGCAGCAGCGGCTCGGCCCACGGGAAGACGTACTGGAACAGCACATAGACCACCGCGAGGACGAGCAGCAGCGAAATCAGCGCCCGTACCCATGCGTTTCCCGGCAGATGCCGCCAGATCCAGCCGTACATGCCGTCCCTTCCGTCGCGTACGGCATGGCCTCCCTCGCCGTACGGCACCAGACTAACGGCGCAGTGCCTCCGGTTTCCCTGCCTCCACCGGCTGGGTGGCGTCCAGATGCGCCCAGGCGATCAGCCGGTGGCTGTGCCCCCACTCCGGTTCGCAGGTCGTGAGGGTGAGGTAGCGCCCCGGGCCGTCGTAGCCGGACTTGCGCGGCACGGGGTCGATGACGCCGACGTCGCCGGGGAGCGTCCGGTAGGGCCTCTTGTCGATGCGGTACGTGAACCAGGTCGTGCCGTCGGTCAGGACGACGAGGTCGCCGGGGCGCAGCTCGGGGAAGTCCTTGAAGGGGTCTCCGTAGGTGCGGCGGTGGCCGGCCACGGAGAAGTTGCCCTTCTGTCCGAGCCGGGCGGTGGAGGCGTAGTGACCGAGCCCCTTCTTGAGGACGTCGGTGCCGGTGCCCTGGAGCACGGGCTTGTTCCACGTGAAACCGAACCGCGGGATGTACATGACGGCGAAGGCCTTGCCGTCCTTGTACGGCTCCGGTTCCCCGGGCGCCGGCGCCGTGTCGGCCGGTTCGTCGTCCGTCCCGGTGGAGTCCGTCCCGGTGGAGACCGCGCCCCGCGCCCACTGGTCCCGCAGGTCGTCGATCTGGCTGTCCATGGCGTGGTCGGCCTTCACGCCGGTCCAGAACAGGACGTACACGACGAAGAGCACGATCAGGGCGCCGACGGTGATGCACAGTTCGCTGAACGTCCTGACCAGCACGCGCACGGACACGGGCTCTCCCAGGGGCGGCTACTCCACGGGCTTCGCGTAGTGGAGATCCACTGTGCCCGAGTAGCCGGGAAGAGTCACCGCTCCGTCGTCGTCCACTTTCCAGCCGAGCCCGTACGCGTTGACGTACAGCATGTAGTTCTGGATCTCCGGGGAGGCCGCGAGGGCGCTCTTGAGCTTGTCGGGGTCGCCGACGGCGGTCACCTTGTACGGCGGGGAGTAGACGCGGCCCTGGAGGATCAGGGTGTTGCCGACGCAGCGCACGGCGCTGGTGGAGATCAGGCGCTGGTCCATGACCTTGATGCCCTTGGCACCGCCCAGCCACAGGGCGTTGACCACGGCTTGCAGGTCCTGCTGGTGGATGACCAGGTCATTGGGTTGCGGCTCGGGGTAGCCGGGGAGTTTGGCGGTGGCGTTCGGCGGGGCGTCGGCGAGGGTGACCGAGACGGCGGAGCCCTTGAGCTTCTTGGTGCCCGCGTTCTCCTCGAGCGCGTCGAGCCGTGCGTCGTCCGCCTTGGTGCTGCCGCTGTCCCGCTGGGCGAGCGACTCGACGTCGTCGCGCAGGGTGCCGTTGGACTCGTCGAGCTCGCCGTTCTTGTGGCTGCGCTCTTGAATGAGGTCGGAGAGTTTCAGCAGGGAGGCGTCCGTGCGGATGTTGGTGCCCTTGGCCGTGTTGAAACTGGTGAAGAAGATCAGGCCGGCGAGCGCGAAAACAGCGCCCGTAAGCACCCGAACCGGACGCCATCGGGGGCGACGACCGGCACCTTTGTGGGGGTCGGCAGAATTGCTCAACGTACCCTTATCTCCTTCAGCGCCGCGGAAGCACTACGCTAACGGACGCCCGGGGGAGGCTTCAGCTCCGTGTAGTGCCACGCCCGGCGCGCCAGACCACAGTTACCTGCGCGGCCACGCAGCGCATCGACAGGAGAGACCCTCGTGCCGAAGTCACGTATCCGCAAGAAGGCCGACGACTACACGCCGCCGCCCGCCAAGAAGGCGACGAACATCAAGCTGACGAACCGCAGCTGGGTGGCTCCGGTGATGCTGGCGCTCTTCCTCATCGGCCTCGCCTGGATCGTCGTCTTCTACGTCACGGACGGCAAGCTCCCGATCGATCCGCTGGGCAACTGGAACATCGTGGTCGGCTTCGGCTTCATCGCCGCGGGCTTCGGCGTCTCCACGCAGTGGAAGTAGCGCCCCGCACGCAAGCCTTGCCCTGAGTTATCCACAGCGCTATCCCCACCTGGGGATAAGACTGAAGATCTGTGGATAACCCTCGGCCTGTTGACGCCGGTGTGACCGGTCCACCGGATGCCTGTTCGCCGTGTGCCCCTTGTCCTGGCTGGGGAAACCCAGGTCAGCGACAAGGGGCACGGTTGTTCCCACACCATGCACAAGATCCGGCACACGCTGTGGACAACGTGGTACGTCGGGTGAGTACGCGGAGCGTCTGAGGGCGCGGAGCCTCAGGTGAGCTGGCCGGTCCGCACGAGAACCATGATCGCCGTCACGACCAGTACCAGCGCGACGCTGCCGTACTGGATCAGATCGCGCCGCTCGCGGGGCGCGTGGACCATCGCGTACCCCACGATGGCGCCGCCGACGAGTCCGCCGACGTGGGCCTGCCAGGCGATGTTGGGCCACCAGAAGGTGATGACCATGTTGATCGCCAGCAGCGCGATGATCGGCCGCATGTCGTAGTTGAGCCGCCTCATCAGGATGGCGGTCGCCCCGAACAGCCCGAAGATCGCGCCGGAAGCCCCGAGCGAGGGCCGGTTCGGCTCCTCCAGGAGGTACGTCAGGGCGCTGCCCGCGATACCCGACGCCGCGTAGAGCGCGATGTAGCGGACGCGGCCGAGGGCGGCTTCGAGCGGGCCGCCCACCCACCACAGGCTCAGCATGTTGAAGGCGATGTGCATATAGCTGCTGTGCAGGAACATCGCCGTCACCAGGCGGTACCACTCCCCCTCGGCGACCCCCACGACCGAGCCGAACTCCGGCACGAAGGCGCGCCCCAGCAGGTCGAAGCGGTCGGTGAAGCGGTCCCCGACCACCTCCTGCACGAGGAACAGGGCGAGGTTGAGCCCCACGAAGATCTTGGTGACCAGCAGCGGGTCGGCGGTCACGGCGCCGCCCGCGACCGTACGCGGCTGGTTGGCACGGGGCGCGTGCCCGGTGCCCGAGCCGCCGCGCACGCAGTCGGGGCACTGGAACCCCACCGACGCGCTGATCATGCACTCGGGGCAGATGGGACGCTTGCAGCGGGTGCAGGTGATGCCGGTCTCCCGGTCCGGATGCCGGTGGCAGCGGGGCAGACCCGACGCCCCCTGCGGCTCCTGCGGGCTGCCTGGCGCCTGCTCCATGGAGGTCCCCTCAATTCTCGTACGAAGGCACTGTGACGGCACACGTGGGCAACGCGCCGCCCCGCCCTTCCTTACGGATGGGCGGGGCGGTTCGGTTCCCTCGCGTAGGACGCGCGGTACGCGTGGATCAGGCGTCGCGGGTCTCGATGACCACGGACTCGATGACCACGTCGTTGACCGGACGGTCGGTGCGCGGGTTGGTCTGGGTGGCCGCGATGGCGTCCACGACCTTCCGGCTGGCGTCGTTGGTGACCTCACCGAAGATCGTGTGCTTGCGCGTCAGCCACGCGGTCGGCGACACGGTCACGAAGAACTGCGAGCCGTTGGTGCCCGGGCCGGCGTTGGCCATGGCCAGCAGGTACGGCTTGTCGAAGGCGAGGTCCGGGTGGAACTCGTCCTCGAACTCGTAGCCCGGGCCACCGGTGCCGTTGCCCAGCGGGTCGCCGCCCTGGATCATGAAGCCGCTGATCACACGGTGGAAGACCGTGCCGTCGTACAGACGGTCCTTGGTCTTCTTGCCGGTTTGCGGGTGGGTCCACTCGCGCTCGCCCTGGGCGAGCTCCACAAAGTTCTTGACCGTCTTCGGCGCGTGATTCGGCAGCAGCCGCACCTCGATGTCGCCGTGGTTGGTCTTCAGGGTGGCGTAAAGCTGCTCAGCCACGATCTGCCTTCCGTTGTCTTCTGTGACACCCCGATCCTCGCACGGACCGGATTGGGACGAGTAGCCACCGAGTGGGCGCGCGCCGAAGCGATCCGTGGCATTGTCGGCCAAGAGCTCCACTTGCACCGATTCGATCGAATTGAACGGACGAATTGAACGGACCGGGGGACCGGCCCGTGTAGATCGGTCCGTGCCGAGCAACCGGTATGGACCGGCAGTTGTGGCCGGCGTCAGTTCCTGTGACCCGGATGCCCGCCCTCGCATGCCTTTCGGAGCGATCCGGAAGGCATGATCCCTGAAAGGGTGGAAAGGTGACATACCTATACGCCACCGAGGAGGAGGATCCCGTGACCCGCATCGACAGCGTGCGCGCCGCGACCGGCTCGGCCAAGGACAGCGTGCGTCACGCCGCGGACGCGGTGGCGCCCTACGCCGACACGGCCAAGGACCGGGCCACTCACTACGCGCACGAAGCGCGCGTACGGCTCGCACCCAAGATGTCGCAGGCCGCTGAGCAGGCCCGTGTCCAGTACGGCGCCCACGTCGCCCCCCGCGTCGAGCAGGCCCGCACCCACGTGCCGCCCAAGGTCGACCACGCCGCGCAGGAAGCCGCCGCGCGCACCCGGAAGGCGGCCCGGCAGGCCGCCGAGTACTCCAAGCCCCGTATCGAGCAGGCGGTCGCCGCCGCGCAGCCCGTCCGGGAAGAGGCCGCGTCCCGGGGCACGGCGGCCCTCGCCGCGCTGCGCGGTCAGGTCACGGCGAAGGAGATCCAGCGACTGACCCGCAAGCATGAGCGCCGGGCCAGGATGGGACGCCTCGCCAAGGGTCTGGCCGTGCTCGGCATCCTCACGGGCGGCGCCGTCGCCGCCTGGAAGTGGTGGGACAAGCAGGCCAACCCCGACTGGCTGGTCGAGCCGCCCGCGGCCACCGAGGTCCCGGACAGCACGCCGCTGACCTCCGTCGACGGCAGCGGTCAGGCCGCCCTCGACCCCGAGGTGCAGGCCAAGCAGGCCGAGGCGGAGTCCGAGGGCAAGGACCGGGACAAGCGCGGCTGACCCGGGCGCGGAGCGAACGACACCGTGGGCGGGGGACCGGATGCCGGTCTCCCGCCCGTGGCGTTTCACGTGAAACATCGCGTCGCTCGCCGGATCGCGGCGCGTCCGTTCACGTGGCCCGCCCGGCTCGGGTTGGTGCACGTGGGAAAGGGAACTGCTCCTGGCATGGCTGTGAACGAGAGCTTGAACCACGACGAGGCACCGGTCCTTGAGGCGCTGGAGCGCTACCACGACGTCGATGAACTCGCCTTCACTCCACCCGGCCACAAGCAGGCCCGTGGCGCGGACCCCCGGGTCAAGAAGGTGCTCGGGGACGCGGTCTTCCTCGGCGATCTGCTCGCCGACGGAGGCCTCGACGACCGCCTCACCCGCAACAAGATCCTGGAGCGGGCCGAGCGGCTGATGGCCGACGCCGTCCACGCCGAGCACACCTTCTTCTCCACCTGCGGCAGCTCCCTGTCGGTCAAGGCGGCCATGCTGACCGTGACGGCGCCGCACCACCGGCTGCTGGTCGGACGTGACGCGCACAAGTCCGTCATCGCCGGCCTGATCCTCTCCGGCGTCGAGCCCGTCTGGGTCGACCCCGCCTGGGACCCCGAGCGCCACATCGCGCATCCGCCCACGCCCGAGAGCTTCGAGGAGGCGTTCGCCGCCCACCCCGACGCCGACGGCGCCCTGGTCACCAGCCCCACGCCCTACGGGGCGACGGCCGACCTGCGCGCGATCGCCGACGTCTGCCACCGCCGCGGAAAGCCCCTGATCGTCGACGAGGCCTGGGGCGCCCACCTGCCCTTCCACGACGACCTGCCGACCTGGGCGATGGACGCGGGCGCGGACATCTGCGTGACCAGCGTCCACAAGATGGGCAGCGGCCTCGAACAGGGCTCGGTCTTCCATCTCCAGGGCGACCTCATCGACCCCGCCGTCCTCGCCTCCCGGGCCGATCTCCTGGGCACCACCAGCCCCTCGGTCCTGCTCTACGCCGGGCTGGACGGCTGGCGCAGGCAGATGGTCCAGCACGGCGAGCAGCTCATCGACGACGCGCTTCGGCTGGCGGCCCGCACCCGCGCGGCGATCGAGCGCATCGACGGCCTGCACGTCGACAGCGCCGACGACTACTGCGGCCCCGGACGGGCGTCGGACTTCGACCCCCTGCCCGTCGTGATCGACCTCTCAGCGCTGGGGACGACCGGCTACCGCGCCGGCGACTGGCTGCGCGCCCACCACCACGTCGACATGCACCTCTTCGACCACCGCCGGATCAGCGCGCAGCTCACCCACGCCGATGACGAGGCCACCGCGGCCCGCCTCCTCGAAGCGCTGCGCGATCTGTCCGCCCACGCCGCCGAGTTGCAGGACGCGCCCCAGGTGGACGTGCCCACCCCGGCCGATCTGCGGATGTCCCAGGCGATGCTGCCGCGCGACGCCTACTTCGCCTCCTACGAAGACGTGCCCCCGCACGAGGCGGTGGGGCGCATCGCCGCGGAGATGGTCACCCCGTACCCGCCCGGCATCCCGGTCGTCCTGCCCGGCGAGCGGCTGACCGAGCCCGTCCTGCGGTACCTGGTCTCTGGCGTACGCGCGGGCATGCACCTCCCGGACGCCGCCGACAACACCCTGAACACGATCCGGGTCACCGCCTGAGCAGCAGGGGGACGGGGAGGGAGGAAGGAACGATGGAGGAGGCCGAGGACGAGGTCATGAGCGGCGAGAAGGACGACACCACGGACGGCGCCACGGACCGAGCGGTGGGGGCGGGCGGCGCCGGGACAGGCGGGGACAACGGCGAGCGCGGGGGCGTCGAGGCCTTCACCGGGCTCCTGGACCCGCCCGTGTACGTCGTCACCGTGGCGGCGGACGGGCAGCGCGCCGGCTGTCTGGTCGGTTTCGCGAGCCAGTGCTCCCTGGAGCCCACCCGGTTCGCGGTCTGGCTCTCCAAGGCCAACCACACCTACCGCCTCGCCCTGAAGGCGCAGACCCTCGCGGTCCACCTCCTGCCGCGCCACCGGCACGACCTCGCCGCCCGTTTCGGGGCCCTGTGCAGCGTAGAGACCGACAAGTTCGCCGGCTTGAAGTGGCACGAGGGCCCGGACGGCACCGTCGTGCTCGACGATGCCCTCGCCTGGTTCGCCGGCCGCGTCCAGGCCCACGTCGACGGAGGTGACCACGTCGCCTTCATCCTCGACCCGGTCGCCGCACGAGCCGGGCACGCGACAGACGCGGGCGCGGACGGGACCCCTCTCGCCCTGCACGCCGCGAGCGACATCACCGCCGGGCACCCGGCGTGACCGGTCCGCAGGGCGGGGCGGCAGCACGGCGGTGAACAGGTCGTGGACCGCGGGCCGGAGCCACCCGGTCAGACCTTGCGCACCTTCCACACCACTTCCGCCGGCCACTTCTCCGCCCAGTCCCGGTCGAGTGCTTCCTTGAAGTAGGTGCCGCCGTCGGCGGGGGCGGTGGGTTCCACCAAGCGCTCTATGGAGAACCCGCACTCCCGGAACATGTCGATCCACTGCGCGTAGGTGGAGTGGAAGACGACCACGTCGCCGCCGTACTTCATGCGGGCGTCGCCGTACGGGTTGGCGAGGTGTTCGCCGACCGTGCCGCTCCGGTCGTCGAAGCACATCTGCAGGAGCGGGGAGTACGTGCACAGGCCGAGGATGCCGCCGGGCCGGAGCACGCGGTGGGCTTCGCGGAGCAGACGCTGCGGCGGGGAGAAGTCGAACGCGCCGTGGTCGCAGAAGGCCGCGTCGAAGACGCCCGGACGGAACGGCAGGCGCTCCGCCGCCGCCTGGACGAACCCCGCGGCCTCGCCGCCCAGGCTGCGCGAGAGTTGCCCGGAGGAGAGTTCGACGCCGTAGGCCTCGTAGCCGGCCCGGGCGAAACCCACCGTGTCGTGTCCGATGCCGCAGCCGAGGTCGATGATGCGGGAACCGGCCGGGAGGTCATCGGTGAAGATCCTGAGGTCGCTCTCCGGGAGGTGCCAGATCCCCCAGGACGGGTGGCGGCCCGCGTCGAAGTGCTCGGGGTGGGCGTCGTGGTAGAGCTCGCTGTTGGAGTCCCAGTACCGCTCGTTGACCTTCAGGTAATTGATCTTCGCCATCGCTCGTCCTCAGCCTCTGTCCTCAGCCTTGCAGGGGTTCGCACACCGACAGATCCGCCCAGCCGGACGGCGGGCTGGTGTAGTTCTTCACGCGCAGCCGTGCGGCCGACCTGAGCCGGCCGAACAGGCAGACCTCGCCGGTCGCCGCCAGGAGCCGTTCGGCCCGCGCGCAGAGGTCGAGCCGCTCCTCCGGGCCGTCCGCGGCCAGGGCTCCGTACACGAGCTCCTTGAATCCGGACGCGGGCCCGCCGGGCAATCGCTCCGCCGGACGGCGGGTGAAGGGGAGCAGGAGGGCGGCCGGGTCGGGCCAGGCCGCGGCCATCAGCACGAGCCGGAAGTCTTCGCGGTACGTGGTGGGGAGCTCGGTGAGATAGGCGCGGTAACTGATGGCCTCGGGCCGGAGGATGAGTCCGGTGCGCTCGCCGAGCTGCTCGGCGAGGATCTGGGCCGTCTCCCGGTTGGGTGAGAAGTCCGGGAAGACCAGGCGGGCCGAGGCCGGGGAACTCGCGGCCGCGGGAAACGCGCCGGGAGCAGGGCGGTCCGGCTCGACGGCTCGGCCCGAATCCCACAGGCCCGTAAGGGAGTCGAGTGGGCCGAGGGCTCCGTGCAGCCTCCGCGAGAGGGCCCGGCAGTCGACGGCCGCCGCGACGGCCCGCTTCTGCTCGGGAGCCATGCTCTCCGGGGGCAGCAGGGCCACAGCGATGTCGAGCTCGTCGACCCGCAGGTCCGGGTGGTCGGCGCGCCGCGCCCACCGGCTCACCGGGAACGTCGTCGGGCAGGTGATGTCCACCGCGCCCCGCTCGAAGAGGCGCTGCCCGTCCTCGGCACCGGCGGACAGGACGTAGGTGACGTCGGGGTGGGGCCCGACCGACCGCAGACGGATCTCACCGCCGGGGCCGCGGAGATCTCCGGAAGCGTCAGGAGCCCTGGGCACCCCGGAAGCATCAGCCAGCGCATACGCACCACTGGTGACGCTCGGATCGCCGTGCCGGGGCCCGAAGACGGGGTTGGCCAGGAGCGCGGGCAGGTTGCCGACGGGGTGGCGGGTGGTCAGGAGCAGCCTGCCGGAGTCGAGGGGCCGGATCCGCTCGATGAGCGAGACGAGCCAGGCGAAGGGGCCGGCCTGCCGGGCGACGGCCGCGATGTGCCGGGCGATGTCGAGGGCGCGGATCGGCCGGCCGTCGGACCAGTGCGCGTCGGGCCGCAGCGCGAACTCCCAGCTTTTCCCGTCCAGGCGTTGCACTTCGTGCAACAGGCCCGGCCGCAGGGTTCGTTCAGGGCCTTCGACGAAGAGGGGCCGAGCGAGTTGACGCGTAATCGTCAAACCAGTCCAGTCGTCGGCCGCGCCGTAGAGGCCCGCCGGGATCAGGTCCGTTTCCACTCGGATCGGCTTGGACATGCCAATTCCCCCTTGGCGCAATCCTGATGCGACGTGGCGCGAACCGTGCCGTTACGGCGAGATTAAGCCAGCCCTATCCTCGCCACAGCACAGCGGGCCTGTTTACCGGGTCTGGGCGGTGACACGGCCCGTTTCGAAGTCGATGATTTTCCGTACGTCGTATTCGACGAGCTCCGTGATATCCGCGAGGTGGTGAATGATCGCGGCGGCCATCCAGGCACCGATGATGGTGTTATTTGGACCGAATGAGAAGCGGGTACTCCGCAGATTCCCGGATTCATTTACGGCCGCACCCTCATCACTCGCGGAAAAGGAGAGCTGTTCCGGGGTGACGGTCGACCTTCCCGGCGCGAAGAGGGGCCCGTAAAATCCGCGCTGCATGCCTACGCCCCCGAATATGGAGGGCACGTTCCTGGCCCAGGCCGACTCGGCCACCGCATCGGAGATGCTGCCTATGGGCTGGTCTATGCAGACGGCGATGACATCGACGTCCGGATGCGCCTTCAGGACTTCGTCGATTTCCGCGGCGGAGCCGACGAACCGGTCCACGAGTGCGATGTCGGCATCGGGAACCCGGTCCCTTATATAGGTGCGGGCCGCGTCCAGTTTGGGCCGGCCCACGGCCGCCCTGGGGAAGGTGAACTGGCGGTTCAGGTTGTTCAGCTGCACGTCGTCGGAGTCGACGAGGACGAAGCGTCCGACGCCGGCCCCGATCAGGTGCTGGAGGACCACGCTGCCCGTGCCCCCCACGCCCATGACCATGACCTTGGCTCCGCAGATGCGGTGTTGTGCCTCGTCAGGGCGGTGTGTGTGCAGGGCCAGATGCCCCCACTGCCGGGCGTGGATGCTGTCGTCGCCCGCCGGCCCCGAGGGCGACTCGATGAGGAGGCCGCGTCTTCGCAGGGCTCTCACCAGACCGTCGCACGCGGTGTCGCGGCGCGTCAGCTCTTCCAGGGCTTCTTTCTCGCAGCCGCCTTCGAGGGCTTCCATCAGCCGGCTGACGGTGCCCTTGCTGTCATCGAGGACGTATTTCTTCTTCTCGCCCTGAAACGTCACCGTGCCGTCGGCAGAATTCAATTGCCAGACGGGGTTCAGCCATACACGCATACCGCGCGACACATCCTCGAGGCAGAAACGGATACCACTCAAAGATGCAAGGAGCGGGAGTGCGGCCCCGCATTACCGGGGCCGCACTCCCGCTCACATGGTCAGCAGCGGTGGACCATCACCTGGGCGGCGTCGGTCACGTCCATCTCCTCGATGAAGAAGATGTCATCCTGCTCCTGCGTGGCAACCTGAATTGCGGACTCAGTAACGTTCTCGTTCACTGTCGCTCCTCATGTGCATCGGAACTGAATTGCTCTGACGTGAGGAAGCTTCACCATTCAGATAGCAGGTTGTCAAGCATCTTCAGGGCAGGATTTTATTTTCCCCGCAAAACATGTCCAATCTTAGCAATACGGACATTTCTTCCCTTGTGTTCGCTGATCGGGCCAGGCAGTATCCGTGAAACGCTCGGACGCCTTTGCCACGTACTGCGAGGGGATTGATGCGGGGGGATTGAAGAGCTGCCGCGCAGGGGTAGTGGACCCTTTGGGCGGCTGGCAAGAGAACCGGAGCCACCTTCCGTATCCGTACGCAGCGCATCTTGCCAAGCCGAGAGAACGAAGCACAGAATCATGGGATTCCTTGAATTCAACGGTGTCCAGTGCAATCTCGCCGACGGGCGGACACTGTTCCAAGAAGTCAGCTTCTCCGTGGGTGCGGGGGAGGTCGCGGCGCTCATCGGTCACAACGGCGCGGGAAAGACCACCCTGGTGAACGTCGCGGGAATGCGGCTCAAGCCGCGCGCGGGCACCGTCAACGTCCAGGGCGGGCTGGCGATGATGCCCCAGTTCATCGGATCGGTCCGTGACGGATCGACCGTGCGCGACCTGCTCCTCGCCGCCGCCCCCGAGCGGATCGCCGCGGCCGCGGCCGACATAGACGCCCTCGAACTCGAACTGATGGAGCGCGACGACGAGGCCACCCAGATGCGGTACGCCGAGGCGCTGGGCACCTGGGGCGAGGCCGGCGGTTACGAGATCGAGGTGCTCTGGGACGTGGTGACCACGGCCGCGCTCGGCATGCCCTTCGACCGCGCCCGCTTCCGCGACGTCAACACCCTCTCCGGCGGCGAGCAGAAGCGCCTCGTCCTGGAAGCGCTGCTGCGCGGCCGCGAACAGGTGCTCATCCTCGACGAGCCGGACAACTACCTGGACGTACCGGGCAAGCGCTGGCTCGAAGAGCAGCTGCGCACCACCGACAAGGCCGTCCTGCTGGTCAGCCACGACCGCGCCCTGCTCGGCAACGTCGCCACGAAGATCGTCGCCCTCGAAGGCCGCAGCACCTGGGTGCACGGCGGCTCCTTCGCCGGCTGGAAAGAAGCCCGCCAGGCTCGTCGCGAGCGGCTCGCCGAGCTGCACCGCCGCTGGGACGAGGAGCACGAGCGGCTCAAGGACCTGGTGCACACCCTCGGCGAGCAGGCCAAGATCAGCGCCGCCATGGCGCCCCGCTACCGCGCCGCCCAGACCCGGCTGCGCAAGTACGAGGAGGCCGGCCGCCCGCCCGAACTGCCCAGGGAGCAGCGCGTGGTCCCCCGCCTGACCGGCGGACGTACCGGAACCCGCGTCATCACCTGTGAGCAGCTGGAACTGACCGGCCTGATGAAACCGTTCGACCTGGAGGTCTTCCTCGGGGACCGCGTCGCGGTGCTCGGGTCGAACGGCTCGGGCAAGAGCCACCTCCTGAAGCTCCTGGCCGGCCAGGACGTGGACCACACGGGCTCCTGGCGGCTTGGCGCACGGGTCGTGCCGGGCTTCTTCACCCAGACCCACCAGCATCCGGAGTGGGTCGGCAAGACGCTCGTGGAGATCATGGGCCGCGGCGAAGGCATCCGCGAGGGGATGGACCGCGGGGCCGCCGCGGGCATGCTCTCGCGGTACGAACTGGCGGGCTCGGCGGACCAGCGCTTCGAGACGCTCTCCGGCGGACAGCAGGCCCGTTTCCAGATCCTGCTCCTGGAGCTCGGCGGCGCGACGCTGCTGCTGCTCGACGAGCCGACGGACAACCTCGACCTGGTCTCGGCCGAAGCACTGCAACAGGCCATCGAGGAGTTCAACGGCACGGTCGTCGTGGTCACCCACGACCGCTGGCTCGCGAGCTCCTTCAACCGCTTCCTCCTCTTCCGTTCCGACGGCGAAGTGGTGCAGACGCAGGAACCGGTCTGGGACGAGACCCGGGTGACCAGAGCCCGCTGATCCCTTGGCGTGGCCCCACCGACCGAAGGAGACGCAAGATGCAGGAATCGGCGCAGACGACTTCCGTCGCGGACCACAAGAGCGCGGACCACATGAGCGCTGACCACACGAGCGCGAACCACATGAGCGCGGACCGCATGAGCAGGGACGCGGCGATCGCCCTGCACAGCAGGACCATCGACCTGCTGACCACGGCCCCCGTGACGGAGGCGCTCGGTCAGTTGCGGGCGGGCGGCGACGCGCCGGCCACCAGCCTGCCCCTGCTGCCCGCGGACGTGACGCATCCGCTCCTCTCCGAGCTGTCCGCCCTGTCGACCTGGGCCACGGAGCACTGGCTGCTCACCCCCGACGACAACGTGAAGCCGGCCGACGAGGCGGAGTTCGCCGCGGCCGCCCCCGAGCGGCGCTTCTCGCGCAGCGGCTGCCTGCGCGACATCCCGCAGGACGCCCTGGGGATCCGGGCGTTCATATCCGCGCTCAAGAGCCCGAAGGTGGCCGACGCTTTCTCGTCGGCCTTCGGCGAGCGCGTCTCCTTCCGCTCGGCCGACATCGCCAAGTACGAGGCCGACCACTATCTGCGGCGCCACTCCGACACCTTCGACGACCGGCGCTTCGGCCTCGTCTTCTTCCTCTCGCCCGGGTGGACCGCGGGCGACGGAGGCGAACTGGTGGTCGAGGCGCCGAGCGGCGCGGCCCTCACCACCCAGCCCGAGCAGGGGCGGGTGGCGCTCCTGCGGATCAACCCCGGGTACCACCACAGCGTGTGCCGGATCCGCTCGCGGTCCTGGGTGCGCTACTCCACCGCCGTCCACTTCGGCACGGCCAAATAGCGGCCCCTTTTCGGACGACGGCCCACGCGACGAGCCACCGGCGGCCGACCATTGATCACCGCACGGCTCTGGCCACCACGGGCAGAGCCGTGCGGTGATGTCCACCACCGCTTTCATCAGATCTACCGGCGTGCCGCCAGGAGTTCGACGTGCTCAAAGACAGCAGCTTCAGAAACTTGTGGACTGCCCAGACCGTATCCCTGTTCGGAACCCAGGCCAGCGTGGTCATCATCCCGCTGCTCGCCCTGGGGACCCTCGATGCCTCCGCGTTCGAGATGGGGCTGCTCGGCAGCGCCGAATCGCTGGCCGTGCTGTTCCTCGGGTTGTGGGTCGGCATGACCGCCGACCGCTATCCGCGCAGGTCGGTCATGGTGACGGCGAACGTCCTCCGCCTGCTGCTGATCGGCCTGATCCCGGTGGCCTACGCGCTCGACCTGCTGAGCATCCCCCTGCTCTTCGTCACCATCTTCCTCGTCGGGGCCCTCACCCTCCTGTACGACTCCGCCCTCTCCTCCCACGTGGTGATGACGTTCGAACGCCGCCACCTCCCGAAGATCAACTCGTATATGGAGGGCAGCACCGCCGTCAGCGAGGTCGCGGGACCGGGCCTGGGCGGCCTCCTCGTCCAGGCGCTGGGGGCGCCGCTGGCCCTGGTCGCCGACGTCTGCAGCTACGTCGCGAGCACGGTGCTGCTGCTCAGGTCGGGGGAGAGCACGAAGAAGATCGCGGAGGATTCCGGCGAGGGCGAGGACGAGGCCGAGGCCGAGCAGGAGACCGTCAAGGGCGCCCTGTCCGGCTTCACCTGGGCCTTCTCCCACCGCGTCCTGCGACCGGTGATCGTCTCCGCGGCCCACTTCAACTTCTTCACCGCGATGTTCTTCGCCGTCTACACCTTCTACGTCGTCAAGGAGCTGGGCTTCAGCCCCCTCCTCGTCGGCCTGTCGAGCGCGGCCGGCGGACTCGGCGGCGTGCTGTCGGCGACGGCCGCCTCCTCGTTCATGAGCAAGGTGAAGACCAAGCTCCTCTACGTCCTGTCCCTGATCGTGCCCACCGCCGGCGCGTTCCTCGTCCCCGGCTCCGAACTGCTCGGCTCCTCCCTCCTGCAGTTCCTCGCCGTGGCGGCCGGCATGTTCCTGTGGAGCTTCGCCATCGTCGTGAACCTGGTCATGAGCGAGACGATCAAGCAGATGGTGACGCCGTCGCACATGATCGGCCAGGTCACCTCCGCCATGCGCTTCACGACGCTGGGCTTCGAACCCATCGGCGCGATCGTGGGCGGCACCCTCTCCCAGTTCCTCAGCCCCACCGCGGCCCTGATCATCGCGGCCTGCGGACTCGCGACCTCCGTCGCCTGGGTCGTCTTCAACCGCCACCTCAGTACGTACGACGTGAATGAGGCCGAGCCGGTGGGGGCGTCCTGACCGGATCGACGGTATTCATCGAGGGTGTCCGGCCCCGCTCGGATGCGGTCACGCCGGCGGCGTCGGCCGACCGATGGTGAGAAGCGTGGCTGCCGGGTAGGCCGGTGCCGTTTCGGCCGTTTCGCGGTAGGCCTCCACCAGATCCTCATAGACGGCGTCAAGGTCGGCTGCGCCGCGTGCCACCAGCAGCCACCGTTGCACCAGTGGTTCGCCCTCCATCTGGCGGACCACCATGCCGTGGCCCCCTGACGCGGTGGCCTGCGCAAGTGTGATGGCTTGGCCGGCCGAGACCAGCAGGAGTGAGGTGGTGTAGTCCCCGTGCGACAGGCGAGGGGACAATCCGGCCGCGCGCAGGGTCCGGCAGGCGCTCTCCCATTCGTCGTCCGCCTCCGAATTCAGCACCCACTGCTCGTCTCCCAGGTCCTCCAGCCGGACGGTGGTACGGGCGGCCAGCGGGTGGTGTTCGGGAAGAACCAGGCACAAGGGCTCACGTTCGACGAGGACACGTTGGCGCACCCCCGGGGGAAAACGCAGGGGGGCGCCCTCCGCCTCGTAGACGAACACGATGTCGAGCTGCCCGGTGGCCAGCAACCTGAGCAGGACATCGGGAGACACCTCGGTCTGGACGGAGGGTCTCGCGCCGGGGTAGCGGCGGTGCAGTCGGCTTGTCCAACCGGACACGGCGCGACTGATGATGGAACCGATGCGCGGCGCTTGAGCGGCGCGGGCGGCCGCGGCCCGCATCTCGGCGGTCAGCGCCGTCATCTCGCTCACCAGGGGACGGGCCCGGGCCAGAAGCTGCTGCCCGAACTCGGTGGGGCGGCTGCCCTCCTGGTGGCGAATGAACAACTGCCCGCCCAGAGCCCGTTCGATGCGGAGCAGCTGCGCGGTCACGGTGGGCTGCGCCACCCCGAGCGCGCGGGCGGCCTTGTGCAGACTGCCGTGGTCAGCGACCGCGCACACCACCTGCAGATGACGCATCTCCAGTTCCATGGGCGGTGATCGTATGGGCGCCACCACCCCACGGCCAGCCCTTGACCACCATGGATCGGACTCGCTGCGCGGCAGGCGCCGCCGGGCCGGTGGATAGCCGTGGGCTATCCGTTGATCGCATTCTCCCGGCCGCGATACGCCGACCGCACACTCGTCGCGTACCCCTCCACACCGCAACAACAGTCAGGGACCCCCATGAAGTTTCCTGTCCCGTCCTCGCGCATAACCACCGGCGTCCTCGGTCTGGCTTCCGCCGCCGCCCTGGTCACCGCGGGCCCCGCGACGGCCGCCCCGGCTCCGGTCGATGCCCGGCCGGGCACCATCAACTCCGCCGCCCGCGCGGCCACGAGCGGAGCCCCCGGCGGTGCGTCGTCCGTGGCGCCGATGTCGGGCAAAGCAAGGCCGATCATTGGCGGCAGTGAGACCCAGGCGCAGCCGTACCACGCCCGCGTGCTCCGGAACGACAGGGGAGTGTGCACGTCCACCCTGGTGGCATCCCGCTACATCCTGACCGCCAAGCACTGCGTCGACGCCCCCGGTAGGTACACCTTCCGGATCGGCAGCACCTACGCGGAAAGCGGCGGAACCGTGGCCGCCGCCTCCCGGATCACCGTGCACCCATCGGCCGACCTGGCGATGGTCCGGCTCGACCAGCAGGTCAGCAACACCCCCGCCCGTCTCGCAGCCGCCTCCCCACAGGTCGGTTCGACCGTCTCCATCTACGGCTGGGGCGCCACCTGCCGGGGCGATGAGGGCGCCTGCCAGTCGCCCGTCCTGAAGACCGCGACGATGCGCATGACGGGCTTCAGCCAAGATCACTCCGGCGGCACCGCCTTGCAGCTCCAATACCTCAACGGCGTCGCGGCCGGTGGAGACTCCGGCGGCCCCGCCATGGTGGCCGGTTCGGTGGTCGGGGTGGCCTCCACCAGCAACCGTCAGTCCGTCAGTTCGTACACCGCCACTGCCACCTACGCCGACTGGATCAGGTCCCAGACAGCCAACGGCTGACCATTCCCCCACCGGGTCCTGGCTCGGGGCCGTAGCACCCGGTCCAGCTTGTGGGTGACGACGAACCCGTCCTCGACCTTCTTCGTCTCCGCACGACGACGGTCGGCAACGGTGCCTTCACCCTGAGTCCAGGTGCGGCTCTGCTGTCCAGATCTGTTCACGAAGTCCCGGAATCGCTCGGCCGCGTCTGAGTCCTCGAGGGCTTCCGGCTCCTGGTCGCCGCCGCGGGCCCCGCCGGCCCTCCACATGACGGTGAGGCCGGGGCGGGCACGGAGAATCAGATCGGGCCGGCGTGACGAACACAGAGAGGCCCTCTGGCCTGCGTTTCCGCAGGTCAGAGGGCCTCTCTCGATGTGGAGCCTAGGGGAGTCGAACCCCTGACATCTGCCATGCAAAGACAGCGCTCTACCAACTGAGCTAAGGCCCCGAGGTGACACCTCGGACCGGAAGAATCACCTCCCGGCGTGCATCGCAGACCAGAGTACCGGGTCACCCCCCGGATCTCGCAAAAGGATTGGGGGTCCCGGTCGACGACCACGCTCCGTAAGATGCACGACGTGGTTCGCGGCAGCGAACCGCGGTCTTAGGGGAAGCGATGGGGAGACGCAATGGACGCCGCACAGCAAGACACCACCGCGAGAGCACGAGAGCTCCAGCGGAACTGGTACGGGGAGCCGCTGGGGGCGCTCTTCCGTCGCCTCATCGATGATCTGGGCCTGAACCAGGCCCGCCTCGCCGGGGTCCTCGGCCTGTCCGCGCCCATGCTCTCCCAGCTGATGAGCGGCCAGCGGGCCAAGATCGGCAACCCCGCCGTCGTCCAGCGCGTCCAGCTCCTTCAGGAACTGGCGGGCCAGGTCGCCGACGGCAGCGTGAGCGCCGCCGAGGCCACCGACCGCATGGACGAGATCAAGAAGTCCCAGGGCGGCTCCGTGCTCACCAACACCTCACAGACGGCGACCAGTTCGGGCGCCCCCACGGTCAAGCGCGTGGTGCGCGAGATCCAGTCGCTGCTGCGCTCCGTCGCGGCGGCCGGCGACATCATCGATGCCGCCGACTCCCTCGCCCCGACCCATCCGGAACTGGCAGAGTTCCTCCGGGTGTACGGCGCCGGGCGCACCGCGGACGCGGTCGCCCATTACGAGGCGCACCAGAGCTGAGCCGTCGACCGGGCCGCCGCGCGGCCCGGAAGGGGAGCGGAGCGCGACCATGGGTGAGGTCTTCGCCGGCCGGTACGAACTGGTCGACCCGATCGGACACGGGGGAGTCGGAGCGGTCTGGCGCTCCTGGGACCATCGGCGGCACCGGTATGTGGCCGCCAAAGTCCTGCAACAGAGGGACGCGCACTCCCTGTTGAGGTTCGTGCGGGAGCAGGCACTGCGGATCGACCACCCCCATGTGCTCGCGCCCGCCAGCTGGGCCGCCGACGACGACAAGGTCCTTTTCACCATGGACCTGATCGGCGGCGGCTCGCTGGTGCATGTGATCGGGGATTACGGCCCTCTGCCACCCTCCTTCGTCTGCACCCTCCTCGACCAGCTCCTCTCCGGCCTCGCGGCCGTCCACGCCGAGGGCGTCGTCCACCGTGACATCAAGCCGGCCAACGTTCTCTTGGAGGCCACCGGCGCCGGGCGCCCTCATCTGCGCCTGTCCGACTTCGGCATCTCGATGCGCAAGGGCGAGCCGCGGCTGACCGAGACCGACTATGTCGTGGGCACGCCGGGCTACTTCGCGCCCGAGCAAATGCTGGGCGCCGAGCCCGAGTTCACCGCCGACCTCTTCGCCGTCGGCCTTGTCGCCCTCTATCTCCTGGAGGGCGCGAAACCGGACGCCAAGGCGCTGATCGAGTACTTCGCCGAGCACGGCACGCCCCGGGCCCCGCAGGGCATACCCGAACCGCTGTGGCAGGTCATCGCCACGCTTCTCCAGCCGGACCCCCAGGCCCGCTTCCGTACCGCCACGGGGGCCCGCAAGGCGCTGGCCTCCGCCTCGGACATGCTGCCCGAGCCCGGGCCCGACGACGAGCTCATCGAGATCTTCGACCAACTCCCGCCGCTGCCCGCCGGTTTCGGCCCGGACGGTCCCCTCGCACCGACCGCGTCCCGTACCGGCCCACCACGTCACGCGCGCCCGGCGCCCGGCGGCCGCGAGACATCCGGCACGCACTGGACGGCCACGCCGACGCCACCTCCCATACCGACTCCAGCGCCACCGCCGGTCGCTCCCGGCCCTGCTCCCGCCGTGGTCCCGCTCCCTCCCGCACGGCCGCCCGCGAGGCCCCCCGTGGCGACACCGCCCCAGCCCCCACAGCCTCCGCAGCCGTCCACTCCCCCCACGCCGATGCCCCAGCAGGCTCCCGCGCGGGCCCTTGCACCTGACCCAACGCCTCCACCCACGCCTCAACCTACGCACGTGTCCTCCCCCCATCAGGTCACTCCCGCCCACCACGGCCCCGCACCAGCCGTGACGCCCGCTGCACCAGCCTCTACTTATCCATACACCGCTCACCCGGATCAGGTTCCGCCCCTCAGCCACCCGATTCCGCAGCCCGGCGTGACGAGCTACTCCGCCCCAGGGATCTCCCGGACCCCGCAGGCCCCACAGAGCCCTCAGGTCCCACAGGCCGCCCCGGCCACCCGCCCCAGCTCGCCAAAGCGCCCCGGCCCGCCCGCGAAGGTGGCGGTCCCGATGCTGCTCGTCGCGCTGGCCTGCCTCACGACGGGCTTCTGGGCACTCACCCAGCTCTGACGCCCCGTCCGGTCAGGACCCCGCGGTCGACGCCCTGCGTCGGGCGATCAGCGTCCACACACCGAGAATCCCCAGCAGCATCACCCCGGCCCCGATACCCCCCGCCGCGACCAACACCATCAGCCGATCGTCATCACCCGCCGAACCCGAACTTGAACCCGACCCCGAATCCGAACCGCCCTCGGCCGCCGTCTCCCCGCGCCTGGCCGCCTCCGCGTCCCGCTCCGTGACTCCGAAGTCGTCGGCGGGCACGGGAGAGCCCACGTATGCCGGGCCCGGCCGGGGCGAGCCGTCGACGTCCACACGCAGCGTCAGTTCCAGCGGGGCGGCGCCGAACTTCTCCGCGACCTGCGGGCTCAGGTGGACCGACAGGTAGTACCAACCGGCGAACCTCATCGCGGACACCTCGTCGGTGAGGGCGAACCGGTTCTCGTACGCGACCGGCGGCAGCGGGTCCAGGGCGGCCGACTTCTGCTTGCCGTCGTACGCCACGTCGGCGTCCTCCACCTCGGCGCGCACGGGGTTGGCCAGCGACATGACCAACGCGGACGAGACGTAACGCGTCCCCCGCCTTGTTCCGCGCACCGTGTCATCCGCTCCCCCGCCCGAACTGCCCAGCTCGGCGGCGACCGCGAGCTGCTGCCCCCAGTCGACCGGCACGCGGTAGAAGAGCGTCTCGCCGGGCTCTATCGCGGCGCCCCACACCCCCTTCTCCAGTCCGCGGGCCCGGCCGAAGCTCGCGCCGCCCTCGCGCATCCTCCGCTCGCCCGACGGCAGGGCAGGGGTGGCGGAGTCCCACGACTCCGGCGGCGCCGTCGCACCGTCCGTCCGCGGCAAGGGTTCTGACGCGACGTGAAGTTCCAGGTCCCAGACGTCCTGAGAGGTCGTGGAGGCCCTCGTCCGCTCGACGAGCACGTAATAGGTGCCGGCTCTCGCGCAGCTCTTCTCATCGGGACCGACCCTGCGCACCGCCGTGGCCGTGATCGGGCGAGGGCTCTCCGAAGAGCCGAAACGGGCCTCTTCCGCTTCCACAGGGCTGCAGTTGTTGCCGTCGGCGTCCTGGAGACGGACCTTGACCCCGTCGGCGTACGACACCTGGGTACCGGGCTTCGGGACAGCGGTGACGGAGACGTACGCACTCTCTGTCGCCGTCAGCTCCAGACGGTAGAAACGCTGTCCCACGCGCGGGAGGCCACTTCTGTACGTCTTCCCGGGGCTGAGGCGTGGTCCTTCGACGTTGTTCGTCGCGCCCTCGACGGTCTCGGCGTCCTCGGCGAAGGCGTAAGGGCTCGGCCCCCGCACGGGCCCAGCAGCCCCGGCCACCCCAGCCACCCCCGGAAGGGCCATCGCCACACACAACGCGGCCCCCGACGCCAACACCCCGCTCACGCGTCCCACGCGCCCGATCACGCGCCCCATCACGCGCCACCCCTTGTCGCGAACTCAGTCGTCCCACCCGTCCCGACCGTCCTGCCCGCACGACACCACGCGAACACCCCGCGGACACCACCGCGAGACCGTCACCGCCCCACCCACGCCACCCACGCCACCTACGTCCCCCACGCCACCCCCGCCCCCCACACACATTCGCTTCAGCAATCAACTAATTTACTTACGCGAATTTCGGGACCCATCGGCCATGCGGGGCCTCACTGCACCCTCCGCACCATGACCACACCCGCCCCACCAGAAGTCGAGCGGCACTCCAGCCCACCCGCCCCCCAAGCAGCACAAAGCCCCGGCCGCAAATGCGACCGGGGCCTGTGAAGTGACTGTCGTCGATACTCACGAACCCGTGGGCACGGAGTCAGTCGCCTCCGTCCACAGATCCTGCTCGGCGCGATCCGCCTGGATCTGGCGGTACACGAGGAGCCCGCCGATGGCGGCCAGTGCGACCAGGAGAAGCTTCTTCACCGCGCGACCTCGTCTTTCCTTGACGTAGGGGACTTCTGGCGCCCGACTATACACACCGAGCGATACCGATCGGTGACCTGGATCCGCCTCAACTCCCGCCCCGCGTACAGCAGTCGAAACGGACCCAGAAACTCCGCACAGAAGCGGTCCGACTGTGACTTTCGCCGCTTTGCCCCCTTCTCGGCGCCCTTGGGGCCATCCGGGTGGTGTTCATCTGAACATCGACGCCACGCGAGCGTCGGTCCCCCACTCTCGGTCCCGCATACACATCATGAGGAAAGTACGCAAATCGCCCAACCCGAAATGCACCGACCGACCCGAATTGAGGGGCCATGACCGGCAACAAGGCCATGAAGCTGTGGACCACGATCGTCACCGCATTCCTCGCGCTCTTCGCCGCGCTGGGACTCACCACGACGGCGACGGCGGCCACGCCGACGCAGGAGACCACGAACGCACGCAACGCCACGGTGTGCGCACCCACGCCGATGACGGCGCTCTGGTCGGCCGCGTACGAACGGTCCTTGCCGCCGACGATGAAGCAGCGCATCCGCGCCGAGGCCCATGGCTCGTCCCCCAGCTGCCGGCACCTGCCCCCGTCGGACACGGAAGCCGAGGCTGACACCACCGCGAACGAACCGGGGCTCGCCGCGGAGCCGTAACCCCGGACCCCCACCCAGGGCACCCGCCCTCCAGAACCCCAGAAGGCCCCCGGCCACACAGGCCGGGGGTCTTCTCGTACGCGCGCCCGCGCGCCCGCGCCCCGCGCGACAAGACACGGCGCGTGAATCCGTCTACACCGTCTACACGGTCAAAGGAACCTCGTGGACCTCGTCGGCCCGGTGGCCGGCGCGTTCGTGGATCCGTTGGACGGCGTCGGCCGACGGTGCCTCGGAGAGGCAGTAGACCGTGCCGGACTTCGGGTCCGCCCAGGCTTTTTCGAAGTGGACGCCTTCTTCGTTCTCGATGGCGAGGTCGGCCTGATGAGCCTGTTTCAACTGGTCGGCCGTGATGCCCGTCATCCCGTGGTGGACGTCCATGAACTGGGACATGACGTCACACCCCCTTCCGACATGCGCGTATGCGCATCTGCGCGTTCGGGCGCCGAGAGCCGCCAGAACCGCTGCCCGAGGGCCTCACTCGCCGACTCCGGCCCGCTATCTCCATCCTGCGCCCGTACGGCGACGGAGGCGACCGGGCACCGGCACGCCCCACGCCAGACGGCACCTGAAAAAAGACCCCCGCAAAAAAGACCCCCGGCCGGATCGGCCGAGGGTCTTCTCGTCTGTGGGGCTAACAGGATTTGAACCTGTGGCCTCATCCTTATCAGGGATGCGCTCTAACCAACTGAGCTATAGCCCCGCCGCGCTGCGGTGTGTCCCGCGCGCTGACCCCTGAAGATTAGCGCACCTGGGCGCCAGTCCCAAAATCGATGCCCGCGCGCGGGGGAGCACCCGCTACTCGTCCTCCGCCAAGGTCAGCTCGACGCCGCCCACGAAGCCCGCGGAGAGGTTGTAGATGAAGGCTCCGAGCGTCGCGAGGGCGGTCGCCAGGACGACGTCGATGACCGCGATGATCGTCGTGAAGATCAGGACGCGCGGCAGGGAGAGGAACGACTGGAGGTCGAAGCCGTTGGACTCGTTCGAGCCCGTGGCCTCGGAGATCGTGCCGCCGACGGTGGAGAAGACGCCCATCGCGTCCATGACCATCCACAGGACGGCCGCCGCGACGATCGTGCAGATGCCGAGCGCGATGGAGAGCAGGAAGCTGACCTTCATCACCGACCACGGGTCGGCCTTGGCCACCCTCAGCCGCGCCTTGCGCGTGCGCGGCATGGTGCGCGCCCCGGTGCGCGGACGGCGCGCCGCGCCCGCCTGCGCGCCCTGCTGGTACGCCTGCGGCGGGTGGTACGGCTGGGACGACTGCTCCTTGGACTGCCGCTCCCCGGGCAGCGCCCCGCCGCCCTGCGCGCTCTTGCTGCCCTGCGCGCTCTTGCCGGCCGCGTACGCGGCGTCGTACTGGCCGGTGGCCTGACCAGAAGTCCCCGGCCCTCGGGTGTCCGTCACAGTCCCCCCCTGGGATCCATGAGACTCGTTCGAGTCGTGTGCATCAGTGGCGGAGCCACGGGCACCGTCCGTACCGGTAGTGCCGGTCCGCTTTGCCTCGGCGCCCGTGGCTCCGCTCAAGATGACTCACTCCTCGCGCTACTCGGCCGAGGAGTCGCTGCCCTCGTCCGTACCGGTGGCCGGCTCGGCGGCGTCCGATTCGTCGACGACGATGTCTCCGTCGACTTCCTCGGCCTCGCGCCCGGCCTCGGCGTTACGAGCGATACCGACCACGGCATCGCGCTTGCCCAGGTTGATCAGTTGGACGCCCATGGTGTCACGGCCCGTCTCCCTGACCTCGTTGACTCGCGTACGAATCACACCGCCGGACAGCGTGATGGCGAGGATCTCGTCGGTCTCCTCGACCACCAGGGCGCCGACGAGCTCACCGCGGTCCTCCACGATCTTGGCGGCCTTGATGCCCAGGCCACCGCGACCCTGAACGCGGTATTCGTCGACGTTGGTCCGCTTCGCGTACCCACCGTCGGTGGCGGTGAACACGAACGTACCCGGACGAACGACATTCATCGAGAGAAGCTCGTCGCCGTCGCGGAAACTCATTCCCTTGACGCCCGAAGTGGCGCGGCCCATCGGACGCAGTGCCTCGTCCGTTGCGGTGAACCTGATCGACTGGGCCTTCTTACTGATGAGCAGCAGGTCGTCCTCGGCCGAGACGAGCTCGGCGCCGATCAGCTCGTCGTCGGAACCGTCGTCCGTCTCACGGAGGTTGATGGCGATGACACCGCCCGAGCGGGGCGAGTCGTAGTCCTTCAGGGGCGTCTTCTTCACGAGGCCGCCCTTGGTGGCGAGCACCAGGTAGGGCACCGCTTCGTAGTCGCGGATCGCGAGGATCTCGGCGATCTGTTCGTCCGGCTGGAAGGCGAGGAGGTTGGCCACGTGCTGGCCGCGCGCGTCGCGGCCGGCGTCGGGCAGTTCGTACGCCTTGGCGCGGTAGACACGCCCCTTGTTGGTGAAGAACAGCAGCCAGTGGTGGGTCGTCGACACGAAGAAGTGGTCGACGATGTCGTCCTGCTTCAGCTTCGTGCCGCGCACGCCCTTGCCGCCGCGCTTCTGCGAGCGGTAGTCCTCGGTCTTGGTGCGCTTGATGTAGCCGCCGCGCGTGATGGTGACGACGATGTCCTCTTCGGCGATCAGGTCCTCCATGGACATGTCGCCGTCGAAGGGCACCAGGGCGGAGCGCCGGTCCTCGCCGAACTTGTCGACGATCGCCGCGAGCTCCTCGCTGATGATCTGGCGCTGCCGCTCGGGGGAGGCCAGGATCGCGTTGTACTCGTTGATCTTCGCCTGGAGCTCGTCGTGCTCGGCGACGATCTTCTGGCGCTCCAGGGCGGCGAGCCGGCGCAGCTGCATCTCGAGGATGGCGTTGGCCTGGATCTCGTCGATCGCCAGGAGGCCCATCAGGCCCTCGCGCGCGATGTCGACGGTCTGGCTGCCGCGGATGAGCGCGATGACCTCGTCGATGGCGTCCAGGGCCTTCAACAGGCCGCGCAGGATGTGCGCCCGCTCCTCGGCCTTGCGCAGCCGGTACTTCGTACGGCGGACGATGACCTCGACCTGGTGCGTCACCCAGTGACGGATGAACGCGTCCAGCGAGAGGGTGCGCGGCACGCCGTCGACCAGGGCCAGCATGTTGGCGCTGAAGTTCGACTGCAGGTCGGTGTGCTTGTAGAGGTTGTTCAGGACGACCTTGGCAACCGCGTCCCGCTTCAGGACGATGACCAGGCGCTGGCCGGTGCGCGAGGAGGACTCGTCGCGGACGTCGGCGATGCCGCCGACCTTGCCGTCCTTGACCAGGTCGGCGATCTTCTGCGCGAGATTGTCGGGGTTGGTCTGGTACGGGAGCTCGGTGACCACCAGGCACTGGCGGTTCTGGATCTCCTCGACCGCGACGACGGCGCGCATCGTGATGGAGCCGCGGCCCGTGCGGTAGGCCTCCTCGATGCCCTTGCGGCCCACCACGAGGGCGCCGGTCGGGAAGTCGGGGCCCTTGATGCGCTCGATGAGGGCGTCGAGCAGCTCCTCGTGGGAGGCGTCGGGGTGCTCCAGGGCCCACTGCGCGCCCGCCGCGACCTCGCGGAGGTTGTGCGGCGGGATGTTGGTGGCCATGCCGACCGCGATGCCCGCCGAGCCGTTGATCAGCAGGTTCGGGAAGCGCGCCGGCAGGACCGTGGGCTCCTGATTGCGGCCGTCGTAGTTGTCCGTGAAGTCGACGGTCTCCTCGTCGATGTCACGGACCATCTCCATGGCCAGCGGCGCCATCTTGCACTCGGTGTACCGCATGGCGGCCGCCGGGTCGTTGCCCGGGGAGCC
Organism: Streptomyces sp. NPDC037013; assembly: GCF_055607265.1. Taxonomy (NCBI): domain Bacteria; kingdom Bacillati; phylum Actinomycetota; class Actinomycetes; order Kitasatosporales; family Streptomycetaceae; genus Streptomyces; species Streptomyces sp. NPDC037013. Next base: position 250,672 of record NZ_JBVJRV010000006.1, on the reverse strand, counting down.
GAAGTTGCCGTTGGAGTCCACGAGCGGCATCCGCATCGACCACGGCTGGGCGAGGCGCACCAGGGCGTCGTAGATGGAGGAGTCGCCGTGCGGGTGGTACGTGCCCATGACGTCGCCGACGACGCGGGCGCACTTGTAGAAGCCCTTCTCGGGGCGGTAGCCGCCGTCGTACATCGCGTACAGGACGCGGCGGTGGACGGGCTTCAGACCGTCCCGTACGTCGGGCAGCGCGCGGGACACGATGACGGACATCGCGTAGTCGAGGTACGAGCGCTGCATCTCCGTCTCGAGCCCGACGGGCTCGACACGCAGGCCCACACCGGGAACGGCGGGCTCCTCTTCGGGCATCACAGGGGTGTTCTCGTCGGCCATTGCTGGTCAAAGTCCTTTCGAGGTGCGGCTTGTGCGGCCGACTCAGATGTCGAGGAAGCGGACGTCCTTGGCATTGCGCTGGATGAACGAGCGCCGCGCCTCGACGTCCTCGCCCATCAGCACCGAGAAGAGGTCGTCGGCCTGCGCCGCGTCGTCCAGGGTCACCTGGCCGAGAACGCGGTGGTCCTGGTCCATCGTCGTCACGCGCAGCTCCTCGGCGTTCATCTCACCGAGACCCTTGAAGCGCTGGACCGAGTCGTCCCTGACGCGCTTGCCGGACTGGCGGCCGAGCTCGATCAGGGCGTCGCGCTCACGGTCCGAGTACGCGTACTGGAAGTCGTCCCGGCTCCACTTGATCTTGTAGAGCGGCGGGCGCGAGAGGTACACGTGGCCGGACTCGACGAGCGGCCGCATGAAGCGGAACAGGAAGGTCAGGAGCAGCGTGTTGATGTGCTGACCGTCGACGTCGGCGTCCGCCATCAGGATGATCTTGTGATAGCGGAGCTTCTCGATGTCGAAGTCCTCGTGCACACCCGTGCCGAAGGCCGAGATGAGGGCCTGGACCTCCTGGTTCTGCAGGATCTTGTCGACCCGGGCCTTCTCGACGTTCAGGATCTTGCCTCGGATGGGCAGGATCGCCTGGTACATCGGGTTGCGGCCGGACTTCGCCGAACCACCGGCGGAGTCACCCTCGACGATGAAGATCTCGCACTTCGTCGGGTCGCTCGACTGGCAGTCGGAGAGCTTGCCGGGCAGGGACGCCGTCTCCAGGAGGCCCTTGCGGCGGGTCAGGTCGCGCGCCTTGCGCGCGGCCACGCGCGCGGTGGCGGCCTGGATGCCCTTGCGGACGATGTCCGCCGCCTCGTTCGGGTTCCGGTCGAACCAGTCGGTGAGGTGCTCGTGGACGACCTTCTGCACGAAGGTCTTGGCCTCCGTGTTGCCCAGCTTGGTCTTCGTCTGGCCCTCGAACTGGGGTTCGCCGAGCTTCACCGAGATGATCGCCGTCAGACCCTCGCGGATGTCCTCGCCCGTGAGGTTGTCGTCCTTCTCGCGCAGCAGCTTCTTCTCGCGCGCGTACCGGTTGACCAGGCCCGTCAGCGCGGCCCTGAAGCCCTCCTCGTGCGTACCGCCCTCATGCGTGTGGATGGTGTTCGCGAAGGAGTACACGCCCTCGGTGTACTGCGAGTTCCACTGCATGGCGATCTCGGCCGAGAGGAGACGGTCCTTGTCCTCGGCCTCGACGTCGATGACGGTCGGGTGGATGACCTCGCCCTTGCGGGAGTTGAGGTACTTCACGAAGTCGACGATGCCGCCTTCGTAGTGGTACGTGACCGTGCGGCCCTCGGAGACCTCGTCGTCGGTCGCCTCGGGGGAGTCGGCGTTCGCCGTCGCCTTGGCCGACTCGCGCTCGTCGGTCAGCTTGATCGTCAGGCCCTTGTTGAGGAAGGCCATCTCCTGGAAGCGCCGGGCCAGCGTCTCGAAGGAGTACTCGGTGGTCTCGAAGATGTCGCCGTCGGCCCAGAACGTGACCGACGTGCCGGTCTCGTCGGTGGCCTCGTGCCGCTCCAGGGGGGCGGTCGGGGCGCCCCTCTTGTACTCCTGCGTCCAGCGGTACCCGTCGGTCCTGATCTCCACGGCGAGCCTCGTGGACAGGGCGTTCACCACGGAGACGCCGACGCCGTGCAGACCACCGGAGACGGCGTAACCGCCGCCGCCGAACTTGCCGCCCGCGTGCAGCACGGTCAGCACGACCTCGACGGCCGGCTTCTTCTCGACGGGGTGGATGCCCACCGGGATGCCGCGGCCGTTGTCGATCACGCGTACGCCGCCGTCGGCGAGGATCGTCACGTCGATGGTGTCCGCGTGACCGGCCAGCGCCTCGTCGACGGAGTTGTCGACGACCTCTTGCACGAGGTGGTGCAGGCCGCGCTCACCGGTCGAGCCGATGTACATGCCGGGCCGCTTGCGGACCGCGTCCAGACCCTCGAGGACGGTGATCGCGCTGGCGTCGTACGAGGGCGGGGCCTCGCCGTTGACGCCGGCGGCGGTGGACGGGGTGGTCTCGTTGGGGTTGCCGGAATCGGCCACGAAGCGCCCTTTCTGGCACAGCACAACCCAAGCTCCCGGCGGTGGCCGGAGCGGCTGCGGCGTGTTTGTTCGGTAAGCCCTAGTCAGCGTTGCTCGGTGCGTCCCACAAGTGGGGCGGGATTAGCTTCCAGTCTACCGGTAGCGCTGACAGTGATGGGGGTTTGCCGGTACCTGAGTCCTCATGTGCCGCCCTGAACCGGCATCGGCCGACTCCCCATATGCGGCCCAGGGCTCCAGAAGGCTCACAGCGGCACTCAGCGCTTCGGGATGTCAACCGCCAGCTACCGTCGCCGACAGCCTCAGCCGTAGGTGTCCCCGGGGCCCGTGCTGCCGGGGGCGCGCAGGGGTCCGAAGCGGCGGGCGGGGCCCCCGGGACCGAGCACCTTGATGAGGCGTACGGTGCCGTGGCCCAGGTCCTCGTTGAGGCGTGCGACCAGCTGCGGAGCCATCAGGCGCAGCTGGGTGGCCCACGCCGTCGAGTCGCACTGCACGGTCAGGACGCGCTCGTCCTCGTCGTACTTCTGCGGGACGCAGTGGTTGGCCAGGTCGTCGCCGACGATCTGCGGCCAGCGCCCCATCACGCCGCCGACCGCGGCCGGCGTCTCCCAGCCGCGCTCGGTGATCAGACGGTTGATCGCCGAACCGAGGGGCAGCGGATCGCGGCCGTCGGCGCGCGCGCCGGACCGCAGTCCGCCCCGGCGGGCCTGCTTCTTCTGCTGCGCGGCGTCGCCACGCGCGCGTGCCTGTTCCTTGGCGGCGCGCAGGGCGACCCTGGCGAGGTCGACGCCGGAGGGCTCGGGCGTCTTCGCGGGGCCCGCGGAGCCGTCCCCGCCAGCACCCTCCGAAGGCTTCTGGGCGGTCATACGCGCTCCACCGCGCCGTCCGACACCGCGTACCGCGCGCCGCTGAGCGCGCCCGGGACGTCGTCCTCCACCGCGGCGGTGACAAGCACCTGCTCGCCGGGGGCCACCAGCTCCGCGAGCCGCTCCCTGCGGCGGGCGTCCAGCTCCGCGAAGACGTCGTCGAGGACGAGCACCGGCTCATTGCCCTCGGCCCTCAGCAGGTCGTACGAGGCCAGGCGCAGCGCCAGCGCGTACGACCAGGACTCGCCGTGGCTCGCGTACCCCTTGGCGGGGAGCTGGCCGAGCTTGAGCACGAGGTCGTCGCGGTGCGGGCCGACCAGGGTGACACCCCGCTCGATCTCCTGTTTGCGCGCCTCTTCCAGGGCGGCCGTCAGCTGCTCGTAGAGCGCCTCGCGCGTGTGCCCGTCGCCGGGCGCGGAGGGCTTGTACTCCAGGAGGACCGGCCCGCCGCCGGGCGCCAGCTGCTCGTACGCCTTGTCGGCCAGCGGCTGCAGCGCCGCGATCAGGTCGAGCCGCTGGGCGAGCAGCTCGGCGCCCACGCGCGCGAGGTGCTGGTCCCAGACGTCGAGGGTGGACAGGTCCATGGTGCGGCCGCCGTGGCGGCGGGCGAGGGCGGCCGACTTCAGGAGGGTGTTGCGCTGCTTGAGGACCCGGTCGTAGTCGGAGCGGACCCCCGCCATGCGCGGGGAGCGGGCGGTGATCAGCTCGTCGAGGAAGCGCCGCCGCTCGCCGGGGTCGCCCTTGATCAGCGCGAGGTCCTCGGGCGCGAAGAGCACCGTACGGACGATCCCCAGCACGTCGCGCGGCCTGACCTGCGAGGACCTGTTGATGCGGGCGCGGTTGGCCTTGCCCGGGTTGAGTTCGAGCTCGATCAGCTGCTGGCGCTCGCCCTGGCGGACCGCCGCCCTGATGACGGCGCGCTCGGCGCCCATGCGCACCAGCGGGGCGTCCGAGGAGACCCGGTGGCTGCCGAGGGTGGCGAGATAGCCGACGGCCTCGACGAGGTTGGTCTTGCCCTGGCCGTTCGGGCCCACGAACGCGGTGACGCCCGGGTCGAGAGGGACCTCGACCCGGGCGTACGACCGGAAGTCGGCCAGCGAGAGATGCGTGACGTGCATGGTGTGCGCCGACCTCCCCCGGCCTACTTCACTTGCTTCAGAGGCCTGTGGGAAACGGCTGGTGTTCCCCACAGGCTGTGGATCAGTTCTCGCTCTTGGACTCCACCGCGTGGCCGCCGAACTGGTTGCGCAGCGCGGCGATCATCTTCATCTGCGGCGAGTCGTCCTGGCGCGAGGCGAACCGCGCGAAGAGCGAGGCGGTGATCGCCGGGAGCGGCACCGCGTTGTCGATGGCGGCCTCGACCGTCCAGCGGCCCTCTCCGGAGTCCTGCGCGAAGCCGCGCAGCTTCTCCAGGTGCTCGTCGTCGTCCAGGGCGTTGACCGCGAGGTCGAGCAGCCAGGAACGGATGACCGTGCCCTCCTGCCAGGAGCGGAAGACCTCACGGACGTCCGTGACCGAGTCGACCTTCTCCAGGAGCTCCCAGCCCTCGGCGTAGGCCTGCATCATCGCGTACTCGATGCCGTTGTGGACCATCTTCGAGAAGTGGCCGGCGCCGACCTTGCCCGCGTGGACGGAGCCGAAGTCCCCCTCGGGCTTGAGGGCGTCGAAGATCGGCTGGACCTTCGCGATGTCCTCGGCGTCGCCGCCGTACATCAGCGCGTAGCCGTTCTTCAGGCCCCAGACGCCGCCGGAGACGCCGCAGTCGACGAAGCCGATGCCCTTGGCCCGCAGCTCCTCGGCGTGCTTCTCGTCGTCCGTCCAGCGGGAGTTGCCGCCGTCGACGACGACGTCGCCCGGCTGCAGCAGCTCGGACAGCTCGTCGATGGTGGACTGGGTCGCGGCCCCGGCCGGGACCATCACCCACACCACCCGCGGGCCCTTGAGCTTGCCGACCAGCTCTTCGAGGCTGGCGACATCCGCTACGTCCGGATTGCGGTCGTATCCGATGACGGTGTGACCTGCGCGGCGGATGCGCTCGCGCATGTTGCCGCCCATCTTGCCGAGGCCGACGAGACCGAGCTCCATCAGAGGTTCCTTCACTAGCGAGGTGGCGTTACGGCACTTTCGTACCTGCGTCCGAGCCTACGCCCGGACGCACGCTCACACCTGTGGGCTCAGCCGCTCAGACGTACAGGCATGATCAGGTACTTGTAGGCGTCGTCCGCCTCGGCGTCGACGGCCGGCCGGCCGCTCAGCAGCGCGGGCTTCGTCGACGTCGTGAACGACAGCTGGGCGACCGGCGAGTCGATCGCGGAGAGGCCGTCCAGCAGGAACGTCGGGTTGAAGGCGATCGAGATGTCGTCGCCGTCGAGCTGGGCGTCGACCCTTTCCACAGCCTGTGCGTCGTCGCTGGAGCCGGCCTCCAGGATCAGCACGCCCTGCTCGAAGCTGAGCCGCACCGGGGTGTTCCGCTCGGCCACCAGGGCGACGCGCTTGACGGCCTCCACGAAGGGGGCGGTCTCGATCACGGCCACCGAGTTGAACTCGGTCGGGAACAGCGTGCGGTACTTCGGCAGGTCGCCCTCGAGGAGACGCGTGGTCGTACGCCGTCCGGCGCCCTCGAAACCGATCAGGCCCTCACCGGCACCGGAGCCGGACAGCGCCAGGGTGACCGTGTCGCCGCTCGTGAGCGCCTTGGCGGTGTCCAGGAGCGTCTTGGCGGGCACCAGGGCCACCGCGGACGCCTCGGGGTTCTCCGGCTTCCACAGGAACTCGCGGACCGCGAAGCGGTAGCGGTCGGTGGAGGCCAGGGTGACCGTGTCGCCCTCGATCTCGATGCGCACACCGGTCAGCACCGGCAGCGTGTCGTCGCGGCCCGCGGCGATGGCCACCTGGGCGGCGGCCGAGGCGAAGACCTCACCGGGGACGGTGCCCGTGGCGGTGGGCATCTGCGGCAGCGCGGGGTACTCCTCCACAGGAAGCGTGTGGAGTGTGAATCGCGAGGAGCCGCAGACCACCGTCGCCCGTACACCGTCTGTGGAAATCTCCACCGGGCGGTTGGGGAGCGCGCGGCAGATGTCCGCCAGCAGCCGGCCCGACACCAGGACCGTGCCCTCTTCGTCGACCTCCGCGTCCACCGAGACGCGTGCCGAGACCTCGTAGTCGAAGCTCGACAGGCTCAGCGCGCCTTCCTCGGCCTTCAGCAGCAGGCCCGCGAGGACGGGCGCAGGCGGCCGGGCCGGGAGGCTGCGCGCCGCCCAGGCCACCGCCTCCGCGAGTACGTCGCGTTCAACCCGGATCTTCACCGTAAGCCGCCCTCCTGCTGTTGCTGGCTGCTCTCGCCCGCTGGGCCTGTGGCCCTCGTCGTCTGACTCGGTGCCTCTCAGCCATGCCGTGGGAAGGACACCGGGGACCAGTCTGACGCACGGCGCTGACAGTCGGTGCCCGTCGGGGTCAAGTCGTGACGAGGGGCGGCGGAGGTCCGGAGCGCGAGTTGTGCACAGGCCCCACTTCGAAACGAATTCCCCGGACTCTCTAGTTGGGAGTAGTAGTAGGGCCTGTGGAAACCGTGGATAACCGTGAATGCGCAGGTCAGCACCGGTTTTTTATCCACTGCGCCTGTGGGCGGCGCCCGTGGACAACCGGGGGTTTCTGTGGACGGGGAAAAGTTCTGCACACCCGATGCACAGGGAGGGGCGACTTCTCCCCAGCGCTGTCCCCAGTTTTACCCAGCTTCCCCACAGGCCAACCGACCACCTTGGTGTGACGCCTTTCACTCGACCCGGTGAGAGGGCGCGTTGCGTTGCCGAACAGTGGACAGCCGTGTGGAGAAGCTGGGGAAAGCTGGGGACAACGACGCCCAGCCTGTGGGCCGCCGGTGGACAACTTCATGCACAGCCTGTGGACGAGTTTTTCCTCCACAGCCTGTGGAGAGTCGTCGTCCACCAATCCACAACCTGTTGACCTGGCCTGATGATCCCTCAGCAGGGTCCCCTGTGGACAGCGTCTGGACAACTTCCCGGTCCCCAGGGTGTGGAAGGCAGAAAGTCCGCAGATCTGTGGAGAACACGCCTCTGAGCAGCGGAAATCGAACAGTCGGGGCCGGGCGTACGACATCTCTGTGCGGGTGCGAGGGCTCCGAAGCCGGTCCGGAGACCCCCGAAACGGCCTCCACGCGCGCGTGGGCAACGAAAAAGGGCGCCCCAGGAGTTGCCCTGGGACGCCCTCGGCGACGTGTCGCGGCGATCGTCAGCCGTTCTTGATGCGGTTGGTGAGCTCGGTGACCTGGTTGTAGATCGAGCGCCGCTCCGCCATCAGCGCGCGGATCTTGCGGTCCGCGTGCATGACGGTCGTGTGGTCGCGGCCGCCGAACTGCGCGCCGATCTTCGGCAAGGAGAGGTCGGTCAGCTCCCGGCACAGATACATGGCGATCTGGCGCGCCGTCACCAGGACGCGGCTGCGCGAGGATCCGCACAGGTCGTCCACCGTCAGCCCGAAGTAGTCGGCGGTCGCCGCCATGATGGCCGTCGCGGTGATCTCCGGAGCCGCGTCCTCACCGCCCGGGATCAGGTCCTTGAGGACGATCTCGGTGAGCCCCAGGTCCACCGGCTGGCGGTTGAGCGACGCGAAAGCGGTGACCCGGATCAGCGCGCCCTCCAGCTCACGGATGTTCCGCGAGATGCGCGACGCGATGAACTCGAGGACCTCCGGCGGGGCGTTCAGCTGCTCCTGCACCGCCTTCTTGCGAAGGATGGCGATACGCGTCTCCAGCTCGGGCGGCTGGACGTCGGTGATCAGTCCCCACTCGAAGCGGTTGCGCAGCCGGTCCTCCAGGGTGACCAGCTGCTTGGGCGGCCGGTCACTGGAGAGCACGATCTGCTTGTTCGCGTTGTGGAGCGTGTTGAAGGTGTGGAAGAACTCCTCCTGCGTCGACTCCTTGTCCGCGAGGAACTGGATGTCGTCGACGAGCAGGATGTCCATCTCGCGGTAGCGCTTGCGGAAGCTGTCGCCCTTGCCGTCGCGGATGGAGTTGATGAACTCGTTGGTGAACTCCTCCGAGCTCACGTACCGCACGCGCGTGCCGGGGTAGAGGCTGCGGGCGTAGTGCCCGATCGCGTGCAGCAGATGCGTCTTGCCGAGTCCCGACTCCCCGTAGATGAAGAGGGGGTTGTACGCCTTCGCGGGCGCCTCGGCGACGGCGACCGCGGCCGCGTGCGCGAACCGGTTCGACGCGCCGATGACGAAGGTGTCGAAGAGGTACTTCGGGTTGAGGCGCGCGGTGGGCTCACCCGGCCCCGTCGCTGGCGCCGGCTGGGCGGCCAGCGGGCCGGGGGCGCCGCTGGAGGAGGTGGGGCCGACCGGCCCGCCCCGGTGCACGCCGTGGCCGCCGTGGGTCGCGCCCCGGTGGCCGCCGGGCGGCTCGGACATGTCGTGGCGCTCGCGCCGGTCCTGCGGCTCGGGGCGCTGCTGCTCGTAGGGCGAGCGCTCCTGCGGCGGCTGCGAGCGGTAGTCGTGCTGCGGCTGCTGGACGGGGTTCGCGTACGGGTCGCGCTCGGGGAAACCGAGGCGGGGCTGCTGCCAGCCGTAGTCGTCCTGCGGCGGGGGCTGCTGCTGCGGCCAGGCGCCGGGGGCCGGGCGCTGGTACTCCGGGTAGGCGGGGCGCGCCGTCGGCATCTGGTCGGACCGTGAGCCGCCCTGGTGCTCGTCCGTGGAACGGCGTCCGTAGTTCTCGTACGCGTCGTGTCCCTGGCCGGAGCCGGGCGGCAGCTCGGGCTCTTCGTAACGCTGCTGGTGGGACTGCTGCTGGTGTTGTTGCTGGTGGGACTGCTGCTGCAGGGGCGGGGCCGGCGGGCCCGCGGGTTCGCCGACGGAGTCGTCGACGGTGATGGCGATGCGGATCGGGCGGCCGCACTCGCGGCTCAGGGTCTCGCTCACCACGGGGGCGAGACGGCCCTCCAGTACGCCCTTGGCGAATTCGTTCGGAACGGCCAGCAGGGCGGTGTCGGCGACGAGCGCCAAGGGCTGGCAGCTGCGCAGCCACCGCTCGTCCTTCGCCTCGACGCCCTGCCCGCGGCCCTCACCCAGCAGATGTTCCAGAACTCGTGGCCACACTGCGGCAAGATCGGCAGGTACGTCAGCCACAGGGCACGCTCTCTCACGGGGTCCCACGAACGTGTGGTTCTCGGGACGGAAATCGGGATGGGGAGAAGGAAGGGAACGAATCGGAGTTCCGTCACGGTAGTCAGGGCGACCGGTAGGGTTCAAGTTGTTGTCCACAGCCTGTGCACAGTGTCTCCCCCTGACGGTCGGTTTGACCGGATGGCGTAGCCCCGCGTACCGTGACCAGGTCGAGTTGTCGATGGCTGCTGCCGCCTGCCTCCGATGGGCAAAGATCACGATCTGTGATTGTGAAGCGGTGCACTCGGTGCGTATTCGCGAGCTTCTCGTGGGCGCACGGTGACAGCCAGGCGATGTCCCGCCACCACACGATCATTTCTGGAGCCCCCGAGTGAGCAAGCGCACCTTCCAGCCGAACAACCGCCGTCGCGCCAAGACCCACGGCTTCCGCCTGCGGATGCGCACCCGCGCCGGTCGCGCGATCCTCGCCAACCGTCGTGGCAAGGGTCGCGCCAGCCTGTCCGCCTGATCTCAGTCAGGTCATGACGTCGTGCTGCCTACCGAGCATCGGCTGAGGCGGCGCGAAGACTTCGCGACCGCGGTACGCCGAGGACGCCGGGCCGGCCGCCCGCTTCTCGTCGTCCATCTACGTAGCGGCGCAACGGACCCGCACGTGCCAGGGGAGAGCTCTCCCCCGACACGTGCGGGTTTCGTCGTCAGCAAGGCCGTGGGTGGAGCGGTCACACGCAACGCCGTGAAGCGCAGACTGCGTCATCTGATGCGCGACCGGTTGGCCGCGGTGCCCGCCGGTAGCCTGGTAGTAGTACGAGCGCTGCCCGGAGCGGGCGACGCCGACCATGCACAACTGGCCCGAGACCTGGACGCCGCCCTGGAGCGGCTGCTGGGAGGGGGCGCGCGATGAAGTACCCGCTGCTGGCTCTGATCAAGCTGTATCAGTGGACGATCAGTCCGCTCCTGGGCCCGGTGTGCAAGTACTACCCGTCGTGTTCTCGCTACGGCTACCTGGCCATCGACCGGCACGGTGCGATCAAGGGAACGGCGCTGACCGCCTGGCGCATCCTGCGGTGCAATCCGTGGTCGCTCGGTGGTGTCGACCATGTTCCGCCGCGCAAGCGTCCGCGGTGGCACGAGATGCTGCGCGCCGCCTGGCGCGAACGCAAGGGCGGGCCCTCCGCCGCAGGCGCGCCGACCGGGGAGCTTCCCCCGGGCACGGCCGCCGAGACCGAGACCCCGTCCCATGCTCAAGGAGCCTGATTAGTGGACACGATTGCCAGTCTCTTCAGCTTTATCACGACACCAGTTTCGTGGGTCATCGTCCAGTTCCACTCGGTGTACGGGAAGATCTTCGGTCCCGACACGGGCTGGGCCTGGGGCCTGTCCATCGTGTCCCTGGTGATCCTGATCCGTATCTGCCTGATCCCGCTCTTCGTGAAGCAGATCAAGGCCACCCGGGCGATGCAGACGCTGCAGCCCGAGATGAAGAAGATCCAGGAGCGCTACAAGAGCGACAAGCAGCGCCAGTCCGAAGAGATGATGAAGCTGTACAAGGAGTCGGGTACCAACCCGCTCTCCTCGTGCCTTCCCATCCTGGCGCAGTCGCCGTTCTTCTTCGCCCTGTACCACGTGCTCAACGGCATCGCGACCGGCAAGACGATCGGCGTCATCGACGAGGGACTCCTCGAGAGCGCACGTAAGGCCCACATCTTCGGTGCCCCGCTGGCCGCGAAGTTCACCGACAGCGCCGACAAGGTCGCGTCGCTGCACGCCACCATGACCGACGTCCGCGTGATCACCGCGATCATGATCGTGATGATGTCGGCGTCGCAGTTCTTCACGCAGCGCCAGCTGATGACGAAGAACGTCGACACCACGGTGAAGACGCCGTTCATGCAGCAGCAGAAGATGCTGATGTACGTCTTCCCGGTCATGTTCGCCGTCTTCGGCATCAACTTCCCCGTCGGTGTCCTCGTCTACTGGCTGACCACCAACGTGTGGACCATGGGCCAGCAGATGTTCGTGATCCGCCGGAATCCCACCCCCGGCTCCAAGGCCCAGGCCGCCTTCCTGGAGCGCCTGCAGAAGCAGATCGCGCACAACAAGAAGGTGCGGGGGCGCGGCAACACCAACGTCATCAAGGCCATCGTCGCCAAGGGCCGGGACCGCAACGAGTTCGAGCGCAAGTTCATCAACGCTCTGACCAAGGAAGGCCTCGTGGCCCAGGCCGACGGCACCGTGGTGGAGAGCGACACCGCCCAGGTCACCGAGACCGAGGACGGCACCCCCGCCGGCGGCCCGAAGCGGCAGCAGCCCAAGCGCCAGAGCAAGTCCAAGCGCCAGGCCGCCACCACGCAGGCGGCCGGTGCCACCAAGGCGGATCTCTCCAGCGAGACGAAGACCTCGCTGGAGAAGACCGAGGGCGAGAGCGACGCCAAGCCCGCGGACGCCTCCCCCAAGACCAAGCAGGCCGGCGGCAACAACAAGCAGGGCACCCAGCCCGGCACCGGTCAGCGCAGCCGAGCGAAGTCGGGACAGCAGCGCAAGGGCCAGCAGCGGCCCAAGCACCCGTCCTCCAAGAAGTAGAAGGAGCCCATCCCGTGACGGAAGGCACCACCACCTCCGCCGCAGCTGAGGCCGGCGACACTCTCACCCGCCTCGAGCAGGAGGGGGAGATCGCGGCGGACTACCTCGAGGGTCTGCTCGACATCGCCGACCTCGACGGCGACATCGACATGGACGTCGAGGCCGACCGGGCCGCTGTCTCCATCATCAGCGACGCCGGCGGCCGCGATCTGCAGAAGCTCGTCGGCCGCGACGGCGAGGTCCTGGAAGCCCTCCAGGAGCTCACGCGTCTCGCCGTGCACCGTGAGACCGGCGACCGCAGCCGTCTGATGCTGGACATCGCGGGCTACCGCGCCAAGAAGCGCGAAGAGCTCTCGGAGCTGGGTGCCAAGGCCGCGGCCGAGGTGAAGAGCTCCGGCGAGCCCGCCAAGCTCCAGCCGATGACCCCGTTCGAGCGCAAGGTCGTGCACGACGCGGTCAAGGCCGCCGGCCTGCGCAGCGAGTCCGAGGGCGAGGAGCCGCAGCGCTTCGTCGTCGTACTCCCTGCCTGATCGGCGCAGCGCGCACCGGCCCCGTCTGTTCGCAGGCGGGGCCGAACTTTGTCAGCCTGATAGTCAGCCACCCCAGTGCGGTACGGAAGGACGGTCCCCGTGACGGAGGCAGCGGAGCTCCCCCCGGCGCCGGAAGAGGCCCGGACAGTATTCGGTGAGCGCTTCCCGGACGCGGTCCGGTACGCGGAACTGCTGGCCGATGCGGGAGTGCAGCGAGGCCTGATCGGTCCTCGCGAAGTGCCACGGCTGTGGGAACGGCACCTGCTGAACTGCGCGGTGCTCTCCGAGGTCGTCCCCGAGAACGTCACGGTCTGCGATGTCGGGTCGGGTGCCGGGCTGCCGGGAATCCCCCTGGCGCTCGTCCGCCCTGACCTGAAGATCACGCTTCTGGAGCCGCTGCTGCGGCGCACGAACTTCCTCACCGAGGTCGTCGAGCTGCTCGGTCTCGACCACGTCACCGTGGTGCGGGGCCGCGCCGAGGAAGTCCTCGGCAAGCTGCCGCCGGTCCATGTCGTGACCGCGCGCGCCGTGGCACCCCTGGACCGCCTTGCGGCATGGGGCGTCCCGCTGCTCCGTCCCTACGGGGAGATGCTGCTCCTCAAGGGAGACACCGCCGAAGAAGAGGTCAAGGCGGCGGGCGCCGCGCTGAGCAAGCTCGGTGCCGTGGACACCTCGGTGCTGCACGTCGGCGAAGGCGTGGTGGACCCGCAGTCCACGGTCGTCCGTGTCGAGGTCGGGGAGAGCCCCGGTGGCGTGCGCTTCGCGGCGAAGCGAGCGAAGGCGGCCCGCACTGGTCGCACGCGTCGACGCCGCTGACAGGCGCCGTTGTCGGACGGCCGCGGGTGAACGCGAGAGGCCCCCTCCAGGTGAAGGAGGGGGCCTCTCGCGCTTGGTGCCTCAGCAGTTACGCGGACTTCGTGAAGCAGACGTCCGGGCGCAGCGAGATGGAGCGGCAGACCTTCTTGATGGTCACGGTGCCGCCGTCACCGCTGTACGTGGTCTGGCCCTTCCCCTTCTTGTTCCACAGGGTGAAGATCTTGTCGCCGTGGCCCGAGCGCGTGTACTGGACGTACACCTCGTTGCCGTCGTCGGCGAGGTCCTTGACCGCGGCGACGCCGTGGTCGCTGTTGGTGCGGTAGCCGTGGCCCCAGATCACCTTGATGTCCTGGTCGGCGAAGGCCGGCGAGGCGACGGTGGACAGCATGCCCACACCCAGCGCGATGGCGGCGAGACGGCCTACGTTCTTCGACTTCATGAACTGTTCCCCTGTGGTCGTTCTCTGTACCGACAGGAGGGTGTGGCGCTTGGGCCATGACAGCAGATCCGGGGCCAGCCGTGACAGCTGCACCCGGATGCGGTGTTCCCCCACCCCCCGTTGAGCTTGTGGATCTTAACAGGGGGTCCTTGTGTGAGGGGGTGGAGGAGGCGAAGCACTTGCCTCCTTTCCTGCTTGTTCTGATTACGCAAATGCCTCTAATCGGAGTGTTGCCGACAAAAGGGGCCGACTCTTGGCATCGTGTTTCACGTGAAACGTCGCTCACTGCTGCATGGCATCATCAGCCGCGGCCGCGCTGCGGAACCTCGCGACCGCCGTCCTCTCGGTTCCCTCGATAAGGGGACGGAGTTGTCCACAGAGGGGGATTCGTCCACAGAAGACCGGGCCTCGCTGGTTCACCACCCTGAAAGCATGGGAGGCTCTGTTCATTGCGAGCCTGATGTCGAGGAGAGTGAATCCTTGCGGTCCGACGCCAACATCGCGGGACCGATGACCGATCCGGTCCCCGGTCCCCGTACCGAGTCGGCGGGGGAGGATGTTTCACGTGAAACACCGACCCCGATGGACGACACACCCATCGGTCGTGCTGCCCAATTGGCAGTGGAAGCGCTTGGCCGCGCAGGCGAAGGCCTGCCGCGCCCCGAGCAGACCCGCGTCATGGTGGTCGCCAACCAGAAGGGCGGGGTGGGCAAGACGACGACGACCGTCAATCTCGCCGCCTCGCTCTCGCTGCACGGCGCCCGCGTCCTGGTGATCGACCTCGACCCGCAGGGCAACGCCTCCACGGCTCTCGGCATCGACCATCACGCCGAGGTGCCGTCCATCTACGACGTCCTGGTGGAGAGCAAGCCGCTCTCCGATGTCGTCCAGCCGGTGACCGACGTCGAGGGGCTCTTCTGTGCTCCGGCCACCATCGATCTCGCCGGTGCGGAGATCGAGCTGGTGTCGCTGGTGGCGCGGGAGAGCCGCCTGCAGCGGGCCATCCAGGCGTACGAGCAGCCGTTGGACTACATCCTCATCGACTGCCCGCCGTCGCTGGGCCTTCTGACGGTCAACGCCCTGGTGGCCGGCGCTGAGGTGCTGATCCCCATCCAGTGCGAGTACTACGCGCTGGAAGGGCTCGGACAGCTCCTGCGCAACGTCGATCTGGTCCGGGGGCACCTCAACCCGAACCTGCATGTGTCGACGATCCTGCTCACCATGTACGACGGCAGGACCCGGCTCGCCTCTCAGGTGGCGGACGAGGTGCGCAACCACTTCGGCGATGAGGTCCTGCGGACGAGCATCCCGCGGTCGGTCCGTATCTCCGAAGCCCCGAGCTACGGCCAGACGGTGCTCACCTACGACCCGGGGTCGAGCGGCGCCCTCTCCTACTTCGAAGCGGCACGAGAGATCGCGCTGCGGGGGATCGGTGTGCACTACGACGCCCAGCACGCCCACGCGGGCGCTCAGAACGACCAGCACAGCATGACGGAGGGGATGCAGTGAGCGAGCGACGGAGAGGACTGGGTCGAGGCCTTGGCGCCCTGATCCCTGCAGCCCCGACGGAGAAGCAGCCACCGCAGAGCACGGGGGGAGCTTCGACCTCCCCCTCGGCGGTGCCGGTGCTGACGGCGGAGCGAGGCGTGGCCGCCGCGAAGGTGACGGCGCTCCCGCAGAGCCCTGTTTCACGTGAAACGGCAGAGCCGCCTCAGCAGCACGTGGCGGAGGCGCCGGAGAGCCAGACGGTGGCGGGCGCGTACTTCGCCGAGCTGCCGCTCGACTCCATCACGCCCAACCCGCAGCAGCCGCGTGTGGTGTTCGACGAGGACGCTCTCGCCGAGCTGGTGACCTCCATCAAGGAGGTCGGGCTTCTGCAGCCGGTCGTCGTGCGGCAGTTGGGCCCGGCGCGGTACGAGCTCATCATGGGTGAGCGGCGCTGGCGGGCCTGCCGGGAGGCCGGGCTTGAGCGCATCCCCGCCATTGTGCGGGCGACGGAGGACGAGAAGCTCCTCCTGGACGCGCTGCTGGAGAACCTGCACCGTGCCCAGCTGAACCCGCTGGAAGAGGCCGCCGCCTACGACCAGTTGCTCAAGGACTTCAACTGCACGCACGACCAGCTGGCGGACCGCATCGGCCGGTCCCGTCCGCAGGTCTCCAACACGCTGCGGTTGCTGAAGCTCTCGCCTGCGGTGCAGCGCCGGGTCGCCGCCGGAGTCCTCTCCGCCGGGCATGCCCGGGCACTGCTCTCCGTCGAGGACTCGGAGGAGCAGGACCGGCTCGCGCACCGGATCGTGGCCGAGGGCCTCTCGGTGCGTGCGGTCGAGGAGATCGTGACCCTCATGGGGTCGCGGCCGCAGAGCGCTCCGAAGGCCAAGGGCCCGCGTGCCGGAGCCCGTGTCTCGCCGGCGCTGACCAGTCTCGCCACCCGGCTCTCCGACCGGTTCGAGACCCGGGTCAGGGTGGACCTGGGCCAGAAGAAGGGCAAGATCGTCGTCGATTTCGCCTCGCTGGAAGACCTGGAGCGCATCCTCAGCACGCTGGCCCCGGGAGAGGGCCCGGTGCTGAAGAACGGCCTGGCCGAGGACGACTCGGAGGGCGGCTCCGAGGGCGGCCCGGAGGACAGCAGGGCCTGAGCCGCAGAGCCCGGCACCGCGAGAGCGGGCCGTGTCCGGTCTGTACCGGAACACGGCCCGCTCTTTGCTTTTTTACGGTTTCGAGGCAATCACATCGTGGATACGATGCGGTGAGGTATGGCGCATCCACCTGACGGCACCTCATTGGGGAGGCGGGGGCCATGCGAACGATGAGCCGCACCGGACTGATGACCGCGGGCCTCGGGCTGGGAGCGGTCGGCGGATTCGTCGGCAGCCTGCTCAAGGAACACGGAGCTCTGACAGCAGCCCGCAGCGCAGCGGCCGATGGAAGTGAGGAACCGCCTTCATGGGGCGTCGGCTCGTACCGCTCACCTTGGACAACCTCCCGGATCTGCCCAAGCGGTGCCGGGAGTGCGTCTTCTGGGAGCTGGACCCGTTCAGCGGCGAGGCCGCGGTAAAGGCCGGGACTCCGGAGCTGGAGAAGGAGGCGTGGATCTCCGCCGTCCTGCTGGAGTGGGGGTCCTGCGGCCGGGTCGTCTATGTCGACGACGTGCCGGTGGGCTTCGTGCTCTACGCGCCTCCGGCGTACGTCCCGCGTTCCACGGCCTTCCCCACGAGTCCGGTCTCTCCGGATGCCGTTCAGCTGATGACGGCCTGGATCATGCCCGGCTATCAGGGGCAGGGGCTGGGGCGCGTGATCGTGCAGACGGTCGCGAAGGATCTGCTGCGCCGGGGGTTCAAGGCGATCGAGGCCTTCGGGGACGCGCGGTGGGAGAAGCCGGCGTGTCTGCTGCCCGCCGACCATCTGCTGGCGGTGGGCTTCAAGACGGTCCGCCCGCACCCCACCTATCCCCGGTTGAGGCTCGAACTGCGTACGACGCTCTCCTGGAAGGAAGACGTCGAGCTGGCGCTCGACCGGCTCCTGGGGGCCGTACAGAAAGAACCCGCGCTCCGGCCGCTGTGATCCGGGAGTCCCGACCGCGCAGGATTTTCTGCCGCTGAACGACGAAGGACCAGCCCCCGCAGGGACTGGTCCATTCGTGTTTCACGTGAAACATCGTCCTTCGTATGAAGGAGCGTCGCCGATCAGTCGGCGATGAAGTCCTCGAGGTCACGGACGATCGCGGCCTTCGGCTTGGCGCCCACGATGGTCTTGGCGACCTCGCCGTTCTGGTAGACGTTGAGCGTCGGGATCGACATGACGCCGTACTTGGCGGCCGTGCCGGGGTTCTCGTCGATGTTGAGCTTGACGATCTCGATCTTGTCGCCGTGCTCGGCCGCGATCGCCTCGAGGGAGGGGGCGATCTGACGGCACGGACCGCACCAGGCGGCCCAGAAGTCCACCAGTACGGGCTTGTCGCTCTTGAGGACGTCCTCCTCGAAGGAGGCGTCCGTCACGTTCTTCAGGTTGCCGGCCACTGCGGGCTCCTCATTTCTCGGGGTGGTGCACAGATGGGGAAAGGATCAGACGCCGGCGGTCGGAGTCTTCTCGGGCTCCGGGGCCTCGGCGTCGGACAGCGCCGCCAGGTAACGCTCGGCGTCGAGGGCGGCGGAGCAACCGGTGCCGGCAGCCGTGATCGCCTGGCGGTAGGTGTGGTCCACGACGTCGCCGGCACCGAAGACGCCGGTCAGGTTCGTCCGGGTCGAGGGGGCTTCGACCTTCAGGTAGCCCTCGTCGTCCAGCTCCAGCTGACCCTTGAAGAGCTCCGTGCGCGGGTCGTGGCCGATCGCGATGAAGAGGCCCGTCACCGGCAGCTCGGAGGTCTCCCCCGTCTTCAGGTTGCGCAGCGTCAGACCCTCGAGCTTCGGGTCACCCTTGATCTCGGCGACCTCGCTGTCCCAGACGAAGGAGATCTTCGGGTCGGCGAAGGCACGGTCCTGCATCGCCTTCGAGGCACGCAGCGTGTCACGACGGTGCACGATCGTCACGGACTTGGCGAAGCGCGAGAGGAAGGTGGCCTCCTCCATCGCGGTGTCGCCACCGCCGATGACGGCGATGTCCTGGTCCTTGAAGAAGAAGCCGTCGCAGGTGGCACACCAGGAGACGCCGCGTCCGGACAGGGCGTCCTCGTTCGGCAGGCCGAGCTTGCGGTGCTGCGAGCCGGTCGTGACGATGACGGCCTTCGCGCGGTGCACCGTACCCGCGGTGTCCGTCACGGTCTTGATCTCACCGCTGAGGTCGACGGCGACGACATCGTCGGGCACGAGCTCGGCACCGAAGCGCTCGGCCTGGGCCCGCATGTTGTCCATGAGCTCGGGGCCCATGACACCGTCCTGGAAGCCGGGGAAGTTCTCCACCTCGGTGGTGTTCATCAGCGCACCGCCGGCGGTGACGGCGCCCTCGAACACCAGCGGCTTCAGCGACGCGCGCGCGGTGTAGAGCGCCGCCGTGTAGCCGGCGGGCCCGGAGCCGATGATGATCACGTTACGGACGTCGGTCACGGCTTGATTCCTCGTCTCTGGGGACTGCTGCGTACTGCTGGGGGTGCCTGTCTCAGGACTCTCACCCCACCCAACGGATCCTACGGGGCTTGCATTCCCTGACGTGTCGGAGCGCACGGCAGCAGGACGGGACGGTGGGTGCCCTACGCCACAAGACCGCAGGCAGTGGCATCGAGTGCGTGCGAAAGGGCCCGGGAAAAAGCCGGAGACGTCAGCCCTGCGGGTAGGTGTGCGTCACCAGGACCTTGCCCGCGGCGGGCGAGGACTTGCCCGCACAGGTGGCATCGACGACGTAGGCGGAGACCTTGGTGCTGTCGGAATCATGGGGCACCACGACGAGGTAGGCGTGCTTGCCCTCGTACGACCCCTCCTCCGCGGCGAGCGGGGTCCTGTCACCGATGCCGCGCTGGATGCACTCAGGGACCTGGACCGCACGCAACGGAGAGTTCTTCTGGGGGGACTCCGGGCTGGAGCGTGTGTCGAAGGACGGCGTGGAGGCTTCCGATTTCCCGGGGTGCTTCTTCGCGCTGTTCTTCTCGAGGAGATCGGCGACGCGTCCTTCGAGCTTGCCCTCGGCGAAGGAGTCCGCGGAACCGGACTGCTTCGGAACCGCGCGGATCTCCGGGTCGTCGCCCATCGTCTGGATCAACAGTGTCCCGAGGCCGAGGGCGGCCGCGGTGAAGACGGCGCCGAGCACCGCCGTGCGACGGCGAATGCTCCGCAGACGTCCGCCGCGCCCCGGACCGGTGGCCGCACGCGAATGGCCCGCGGGTCGGTCGGGGCCACCGGGAGCGACCGGGGCGGGCGTTGTTTCACGTGAAACACGTGCGGTCGCCGACGGAATGGGGGCAGGGGAGGCGGAGACCGAAGGGGCAGGGTCGTTCTCCCCGGACGGAAGGTCGTCCGGGAGGGTCGAGTCCAGCAGCGCTTCGGCCGCCAGTGCGGCATCGATGCGTCCCGCGATGTCGTCCGGCATCCGCGGCGGCCCCGGCAGGGTGCCGAGCATGCCGCGGATCTCCTCCAGGGAGGCGTAGACATCGGCGCAGAGTTCACAGCCGTCCAGGTGCTGCCGTACGTCACTGGTGCGCGCCGGGGGCAGCAGCCCCTCGGTCAGGTCGGAGATCTCGGCGACGTCCGGGTGCTCCGCCGAGTCGGTCGCGGTTGTCACGCTCGTCCACCTCCGCCCTTCACAGCAGCTGAATCAGTCGATCCCGTGTCCCGTGGTTTCGCTGCCGGTGGGACGGATGACCTCTGGGTCCGGTTCCTTCCCGGGCCGGGCTTCTCCTCGGCGCCTTCCTTGCCGCCCGTTTCCCGGTCCGGAGGTGGCTCCGTGCGCAGATGGGTGAGGAGCGGCAGCAGTCTGGCTCTGCCCCGGGAGCAGCGGCTCTTGACCGTGCCCGTGGGGACGTCGAGGACGCGGGCGGCCTCGGCCACCGGGTAGCCCTGCATGTCGACCAGGACGAGTGCGGCGCGCTGGTCGTGCGGGAGGGTGCCCAGCGCCTCCACCAGCTCTCGGTGGAGGTCGTCGCGCTCGACCGGGGCGGCCGCCGATTCCTCTGGCTCCAGGAGCTGTTCCAGGCGTTCGTTGTCGTCGATCGGGGAGGTCTTGCGGGTGGCGGCCTTACGCGCTCTGTCGAGGCAGGCGTTCACGGTGATCCGGTGCAACCATGTCGTCACGGCGGACTGCCCGCGGAAGGTGTGTGCCGCGCGGTAGGCGGAGACCAAGGCGTCCTGCACCGCGTCGGCCGCCTCTTCGCGGTCGCCGAGGGTGCGCAGCGCCACGGCCCACAGCCGGTCGCGGTGGCGCCGCACGAGCTCGCCGAAGGCGTCCTTGTCGCCGGCCACATGGCGGGCGAGGAGGTCCTGATCGCTCAGGTCACCGTGCGCGGTGCCGTCCATCGCCGAACCCCCTCCCCCAGAGCCGTGGCGGGCCGATGCCTCAGCCCTTGAGCCGCACGTCCGTGATGGCCTGCTTGTATCCGGCCCGGTAGTACCCGTCGCGCCCGGAGTTCGGGACCTCGGTCATCCAGAGGAGCACGTACTGCGACTTCACGGGCTTCTTGGCCTTGATCTTCGCCGTCTTGTCCGAGGTGGTGACGGAGCCGATCTTCTTCATGGAGCTGATGTCCGCCGTGGGCGCCAGCGAGTCCGTGGCATACAGCGCGACCGTGGTGCGGTCGCCCCCGTAGCGAAGGGCTATCGACGCTTCGGAGACGTCTTGTTCCGAACCGAGGTCGTAGACGATACCTACGCCGGGCTTGTACGGGGCAAGAGGCGGGCCCTCCTTGAACGTCTTGGTGCGCCAGAGCGTGGCGGGGGCGTCGTCGAAGGTGTTGGGGACGTCTCCGGGGGCCTGGGCACGGCCATCCAGGGTGAACTCCTGACCCTTCTTGATCGAGATCGGCTTCGCGGGCTTGGGTCGGCCCTTGTCGCCGTCACCGCCGTTGGTGTGCGTCGTGCCGGGGTCGCTGGAGTTCTCCCGGTCCATGAGGGCGTCGGCCAGCTGCCAGCTGCCAAGACCGAGCGCGGCGATGAGCAGCGCGGACACGGCCCACTTGAGGGCCTTGCCGGTACGGCTCTGCAGCGGGGGCGGCGGGGTGGCCATCACGGGCTGCGTGACCCCGGGGTGGGCCGCGGGGCGCCCGTACGTGCCCTGCTGGTAGGTGGTGCGCTGGTACTCCGGCGGCGCCGTGAAGGCGGGCTCCGGGGGGCGGATGCGGGGCATCTCACCGATGGCCTTGACCAGTTCCTCCGGCGTCGTGCACGGAGGGTCCTGGCGGGAGGCGGTCGCGCCGTCGTTGACGAGGGCGCGCATGGCGAGCTCGGACAGGCCGCGGTGGACGCCCGCGCGCACCTGGTCCGGGGCGATGAGGCCCACGTCCTTGGGGAGCCCGGAGAGGCCGTACGCGTCCTCCTCGTACGGCCAGCGCTGGGTCAGCGACGCGTACAGGAGGGCGCCGATCGCCTCGGTGTCGGCGCGCTGGGGGGTCTCGGAGCTGATCCCGCGCAGCGCGGCGTTCACGGCGAGGCCGCGGATGCGGTACTGGCCGGTGGAGGTGCGCAGCACGGCGCTCGGCGTCAGCCGCAGGTGCGCCAGGCCTTCGCGGTGCGCGGCGGCCATGGCCTGGGAGACCTGGCTGACGAGCTGGTAGGCGTCGTGCGCCTCCAGGGGGTTCGCCGCGAGCAGCGTGGTGAGCTCCGTGGCGTCCGGCAGCCACTCGTGGACCACGTAGACGAGGTCGTTCTCCTCGACCGCGTCCAGGACCTGCACGAAGCGCGGGTCGCCGAGCAGTGCCGAGGAACGGGCCGCCGCGAGGACCGACCGGGCCCGCGGATGGGCGGCGGGCAGCAGGTGGACGCCGACGGCGCGGCGCAGCTTCTCGTCGACCGCGCGCCAGCTGCTGAAACCGTCCAGACGGGTGACGCACTCCTCGAGCCGATAGCGTCTGGCGAGCTTGTGGCCGCTGTGCAGTTCTGGGGGTGAGGAGGCCCCGGGGGTCGTGGGCTTGTCGTTCTTGGCCCCGTCTTCGTCTGCTGCCGTGTCCCGCTCCCGGGTCTGGGCCACCCCGTCGGCCGTGGCCTGCTCCGCCTTGGCGGTCAGCGGTTCATCACCGCTGGTGTCTGCCACGTCGACGGCAGCCGTGCTCCGTTCTGCCACCGTCGTTCCTGCCTCCCCATCCATTGCGCTTCGTCAGACGCCAAAGCCAATTGTGCCCACAGTCTGGCGCTATGCACGACACACGGTGGCCGACGATGGTTGTGCGGGTCCACCTATCTCAGCGACCGAGACGCCCACGGACCATGCCGACCATCGAATTGAGCTCCGCAATCCGCATCTTTCGGGCGGCCACGAAAAAGACGCCGAGAAGTGCGATGCCACCGGCGACCAGGGCCACCAGTGAGCTGAGTGCTCCGGTGCCCATGGCCTTGAGGATGGCGAAGCCGACGGCACCACCGACGAGTGCCGCCGGGATGGAGGCGCCGAAGAGCCGGGTGTACGTGCGGGCCACCTGTGCGCCGTCCAGATCGCCGCCCAGCCGTGCCCGCAGCCGGCGCCAGGCGACGCCCACGCCGACCGTGTAGGCGAGCCCGTAGGAGGCCGCCATGCCGACGACGGCCCACCGGGCGGGCAGGACGAAGAAGCAGAGGGCGGAGGCCGCCGCGTTGACGGCCGCGACGATCACGGTGTTGTAGAAGGGCGTCCGGGTGTCCTCGTAGGCGTAGAAGCCGCGCAGGACGACGTACTGGACCGAGTACGGAATCAGGCCGAGCCCGAACGCCATCAACGTGTAGCCGATGTTCTGCGCGCCGGCGCCGGAACCCGCGTACAGCAGCGTGGCCATCGGCACGCCCAGCGCGAGGAAGGCGAAGGCGCACGGCACGATCGCCACGGCCGAGGTGCGCAGCCCGTAGGAGATGTCGTCGCGGACGGCGGCGGGGTCGCCGTCGTTCGCGGAGCGGGAGATGCGGGGCAGGACCGCGGTCATCACGGAGACCGTGATGATGGCCTGCGGCATCTGCCACAGGAGCAGCGCGTAGTTGTACGCGGTGATGCCGGTGCCGGAGAAGCCGTGCTGTTCGGCCGTCGCGCCCGCGTTGGTGGCCAGCTGGGTCACGACGACCATGCCGAGCTGATTGGCGAGGACGAAGAAGAACGTCCACTTGGCGAGGCGGGCGGCCTTGCCGAGCCCCTGCCCGCGCCAGTCGAACCTGAGCCGCAGCCTGAAGCCCGCCTCGCGCAGGTACGGCAGCATCGAGAGCGCCTGCACGGTCAGGCCGAGGAGCGTGCCGAGCCCGAGCAGCTGGACGCCCTCGGGCGTGATGGTGCCGGCGTCGACGTCGGACTCGGTGAAGCTGCCGAAGGCCCAGATGAAGGCGCCGAACGTCGCGATGATCACGATGTTGTTGAGGACCGGGGTCCACATCATCGCGCCGAAGCGGCCGCGGGCGTTGAGGATCTGGCCGAGCACGACATGCAGACCCATGAAGAACATCGTCGGGATGCAGTACCGGGCGAAGGTGACCGCGACGTCCATCTTGGCGGGGTCCGCGGCGATCGTCGGCGACATCATGCGGATGAGCAGCGGAGCCGCCACCACGCAGATGACGGTGACGCCCGCGAGCAGGACCATCACGAGGGTGAGGAGCCGGTTGGCATACCCCTCGCCCTCGTCCTCGTCGTTCTTCATGGCCCGTACGAGCTGCGGGATGAAGACCGCGTTCAGCGCGCCGCCGCCGACGAGGACGTAGATCATCGTCGGCAGGACGTTGGCGACCTGATACGAGTCGTTCAGGGTGCCGACGCCGATCGCGGCGGCCATGACCAGGGTGCGCAGGAAGCCGGTGAGACGGGAGACGATCGTGCCCGCCGCCATGAGCGCGCTCGACTTCAACAGGCTCGACGCGCGGCCGCCGGACTTGGCGGCGGGCGCGGGGGCGGGGACGGGGTCCGGTTCGGGGCCCGGGGCGGCCGCCGGGGCCGGCACGACCGGCTGATCGGCGGCGGACGGGTAGCCGCCGTTGACGGGCTGCTGGTAGCCGTGGCCCTGCTGGTAGCCGTCGCCCTGCGGATAACCGCCGCCCTCGGGGTAGCCGTTGTCCTGGGGCCGACCGTCCTGCTGATAGGCGCTCTGCTGGTATCCGGCTTGCTGGTACCCGCCCTGCTGGTACCCACCTTGCGGGTGGCCGCCCTGCTGGTGGCCGCCCTGGTGGTAGCCCTCCTGCTGGTAGCTCTCCTGCCGGTGGTCGGCCTGCCGGTCCCGGTAGCCGCCGGGCTGCTGGTCGCGGAAGAGGTGAGCGAAGGCGTCCGGCTCGTGGCGCTCCTCGCCGGCCTGGGTGACCAGGTCGTCGACGCCCACGAACTGCGTCGTACGGGCGTCGTCACCGTACGGGAGGTGGCGGGTGGGCCCCTCCGGCTCCGGGGGCGGGGTCTGCGCCCACACGCGCGGGTCGGGGGCGTGCTGCGGGGAGGGGGGCTGGGCGTAGAGCGGCTGCTGGGGGTAGGTGCCCGGGGGCGGCGGGGGGTGCGCCGCACGGTCGTAGAGCGCCTCGGTCACCGGGTCCTGGGCGGAGAGGTCCTGCGCCCGGTAGGGGTCCTGGTCGTAGGCGTCCTGGAGATACATGTCCGGCGCGGGCTGCGGTGGCACCTGCCCGTGCTCGGGGGAGCCGGGCGGCGGGCCATCGGGCGAGGCGGAGCCGCCCGTGCCCTGGCCACGGTCACCGTCGTACGGCGCGTTCATGGTTACCCCACCTCATCGTCCCCGGGCCCACCGGCCACGACATCGCTCAACGGTCCACTCTCTCACCCGTGTCCGACGGGTCGGTGCTTTCCGGGGCGGTGTCCGGTGTCGGGTCACTCGGCTGCTCGGGGTCGTCCTTCCCGGGTTCGGTGCCGGATTCGCCCTCCGGCCCCTCGTTCGGGCCCTGCTCCGGGCCCTCCTCGGCCCGCTTCCGGGCCGCGCGCTTGCGCTGCGTGTACATCCGGAACCCGGCCAGTACGAGCAGCAGGAGTCCGCCGGCGATGACGAGCATCACGGTCAGGGTGAACTCGGTGACGTTGACGTCGAAGCGTACGGGCTCGCCGTAGGGCTCGCCGTCCTCCGTGTACAGCTGGGCGTAGACCGGCACCGGACCGTTGGCGTTGGCCGTGGTCGTGAACTTCACGGACTGCGAGTGGCCGCCCGCGATCTTGATCGGCTTCTCCTCGAACCGCCCGTCGCCGATCTTCAGACGCGTGGGGTTCCTGGAGGAAAGCCGCAGTTCCAGGTGTTCGACGCCCTGGACCAGGTTGTTCTGCACCGAGACCGGGATGGTCGCGCTGCGGCCCGAGAGCTTCGCGTCGGACCTCTTGATCAGGGAGACCTGCTTGGTGAGTTCCTTCAGGTACGCCTGGACACTGTCCTGGTAGGCCTTCGCCTCCGCCGGGCGGCCCCGCCAGGAGGTGGACATCTCACGGTCTATGGCCCGCCCGAAGGGGGTGACCACGCGGTCCTTCTCGGTGAGGATCACCTGGAAGCGCTGGAGGCGGTCCTGGGTCTCCTGGATGCTCTTGAACGACGCCTGCGGCAGCTCCTGCCTGCGCAGCGACGCGGGATACGCACCGGCCGACGGGACCTGGGTGGTGGCCTCCGGGTCCGGCTTGGCCTTCGCCGCTGCGGTCAGGTCCTGGGGCTGCGACCACTTCCCGCCCGCCAGCGCGGACAGCGCCTTCTGCATGGTCTGCGCCTGGCTCGCCGAGGGCATGCGCTGCGGGGCGACGACGATGCTCCGCTGATTGTCCGGGTCCTGAAGATTGATCATCAGGCTCTGGGCGAGGAACTCCTGGACGGCGAGCGTGGAGTTCTCGGCCTCCGTCATGTCGCCCTGGAACGCCGTCGAGAGCCGCGCGTCGGCCACCACGGCGGTCGTGCCGCCGCCGATGGGCCGGGCCGCGGTCGGGGAGTACGTCAGGCCGCCGGTCTCGCGCAGGCTGTCGCTGCGTGTGATCACGGTGTGGGCGCCGGCGGAGGTGGCGACGTCGACGACGGACGGGTCGATCGCCCCCTCGGCGGGCCACGCGAAGTCCGTGCTCGGCTTCACATGGAGGATCGTCCTCACCGCGTCGGCCCCGACATCGGTGGCCTCCTTCAGATGCCCCAGGGAGCCGGTCACCGTCTTGCCGGTGTGCGCGAGGGAGGCGAGATCGGGGTCGGCGAAGGGCAGCGCCACGATCTTCTTGCCCTTGACGGCGCTCTGCAGATCGTTGAGCCACTGGTTGGCGAGCGCCTGGTGCTTGCCCGCCCTGGTGGACTTCCCGTCGGCGTTCTCGATCCGGTAGCTCTTCGTCATCGCCTCCACGGAGGTGAGCAGGTCCGGATCGATGACCCAGGTGACGTCCAGGCCGCTGCCGAGGGACAGGAGCTGCTGCAGGCGTCCACCCGTGGCCAGCTCGTCGGCCAGGTCGTCGTTCTTGAAGACGGGCGTCTGCTGCTCGTCGGAGCCGGTCTTGGCCGTGAGGTGGTTGGACGAGATGAGCGGCCAGAGGTACGTGGTCTTCGTCTTCGTGGCGGCGGCGTCCGGCTGCCACGGCAGGAAGGTCCGTTCGATGCCGAGAACCTGCGGGTAGGCCTGCGAAGCGGTCTGGCCGGTGAGGGCGACGCCCAGCTGATAGACGCCGTTGTCGCCCAGGGGCAGCGCCTTGACCGGTACGGAGATGCTGAAGTCCTGCCGCACACCCGGGGCGAGCCTCTTGAACTCGTCGCCGTACTTCGAGTCGACCTCCGTCCCCTCGGACCCGGGCTGGAAGCCCGTGCGCTTCGCGGCGGAGTCGATCGCGCTCCGGGAGCCGAGCTGAGTGACACGCAAGCCGACCTGCGCCGCGGTCACCGTCTCCTTGCCGTTGTTGGTGAGGGTGCCCGAAACGGTGAGGGTGTCGCCCTCACCGGGAGCGGTGGGAGTGAGCGAGTCCAGGGACACGTCGACGGTGCGGGAGCCGGTGGCGTCGGCCTTCGCGCGCGAAACGGCCGCCTCAGCCTTCGTGCTCGCCACGGATGCCTGCGCCACGGGCCCTGTCGGGGCCTGCAGCAGCCCGGCCAGCAAAGGGGTACCCACCAGCAGTGCTGCGGTGCGCCGCAGCCACCGGCGGGCAGGTGAGGGGCTCGTCCCCGGGAAGTCTGCCGCCTCGGCCACGCGTTCGCCCGTCCCTCGTCGTCAGTGGTCGTCGGTTGTGCGTCCACGCATGGTAACGATGCCCGCTGTGGCGAAGTGCCGCGGACTGCTCCACGTGATCGTCAGGCCGGGCCGGAGCGGCGTCGGGGGCCCGGTGCGGCCGGGCGGGAATCGGGTCGGCCGCGGGCGTCCGGGGCACGTACCCTTTTCTGTTGTGCCGAACGCCAACGAAGACAATCCCAGCGCACTGAGCCAGGTGCAGCGCCGCGCGGTCAGCGAACTGCTGCGCGTGTCCCCTGTCGCGGACGACCTCGCCCGCCGCTTCCAGGAGGCCGGGTTCTCCCTCGCCCTGGTCGGCGGCTCGGTCAGGGATGCCCTGCTGGGCCGGCTCGGCAATGACCTGGACTTCACGACCGACGCCCGCCCCGAGGACGTACTGAAGATCGTCCGGCCGTGGGCCGACGCCGTCTGGGAGGTCGGGATCGCCTTCGGCACGGTCGGCTGCCAGAAGGACGCGCGCGTCGGAGACGTGGAGCAGAGCTTCCAGGTCGAGGTCACGACGTACCGCTCGGAGGCTTACGGCAGGACCTCGCGCAAGCCCGAGGTGTCCTACGGGGACTCGATCGAGCAGGACCTCGTGCGCCGTGACTTCACCGTGAACGCGATGGCCGTGGCCCTCCCCGAGAAGGAGTTCGTTGATCCGCACGGCGGGCTCGACGACCTCGCGCAGCGTGTCCTGCGGACCCCCGGCACCCCCGAGGAGTCCTTCTCGGACGACCCGCTGCGCATGATGCGGGCCGCCCGTTTCGCCGCGCAGCTGGACTTCGAGGTGGCGCCCGAGGTGGTCGCCGCGATGACGGAGATGGCCGAGCGCATCGACATCGTCTCCGCGGAGCGCGTGCGGGACGAATTGAACAAGCTGCTGCTCTCCGCACACCCGCGCAAGGGCCTCGCCCTCCTCGTCGACACGGGGCTCGCCGAGCGGGTCCTGCCCGAGCTGCCGGCGCTGCGCCTGGAGCGGGACGAGCACCACCGCCACAAGGACGTCTACGACCACTCCCTGATCGTCCTGGAGCAGGCGATGGCGCTGGAGACGGACGGCCCCGACCTGACGCTGCGGCTCGCCGCGCTGCTCCACGACATCGGCAAGCCGAGGACGCGGCGCTTCGAGAGCGACGGCCGCGTCTCCTTCCACCACCACGAGGTGGTGGGCGCCAAGATGGTCAAGAAGCGAATGACCGCGCTCAAGTACTCCAATGAGCTGGTGAAGGACGTCTCGCGCCTGGTCGAACTCCACCTGCGCTTCCACGGCTACGGCACGGGCGAGTGGACGGACTCCGCCGTACGTCGGTACGTACGCGACGCGGGCCCGCTCCTGGAGCGGCTGCACAAGCTCACCCGCTCCGACTGTACGACGCGCAACAAGCGCAAGGCGAACGCCCTTTCGCGCGCGTACGACGGCCTGGAGGAGCGCATCGCCCGCCTCCAGGAGCAGGAGGAGCTGGACTCGATCCGCCCCGATCTCGACGGCAACGACATCATGGAGATCCTGAACGTGGGCCCGGGCCCGGTCATCGGCAAGGCCTACAAGTTCCTCCTGGAGCTGCGCCTGGAGAACGGCCCGATGGAGCGGGACGCGGCGGAGGCAGCGCTCAAGGAGTGGTGGACCACCCAGAGCTGAGCCTCGGACCGGGACGAGGTGGCGGATGTTTCACGTGAAACATGCGCATCCCGGATACGCCGAGGGGCGCTGTTTCACGTGAAACCGTGAACAGCGCCCCTCGGCGGTCTTCCGCTTGGCCTTCTGCCGGCCTCTTACTTGGTCTTCTTCAGGCAGAGCACCACGTCGTGGCCCTTGCCGGTCTGGTAGTAGGCGACCTCAGAAGTCTTCACGGTCTTGCACTTGTTGCTGTCGCTGGTGTCGTCGAACTTCTCGACGACCTTGAATTCGGACTCGCTCGAGGAGCAGTCGACTTCCTTGAGGTCCGGCGAGAACTGCGTGCCCTCGTTGTGCATGCAGCTGCCGACCGAGGTGGACTCGGCGTCACTCTTGCCGAGCTGCCACTTGCCGACGGCTATGAGGATCGCGACCAGCAGGAAGCCGCCGATCTTGAGGAGCAGCTTCTTGCCGCGCCCCCGCGGAGCGGCCGGCGGGGGCACGGGACCACCCTGGTTGTACGGCGGGTACGGCTGCTGCGGCATACCCGGCTGACCCTGGTGCGCCGGGTACGGGGCCGTCGAGGCCTGCTGACCGTACGGAGCGCCGCCCTGGGGCTGGCCATAGGGGTTCTGGCCCTGGGGCGGGTACGGAGTCTGGCCCTGGGGCGGCGGAGTGGTCACTTTGGGGGTCCCCCTAGAACGAGAGCGCGATGGCGCGAATACGACGCCCGTAAGTTATCCGGGGGTGGCGGCAACTCTGAAGCCCAGAGAGGCTCTGTGTCATTGATGTGACACTTACTGCGTCACAAACCGGGGCATGGCGCCAGCAATTGCCGCATAGACCAGTGCCACCGTGATCACCAGCGGGACCGAGCGGCCGTCCGGGGGGAGCATCAATGCGGCCACCCCCGCCGCGGCCACGAAGGCCACGTTGAAGAGCACGTCGTAGAGGGAGAAGATCCGGCCGCGGAAGCCGTCGTCGACCGAGGACTGCACCACCGTGTCCGTAGCGATCTTCGCGCCCTGCGTCGTCAGGCCGAGGACGAAGGCGGCGACGAGCAGAGGGACGGGCTCGAAGGGCAGGCCGAGTGCCGGTTCGAGGAGCGCCGCCGTACCCGCACAGGCGATGATCCAGCCGCCCGCGCCCAAGCGGCCCACCGCGGCCGGCGTCACCAGGGCCGCCACGAAGAACCCCGCACCGGAGATCCCCAGCGCCAGCCCGAGCAGCGCGAGCCCGTCGGGCTCCGTCGACGACCAGGCGTACCGGCACAGCATCAGGACCATGACCGTCAGCGCGCCGTAGCAGAACCGCATCATCGTCATCGCGGCCAGCGCGCGGGCCGCGGCGGGTCGCTGCGTCAGGTGCCGCGCGCCCGCCCGCAGGCCCCGCGCGGTTCCGGCCACCGCGTCCGCGAGCCGGGGCTTCACCAGGTCGAGGTCGGGGCCGAGCAGTTCACGGGCGATGCGGAGCGAGGCGAGGGCCGCGCAGAGGTAGAGGACGGCGCCGAGGAGGACCACCGCCGCGTCCGAGTCCGAGACCACGAGCCGGACGCCGAAGGCGAGCCCGCCACCCGCGGTCGCGGCCAGCGTGCCCGCGGTCGGCGAGAGGGAGTTGGCGATGACCAGCCGGTCCGCGTCGACGACACGGGGCAGCGCGGCGGAGAGCCCGGCCAGGACGAACCGGTTGACGGCCGTGACGCAGAGGGCGGAGACGTAGAAGAGCCAGTCGGGGACGTCGCTCAGCATCAGCACGGCGGTCAGACAGGCCAGGGCGGCCCGCAGGAGGTTGCCGTACAGGAAGACCTGGCGGCGCTGCCAGCGGTCGAGGAGAACGCCCGCGAAGGGGCCGATCAGGGAGTACGGGAGCAGCAGGACCGCCATGGCGGAGGCGATCGCTCCGGGCGAGGTCTGCTTCTCCGGGGAGAAGACGACGTAGGTGGCGAGGGCGACCTGGTAGACGCCGTCCGCACCCTGTGAGAACAGGCGCACGACGAGCAGTCGGCGGAAGTCCCGCAGTCGCAGCAGTATCCGCAGGTCACCGACGACAGCCATGGGGCACAGCCTCACATACGCGGAGGGCCCCCGGGCGCAATGCCCGGGGGCCCTCCGCAAGCGGCAAGGAGAGTGCTCGTCAGCGCTCGGCCTTGATCAGCGCTCGACCTCGCCCTTGATGAACTTCTCGACGTTCGCGTAGGCCTCGTCGTCGAAGTACTGGACCGGCGGGGACTTCATGAAGTAGCTCGACGCGGAGAGGATCGGGCCGCCGATGCCGCGGTCCTTGGCGATCTTCGCGGCGCGCAGGGCGTCGATGATGACACCGGCCGAGTTCGGGGAGTCCCAGACCTCGAGCTTGTACTCCAGGTTCAGCGGGACCTCACCGAAGGCGCGGCCCTCGAGGCGGACGTACGCCCACTTGCGGTCGTCGAGCCACGCCACGTAGTCCGACGGGCCGATGTGGACGTTGTTCTCGCCCAGCTCGCGGTCGCGGATCTGCGAGGTGACGGCCTGCGTCTTCGAGATCTTCTTCGACTCGAGGCGGTCGCGCTCCAACATGTTCTTGAAGTCCATGTTGCCGCCGACGTTGAGCTGCATGGTGCGCTCGAGACGGACACCGCGGTCCTCGAACAGCTTCGCCATCACACGGTGCGTGATGGTGGCGCCGACCTGCGACTTGATGTCGTCGCCGACGATCGGGACGCCCGCCTCGGTGAACTTGTCGGCCCACTCCTTGGTGCCGGCGATGAAGACCGGAAGGGCGTTGACGAAGGCGACCTTGGCGTCGATGGCGCACTGCGCGTAGAACTTCGCGGCGTCCTCGGAACCGACGGGCAGGTAGCAGACGAGGACGTCCACCTCCCTGTCCTTGAGGATCTGGACGACGTCGACCGGGGCCTCGGAGGACTCCTCGATGGTCTCGCGGTAGTACTTGCCCAGACCGTCGTACGTGTGACCACGCTGGACGGTGACGCCCTTGTTCGGCACGTCGCAGATCTTGATGGTGTTGTTCTCGCTGGCACCGATGGCGTCCGCGAGGTCGAGGCCGACCTTCTTCGCGTCGACGTCGAACGCGGCGACGAACTCGACGTCACCGACGTGGTAGTCGCCGAACTGGACGTGCATCAGGCCCGGGACCTTGGCGTCCGGGTCGGCGTCCCTGTAGAACTCGACGCCCTGGACCAGCGAGGCGGCGCAGTTGCCCACGCCGACGATGGCTACGCGAACCGAACCCATTCCGGTTGCTCCCTGTGTGATCTCGGTATTCGGGTTGAAACCCCGCGGAACGCTGGGTCTCACTTGGTGGGGTCATCGGACGGATCCGGCGGCGGGTCGTTCTCCCGCCGCCGGGGCAGGCCCGCCGACTCCCCGGATGTGCTGTTCTGCTGAGCCGAGCCGCCGGTGGCGGGACGCTGTTGGTCCCGTCCCGCCCGCTCGCTCTCGATGAGCTCGTTCAGCCAGCGCACTTCGCGCTCCACGGACTCCATGCCGTGCCGCTGCAGCTCAAGCGTGTAGTCGTCAAGGCGCTCCCGGGTACGGGCCAGGGAGGCGCGCATCTTCTCCAGGCGCTCTTCGAGGCGGCTGCGGCGGCCCTCGAGCACCCGCATCCGTACGTCCCGCGAGGTCTGCCCGAAGAAGGCGAAGCGGGCGGCGAAGTGCTCGTCCTCGTACGCGTCGGGGCCGGTCTGCGACAGCAGATCCTCGAAGTGTTCCTTACCTTCCGCCGTCAACCGGTAGACGATCTTGGCGCGACGCCCCGCGAGCGGAGCCGCGAGGGCGTCTTCGGGGGTACTGCCCGACTCCTCGATCAACCAGCCGTTGGCGACCAGCGTCTTGAGGCACGGGTAGAGCGTCCCGTAGCTGAAGGCGCGGAACACTCCCAGTGACGTATTGAGGCGTTTACGCAGCTCATAGCCGTGCATCGGGGACTCTCTGAGCAGACCGAGCACGGCGAATTCCAGGATGCCGGAGCGCCTGCTCATCTTCGCCTCCCGTCGGCCACGGTCCCTCAGTACGGCCTTTATGCCGAGCTGATGTATCGACTCGATACATCGAGACGATAGAACGGCGATCCGGATGAGACAAGAGGGGGCACGGTGAACGGCGTCACATCACCGATTCGTAGGAAGTAACTTGCCTGATTTGGGGTGAACTTCGGCTCTAAGAGGGTTTTGACGGTGCGTAGTCTGTGCGCCATGCATGCCACCGGGAACCAAGTGACGCCGGGGAGCGTCGTCGTCCCCGGTGCAGTGCGGGTCAGTTCCGGAATGGGCGAATCCGCACTTCGGGGGGACCGGAAACCAGCCGCCGTTTCCAGGCGTGGACAGCTGCGCCTGCCCGAGGAGTAATCGTTCGATGAGCGAGCACCGTCGCAAACCGCCGCAGCCGCAGGGCGGCGGACGCGCCGCGGCCAGGCGCGGCGCCCCAGCAGCGCCGTCAGGACGCCGCGCGGCACCACGCGGTGACACCGGATCGCCCTCTTCCTCTTATGGGGCACCCGGTGCAGGGGCCCCGGACGGCGGGGACCGTCCCTATGGCGGCCGGGCCGAGGCCCGGCGCGCCGCCCAGCGCAGCGGTTCCGTCGGCGCCAGTGGCGGCCGCCGCAGGGCGCCCGACGGCGGTGGACGCGCGGGTGGCGGTGGCGGCCGCCGCGGCGGTGGCGGGCCGGGCGGCGGCGCGGGGCGCGGCAGAGGCCGTGGAGGTGCCGAGCCGCCCCGCAAGAAGCGGTTCATCGACTACCCGCGCGCGGGCAAGTACGGCGTGCGGCGCTGGGTCCCCTCGTGGCGCCTGGTCTCCGGCCTGTTCCTGGCCTTCCTCGGCAGCTTGATGGCGGTCG
This sequence comes from Streptomyces sp. NPDC037013, assembly GCF_055607265.1. NCBI lineage: Bacteria > Bacillati > Actinomycetota > Actinomycetes > Kitasatosporales > Streptomycetaceae > Streptomyces > Streptomyces sp. NPDC037013. The sequence continues at coordinate 216,671 of NZ_JBVJRV010000006.1, read as the reverse complement.
CCGGCATCTCGTACGCCCTGGTGGAGGTGCCGGAGGTCGACAAGGCGGCCAAGGCGCAGAACAACGTCTACTACTGGGCCGACGGCAAGCAGATGGTCGCGACCGGTGGCGAGCGCAACCGTCAGATCATCGACTACGACGACATCCCGAAGGAGATGCGCTTCGCCGTCATGTCGGCGGAGAACAAGACCTTCGAGAAGGACAAGGGCGTCGACCCGATGGGCATCACCCGTGCCCTGGTCAACATGGCCAAGGGCGGGCAGACCCAGGGTGGCTCCACGATCACCCAGCAGTACGTGAAGAACGCGCGCCTGGGCGACCAGTCGCAGACGTTCACCCGTAAGTTCAAAGAGCTCTTCATCTCCATAAAGGTCGGCCGGACGGTCTCCAAGGAAGACATCATGGCCGGGTACCTCAATACCGCCTATTACGGGCGCGGGGCGTATGGCATCCAGGCGGCCGCCCGGGCGTACTTCAACGAGGAGGCCAAGGACCTCGACCCGAGCCAGTGCGCTCTCCTCGCGACCGTCCTGAAGGGCGCCACGTACTACGACCCCGCCGGCTACCCCGAGATCGACCCCGCGGCCAACGAGCAGGACAACACGATCCGCGCCAAGAAGCGGTGGTCGTGGATCCTCGACGAGGAGGTCAAGGACGGCCGCCTGACGGCCGAGGAGCGGGCCAAGTACACGCACTTCCCCAAGCTGCAGAACCCGCGGTCCAACGTCGACCTGGCCGGCCAGACCGGTTACCTGGTGGACCTGGCCAAGGCCTATGTCATCAGGAACACCAACATCTCCGCCGAGCAGCTCCAGCAGGGTGGCTACGAGATCCATACGACCTTCGACAGGGAGAAGGTCAAGGAGCTCGAGAAGTCGGTGAACAAGGTCCGCAAGGAGAAGATCAAGCCGAAGCTGCGGCCGGAGAAGGACACCCACGTCCAGTTCGGCGGTGCCTCGGTGAGTCCGAAGGACGGCGCGATCCGGGCCATCTACGGCGGTGAGGACGCGACGAAGCACTTCACCAACAACGCCGACCAGACGGGCGCCCAGGTCGGCTCGACGTACAAGCCGTTCGTCCTGGCCGCGGCCTTCAAGAACGGTGTGCGCAACCCGGATCTCGGTGAGGTCCAGGCGGACAGCGAGCGCACCATCGTCAACCCGAAGAGCCTCTACAGCGGCAAGAACGAACTCAAGATCCAGAAGTACAACGGCGAGGTCTGGACGGACCGCGAGGGCAAGCAGTGGAACCAGAAGAACGACGGTAACCAGTCGTACAACCCGCCCACCTACCAGATCGACCTCCGCGAGGCGATGAGGGAGTCGGTCAACTCCGCCTATGTGCAGCTCGGCATGGATGTCGGCCTGGACAAGGTGAAGGAGGCGGCCATGGACGCCGGCCTCAAGGACGACCGCTCCATGGCGAGCGCCAACTACCCCTCCTTCTCCCTCGGCACCTCGTCACCGAGCGCGATCCGGATGGCCGGCGCGTACTCCACCTTCGCGGCGAGCGGCAAGCAGAACGAGCCGTACTCCGTCACCGAGGTCCAGCACGAGGGCGACACGGTCTACCAGCACAAGAAGGAGACCAAGCTCGCCTTCGACAAGGAAGTCGCCGACAACGTCACCGACGTGCTGCGGACCGTCGTGGAGAAGGGCACGGGCACCTCGGCCAAGCTGCCCGGCCGCCAGGTGGCCGGCAAGACCGGTACGACCGACGGCAACAAGTCCGCCTGGTTCGTCGGCTACACCCCGCAGCTCTCTACCGCGGTCAGCATGTACCGCCTCGACGACGACGAGACCAACAAGAAGCGCAAGTTCCTGGAGATGTTCGGCACGGGTGGCGAGGAGAAGATCCACGGTGCCTCGTTCCCCGCGCAGATCTGGCGGGACTACATGGAGCAGGCGCTCAAGGGCGAGCCCGTCATGAACTTCCCGGTGCCCGGGCCGATCGGCAAGGTCGTCGGTGAGACCCCGCCCCCGCCGCCGTCCCCGACGAAGACCGAGGAGCCCGAGAAGACCACGTCGCCCACTCCCACGAAGTCCGAGTCGTCGAAGCCTCCGACGAAGTCGCCCGACCCCGAGGAGACCTGCGACCCGCTCGACTGGGACTGCAACCACGACGGCGGTCAGGAGAACGGCGGGATCGACGGAGGAGTCGACGGGGGCCCCGGAGGGGGTCCCGGTGGCGAGTCACCACCCGCGACGGAGGATCCGGCCGGTGGCGGAGCCAACAACGGCAACGGCAACAGGGGCGGCATCTTCGGATAGCCCCGGCAGGCCTGGCCACGTCCGACAGGCCGGGCCGAGCCGCGGATGTTTCACGTGAAACGAGGGCCGTCGCACCGATGGGTGCGGCGGTCCTCTCCGCGTTCCCGGTCGCGTACGGCAGGATGGCGGGCATGCCCAGTGCAGACCCCCACAGCCCAGACCTCCGCGGCACAGGTCCCGGTGCGGACAAGGCGGGCATGACCGCCCACGAGCCCGCGCACCCGCCGGAGCCGGAGCCGGTACGGCCGACCGAGGAGGACGAGGTCGCCAGAGTCGGCAGCGAGCTGCTCGGGGGCCCGGTCGGTCGCAGAGTGCTGTACGCGGCCACCTGGTGGACACCGGTGCGCGTCATCGCACTCCTGGCGCTCGGGATGTTCGCGCTCGGGATGATCCAGAAGATGCCGTGCTACAACGGCGCGTGGTTCTTCGGGGCCAGCTCGCAGTACACCCACGCCTGCTACTCCGACATCCCGCACCTTTACCAGGGGCGCGGGTTCGCGGACGGCCTGGTGCCGTACTTCGACAAGATCCCCGGTGACATGGAGTACCTCGAATACCCCGTCCTCACCGGGGTGTTCATGGAAGTGGCCTCCTGGGTGACGCCCGGCAGCGGCTCCGACCAGCACCAGGAGAAGATCTACTGGATGGTCAACGCGGGGATGCTGATGGCCTGCGCCGCGGTCCTGGCCATCTGTGTCGTCCGCACCCACCGTCGTCGCCCCTGGGACGCCCTGCTCGTCGCGCTGGCGCCGGCCCTCGCGCTGACGGCCACCATCAACTGGGACCTCCTCGCGGTGGCTCTCACGGCCGCCGCGATGCTGATGTGGTCCCGTGGGCGTCCTCTCGCCTTCGGCGTGCTCCTCGGGCTCGCCACGGCCGCCAAGCTCTACCCCGTGCTGCTGCTCTGGCCCCTGCTGGTCCTGTGCTGGCGCGCGGGCCGGTGGCGGGCGTTCGGGATCGGCCTGCTCGGAACGGTCGGCACCTGGCTGATGGTCAACCTGCCGGTGATACTGCTCGCCGGCGAGGGCTGGTCGAAGTTCTACACGTTCAGCCGGGAACGCGGTGTCGACTTCGGGTCCTTCTGGCTGATCCTCTCCCAGCGCATGGACTCCCCGCTGAGCACGGACACCGTCAACACCCTGGCGACGGCCCTGATGGTCCTCGCCTGTCTGGGCATCGGCGCGCTCGGACTCACCGCGCCCCGCCGTCCCCGCTTCGCGCAGCTCGCCTTCCTGGTGGTCGCCGCCTTCGTTCTCACCAACAAGGTCTACTCGCCGCAGTACGTCCTGTGGCTGATCCCGCTCGCCGCGCTCGCCCGGCCGCGCTGGCGCGACTTCCTGATCTGGCAGGCCTGCGAGGTCGCGTACTTCCTCGGGATCTGGATGTACCTGGCGTACACGACCAGCGGGGACGCGCACAAAGGCCTGCCCACCGAGGGCTACCAGCTGGTCATCGGCGTCCACCTGCTGGGCACGCTGTACCTGTGCGCCGTGGTTGTGCGCGACATCCTGATGCCGGAGCGGGACGTGGTGCGGCGGTCCGGGGACGACGACCCCTCTGGAGGCGTCCTGGACGGGGCCGAGGACGTCTTCGTCCTCGGGTACGCCGGCCGGGCGCCGTACGACGACCACAGGGCGCTGCACCACGGGGAGGGGCCCGTCGTGAAGTGGGGCTCGACCACCGACCTGTCGCACTGAACACACGGAAGGGCCGGTACGACGACGAAACGTCGTACCGGCCCTTCCGCTTGCTGATGCGTTTTTGCTGAAGCGTCTCCGCTCAGCGGTCGATGATCCGGTCGAATTGCGTCGTGGTGTGCCGCAGGTGGGCCACCAGTTCCTCACCGACCTTGGGCTCCGGCGCGTCGGACGGCACGAAGAGGATCGAGACCTGCATGTGCGGCGGCTCGGCGAACCAGCGCTGCTTGCCCCCCCAGACGAAGGGCGAGAGATTCCGGTTGACGGTCGCCAGACCCGCGCGGGCCACGCCCTTGGCGCGCGGCATCATGCCGTGCAGCGCCTTCGGGGCCTCCAGGCCGACACCGTGCGAGGTGCCGCCCGCGACCACGACGAGCCAGCCGTCGGAGGCGGCCTTCTGCTGGCGGTAGCCGAAACGGTCGCCCTTCGACACGGCGGTCACGTCGAGGACGGCGCCGCGGTACTCGGTCGCCTCGTGGTCACCCAGCCAGAGGTTGGTGCCGATGCGGCAGCGAAAGCGGGTCTGCGGGAACTGCTGCTGCAGCCGGGCGAGTTCATTGGCCTTGAGGTGGCTGACGAACATCGTGTGGAGCGGCAGGCGGGCGGCCCGCAGCCGGTCCATCCAGCCGATGACCTCCTCGACGGCGTCCGAGCCGTCGGCGCGGTCCAGCGGCAGGTGGATGGCGAAGCCCTCGAGGCGTACATCCTCGATGGCGGCGTGCAGCTGCGGGAGCTCCTGCTCGCTGATGCCGTGCCGCTTCATCGAGGACATGACCTCGATGACGACACGGGCCCCCACGAGCCCGTACACGCCGTCCAGAGACGACACGGAGCGGATGACGCGGTCGGGCAGCGGCACCGGCTCCTCGCCCCGCCGGAACGGGGTCAGGACCAGCAGGTCGCCGCTGAACCAGTCCTTGATCCGGGCGGCTTCGTACGTGGTGCCCACGGCGAGGACGTCGGAGCCGAAACGCGTGGCTTCCTCGGCGAGGCGCTCGTGACCGAAGCCGTACCCATTGCCCTTGCAGACCGGGACGATGCCCGGGAACTGCTCCAGCATGTGCTTCTGGTGTGCCCGCCAGCGCGCGGTGTCGACATAGAGCGTGAGCGCCATGGCTGGATCCCGGAACCTTTCTCGTGTCTGCGGTGTATCAGAGTTATGGAAGGAAATTGTGCGGGATCAGCGGCGCGACATGTAGATGTCGAGCGCCTTGTGCAGCAGCTTGTTGAGCGGGAAGTCCCACTCGCCGATGTACTCGGCGGCCTCGCCGCCGGTGCCGACCTTGAACTGGATCAGGCCGAAGAGGTGATCGGTCTCGTCCAGCGAGTCGGAGATGCCGCGCAGGTCATAGACGGTGGCCCCCATGGCGTACGCATCGCGCAGCATCCGCCACTGCATCGCGTTCGAGGGCCGGACCTCGCGGCCGATGTTGTCCGAGGCTCCGTAGGAGTACCAGACGTGACCGCCGACGACGAGCATCGTCGCAGCCGACAGGTTCACGCCGTTGTGCCGCGCGAAGTAGAGCCGCATGCGGTTGGGGTCCTCGGAGTTGAGGGCCCGCCACATCTGCTCGAAGTAGGCGAGGGGCCTCGGGCGGAACTTGTCGCGCACCGCGGTGATCTCGTAGAGGCGCTGCCACTCGGGGAGGTCCTGGTAGCCCCCCTGGACGACCTCGACGCCCGCCTTCTCGGCCTTCTTGATGTTGCGCCGCCACAGCTGGTTGAAGCCCTTCTGGACCTCGTCCAGGGAGCGGTTGGCCAGCGGCACCTGGAAGACGAAGCGGGGCTGCACGTCACCGAAGCCGGCGCCGCCGTCCTCGCCCTGCTGCCAGCCCATCCGGCGCAGTCGGTCGGAGACCTCGAAGGCACGCGGCTCGATGTAGGTCGCCTCGGTGTCCCGCAGCCGCTTCACGTCGGGGTTCTGGATGCCGGCCTTGATCGCCGGAGCGTCCCAGCGACGGATCACGACCGGCGGGCCCATCTTCACGGAGAAGGCGCCCTGCTGCTTCAGGTGCGCCAGCATCGGCTGGAGCCACTCGTCGAGGTTCGGGGCGTACCAGTTGATGACCGGACCCTCGGGAAGGTAGGCCAGGTAACGCTTCAGCTTGGGCAGCTGCCGGTAGAGCACCAGGCCGACACCGACCAGCTCACCGGTCCTGTCGTCGAACCAGCCCAGGTTCTCCGAGCGCCATTCGCTCTTCACGTCAGCCCATGCGGGGACCTGGCAATGACTCGCCGACGGCAGTGTCTGGATGTACGCCAGATGCTGCTCGCGACTGATGGTCCTCAGGGTCAGACTCATTCGGGGCGCTCCTCGGGCTGGTGTGTCCCCATGGGTACAGGGGCTCCGGCTCTCGCGCCGAAGCCTACTGCGCCCTGCGAGCGCCCCGTCTGGGCGTACGGAACTCCGGCCCCCGGCCGGCGTCGCGACCGGGGGTCCAGGAGGCCGTCAGCCGACGACTCCGCCGAAGAGTCCGCCGTGGGCCATGCCCAGGAAGAAGCCGACCGCCGAGGCGCCGAGCCCCAGGATCAGGCCGAAGCGCTCGCGGGTCGTCACCGAGATGAACTGGCCGTATGCGCCGGTGACGATCCCGACGAGGCCCGCCCACGAGCTGATCAGATGGAGGTTGTGGAACATCGCCGTCACGAAGGCGATCACCCCCAGCACCAGGGTCACGCCGACGAGCGCGTCCTGAAGTGGATGAGCCCTGCCGTCCGTGGCGAAGAGCGAGGTGGCGGAATTCGGTCGCATTGCTTGTGCCATGTGAGGCACCTCCTGCGGAAGACGGCGCATCGTAGCGCCATACACACCCGATGTGTACAGATTCTGCCCGTCCGACGCCGGATTTCAACCGGAAGCCTCGGTGCGGGTACTCTGTACCGTCTGCACCGGTGTCTGCCCAGTCCACAGCATGAGCCCCCCGCTCGCGGGAGCCGATTGTCAGTGGCGGCCGATACCGTTGCGTACGCATCACGACCCTCCTGCCACGGAACGACCGTGGCCGCTGAGTCCAAAGGAGGTGGGTTCCACATGCGTCACTACGAAGTGATGGTCATCCTCGACCCCGATCTCGAGGAGCGCGCTGTCTCCCCGCTGATCGAGAACTTCCTCTCCGTCGTCCGTGAGGGCAACGGAAAGGTCGAGAAGGTCGACACCTGGGGCCGTCGTCGTCTCTCGTACGAGATCAAGAAGAAGCCCGAGGGCATCTACTCGGTCATCGACCTGCAGGCCGAGCCTGCGGTCGTCAAGGAGCTCGACCGCCAGATGAACCTGAACGAGTCGGTCCTCCGGACCAAGGTCCTCCGTCCCGAGATGCACTGAGCTCTCTAGCTCAGCAGCACCCGGGAATCGAGTAGCAGCAACAAGCAGCCAGCAGCAAACCCGCCGAGAGGTTCCCCCATGGCAGGCGAGACCGTCATCACGGTCGTCGGCAATCTTGTCGACGACCCCGAGCTGCGCTTCACCCCCTCCGGTGCGGCGGTCGCGAAGTTCCGTGTCGCGTCCACCCCCCGCACCTTCGACCGTCAGACGAACGAGTGGAAGGACGGCGAAAGCCTCTTCCTGACCTGCTCGGTCTGGCGTCAGGCGGCTGAGAACGTCGCGGAGTCGCTCCAGCGAGGCATGCGCGTCATCGTGCAGGGCCGGCTGAAGCAGCGGTCCTACGAGGACCGTGAGGGCATCAAGCGCACGGTCTACGAGCTGGACGTCGAGGAAGTCGGCGCCAGCCTGAAGAACGCCACGGCCAAGGTCACCAAGACCACCGGTCGCGGTGGCCAGGGCGGTTACGGCGGCGGTGGCGGCGGCCAGCAGGGCGGCGGCTGGGGTGGCAACCCCGGTGGCGGTCAGCAGCAGGGTGGCGGCGGTGCTCCCGCCGACGACCCCTGGGCGACCGGTGCGCCGGCCGGCGGTGGCCAGCAGCAGGGCGGCGGCGGTGGCGGCTGGGGCGGAAGCTCCGGCGGCTCCGGTGGCGGCTACTCGGACGAGCCCCCCTTCTAAGCCTCAGGGCTTTCCGGCCTCGGGCCGGAGGGTGGGCCGTAACCCACTTCTTGATCACACAGGAGATACACCATGGCGAAGCCGCCTGTGCGCAAGCCGAAGAAGAAGGTCTGCGCTTTCTGCAAGGACAAGGTCACGTACGTGGACTACAAGGACACGAACATGCTGCGGAAGTTCATTTCCGACCGCGGCAAGATCCGTGCCCGCCGCGTGACCGGCAACTGCACGCAGCACCAGCGTGACGTCGCCACGGCCGTGAAGAACAGCCGTGAGATGGCGCTGCTGCCCTACACGTCCACCGCGCGATAAGGGAAGGGTGACCGACCAATGAAGATCATCCTCACCCACGAGGTCTCCGGCCTCGGCGCCGCCGGCGAGGTCGTAGACGTCAAGGACGGCTACGCCCGCAACTACCTGATCCCGCGGAACTTCGCGATCCGCTGGACCAAGGGTGGCGAGAAGGACGTCGAGCAGATCCGTCGTGCTCGCAAGATCCACGAGATCGCGACCATCGAGCAGGCCAACGAGATCAAGGCCCAGCTCGAGGGCGTCAAGGTCCGTCTGGCCGTCCGCTCCGGCGACGCCGGTCGTCTCTTCGGCTCCGTCACCCCGGCTGACATCGCTTCGGCGATCGAGGCTGCCGGTGGCCCGAAGGTCGACAAGCGCCGCGTCGAGCTTGGCGCGCCGATCAAGACGCTGGGCGCCCACGCGACGTCCGTGCGTCTGCACCCCGAGGTTGCCGCGAAGGTCAACGTCGAGGTCGTCTCCGCCTAAGCACTGCGCTTGGCAGGACTGAGTGAAAGGGCCGCACCCACTGGGTGCGGCCCTTTCCTTCGCGCTGGGCGGTGGTGTTTCACGTGAAACACCACCGTTGAAGTCTGTGGAAGCCGGTGGAACACGGGCTCAGCGTGTGGCGCCCGTGACGATCCAGTGGCCGGAGCGGGAGCGCAGCCACAGGGTCAGCATCCGGACCACCATCATCAGCGTCATCGCTCCCCAGAGCGCGGTCAGGCCACCGCCGAAGACCGGCACCAGCAGGGCGACCGGTGTGAAGACGGCCAGCGTGATGATCATGGCCCAGGCGAGGTAGGGCCCATCGCCCGCGCCCATCAGGACGCCGTCGAGGACGAAGACGATGCCGCAGACGGGCTGGGCCAGGGCCACCACCACGAGGGCGGGCAGCGCCGCGTCCTGGACGGTGGCGTCACCGGTGAAGAGCGGGATGAACAGCGGCCGGGCGAGTACGACCAGCAGGCCGAGGACGACGCCCGAGGCGACGCCCCACTGCACCATCCGGCGGCAGACGGCGCGCGCGCCGTCCGGATCGTCGGCGCCCAGATAGCGGCCGATGATGGCCTGGCCGGCGATGGCGATGGCGTCGAGTGCGAAGGCCAGCAAACTCCACAGAGACAGCACGATCTGGTGGGCGGCGACGTCGGAGTCGCCGAGCCGGGCGGCCACGGCGGTGGCGATCATCAGGATCGCCCGCAGCGAGAGGGTGCGGACCAGCAGGGGCGCACCGGCTTGTGCACAGGCCCTGATACCGGCGGCGTCCGGCCGCAGTGAGGCGCCGTGCCGCCTGGCGCCGCGTACGACGACGAAGAGGTAGATGGCGGCCATGCCGCACTGGGCGATGACGGTGCCCCAGGCGGAACCGGCGATGCCGAGGTCGGCGCCGTAGACCAAGCCGACGTTGAGGACGCCGTTGGCGATGAAGCCGCCGATCGCGACATATAGCGGGGTCTTCGTGTCCTGCAGGCCGCGCAGGACGCCGGTGGCGGCGAGCACGACGAGCATGGCGGGGATGCCGAGCGAGGAGATCCGCAGATAGGTGACGGCGTAGGGGGCCGCGGTGTCCGAGGCGCCGAAGAGTTCCACGAGGGCGGGCGCGGTGGGCAGGACGACGGCGATGACCGCGGCGCCGAGGAGGAGCGCGAGCCAGATACCGTCCATGCCCTGGCGGATGGCGGACTGGAGGTCTCCGGCTCCCACCCGGCGGGCGACGGCCGCGGTGGTGGCGTAGGCGAGGAAGACGAAGACGCTCACCGCGGTGGTGAGGAGTGCCGAGGCGACGCCGAGGCCGGCCAGTTGTGCGGTGCCGAGATGGCCGACGATGGCGCTGTCGGCCATGACGAAGAGGGGCTCGGCGACGAGCGCGCCGAAAGCGGGAACGGCGAGCGCGATGATCTCTCGGTCGTGCCGTCGCCTTGCGGCCTTGGGTGCCGCGGGAGCCTGTGTCATGGACACCAATCTAATCTTCCACAGGTAAGAGATGCAATGTTCTTTAGACCCTTACTTGATCTCTCTCATGACGCACCGTGACGCGTGGTTTGCAACGATCTTGGTCCGACTGGGGAAGTTTTTCTTCTGCACAGCCGGTGGATGGGAAAAGTGCAGGTCAGACGGGTTTTGCTGAACGGTCTGAGTGCTTGTTCACAGGGCTGTCCACCGGACCGTGCACAGGTTTCGCGGAGTTCTCCACAGCATAGGGTCCGTCATCCACACCGCCTGTGGATAACCAGATTGGCTGACGGTGCCCACAGGCCTACCGTGGTCCGGCGCCCGCCTCGTCCTGCGACCTCGGAAACCACGTAAAACCGACGCGTCAGAACCGGAGTTGGGCCCCCTTATTTGTCAGTGTCGTGCCGTAGGAAAGAGGGGCACGGCGAGGTCCGCTCGGCGGACGGGAGGAGGTGGCCCGGTGAGTATCTCCGAGCCTTTGGACGACCCCTGGGCCGACAGCGGTCCCAGTGACCGTCTGCCCGTCTCCCGTCAGCGCCGCGACGGAGGCCGCGGCCGCGACGAGCAGCACGACCGGGGCCGGGAGAGCAGTTGGGACGGCGGAGGTTCGTCGTTCGAGCGCGTCCCCCCGCAGGATCTCGACGCGGAGCAGTCCGTGCTCGGCGGCATGCTGCTCTCCAAGGACGCCATCGCCGACGTGGTCGAGGTCCTCAAGGGCCACGACTTCTACCGCCCCGCGCACGAGACGATCTACGCCTCGATCCTCGACCTCTACGCGAAGGGCGAGCCGGCCGACCCCATCACCGTGGCGGCCGAGCTCACCAAGCGCGGCGAGATCACCAAGGTCGGCGGCGCATCGTATCTGCACACGCTGGTCCAGACGGTCCCCACCGCGGCCAACGCCGAGTACTACGCGGAGATCGTCCACGAGCGCGCCGTGCTGCGCCGCCTGGTCGAGGCCGGCACCCGCATCACCCAGATGGGATACGCGGCCGACGGTGACGTGGACGAGATCGTCAACAGCGCCCAGGCCGAGATCTACGCGGTCACCGAGCAGCGCACCACCGAGGACTATCTGCCGCTCGGCGACATCATGGAGGGCGCTCTCGACGAGATCGAGGCGATCGGCTCGCGGTCCGGGGAGATGACCGGCGTCCCGACCGGCTTCACCGACCTCGACCAGCTCACCAACGGCCTCCACCCGGGCCAGATGATCATCATCGCGGCCCGTCCCGCCATGGGTAAGTCGACGCTGGCCCTGGACTTCGCGCGGGCCTGCTCGATCAAGCACAACATGCCGAGCGTGATCTTCTCGCTCGAAATGGGGCGCAACGAGATCGCGATGCGTCTGCTGTCCGCCGAGGCACGGGTGGCCCTGCACCACATGCGGTCCGGCACGATGACCGACGAGGACTGGACCCGGCTCGCCCGGCGCATGCCGGACGTCTCGGCCGCCCCGCTCTACATCGACGACTCGCCGAACCTGTCGATGATGGAGATCCGCGCCAAGTGCCGCCGCCTCAAGCAGCGGAACGACCTGAAGCTCGTCGTCATCGACTACCTCCAGCTGATGCAGTCGGGCGGTTCCAAGCGAGCCGAGAGCCGCCAGCAGGAGGTCTCGGACATGTCGCGAAACCTGAAGCTCCTCGCCAAGGAGCTGGAGCTGCCGGTGATCGCGCTCTCGCAGCTGAACCGTGGCCCCGAGCAGCGCACGGACAAGAAGCCGATGGTCTCCGACCTGCGTGAATCCGGCTCGATCGAGCAGGACGCGGACATGGTGATCCTGCTGCACCGCGAGGACGCGTACGAGAAGGAGTCACCGCGCGCGGGCGAGGCCGACATCATCGTGGGCAAGCACCGTAACGGCCCCACGGCGACGATCACCGTTGCCTTCCAGGGCCACTACTCCCGCTTCGTGGACATGGCGCAGACCTGAGTGAGGGGAGGGTAGGGTCTCAGATTTCGCTGCACAGTCTCACGCTCTGCTTCATATTGGCTGCACTTATGCAGTGGCCGTGAGACAAGCAGGTCGGCGCGTTCACTCTTTCGGGCTACTTGGCTCCGAGCTCAGGCGTCTGCTCTCGACGGCGGGCAGTCTGGTCGTACGGACCGTGGTCTGGGCGGGGGTACGTCATGGGCTTTGCTGCGGAAGTCTTGGTCAGAGTGCGCCGCCATGATGGCGACGAGGTCGAGGAGTATGCCTGGCCGGCCGCTTCCAAGGATCTGTTGGCCTCCGCGGCGCCGTGGCGGGTATTCCGCTGGTACCGAGGGCAGAAGCACTACTCAGGTACCTACTGGTCAGCGACCATGCACGATCACGTGATCTACGAATCCCGCCTGGAGCTGGCCCGATTGCTCTTCGCGGACTTCGATCGCAGCGTCCATGGCATCGTGGCTCAGCCTTCCTGCTTCAGACCGTATTGGAGGGGAAGATCCGCAAGCACATTCCGGACTATCTCCTGCTCACCGACCAGGTGCCGGTGATCGTTGACGTCAAGCCGCTGCATCGTGTGTCCAAGCCCGAGGTCGCGTTCACCTTCGATTGGACCCGGCAGGCGGTGGAGGCGCGCGGATGGAAGTACGAGGTGTGGAGCGAGCCTCCGACGGTGGAGCTGGAGAATGTCCGATTCCTGGCGGGCTACCGCAGGGACTGGCTGTTTAGTGCCGCGCTGCTGGAAGAGCTTCGTGGAATTGATCTGGATGGAGTGCCCTTGGGGCGGGCCGTGGCCTGTCTGCCTGGTCATCCGGGACCCAAAGTTCGGTCAGCCATCCATCATTTGCTCTGGACGCAGAGTCTTGTTACCGATCTCGACCAGCCACTCGGCCCGTCGCGCACGCTGCGGCAGCCGGCATGAGCAGGGCCGGGGCTCGCGTCGGAGTTGGTACGCGATTCCGCTACGACGGAGAGACCGTCGAAGTGGTCGAGCTGGCGGCGACGACTACGGGAAACGAGGTGGTTCTCAAGGACGGGCATGGCTGCGTGCGGCGGCTGTCCCTGAAGGAGCTGTTGTTCTCCGACCGTGCCGAGATCGTTCCTGACCAGGCCGGTCCGTCGGCAGATGATGCTGGGGAGATCGCTTCGGTTGTCCTGAGTCAACTGCGTGATGACGAGCGACGGAAAGTCCTGGAGCGAGCGGAACATGTCCGCGAGGTCCTGACGGGCTACCGCTCGGGCAGTGCGGAGCTTGCACGCGCAGGAGAACCTCGCACCGAGTACGAGCCCGGTGAGTCGGCCGAGGCCAAGTACGCAGCGAAGGCTCGGGAACTTGGGGTGTCGGTCCGCTCGATCAAGCAATGGGTCGCGGATTTTCGGCGTCACGGTGAGGCCGGGCTTGTCTCGAAGCGCGGCTTGTCCGGGCCGACGCAGCCGTCGGTCGATGATCGGTGGGTGGAGACCGCGTTGGAGGTGATGGTCGAGCACACCGGTCAGTCGAAGCCGTCGCGGACGCTGGTGATTGAGCGGACGCGGGCCCGGGTGGTTGCCCGGTTCGGTGCGGAGGTGGTGCCGCAGCCGAGCAGGGCGACTGCGTTTCGGGTGCTGGAGGGCCTGGAGCGAAGGCATCCGCTGTTCCGGTTGAGTACGAAGCGGAACCGGGATATCGCGGATCGTCCGGAGGGTCCGTACGGGAAGCTGCGGCCGACGCGGCCGGGTGAGTATCTGCTGATGGACACCACGCGGTTGGACGTGTTCGCGTTCGATCCGCTGACGTTGAAGCGGGTGCAGGCCGAGCTGACGGTTGGGATGGACTGGTACACCCGCTGCATCACAGGGATTCGGCTGACGCCGGTGTCGACGAAGGCGGTAGATGTCAGCGCGGTGCTGTTCCAGTCGTTCAGGCCGCGGCCGGCGGGGCGGAACTGGCCGCGCGGTGCGGTCTGGCCCGAGCATGGCATCCCGCGCACGGTCCTGGTCGACGTCGAGGGTGCCGTCGGTCCCGGGCTGGCCTCGCCACCGCTGGTGCCCGAGACGCTGGTGGTCGATCACGGCAAGGTCTACGTCTCGGAGCATCTGACGAGCGTCTGCCGCCGGATGGGGATATCGATCCAGCCTGCGAGGCTGCGGACGGGCCGGGACAAGGGACCGGTGGAACGGTATTTCCGGACCTTGAGGGAAGGGCTGCTTGAGGCGCTTCCCGGTTACAAGGGACCGGACATCCACTCTCGGGGCGAGGCTCCGGAGGACGATGCGTTCTTCTTCCTGGACGAGTTGGAGGCGGTGATCCAGGAGTGGACGGCGGTGGTCTATCACTGCAGGCCGCACGCGAGTCTGGTCGATCCGGGGGTGCCGGGACTGCGGATGTCCCCAGCGAAGATGTTCGAGCACGGGATGGCCCGGGCCGGCTGGATTGAAGTCCCGCGGGACAAGGACCTGGCCTTTGAGTTCCTCGCCACGAAGTGGCGCACGATCCAGCACTACGGGGTCGAGATTGGCCGTCGCCGCTACAGCGGCCCCGGCCTGAAGGGCCTGAGTGGTATCCGGAGTCCGTACGACGGTCCGGTCAAGAATGGCTGGCCGTTCCAGGTGGATCCCGACGACATCACCCGGATCTACTTCCGTGATCCGGCCACCCGGGCCTGGCACACGTTGGTCTGGGAGCACGCGCCGTCGGTCGAGATGCCGTTGAGTGAGGACGCGTTGACATTCGCCCGGCAGCTGGCTGCTTCGAAGTATCGCTTCCCGGACGACCGGCTCGCTGTCGCTGACTTGCTGGAGCGGTGGAACCTCGGGCTGGGCACCACGATCGCAGAGCGGCGCATGGCCCTGCGGCTCTCACGCGAGCAGGCCGCCATCGAACTTCCGAAGGGGGAGGCGGAGACGGTCGTCTCGCTTCCGTCCGTACGCAAGGCCCTCGGTCAGGACGAGATGCCCACGGAACCGCGGGAGCCCGACGTGGTGACGGAGACGGGGGACGACGACGAGGCCGATCTGGAGGACCTCGCCAACGACAACGACTTCTACGCTGATGCGCTGGAGGATGTGTGAGCGAGGACAGCGTTCCGGGGCCGGACAATCTTGCCCTGTCGCGGAAGGAGGACTTCAAGGCGTTCGCCGAGAGTCCTCGCCGCATTCAGCCCGATCTGCTGACCCGCAGGCAGCTGAAGTCCCTGGCGATGCAGGCGCGAGCGGACTACGACCGGCGTCGCCGGAAGTGGCACGCGAACATCGGCCCGATCAAGACACCGCAATTGGCGGATCTCCACGAGGACTTGTGGGACATCGTCGACAGCAACGAGCACGACGGCGACAAGGCCAAGGGGGCGGTGGCTGTCGATGCGTTCCCGGGGCTGGGCAAGACGACCTCGGTGCTGGCCTTCGCCCGTGACTTCCACCAGCGGGAGATCGAGGAGTCGGGCCCTTTCACGAGCCAGGGGCACGAGCGGATCCCCGTCTGCCGGGTCGGGCTGACCGGGAACACCGGGATGAAGGACCTCAACCGGGCCATGCTGGAGTTCTTCGGCCATCCCGGACAGGGGCGGGGCACCACCGCTCAGTTCGGACGACGGGTGCTGGACTGCGTGTTGTCCTGTGATGTGCGACTGGTTGTTCTGGACGATCTGCACTTCTTGAAATGGGGACAGAAAAGCGGCATTCAGGTGAGTAATCACCTGAAGTGGATCGCCAACGAGTTCCCGGTGACGCTGCTGATGGTGGGGGTCGAACTGGCGGAGAAGGGCCTGTTCGGCGAGGGAACGAACGGGCGCGACACCGCTCTGGCCCAGACCGGCCGTCGGACCACCCGCCTGGGACTGCGTCCGTTCACCATCGAAGCGGAGGCCGGGCGCCGGGAATGGCGGCACATGCTGCTGGCCCTCGAACAGCGTCTCGTGCTCACCGAGAAGCACCCCGGCATGCTCGCGGACGACCTGTCCGACTACCTCTTCGCCCGCAGTACCGGACACATCGGCTCGCTGATGACGCTGATCAACCGCGGTTGCCAGCGGGCGGTCCGCACTGGCGTCGAACGTCTCGATCAGGAACTGATGGACCGGGTGAAGAACGACGAGGCATCCGAGGCGGCCCGCCTTGAGCTCCAGGCGGCCCTGGAACGGCGCCGCTTGACCAGCCGCCCCCGCTCGCGCTCGCGGTCGGGCACAGCCGCGTGATTACGCGCGTCCGCACCCTGCCGATCCGGGTTCCCCCGCTACCGGGGGAGGCTCTGGACTCCTGGACTGAAGCCTTGGCCCGACGGCTGGACAGCCCACTCGGCGAGGTGCTGCACCATCTCGGACTTCCGCCGCGAACGGGCCATGGGGATCACCTCCGGGGCATCCCGCGCGACTGGACGATCCTTCTGAACGGGGCCCACACCACGAACATCGCGCATGCGAGCGGGCTGGACGAGCGCACCGTCACAGACATGACGTTGATGTACTACGACGGGCGGGCCGTTCGCATCAATACCGAGCGCCCGAACGTCAACCGACGGGTGCTCTGGGGCCGGGGCAGCGGGTCGCGCTTTTGCCCGGACTGTCTCATAGAGAGCGGCGGCCGCTGGCTGTTGTCTTGGCGGCTGGGCTGTTCTTTCGCCTGCCTTCACCACGGCCGACTGCTGGCGGACTGCTGTCCTGCCTGCAACCAGATCCCCCGAGAACGGCCCGCATCCACGCCGGCGATCCCCCGGCCGCATACCTGCGGCTCTCCATATCCGGGCCCGGGCGGAGGCTTCTCCAAGGGCTGCGGTTTCGATCTGACACAAACCCGTACGCTCCGGCTCCCCGCCTCGCACCCGGCGTTGCTGGCACAGGCCCGTCTGTTGGACCTCATCGACGCGGACACCGCTGATTTCGGCGCTTACCAGTACAGTCCGGAATCCGCACGACAAGCCCTCACGGATATCCAGGCGATCGCGAGGCGCGTCCTGCAAGACCTGCCCGCCTCCGACCTACGGAACCTGGTCCCTCGCGATATCGCCGATGGGCACCTCATTACCGATCCCGGCTGCCCGCTCGCCTCACGCGCCGCCGAGCGGCCCGGCTTCATGGCACCTCCGCGAGCTGTCAGCACGGCCGCCTCGGTCGCCATCGCCCTGCACGTTCTCGATCAGCCCGACATTCATCGGGCCGGCCGGGTGCTGCGGGACCTGATCGAGGCGATGCGCGAGGAACTCTGGCAAGTCAGCATCACCAGCATCGACGGCTGGGGGCGCGACCTGAGCACGGTCCTGAACGCGGTACACATCGCGGCTCTTGCACCCAGCATGCGGCCCACTGAACAACTCCGGCATCGCACCTCCGCCGCCATGCCCCGCCGCACGGAGAAGACCAGCCTGGATATCGACCGAAGGGCCAGGAAGATCCCCAGCATGTTCTGGCCTGTCTGGATGGCCCGGCTCACTCCACCAGAAGGGGTCTATCCCCGCGCTATCGCCCCGGTCCTGGCCGCTTCCCTGCTGATCGTCGGTAGCAAAGCGCGACTCGAGGACGTTGCCGGACGTCTCGGCTCGGCCACCACCGGGATCAACATCTCCCGCATTCTGCAGTGGCTTCAGGATCTGCCGCAGTGGACCGACACGGCTGTTGCCCTGGTCCGGCTCGCTGATCATCTCGATGCCACCGAGGTGCCTATCGACTATCAGCGGCGACGCCGCCTGGACTACACCCGTCTGCTTCCCCGCAGCCGCTGGTCACTGATCTGTCGTAACACCGGCACTCCAGTCGGCAGAGGGCCCCGCGAGCAGATCGTCCGAAGCCTGCTCTTCCAACGCATCAGCGGCCTCCCCGCCGAAGCCTTCCCCCGCTACCAGGGGCTCACCGAAGCAGAGTTCAGGCAACAGACCGCCTACTTCGCGGCCCTACAAACCCCCGAACTCGCCGATGCACTGGCTGGAGAAGCAAGACACTTCCTTGCCGAGAACCACATCCACAACGAGCCGATCACATGGCAGCCGCCCGCCACGCTGCTGAGCGGTCTCGACCTGCCCGGATCCGACCCGGATCACGTCGACATCCCCCGCCTCCACCAGCTCGTCCGCCAGCACAAGCGCCCCGTCCAACATGCGGCCCGCGTGCTCGACACCAGCATCGCTGCCATCCGCTATGTCCTGGACGAACACCCTGCCCCCGCAGCCGAGGTGACCGAGCGCTCAGCGCGATCCACCGTCCAGATCCGTCAGCGAGCTCGCCGCGAAGTCCCGAAGGACGTCCTGGCACGCCTCTATCTCGACGAACGCCATTCACTCCAGGCGATCGCCGATATGACCGGCTTCTCCCGCGGATTGCTGACGGATCTTGCCCGCGAATACGACATCCCGATCGCTGGCTTCCAAGGCCGTCAGCCCCGCGTGACCATCGAACGGGCCTGGCTCTTCGAGCAGTACGTCGTCCGCCGACGGCCCCTGCCCGACCTGGCCCGCGAGCAAGGCATGAGCCGCTCGAACATGGCCCGCTGGGCCCGCGTCCATAACATCCCCCTCCGTCGCAGCGGAGGAGGAAGTCACCATGCAGCCCTCCGAACAACCGAACTGGCCGTCCAACTCCCCGCTACCCTGCGAAACGGCCTCACCAGTCCCTTCGCATGGCAGAGAATGCGACACTTCGCGGCCGCATCGTCCTTCCCTTCGATCCATGAGGCAGCGCGAGCCCTCAGCATCAATCGGCCAACGCTGGTGAACCAGATCAACCAGCTTGAGGGAGACCTCGGACAGCTCCTGCTGGAGCGGGCCACGCGCGGCAGAGCCATGAAGCTGACCAGCTTTGGCAAACGCGTGGTCACCGCGATCACCAAGATCCCTTCCGAGGAAAGAGTCCACCGCGCGCTCACTGCCCAAGACAGTCATGGCGCCCACACCGTCATCATTGACCGGTGACCACTTGGATGCGCTGCTACTGGGACGAGGAAGACACCTGGTTCTACTTCGAGGTCGACGCCGAAGGCTGGGTGATTCGGCAGGTCGAACTCGAAGGCCCCGAGCTGACCCCAATCGCAGCTGCCTCTCTCGCCGAGTGGCAGCGAGCCTACGACGCAGGCCGCCTCGACGAGTACGACAGCAGATTCGGCATTACCGCCGAGCTGCCCGTCTCGGAATGGGAAGGCCACGACCCTGAGCAACTTACCTCCGCGGAGTTCCAGAAAGTCTGGGGTCCTGCCCGTCGGCAGATCGCAGCTCGGCTCCGCTGACCTCTCTGTCTGCGGGCGGGTTCTTGGCTATGTCCCGATACAGCAGTGCGAACTCTCTGGCCAATTCAAACCCGGTGTGGTCACAGATGATGTTCGGGCACACTGCGCGGATGGGTACTGATGTTGGTTGGTCCCCGCAGGAGAGGGCTCTGCGTCACGTCGCGGCCCTGTCCTCGGGAGGGCCGCTCAACCGCGGACTGCGGCTGACGATGAACTTCCACCCCGACCGCATGGCGGGCGACCGCCCGATCCTGCTCAAGATGGCGGAGGACGGAATTTACCGGTCGCAGTTCGTGACCGGCACCAGCAATGGCGGTCTGACCGCCCACCCAGGCGGGGACAGGTGGCGCTGGGAAAACCGTATCTTCGGAGGTGCCTACGACCACGCCGCCGCTGGCGAACGCCCCGTTTACGGAGCGCTGAACTACCGGCGAGATGCTGTCGGCGGGGCACCTCGATTCGGCTCCTCGCACTTCAGGCTCATAATCAAGACTCTCGCGCGAGCCACGTTCTGCTACCCAGACAGCTCCACCGACCCCTCGGCGTTCGGAGTTGCAAACCGCTTCTCGCTCCTTGAGCTGGCCGAGGCCGACGGCCTCGATGCCTTGGACGGCCACATCGAAGCGCAGATTCATGGGCCGGTCAGGTTCGACTGCGACGTCGAAGCCCTGGTCCTAGATCCCAGCTATCGCGGCACGGCCGTGGAAGACATGGCCCGCCGACTCCCATGCGCCATTGAGTGGCATCCCGGCTTCCGACTCGCCGTGGATCACTTGCGACGCCATCCGGACTACCGCGGACAGGAGTACGTCGATCTAGGCGCCGAGATCGCGGTCGACGGCTGGCTTGATCCCCGGATCATTGGAGATGCTGCCCACACAGACCGCTACGAGCCACAGGCGCTCAAGAAGGTCTGGCACTGCCTGGCGCGCTTCGGCTCGCCACTTCGCACGAACGCTGAAGCGCGGGACTCAGTTCCGGCCTGCTGTCTCCTGGAGCCGGCGAGCCGGTGACCCACCGTTCATTGGCACCCTGCGGCCTGCATGGGCCCACATGAGCCTTCGCATGGTCGACTGGGCCATCAGGCACTTCACACCGACCGATGCGGAGCACTGGCTGGACCTGGCCACACAACGCGTGCACTGACGTTTGCCAGCCGAGGAAATGACACGGCGCTGAGACAAAGTCGGCTGGCCAAGCTGCGAGACAACCGGATAAGACGCAGGTCACTGCACCCGCGCCATGACACGAGCCGCGAGATCCTACACGGAGCTGCGTTCGCTCAGGTGACCCGCGCGGTCACCAGGGTCTCGAAGGTGTAGGGCCGCAGCCCGTCGGTACGGCCGGGGAAGTACCGCTGCTGGAGGTCTGCACGTGTGGGATGGTCCACGACCTTGAGCCCGCACCGGCTGATCAGCCTATCGATCTCGATCACCGGCCAGCCGGGCTGAAGAGGCTCGCCGGTCGCAGCCGCGATCGGTGTGTAGATCCGGGCGAATTCCGTTCCCGCGTCGTCCAGCACACAGTCCTCGGCCCGGTAGGAGAACACCACCTCAGACCCGGGAGCGGCCGCCGCGATCGTGCGCAACGTCGACTCGATCGCCTGCGCCGTCAGATAGGGAGCGACACCCGTCCAGCAGAACATCGCCGGCTGCGCCCAGTCGAACCCGGCCGCGCCCAGAACGTCCTGAAGCGGTTCGGCCTCGAAATCAATCGGCACGAAGACCTGCGAGTCGCTGAGCGGCAGGCCGAGCACCGTGACCCGATCGAGTTTCCAGGCCTGGGAAGCGGGATGATCAACCTCGAATACCGTCAGCGAGCCGAGCAGATCCGGCCGCCGCCACGCGAACGAGTCAAGCCCCGCGCCAAGAATCACGTACTGCGTGAAGGCGCCGGCAGCCAGTCGGTCCTCGGCGTACCGGCTGCGGGTGCAGACAGCCGCGCGGGACTCGCGA
Organism: Streptomyces sp. NPDC037013; assembly: GCF_055607265.1. NCBI lineage: Bacteria > Bacillati > Actinomycetota > Actinomycetes > Kitasatosporales > Streptomycetaceae > Streptomyces > Streptomyces sp. NPDC037013. The sequence continues at coordinate 195,393 of NZ_JBVJRV010000006.1, read as the reverse complement.
CAGACCGGGCCGGGGAACAGCGGATCGAACCGGTCTCGCAGCTCCCGCCATACCGGGCCGACAAGCACCAGGGCCAGCGCGTCATCCAGGACCCACGGCGACGCTGTCTCCAGGCGAAACAATCCACGCGACACGGCCGCGAACATCGCCGTTCTGCTCGGCGCGCTCTCCATGCATTCCTCCCGCCGGCCAGAACCTATGCGCGCCCACTCCGCGCACTTCACAGGATGCGCCTGAAGCGCCCTGACAGCGACAGGCCTGCGTGAGCCGTACGACGAGGGGGCTTCGGTTCCCTGGAGGGGTGGACTCGGGTTGAACGTCACCAAGCGGAGGCGGCGCGGTCTCGCTGTCCTGGGCATCCTGACCTGGTCTGTCTTGGGGCGGCGGGGCGAATTCGCTCGACTCAGGGGCGTCGCCCGGGTGAACTGGTGCCATGACGACACCCCATGAAGATCTCCTTCCCGCCACTCGCCGCGCCCTGCTGCACCGCATCGCCACCGCCCAGGCCGAGGGCCGGACGCCGTCGCTGGTCGGGGCGGTGGCCAGGGACGGTGAGTTGGTGTGGAGCGGCGGCCGCAGCATGGTGGACGGTCACGCGCCGGACGAGCACGTCCAGTACCGCATCGGTTCGATCACCAAGACGTTTACCGCCGTGCTGGTCATGCGGCTGCGGGACGAGGGTGTCCTGGACCTGAGTGACCCGCTGGAGAAGCACCTGCCGGGGACCAGCGTCGGCGAGGTCACGATCGCCGAACTCCTTTCCCACACAGGTGGCTTGGCGGCCGAGACGCCGGGAGCGTGGTGGGAGCGCACGCCCGGTTCGACCCGTCCGGAACTCGCCGACGTGCTGGGACAGGACCCCTTCAAGCACCCGGTGGGACGTCGTTTCCACTACTCCAACCCCGGCTATACGTTGCTGGGTTCGCTGGTGGAGGCGTTGCGCGGAGCCCCGTGGGAGGACGTGCTGCGCCGCGAGGTCCTCGAACCGCTGGGGCTGGACCGTACGAGTGCGCAGCCGCAGGCTCCGCACGCCGGCGGCTTCGCCGTACACCCCTGGGCCGACGTGATGATGCCTGAACCCGTCGAGGACCTGGGCCTGATGGCTCCGGCCGGCCAGCTGTGGTCGACGGCGGCGGATCTGGCGCGGTTCGGGTCCTTCCTGGTGAAGGGGGACGACCGGGTGCTCGGTGCCGAGTCGGTGCGGGAGATGCGGATACCGGCGGCGCCGCAGCAGGCGGGGGAATGGGACAGGGCGTATGGCCTGGGAATGGACCTGCTGCGGTGGGAGAGGGGCAGTCTGGCGGGGCACGGTGGTTCCCTGCCGGGCTTCCTGGCCGCTCTGTGGGTGAGTGAGGCGGACGGGCTTGTCACGGTCGCGCTCGCCAACTGCACGTCGGGGCCGCAGGTGGGGGCGCTGGCAGTGGACCTGTTGAAGATCGTGGCTGACGCCGAGCCCCGCATCCCGGAGCCGTGGCGGCCTCTCGGTGAAGTCGACGAGAAAGCACTGGAGTTGGCGGGTCCCTGGTACTGGGGGACGCAGGTGCTCGCGCTGCGGTTGACGCCCGACGGTGGGGTCGAGCTGGGCCCGCTCTCCGGCGCGGGGCGGCAGGCCCGGTTCCGACCCAATGGGGACGGCACTTGGACGGGCCTCAACGGCTATTACGCGGGGGAGCTGCTGCGGGGCGTACGGCGGGGGGACGGTTCGGTGAGCCATCTCGACCTGGGCTCATTCGTCTTCACCCGTGAGCCGTACGACGAGGGGGCTCCGGTTCCTGGCGGGGTGGACCCGCAGGGGTGGCGGGGCTTCCCGCAGGCGTGACGTGGTGAGGCGGCATGTTTCACGTGAAACATGCCGCCTCAGCGTCGATCAGAGCGGAAGCTTGAAGCCCACGTGCGACGCCGCGAAACCGAGCCGCTCGTAGAAGCGGTGGGCGTCGGTGCGAGAGGCGTCGGAGGTCAGTTGCACCAACTGGCAGCCCTGGCGCCGGGATTCCTCGATGGCCCATTCGATGAACCGTGTGCCGAGGCCGCTCCCGCGCTCGTCGGCATGGACCCGTACGCTCTCGATGATCGACCGAGTGGCGCCCTTCCGTGAGAGCCCCGGGACGATCGTGAGCTGGAGCGTGCCGACGACGCGTCCCTCGCGCTCGGCGACGACCAGATGCTGGTTCGGGTCGCGGGCCAGTCGCTCCAACGCAGTGACGTACGGAGTGAGGTCATCCGGCGACTCACGTGCGGCGCCCAAGGGGTCATCGGCGAGCATGCCCACGATGGCGGGCAGATCCGCAACCGTGGCGGGGCGTATTTCAAGGTCTCCCATGGCCGCAGCCTATGCCTCCCCCCGCCACACCCGTGCCTCATGGGCCGTGGACTGTGCCTACCCGGCCGCGGCCCGCCTCGGCTGTGGTCGGGCCGGGTCTCTCCTACGCGGGTACGCGCAGCGTTTCGACGGCCTTGACCAGCGGAGCCAGCTCCGGGTTCTGCGCGGCCTCGTCGAGCGCCTCGCGCAGGGCGGCGTCATTGGTGGGCCGCGCTTCGGCGAGCAGCGCGGCACCTGCCTCGCTGACGTCCGTGTAGATGCCGCGGCGATCGGTGGGGCACAGGTAGCGGGAGAGGAGGCCCCGCTCCTCGAGCCGGGTGACCAGGCGGGTGGTCGCGCTCTGGCTCAGCACCACGGCGTCGGCGACCTGCTTCATCTGCAGGTGGCCGCCCTCTCCGTCGTGCTGGCGGTTGAGGACGTCCAGGAGGGCGTACTCCCGCACGCTCAGGCCGTGGTTGCTCTGCAGGGCCCGCTCGATACGGGCCTCGATCTTCCCGTGGAGCAAGGAGAGGGCGCACCAGCCCTGAGCGAGTGCGGTGAGTGCGGGATCTGTCGCTGTCATGGCTCTCTCTTCCTCCGTCCCGGAGTGGCTGCACCCAGAGTAATCCACCGATGCAATATCCGGCGGTTGCAAGTATCCCGCGTCTGCAATTATTGTGGTTGAACGTTAAGCGCATCTGCAATCGTTTGGAAGGTAGATCCATGCCTCTCGCGCTTCTGGCCCTCGCGATCGGGGCCTTCGGGATCGGGACCACCGAGTTCGTGATCATGGGGCTGCTTCCCGAGGTCGCGGGTGACTTCGGCGTCTCCATCCCGACGGCCGGCTTCCTCGTGACCGGCTATGCCCTAGGCGTCGTGCTCGGCGCCCCCCTGATGACCGCCCTCGGCACCCGGATCCCGCGCAAGCGGATGCTGATGCTCCTGATGGGCCTCTTCATCGTCGGCAATCTGCTCTCCGCCGTCGCTCCGGTCTTCGGCGTGATGCTGGCGGGCCGCGTCGTCGCCTCGCTCGCCCACGGCGCCTTCTTCGGCATCGGCTCGGTCGTCGCGGCCGAACTGGTCGCCCCGGAGAAGAAGGCGGGCGCCATCGCCACGATGTTCTCGGGGCTCACGGTGGCCAACGTGGTGGGCGTGCCGCTCGGCACCCTCGTCGGCCAGGCCATCGGCTGGAGGACCACCTTCGTGATCGTCGCCGCGTTGGGCGTCCTCGGCCTCCTCGGCGTCGCCAAGCTCGTGCCCGACCTGCCCAAGCCCGAAGGCGTACGGCTGCGCGACGAGATCGGCGCCTTCCGCAACGTCCAGGTGCTGCTCGCCATGGCGATGACGGTCCTCGGCTTCGGCGGCGTCTTCGCGGCCATCACCTACATCACGCCGATGATGACGGACGTCGCCGGTTACGCGGACTCCTCCGTCACCTGGCTGCTCGTCCTCTTCGGGCTCGGCATGGTCGGCGGCAACCTCGTCGCCGGACGGCTCGCGGACCGCGTGCTGATGCCGATGCTGTACGTCACGCTGGGCTCTCTCGCCTTGGTGCTCGGCCTGTTCACGCTCACCGCGCACAACAAGGTCGCGGCCGCCGTGACCGTCCTGCTGATCGGAGCGCTGGGCTTCGCCACCGTGCCGCCGCTGCAGAAGCGGGTCCTCGACCACGCCGCGGGCGCCCCGACGCTCGCCTCCGCGGTCAACATCGGCGCCTTCAACCTGGGCAACGCGCTCTCCGCCTGGCTCGGCGGGCTCGTCATTTCCGCCGGCCTCGGCTACACCGCCCCCAACTGGGTCGGTGCGGTGCTCGCCGCCTCCGCCCTGGTCCTGGCCGTCGTCTCCGCCGCTCTGGAGCGCCGCTCCGGAGGCCACAGCACCGTCGTGACGGGCGCGGCACCGACGGCCGCGGAGCACCCGGCGCCGGTGGCGGCCCACCACTGACCGCCTCCACACGCCTCGTCCCCGCCCCCTCCCCCGTATCACCGGCAACACCCGCAAGGAGAAACCCCTCATGAGCACCACCACCCCCACCGCCGTCGCCCCGCTGACCATCGAGGACGCCGAGCTTCTCGTCACCGCCGCCCGCCGCGCGGCCGAGGAATCCGGTGTGACGGTCAGCGTCACCGTCCTCGACGCCGGCGGCCACCTCCTCGCCTTCCGGCGCGACGACCGGGCCGTGCTGATCTCCGGGGAGACCAGCACCCGCAAGGCGTACACCGCCCTGCAGCTGAACACCCCGACCGCCGACCTCGTCGACGCGGTCCAGCCCGGCGGTCTCTTCCACACCCTGCCGACCGCGCTCGACCGCCCCCTGCTCTTCATCGCGGGCGGGGTGCCGGTCCACCGCGACGGCCGCCTGATCGGTGCTATCGGTGTTGGCGGTGGCGCGCCCGAGCAGGATCACGGCTTCGCGACGGCGGCCGTGGAGGCTCTCGTATAGCGCCTGCCCGCGCCCGTCCGCGCGACCTGAGCCGGCCCCCCGGCGGGCCGGCTCAGCCCGCGGCGACCGTCAGCGGCGCGAAGCGGCGGGACCAGTCGCCGGGGAGGTCGGGGGTCCCGTATGCCATCACGGCGTTCTCGGCGACCGGTTCGAGGCCGCTCTCCTTGACCCACGCCAGCAGCTCTTCGTGCCGTACGTCGATGTCGGTGCGCAATGGGCGGTCGGTGTGCGCACCCACCGCGGCGATGAGCGCCTTGGCCGTCTCGGTGTCGCGGGCGATGAGCGGGCCCACCACATGCGTCTCCATGTTGGGCCAAGCGCCCACGTAGCCGACGATCTCACCGTCGGACTCCGCGACCCGGAACTGGTCGGTGAAGGCGGGCAGCCGGGTGATCACATGCATCCGGTCGTGACCGAAGACCTCGGTGTCGAGCCGGAGGATCGCCGCCAGGTCCTCCGCGGTGGCGGGGCGCGTCAGGATGTCGGGGAGCGGTCCCGCGGGGGCGAAGCGTCCCACGACCATCTCGGCCCGGCCGATCGCCTTGAAGCCGAGCTGTTCGTAGAGCGGCCGGCCGAAGGGTGTCGCATGGAGGGTCAGAGGGGTGGTGCCCGCCTCCTCGACGGCGTACCGCATCAGCCGACGGCCGATCCCCCGCCGCGCGTACCGCTCGGCGACGAGAACCATGCCGATCGCGGCGAGACCGGGACGCTCCTGGGAGCCGTACCGGGTCACTACGTAGGCGCCGATCAGGCCGTTTCCGTCGGGGTCGTCGATGCCGTAGCCCGTACCGGCCGAGAGCAGCAGACCCCACTTGTGTTCTTCGCGCGGCCAGCCCCGGTCCTCGGACAGGTCGGCGCAGGACGCCAGATCACGGAGCGTCAGCGGGCGGATGGGCAGTGCGGAGAGGGAAGGTGTCGACACGCGGGTCAGGCTGTCTGACCGACCTCCTCGGCGTCCACCCGTTTGTGGGCGGAAGCACGTTCCTTCTGGCCACGGCGGGTGAGCCCCCAGGGCTTCAGCACCGATATGACCGTCATGAAGAGGTAGGCGCCGAGCGAGACGACGGGGCCGGCGATGAGGCCGCTGGGGTCGGCCGGCGGGACACCCGCAGCGACCTCCGCGGCCCGGTCGCTGACCCCGGGGCGGAGCGAGAACGCCGACAGGCCCGTGGTGATCAGAGTCAGCCAGAACTTCGCGTAGACCCAGCGGTACCTCGCCAGGCCCCACCGGGTGCCCAGGGAGAGCAGCAGGCCGCTCAGCAGCGTGAGGAGCGCGAGGGGAAGCACGAGCCAGTCCGTGAACACCTTCATCGAGCGGACGGTGGCCTCGATGAGGGCGGGGGATTCCGTCGTGACGGCGGTGAGGGCGAGAGCGAGCAGCCCGAGGGTGAGACCGAGCCAACCTGCTGACCCGACCACATGCAAGACCAGGGAGACCCGACGAGCGGGACGGCTAAGTTTCACGTGAAACACGATGCCGAACAGCGGGTGCGGGGGCGTCTGACAGCGGGAGTAACCGCGGGTACTAGCCTCGGCGTACATGGCACGCCTACACCTCTTCGATCTGGATGGGACGCTGCTGCACGGCACGGCGGCACCCGTGGAGATCTCGCGCCAACTCGGCCTGGACGCGGAGATCGCCGAGCTGGAGCGGGACTTCGTGGCGGGACACATCGGGTCGCCGGAGTATGCGGTACGGGTGCACGCCCTGTGGGCGGAGCTCACGGACGCCCAGGTGACGGCGGCCTTCGACGGAGCCCCCTGGCTCTCTGGCATCCAGGAGACCTGGGCCGAGATCCGGGAGCGCGGGGAGTACTGCGCGGTGGTCTCCCTCTCTCCGTCGTTCTTCGTGGAGCGGCTCATCGGGTGGGGCGCGCACGCCGCCCACGGTTCGCGTTTCCCCGCCGTGCCGTTCACCGAGCCGGTTGATCCCACGGGCATTCTCGACGCGGCGGCGAAGGTGAAGATCGCGGACCGGCTCTGTGAAGAGTTCCGGGTGGGCCGGAGCGACTGCGTCGCGTACGGCGACTCGCTTTCCGATCTGGACCTGTTCAGGGTGGTGCCCGTTTCCGTGGCGGTCAACGCGGATCAACGGCTGGCGAGGCTGGCCACCCACTCATATGTCGGCCGGGATCTGCGCGAGGCATACGAATTGGTCGGACAGGGCAGGTAATCCAGGCAATTGGCAGGCAGCACCGCTGAATTCCGGGGAGGGAAGAGGGGGCTTGTGCGTGCGGCGGCTGCCGGTATGGTCGACCACTGTTCGTGCCGGGCGCGCCTCTTCGCGCGCTGAGGAGCACGCGCGCAGGCCCATGGAGCCTAACGGGACGAAGAGATCGAGAGCCCGTACTTCCTGTTATGCGGCCGGCGCGGCAACGGGGAATGGGATGCTGCGGGTGAGGTGACTGCGGCCAATGTCACATTCTCCGCCTACTTGTCCGTAGGGCTCGGGAAGCCGGGCAGTGTGGCCGTGACGGCCGTCGATGCAGAGCGGGGAAAGAAGGCAGCTTCCGGCAGGAAGTGCGCAGACCGACCGAGAGATGTTCGAGGCGAGGCACAGCAATGGACGCTCCGACCACCACGTCGGCGGATGACGGTACTTCCGGCGACGGAGGCGGCTGGTTCACCCCGCGCAGTACCCCGAAGCAGCACGAGGGCCGTGAGGGTCCCGAGGGCTCCGAAGGCGGTGAGCGGCGGCAGCCGGGTCCCGCCGAGCCGTCGGCGTCCGCTGCCTCTGAGGACCCCGCGGACGAGCGAATAGCCGCCGCCGCGACACCCCGGCCCGCGACTGCTTCGGCCCAGGCATCTCAGCCCGCGGCTGCCCCGGCCCAGGTGTCACAGACCCCGGCCGCGTCGGCTCCGGCGTCCCGGACTCAGCCGCCCGCCCCTCAGTCCCAGGCGACCTCGCCGCTCGCCCCCGCTCCGACGGCGGACCCTTCCCGGAAGGCGTCCCCCGACGCGGTCCTGGTGCAGCGCACGATGGCCGAAATAGCCCCCGTCGCCGACAAGGTCACCTCGTACTTCTACGCGCTGCTCTTCACGCGCCACCCCGATCTGCGGGCGCTGTTCCCCGCAGCGATGGACACCCAGCGGGACCGGATCCTCAAGGCGCTGCTGACCGCCGCCGAGCACATCGACCACACCGACGTGCTCGTCTCGTACCTGAAGAACCTCGGGCGCGGACACCGTAAGTACGGCACGCAGCCCGAGCACTACCCGGCCGTGGGCGAGTGTCTGATCGGCTCGCTGAGCCGGTACGCGAGCGCGGTGTGGGACGAGGAGACCGAGGCCGCCTGGGTCCGGACGTACACGACGATCTCCCAGATCATGATCGACGCGGCGGCCGAGGACGAGCTGCGCGCCCCCGCCTGGTGGTTCGCAGAGGTCGTCTCACACGACCTCAGAACCCCTGACATCGCTGTCGTCACGGTCCGCCCCGACCAGCCATACCCCTTCCTCGCCGGGCAGTACACCAGCCTGGAGACACCCTGGTGGCCGCGGATCTGGCGGCACTACTCCTTCGCCTCGGCGCCCCGCCCCGACGGGCTGCTGTCCTTCCACGTCAAGGCCGTCCCGGCCGGCTGGGTCTCCAACGCCCTGGTGCACCACGCCCGCCCCGGAGACATCCTGCGGCTCGGCCCGCCCGCGGGATCGATGACCGTCGACCACACCACCGACAGCGGACTGCTCTGCCTGGGCGGCGGCACCGGCATCGCCCCCATCAAGGCACTGGTCGAGGATGTCGCCGAACATGGCAGGCGGCGCCCGATGGAGGTGTTCTACGGAGCCCGCACCGACCACGACCTGTACGACATCGACACCATGCTGCGGCTCCAGCAGTCCCACCCGTGGCTGGCCGTGCGCCCGGTGGTGGACCAGCGCGCACAACTGCCGGACGCCGTGCGCGAGTACGGGCCGTGGAACGAGTACGACGCCTACCTCTCGGGACCGCCCGGCATGATCCGCAACGGCGTGGACGCCCTGCGGGACATCGGCATCCCGGACGGCAGGATCCGCCACGACGCCGTCGAGGAACTGATGGCGGCGGCCGACTAACCCAGGTCGGGGGCGTGCATCGCCCGCACGCCCTCGATGTTGCCGTCCAGGTAGTGCCGCAGCGACAGCGGTACGAGATGGACCGAGGCGATGCCGACCCGGGTGAAGGGCACGTGCACGATCTCGTACTCGCCGCACGGCTCCTCGACCTCGGGGCCATGGCGCTGACCGAGGTCCATGGACTCCAAGCGGCAGACGAAGAAGTGCTGCACCTTCACCCCGGTCGCGCCGCCGTCCTCGCCGATGTGCTCCACCGTGTCGACGAAACACGGGACGACATCGGTGATCTTGGCGCCGAGTTCCTCGTGGACCTCGCGGTGGAGCGCGTCGACGACGGACGCGTCCTCCGTCTCCACGCCGCCGCCCGGGGTGACCCAGTACGGGTCGACACCCGGCTTGGTGCGCTTGATCAGGATCAGGTCGTCTCCGTCCAGCAGGACGGCACGTGCGGTGCGCTTGACCACGGGTCGGACGGTCATGGGGGAAATGTGGCCCGGACTGTTCCACGTGAAACATCGCGCACCGACCGCGCCCCCCATCAAGCCCAGTCGGACGCGCCGCCATCAAGCCCAGTCGGCGGCGGCCCGCAGCAGCCACTCGTGCGCCCGCGCGATGTGCGGCATCGCGAGAGTCCCGGTGCGCACGGCCAAGAAGTAGGTGCGCAGCGGAGGCACCGCGGGGTCCAGGAGCGCCACCACATCGCCACGCTCCAGGGCGTCGGCGCACAGATAGCGGGGCAGCACGGCGAGGCCCGCGCCGGAGACCACACAGGCGAGGACGGCGCGCAGGTCGGGGACGATGACGGCACCCGCCGCGGCGGGACGGGCGTCGAAGACGGCGGCCCAGTAGCGGGAGACGAACGGCAACGACTCGTGCACCTCGACCAAGGGGAGCTTCTCCAGCTGCGGCGCCACACCACGGCGCAGCGTGCCCGCACCGATGCGGGCGGCCCAGTGCCCGCTCGCGATCAGGACGTGCTCCTCGTCGCAGAGCGGTGTCGCGGTGAGCAGGGGGCCGCGAGGGCGGGCCGTGGTGATGGCCAGGTCGTGATGCCCGGCGGCAAGGCCCTCCAGGACCCCTTCCGCGGTGCCGAACGAGGCGCGCAGGGCGTAGCGGTGGCCGTCCTGGCCGTCCTGGCCAGCCAGTGCGGTGAGGGCGGGCAGTGCGCGCTCCGCGGTGAACTCCGGAGGTCCCGCGAGGTGGAGCGTGCGGACCGACGAGTCCTCCTCCAGCCCGGTCTCGGCGATCTCCACCAGGGCGTCCAGATGGGGTGCGGCCTTGTGGGCGAGTTCGTCGCCGATGGTCGTGGGCGTCACGCCGCGGGCCCGGCGCAGGAACAGCGGCCGTCCCACCTGCTGCTCCAGAGTGCGGATCTGAAAGGTGACGGTGGGTTGGGAGAGCCCGAGCAGCGCGGCCGCACGGGTGAAGGAACCGGCCCGATGCACCGTCACGAAGGTGTGCAGCAGGGCCAGATCCATGCCGACGTCCCTCCCATCCGCGCCTTCAGGACGCACCACTATAAATATGTCGATAGGTCTCTGTCGCTACAGTGATTGGACACTGACGCAGAGTCAACTAGCCTTGTTGGCGCGGTTCTCCGCGCGCAGAACCGGAACGGTCCGAGCCAAGAGGGGGGAGGCTCGGACCGTTCGTTGTACGTAGCCGTGCGGTCAGCCCGCCGTCCCAGCCGACTCATCCAGCGCGCGCAGCACATCCGCCACCAGGTCGGCCGGGTCCTCGGCACCCGCGGAGAAGCGGATGAAGCCCTCCGAAACGGCGTCTCCGCCCCAACGTCGGCGGCGCTCGGCCGTGGACCGCACGCCGCCGAAGCTGGTGGCGTCCTCGACCAGGTGCAGTGCTTCGAGGAAACGCTCGGCACGCGTGCGCGTGGGCAGCGTGAAGGAGACCACGCACCCGAAGCGCCGCATCTGCCGTGCGGCGACCTCGTGGGAGGGGTCGTCGGGCAGTCCGGGATAGCGCAGACCCGAAACCTCGGGACGGTCGCGCAGCGCCTCGGCGAGTGCCAGGGCGTTCGCGTTCTGCCGGTCCGTGCGCAACTGGAGCGTGGCGAGCGAGCGGTGCGCGAGCCAGGCCTCCATCGGCCCCGGGATCGCCCCGACGATCTTGCGCCAACGCCGTACGGAATCCATCAGCGCCGCGTCCCGGCAGGCGACGTAGCCGAGGAGGATGTCGCCGTGGCCGGTGAGCATCTTGGTGCCGCTGGCGACCGCGAAGTCGGCGCCGAGTTCGAGGGGTCGCTGGCCGAGCGGGGTCGCCAGGGTGTTGTCGACGGCGACCAGGGCGCCACGCGCGCGTGCCGCGTCGGCGAGCCGCCGGACGTCGCACACGTCGAGGCCGGGGTTGGACGGCGTCTCGATCCAGAGCAGCTTGGCGCCGTCCAGGACGTCGAGCTGGGCGTCCCCGCCGGTCGGCGCGGTGCGCACCTCGATCCCGTACGCCGTGAGCTGCTCACGGACCAGCGGCAGGACCTGATAGCCGTCGTCCGGCAGGACCACCGTGTCGCCGGCGCGCAGCTGGGAGAAGAGCACCGCGGAGATCGCGGCCATGCCGGAGCCGAAGACCAGCGTCTCGACGTCCGTACCGGAACCGGGTGCTTCGAGCTCGCCGATGGCGCGCTCCAGGTGGGTCCAGGTGGGGTTGTCGTCGCGACCGTAGGCGTAACCGCCAGTGGGGTCGCCCGGCAGGTGGAAGTGGGCGGCGAAGACGGGACCGGGCAGCGTCGGCTCGTGCTTCACCGGCTCCGGCAGCCCGGCCCGCACGGCGCGCGTACCGTCGCCGATGCGCGCCGTACCGTCGTGGAGGCCCGCCGTGGCCCCGCTGTTGCCCGCTTTGTCGTTACCTGCTTGGCCGTTGCGCGCCCCGGCGTCGCCCGTGGTTCCCGATTCCGTCATGCCGGCCGCCTCTCCACTGCTTCACGTACAGCGCCGAGCGGGCTGTCGCTCGACGCTCCGCCATTCTCAAATACTCGTCCGACGAACCCCTCGACCGTCCACATGCTGTCGGCGCGGCCGAGGCGCACTGGGGGCTCAGTCGTCGTCGGGGAGGACGACGTTCATGGCCCAGGAGACGATCGAGATGATCAGGCCGCCCAGTACGGCGGTCCAGAAGCCATCGACATGGAAGCTGACGTCGAGCTTGTCGGCCAGCCACGAGGTGAGCAGCAGCATCAGGGCGTTGACCACCAGCGTGATCAGGCCGAGCGTCAGGATGAACAGCGGGAAGGTGAGGACCTTCACCACCGGCTTGACCAGGAAGTTCACCAGGCCGAAGAGCAGGGCGACGACGATGAGCGTGCCCACCTTCTTGCCCGTGCTGTCACCGGTCAGCGTGATCTTGTCGAGCAGCCACACGGCGACGGCCAGGGCCGCGGCGTTGGCGATCGTCTTGACTAGGAAATTCTTCATGTGTCTGATCGTGGCAGACAGGGGTCGACAACGGTCGGCCCACGAGGACCACGACGACCGTGGGCAACGGCAGTCCGAGCGGTGGCGCGGGGCTCGGCAGAGCGCTGTCGGCAGCCCCGGCATCAGCACGGGCGTCAACGAGGGGTGTACGAGGACGATGAAGGCATTCCGACTGGACGAGCTGGAGGCGGAGCGCGCCGCGAACGACGGCGCGTACCTGCAATTCCTGCGGGAGCGGAACATGTCGGTCGGGCTGTACGCGCTCGACGCCGGGGAGTCCGACCCGCAGCAGCCGCACGGGCAGGACGAGGTGTACATGGTCGTCAGCGGCCGGGCCTCGATCACGGTCGGCATGGAGACCACGCAGGTCGCGCGGGGCAGCGTCATCTATGTGCCGGCCGGTGTGGCCCACAAGTTCCACCACATCAGCGAGGACCTGCGGGTACTCGTCGTCTTCTCGCCGCCCGAGTCCTGATCTTTCTTCCCCGCTTCTCTCTCCCCACTTCTTTCTCCGTGTCGTTCTCCGCGTCCTTCTCTCCTTCCGGGGAGTGACCTCGTCAGGGCTGCGGCCTCGGGGTTCCCTCAGGGTCGGATCAGGGGAGGACAAGGGCTCCGAGGCCCCCGCGGAGCCCTTCGGCGCCCTAGCATCGAATGTGAGAAGCAAGGTACCTGCGGAGATCCGGGAAGCCGCGCGGCTGCGAGGAGCGCAGAAGTGCGGACAGAGAAGAGAGAGGTAAGGACGATGGCAGCGAAGGAGATCTTTGCGGGAATGCCGTGGTGGGTGAAGTGGGTGGCTGTGCCGGTCATCGCACTCGTCGTGTTCGGCAGCGTGATAGCGGCTGTTGTCGGATTCGTGGTCGCCCTCCTGTTCAAGGCGCTGATATTCGTGGCCTTGGTCGGTGGACTCATTTATGTCGTACGCAAGTTCATATCCGGCTCGTCCTCGTCACGCACCGATTGGTGACGGTCGACGATGGGCGATGACGACCGGCAATGACGACGGGCGACCGATTGACCGCTGACACCGCTCGGTGAGTTTCCGCAACGGTTCCCTCGCCCGGGGGAAGTTTTCCCTGCGGGCGCCGTAGAACCGAGGCCAAGGATTAGAGTCCGAAAACCGACGCGGGGTCGACCCCCGCGGACGGGTGTACGCGCACTGTCCCCCCCCACGTCACTTCGGGCAGAGGCTGTCCCCCCACGTGTTTCGGGAGTGAACCTTGGCCGCGGTCGAAAGCACCACTGTCCCCACCGCCCAACCGACCCTCATCGGCTCCGTGCAGCGGGCGATGCGGCTGCTGGAAGCCGCCGCCACCCACCAGGGCGGGGCCCCGGCAAAGCAGTTGGCCCGCGAGGCGGGGATCGCGCTCCCCACGGCGTACCACCTGCTGCGCACCCTGACCCACGAGGGCTATCTGCACCGGGACAAGGGTGTGTTCATGCTCGGCGAGGCGGCCGAGCGGCTGGGCAGCAGCGGGGCGCGGCAGAACCGGCGCAGAGCGATCGAGGAGTGCCTGGCGCACTGGCGCGACACGATCGGCGTGCCCGTGTACTTCGCCGTGTACCGCGAGGGCGAGATCGAGCTCGTGGCCGTCGCCGACACCCCGGGCAATCCGGCCGTCGAGGAGTGGGCGGACTTCCGGGAGACCGGGCACGCCCACGCGATCGGCCAGTGTCTGCTGGGTCAGCTCGACGGCGCGGCGCAGCTGGATCACCTCGACCGCTATCCGGTGCAGTCGATCACGCGGTATTCGGTCCGGGACGAACGGGCGTTCCTGCGCCGGCTCGGCACGAGGGAGCGGATGCGGCCCGTGGTGGAGCGTCAGGAGTACGCACTCGGGACGGTCTGCGCGGCCATCCCGGTCACAGCGGGTGACACCGCGGCGACCGTGGCCATCTCGGTCCCGGCCTATCAAGCGGACCGGTTGCTGCCCGCGGCCCAGCGATTGCAACGGGAGATCGGAAAGCTACTAGGGACACTCTCCTTCTCTATCAGCATCTGAAAACTCACTCCTTGTGATCCGGTGAGTACGTTGAGCAAGATGCCAGGGTGTCAGGGAGTTGGTTCCTGGCTCCTTGAGGCCGAGTGACGGGGTAGGGCGCGATGGGTGAGACGGTGCAGGCTGAGGTCATGATGAGCTTCCTCGTTTCCGAGGAGCTGTCATTCCGTATCCCGGTGGAGCTCCGCTACGAGCTCGACGATCCCTATGCCGTGCGGCTGACGTTCCACCTGCCGGGGGACGAGCCGGTGACCTGGGCCTTCGGCCGGGAGTTGCTGATCGACGGGGTGGGCAGGCCCTGCGGGGACGGTGACGTGCGGGTCGAGCCTGCCGGTGCCGCACTGCTCGACGAAGCGCTGATCAGGCTTCAGGTCGGCGGTGACCAGGCGCTGTTCCGGGTGGGTATTCCGCCGCTGCTCGCCTTCCTCGACCGTACGGACAAGTTGGTGCCGCTCGGGCAGGAGCGGGCGCTCGCCGACTTCGACGCCCATCTCGACGAGGCGCTCGACCGGATCCTCGCGGAGGAGCAGAACGCGGGCTGACCCCGCTGCCGTCAACTGATGGTCGTGGATGGCATTTTGGTGCATTTCACGGCAGAGGGAGGGCGGTACCGGGTCCGGTCAGCGCTTGCGGCGTCGCCCCTTCCCGCCGCGGGACGACCGGGTGGCCCCGACATTGGCCACCTCCGCCCCGGTGCTCACGCCGGCCCCTGACCCCATACCCACACCCACACCCACCCCGGACGTGCGGTCGGCCGAGACGACCAGGGCCGCCAGTGCGGTCGTCACCGGAACCGAGGCGACCAGGCCGATCGAGCCGATCAGGGTGCGCACGATCTCCTCGGCGACCAACTCGCTGTTGGCGACCGTGCCCACGCTGGACTGCGCGATCGAGAAGAGCAGCAGGAGAGGCAGCGCGGCACCGGCGTAGGCGAGGACGAGGGTGTTGACGACCGAGGCGATGTGGTCGCGGCCGATGCGGATGCCCGCGCGGTACAGGCCGCGCCAGCCCATCGTCGGGTTGGCCTGGTGCAGTTCCCAGACCGCGGAGGTCTGGGTGACGGTCACGTCGTCGAGGACGCCGAGCGAGCCGATGATGACGCCCGCGAGCAGCAGGCCGCTCATGTCGATGGACGGGTACAGGCCGTGGATGAGGCCGGTGTTGTCGTCCGTGTTGCCGGTCAGGGAGGCCCAGCCGATGAAGAGGGAGCCGAGCAGGCCGATCAGGAGGAGGGAGATGAGCGTGCCGAGTACCGCGACCGACGTACGGGCCGTGAGGCCGTGGCAGAGATAGAGCGCGATCAGCATGATGGCGCTCGCCCCGATCACCGCCACGACCAGCGGGTTCGACCCCTGGAGGATCGCCGGCAGGATGAAGAACGTCAGCACCAGGAAGCTGATGGCGAGTGCGACCAGGGCCATCACACCGCGCAGCCGTCCCACCACGACGACGGCGAGCGCGAAGATGCCGGCGAGCAGGGCCATCGGGAGCTTGCGGTTCACGTCGGTGACGGAGTACTGGAGTCCTTCGGGGGCCTTGGGCTCGTAGGCGACCACCACCTGCTGGCCCTGCTTCAGTTGCCGGGGCGAGTCCGGCTGGATGATCTCGATGAAGGTGCGGCCCTTGTCCTTGCCGCTGGTGACCTCGACCGTGGCCTTCTTGCAGGTGCCCGCGGCCCGGGACTGGGCGGACCGGCCCTCGGCCGTGGAGGTGTCGCCGTTGGGCGTGGGCTGTGAGGGGCTCAGCTCCTTGCAGGGCAGCTCCCGCACCTTCGTGACCTTCGCTGCCTGCGTCTGGCGGTCGAAGCCGACTCCGGTGCGTTCGTGGCCCGGTGTGCCGCCCGGCCACAGCACGGCGAGGCCCACGACGACCGCGGCGGCGAAGGGGATCAGTACGGCTGCGATGACCTTGCGCAGGTGTTGGGAGACGGGAGCGGCGGGCCCGTGACTGTGCGAGTGCCCATGCCCGCCGTGGCCTCCGTGCCCGGAGTGGCCGCCATGCCCCCCGTGGCCCCCATGCCCGGAGCGGTGGCCTCCGTGTCCCCCGTACTCGCCGTCGCGCGTCTCACCTCGGCCGTTGCCCTGGGAGGGCGGGGTCGGGCCGGGTGGGCCGGACGGGGGGCGAGAGGGCGGCGGGGGCGGCGGCTCTGTGGTGGTCACTGCCCGATCATCGCAAGAACGGAGGGGGCCCTCTGTTCAGCGCGCCCGACATGACGCTAGCGTGGAGCCACCTTTGCAATCGCGGGAGCTCGGAGCACCGGGCTGAGAGGGCGCTGACCTCCGTACGACGGGCACGACGATCGTGTACGAGCCGTACGGAATCCGCTGCGTCGACCGCCGAACCTGTTACCGGGTAATGCCGGCGTAGGGAGTAGGTCTCATGACCACATCGGACGCACGCACGCCTGCCTCCAGGAGCGACGAGAGCACCGTCGCGACTGACGAGGCCGGGAAGTCCATCGGCTGGCACAAGGCGTATGTCGAGGGTTCGCGCCCCGACCTGCGGGTGCCGGTCCGCCAGGTGCACCTCACCAACGGCAAGTCCGTCACCCTGTACGACACTTCGGGCCCGTACACCGACCCGTCGGCCGACACCGACGTCCGCCGCGGTCTGCCGCCGCTGCGCGAGAACTGGATCATCGCCCGCGGTGACACCGAGGAGTACGTCGGCCGCCCGCCCCGTCCCGAGGACGACGGCATCAAGCACACCTCGCCGCGCGGCGGGCTGAAGAACCTCGACGCGGTCTTCCCCGGCCGTCCCCGTCAGCCGCGCCGCGGCCGCCAGGGCCAGGCGGTGACGCAGCTCGCGTACGCGCGACGCGGTGAGATCACGCCCGAGATGGAGTTCATCGGGATCCGCGAGAACATGGACCCCGAGATCGTCCGGGAGGAGGTCGCCGCGGGCCGCGCGGTGATCCCCGCCAACGTGAACCACCCGGAGATCGAGCCGATGATCATCGGCAAGAAGTTCCTGGTGAAGGTGAACGCCAACATCGGCAACTCCGCGGTGACCTCCTCCATCGAGGAGGAGGTGGACAAGATGACCTGGGCGACCAAGTGGGGCGCCGATACGGTCATGGACCTGTCCACCGGCCGCAACATCCACACCACCCGCGAGTGGGTGCTGCGCAACTCCCCCGTGCCGATCGGCACCGTCCCGCTCTACCAGGCCTTGGAGAAGGTCGACGGCAGGGCCGAGGAGCTGACCTGGGAGATCTACAAGGACACGGTCATCGAGCAGGCCGAGCAGGGCGTGGACTACATGACGGTGCACGCGGGCGTGCGCCTTCCGTACGTCCCGCTGACCGCCAACCGCAAGACCGGCATCGTCTCGCGCGGCGGCTCGATCATGGCGGCCTGGTGCCTCGCGCACCACAAGGAGAGCTTCCTCTACGAGCACTTCGAGGAGCTCTGCGAGATCCTCGCGGCGTACGACGTGACGTACTCGCTCGGCGACGGCCTGCGGCCCGGTTCGATCGCGGACGCCAACGACGAGGCGCAGTTCGCCGAGCTCCGTACGCTCGGGGAACTCAACACGATCGCCAAGCGTCACAACGTACAGACGATGATCGAGGGCCCCGGGCACGTCCCGATGCACAAGATCAAGGAGAACATCGACCTTCAGCAGGAGATCTGCGAGGAGGCGCCGTTCTACACGCTCGGTCCGCTGACCACGGACATCGCGCCCGCCTACGACCACATCACCTCCGGCATCGGCGCCGCGATGATCGGCTGGTGGGGCACGGCGATGCTCTGTTACGTCACGCCCAAGGAGCACCTGGGCCTGCCCAACCGCGACGACGTGAAGACCGGCGTCATCACGTACAAGATCGCGGCGCACGCGGCGGACCTCGCCAAGGGGCACCCGGGCGCGCAGGACTGGGACGACGCGCTCTCGGACGCGCGGTTCGAATTCCGCTGGGAGGACCAGTTCAATCTGGCCCTCGACCCGGTCACGGCACGGGAGTTCCACGACGAGACGCTGCCGGCCGAGCCGGCGAAGACGGCGCACTTCTGCTCGATGTGCGGGCCGAAGTTCTGCTCGATGAAGATCAGCCACAGCATCACGGAGCAGTTCGGCGGCACGGCGGCCGCGGGGGCGTCGGCCGAGGAGGTCGCCGAGGGGATGCTCCAGAAGTCGAAGGAGTTCGCGGCGAGCGGCAACCGGGTCTACCTGCCTCTGGCCGACTGACCCGCGTACGGACTGCCCCGCCCCGCCCCGTAAGGCCCCGGCCACCGCGCTCGGGGCCCTACGGGCGGGCGTCCAGGCCCACCCCACCCCACCCCACCCCACCCCGTACCGCCGTAACGGAACAGCCAAGATCGCGCGCAGGGCGGCCGGCGTCCCTACTCTGCCTGACATGGGCGGGATCGATGTGGCCAACGGGGTCGTCGGCGCGGTGCTGGGGATGCTGTTCGCCGTGCTGTTCCAACAGCCGTTACAGAACGCCTGGTAGGGGCTCCGGGCCCGCTCCACGAGAGCGGTGCGCGGTCTGCGGCAGCGGGAGGAGTCCGGCCCCGCGTGGCGCACGTTCTCGCTGGGCCCTCTCCACACCTCCGCCCTGATCGTGGAGGGGGACGGTGAGTCGGCCATACCTGCCGATGCCATCTACGTCCACGTCCTCGACGAGGAGATCGAGCTGCCGCCGGAGATGGGCGGCTGGCGGGTCGAGATCGAGTCCGAGAGTGCGCGTCTGCGTGCGGAGGGTCGGACTCCGTTGTGGAACGGTCCTCGCTACGCGGTCGACGCGTTCGACGTCTCCCGTACCGCGCTCGACGAACAGCCCGAAGTGCATCTGCGGTTGCGCCCCACCGACTACTACACCTTCCTCGCGGCCCAGCAGCTCGACCGCCGTCTCTCCGACGGGACGACGCCTCGGTCCCGTTTTCTGGACCCGGACCGGCCACTGCTGGCACCCGCCTTCCTGCAGTGCAGTTTCGCCACCAACGTCGCGGTGGTGACCTCCGACGACATGCTGATCGTGAGCCAGCGCAGTGAGCGGGTCCGGATGGCGCCGGGCGTCTGGAACTCCTCCGTGAACGAAGGCATGTCACGGCACATCGACTCGTCCGGCCGGAGCGCCCCCGAGCTGCACGCCGTCGCACGGCGCGGCATGCGGGAGGAACTCGCCGTCGAGCCGCACGAGTACTCCCTCGAACTGCTCGCCTTCGTGCTGGACATCGACCGGCGGCACTGGAGCGCCCATTTCTACGCCAGGCTGAAGGACTTGACCCACGAAGGGCTTCAGGCGCGTATGAGCAGGGGAGTCGCGGACCGATGGGAACATCAGACCATCGACTGCGTCCCCTTCCGCCCGGCGACAGTGGTCAAGTACATGTTGCGTGCCGATCGGATCCACCGCTGGGCTCCTCTCGCCCCGGCGCTCTTCCACCTCGCGCTGGTGCACGTCTACAGCCGTACGACGGTCGAGCGGGCCGAGGCGCAGGTTCTCCGGCGCATGTAGACGGGCGTGTGCGTCGGGTGCCATTCTCCTGAGACCACACAGTTCAGGCACGGGTGCCATAGGTGGTGGTGCGGTATGGCGACATTGCTGCGGACCTTGCTGCGGGCTTCGCCGCGGCCATCGACTCGGGCGTGGTCACGGGCTCGGGTGTGGTTACGGGCTCGGGTGTCCCGGGCCGTCGTTCTTCTGCTTCTGGGGCTCCTCTGCCTGCCCTCTCTCGCCGCCTGTGGGGGCGACGGTGATGACGACGGGAGCGGTGGGGCGAGTTCGTCCGGAGGCGGCGTTGCCGCTTCCGGGGGCGGGGTCGTCGACGGCGGCTCGACCACGGGGGGATCGACCGCGGACGGGTCGACCGAGGGCGGTTCGATCGCGGGCGGCGGCTCGGGGGACGACACCGGCGGTACCGGCGACGCCGGTGGAAGCAGCGGCAACGGCGGTACCGGCGGCGGCAAGGTGCCGACCGCGCCCCTGAACATCCCGCCCATCAACTACAAAGGACGGCCCTTCGACGCCGTCACCGCCTTCGGCAAGCAGACCTGGGACCTGATCCAGGGCGATGTCCGCACCGCCTGCAAGGACGGCACGGTCTGCCTCCAGCTCGAACGGCTGTACAGCACCACGCTTCCCGCGGACGAGACCGCCAACGTCGACGAGTGCGGCTTCGTGAAGATCTCGCCGGGCGCGGGCACACCGGTGGACCGCGGCAGCGTCCTGACGGTCGTCGGGCTCGGACCCTGCGTGGGCGGGACGCCCGGCGGAGGCTCGCCCCCCGAGGGGACGCCGCCCGAAGGATCGCCGCCGGAGGGTTCGCCGCCCGAGGCCTCACCTCTGGCCGGCTCACCCGGAGCAGCCGACCCCGTCACCTGGACCTCCCGTACTCCATGACCGCACAGGAACCCCCCGAATCCAGCGCATCTCCCGCATCTCCCGCATCTCCCGAATCCCCGCTCGGCATCCAGCAGTTGTGGACGATCGTTGGCACGATCATCGCCCCGACCAGCCTGATCACCGCGTTGCTCTACTACTTCGGCTGGCACCACGCGTACTGGTTCTTCGACTACTTCGGGGTGAACTCCACCGTCCTCGGCTTCGGCACGACCGACTACCTGATGCGCAGCCTGGACGCGCTCTACGTGCCCCTCACCGTCACGGCGGGCGCCGCGCTGCTCGCCTTCTGGGGCCATGACCTGCTCCGCAGGCGCCTCACCGCCGGCACCGGAGTGCGCCTGCTGCGGCGTGCGCTGCCCGTCATGGCGGGTGTCGGCGCGCTGCTCACGCTCGGCGGCTTCTGGTCCGTGCTCGCCCCGACGTTCCTCCGCGACCTCCTCGTGGCGGCGCCGCTGAGCCTGTCGTTCGGCGTACTGCTCCTCGCGTACACGCTCCACCTCTGGCGTACGCTCCCCGACCGCCCGCCGGACGACACCACCGACGCCGATGACGCGGGCGGGACCAATGACGCGGACGACACCGACGAACCCCCCACCACCCCGGCTGCCAACCCGGCCCCGACCCCACCCCCACCCCGCCCCGCCGCGTCCGCCCTCGCCGAGTGGGGTGTCGTCCTCGTGCTGGTGGGGCTCGGCCTGTTCTGGGCGGCCAACGATTACGCGGCCGCCGTCGGTGAGACCCGCGCCCGCGAGTTCGTCGCGGGGCTGCCCACCTACCCGTACGCGATCGTCTACAGCGCGGACAGTCTCAGCCTCACCGCGCCGGGGGTGCGCGAGACCCGCTGCCGGGACCGCAAGGCCGCCTACCGCTTCCGCTACGACGGGCTCAAGCTCATGCTGCAGTCCGGGGGGCAGTACGTCCTCGTGCCCGAGCGGTGGTCCCGGGCCGACGGCGTGGCCGTGCTCATACCCCGGTCGTCGTCCGTGCGGATCGAGTTCGCGCCGCCGCTCGCCGGCAGCGGCGCCTCGGGGACGTGCTGACTACTCCGGCTTGTGCTCGGGTCCGCCGAAGTCCGGGCTGGAGAAGTCAGGGCTCGAATAGCTCGGTCGCGGGCCCGCCGCCGGGCCGCCGTCCGGGCTGCTGAACCCGGGCCGGTGGTAGCCGAGTTGGGGCATGCGGCCGTTCGCGCCGGATTCCCCGGCACTCGACGACGGCGTGCGGGCGGCGGGGGCGCCGCCCGGGTCCGTCAGGGCCTCCCGCAGGAACGGCACGACGCCCCGCTCGAGGAGCGCCCGCCCCCAGTCCTCCCTGGCGCGAGACACCTCCTCGTGCAGCTCGCCGTGGAGTCCTGCCTGGAGCGAGGTGGAGCCGTTGCGCAGAGCGGTCAGGAGCAGGCCGACCGCGGCGACCAGGATGCCGCCCGCGGTGAGCGCGCCGAACAACCACCCGGCGGTGAGCAGGGTGTCCGCGAAGGCAGGCTCGGGGGTGAGCATCTTCAGGATGTAACCGACCAGCAGGAAGATCGCGGCGGCCGCCCCGGCGAGGACGGGTACGAGGACCGCGACGACGGCGATCGCCCCGGCACCCGCTGCCGCTGGTTCCGTCACCTCGCCCATCGTGGTGGCGAGGCCGATGCCGCCGGAGCCCGACTCCGCGGCGCTCTGTCCGTTCCCTTCGCGGATCGATGTGGACGTCGGTCGAGGTTCGCGCAACTCCTCGCGAACCTTCACGTAGTGCGCGTACTCGGCCGCGGCCGCGGCCGTGATCAGTGCTGTCGCGTTCAGGGCCATGGTGCGCAGTTGTTCGGTGTTGAGCCGCCGGCCCACTGCGGCGAGTTCGGGACGTTCTGGTGCCGTGCGCAGCGCCTCGTCGAGGATCCGCTCAAACTCGGGGCGGTCCTCATTGAGCAGGTGTGGAGCGCTGTTCATGTGCATCCCCCGATGCTCCGTAGGGCTGAAGCTCGCATGACTGCGAGCCGTTGGGCAGAAACGGAGGGGAGCCTGCTACGGATACGCCGATGGTAGAGCCGTGACGGCGTGCGGTGACAGGGGGTTTCCGGAAATTGCCCCTCTGGCCAGGGTGATCGTGTAGAGGGGCGTCTTCCCGGAGAACGCTCAGTCAGCCAAGGGTAGTTGGCGGACCAGCAGCTTTCCGGCCATGGTCACTCCGCCGTCCATGGCGATGGCCAGACCGTCGGCGTAGACGTGCGGACCCTCGATGACGGGGCCGCCGCCGTCCGACTCGTCCTCGGAGCCGACGTCGCCCAGGAGGTAGGGGATGGGGCTGTGACCGTGGACGATGCGGGTGCCGCCGTAGACATCGAGGAGTTCGCGGGCGGCCGAGGGGCCCGACTCGTCGCGGAAGGCGAAGCGCTTGGTGAACTTGCGGAAGAGGTCCCAGCACTCGTCCGCGTCGTTGCGCGTGAGGGTCTCCCGGATGGTGTCGTTCACCGCCTCGATCGAGTCGCCGTAATCCAGATAGGCGGTCGTGTCGGAGTGCACGAGCAGGTGGCCGTCGGCCTCCTCCATCGCGTCGAGGCGGGCCATCCACTGGAGGTGGTGGTCCTCCAGGCGCTCCATGTCGGTCTTCTGCCCGCCGTTGAGCAGCCAGGCGGCCTGGAAGGTGGCGGTGCCCGCGCCGGAGTTGACGGGGGTGTCGCCGAAGCGTTTGGCGCCGAGCAGGAGCAGCTCGTGGTTGCCCATGAGCGCCTTGCAGTAGCCGCCGGCGGCCGCGGCCTCGGCGGAGAGCCGCATCACGAGGTCGATGACGCCGATGCCGTCGGGCCCGCGGTCGGTGAAGTCGCCGAGGAACCACAGGCGCGCGTTGCCCGCGGCCCAGTTGCCCTCGGCGTCGATGAGACCCTGCTCCCGGAGGGCCGCGAGAAGCTCCTCCAGATAGCCGTGCACGTCGCCGACGACGAACAGCGGACCGTGCTCGTCGCCCGCCCGCGGCTGCGGGGGCTCCGGCATGACCTGCACCTGGACGGTGTCGCCCCGGTTGATGACCGGCAGGTCGCGCTGGGTGGGCGTGTACCCCTCGTCCGGCAGCTCGCCGGGCGCCGGGGGGCTCACCGGGGCGGGACCGGTGGTCTCATGAACGTACGCAGGTACGCGGAAGTCGCGCAGCGTCGCCGTCCGCACATCGGGTCCCTGACCGGCCCCCTGAGTCATCGACCCCTCCACCACCATTGCGCCGCATCTGCACCGAGATCGGACTGCCTGGTCGCAGCGGCCCGCGGTGTCGTCCGCCCATCATAGGAATGCGGCTCCCGCTGTGTGGTGCACCAGGGGTGGTGAATCGGTGCCGGACCCGGGTTCACCGTGGATTTCTCCCGAATTGGGCAGAGGTTTCCCCGTTGGTGGCGGGAAGGAAACCGGCCTCTGCCCGGTCTCGGGTGTGCGGGCGGGAGCGGTCAGCCGTGGCCGGGCGAGCGGGGCGGGCTGACCGTCGTGCGCGGCGGCCGTCGCTCGGACGAGGTGCGCACGATCAGTTCGGTCGGTATCACCTGCTCGACGGGGGTCCCCGAATCGAGGCCCTCGATGGCGTCGATGAGGAGCTGTACGACGGCCGTGCCGATGCGCCGGGGCTTGAGGGAGAGGGTGGTGATGGGCGGTTCCGTCGTGGCGTACACCGTGGACTCGCTGCAGCAGACGAGCAGCAGGTCGTCGGGGACGCGCAGCCCGTACCGCCGGGCGGCGGCGAGCAGGTCGGTGCCGTTGGGGTCGAAGAGGCCGTAGACGGCGTCGGGTCGGTCGGGTCTGGCGAGCAGCCGGTCGGCGGCGACGGCGCCCGCGCACGGGTCGTGGGCGGGGTAGGACTCGTAGACCGGATCCTGCCCGACGCGTTCGCACCAGCGCAGGTAGGCGGTGGTGGAGAGGTGGGTGTACGTGTCCGTGGTGGTGCCGGTGAGGAGGCCGATCCGGCGGGCGCCGGCGGCGGCGAGGTGGTCGAGGATCTCCAGGACCGCGGCCTCGTGGTCGTTGTCGACCCAGGCGGTGACCGGGAGCGAACCCGCCGGGCGGCCGTCGGAGACCACCGGCAGGCCCTGCCGGACCAGCTCGCTGACGACCGGGTCGTGGTCGGAGGGGTCGACGACGACGGTGCCGTCGAGCGCGACGTTCGACCACACGTCCACCGGGCTGCGGCGCGAGGTGGCGGGGAGGATCACCAGGGCGTACCCCCTGGCGAGGGCGGCCGAGGTGGCGGCTCTGGCCATCTCGGCGAAGTAGGCGAACTCGGTGAAGGTGAAAGGTTCATCCCCGTACGTCGTCACGGTCAGGCCGATGAGGCCGGACTTGCCGGTACGGAGGGTGCGGGCCGCCGCGGACGGGCGGTAGCCCAGCCGTTCTGCGACCTCGCGGACGTGGCGTCGGGTGGCGTCGGGCAGCCGACCCTTGCCGTTGAGGGCGTCGGAGACAGTCGTGATGGAGACACCGGCGGCGGCGGCGACGTCTCTGATGCCCGCTCGACTCTGCCGGTTGCCCCGGCGGGCGGTCTCCGCTCGGCTCACCTGGTGCTTCCCTGCTGCTGTCATGGCGAGCCGATAGTAGGGCTCATGGCGGTGGGTAGCAGGGGCGCATATTCACTCGTTGACAGGCACGTTTCTGCAAGGCCCTGCGGGGTCAATGACCTTGGAACAGAAGGCAGTTGGTCGGCTCGACGGGCAGCTGCCCCTGATCGTCTCGCATGGGCCTGCCAAATGGGCCAGGTCTCGAAGAGGTCTCAACTCACCTTCACGGGGGACGCGCGCCACGGAGCGAGCCACCGGCGCACGGGGGAGCACGGGGCGCTCCCCCCTCTCCGTACGCCTTCGTGCGCCTTGTACGCCTTTGCCCGATCGTTCTGGGGCCGATGCGGGAAGCCCATTCGCAGGGGCGTCGAATCCTCATAAGGTAAGCAGTATTCGAACGGCTGTGACTGGCTACGAGGAGGACTGCGGTGAGCGAGACGAACCCGAGGCTGCGCGCCGAGCTGGAGGGGATCCCCACCTACAAGCCGGGCAAGCCCGCGGCGGCCGACGGTCCGGTGGCCTACAAGCTGTCCTCGAACGAGAACCCCTACCCGCCGCTGCCCGGCGTCATGGAGAGCGCGCTCGCCGCCGCCGGTTCGTTCAACCGCTACCCCGACATGGCGTGCACGGCCCTGATGAGCGAGCTGGCCGAGCGTTTCGGGGTGCCCGTCTCGCACATCGCCACGGGCACCGGCTCCGTCGGCGTCGCCCAGCAGCTGCTGCAGGCGACGTCGGGCCCGGGCGACGAGGTGATCTACGCGTGGCGCTCCTTCGAGGCGTACCCGATCATCACGCAGGTCAGCGGCGCGACCTCCGTGCGGGTGCCGTTGACGGACGGCGAGGTCCACGACCTCGACGCCATGGCCGACGCCATCACCGACCGCACCCGGCTCATCTTCGTCTGCAACCCCAACAACCCCACGGGCACCGTCGTCCGCAGGGCGGAGCTCGAACGCTTCCTGGACCGGGTGCCGCGTGACGTGCTGGTCGTCCTGGACGAGGCGTACCGCGAGTTCATCCGCGACCCCGAGGTGCCGGACGGCATCGAGATCTACCGCGACCGCCCGAACGTCTGCGTCCTGCGCACCTTCTCCAAGGCGTACGGCCTCGCGGGTCTGCGCGTCGGCTTCGCGGTCGCCCACGAGCCGGTGGCCGCCGCGCTGCGCAAGACGGCGGTGCCCTTCGGCGTGAGCCAGCTGGCGCAGGACGCGGCGGTGGCGTCGCTGCGCGCCGAGGACGAGCTGATGGGCCGGGTCGGCGCGCTGGTCGCCGAGCGCACGCGCGTGGTCGAGGCGCTGCGGGGCCAGGGCTGGACGGTGCCGGAGACGCAGGCGAACTTCGTGTGGCTGCGGCTCGGGGACCGGACCATGGACTTCGCGGCGGCGTGCGAGAAGGCCGGTGTGGTCGTGCGGCCGTTCGCGGGCGAGGGGATGCGGGCCACGATCGGCGAGACCGAGGCCAACGACATCTTCCTGCAGGCGGCGGAGGCCTTCCGCAAGGAGCTGTAGCCGGCGTGGCTGACGGAGGCCTTCCGCAGGCCTCCGTCAGTCCTCCACGGCCTCGACCCGGATGGGGTCGCCACTGCGCACGGTGGCCAGCAGGCGGGGGTCGCCGTCCAGCCGGCCGAGGAGGTTGCACGGGCTCGCGAGGCGGCACTCGTCGCCCCGCGAGATCGGTGTGGGGCCGTAGGGGAGGGCGAGGGCGTCGCCGTCGGTCCAGAAGGCGACGGTGCCGGGTTCGACGACCTGCTGGGCGCCGCTCTCGCGCGGGGTGCTGACGCCCGTGTCGAAGTAGACCTCCTCACCCCAGGTGTGGGCGGTGGAGGCGAGCGGCAGCACCTTGCCCAGGGCCTGGGCGGTCGGGGTGTCATCCAGCGTCGCTGTCAGGTGCCCGGCGGGCCAGGAGATCCGTATCTGCATGGCGTGGATTCAACAATATGTTGAAGAGATGGGGAAGGCCTCGGACGACGTTCCGGGGCCTTCTTCGCGTTCTCCCCGCCGGGTCGTGCCGTACCCCCAGTAAGTCGAGCCGTACCCACGGTAAAAGGGGACCCCCCTTTTGGGCCCCGACAGCCCGTACGACATAATGCTTGTGAATGTGAACGCGTTCACAAGCGTGTCCCGGTTCATCCGGAGATCAGCGGGACAAAAGGGGCGCATCGCCTCCTGGCCCGCGGTGAGTAAGGAGAAGACGCAGTGGACCTGGCTCTGGCGCCGGAAACCCTGGCGCGATGGCAGTTCGGCATCACGACCGTCTACCACTTCCTGTTCGTCCCCCTGACGATCTCGCTCGCCGCCCTCACGGCGATCCTCGAGACCGCGTGGGTGCGGACGGGCAAGGAGCACTACCTCAGAGCGACCAAGTTCTGGGGAAAGCTGTTCCTGATCAATATCGCGATGGGTGTCGTCACCGGCATCGTCCAGGAGTTCCAGTTCGGCATGAACTGGTCCGACTACTCGCGCTTCGTCGGTGACGTCTTCGGCGCTCCGCTCGCGTTCGAGGCGCTGATCGCCTTCTTCTTCGAGTCGACCTTCATCGGCCTGTGGATCTTCGGCTGGGACAAGCTGCCGAAGAAGCTGCACTGCGCCACGATCTGGATCGTCTCGATCGGCACCGTCCTGTCGGCGTACTTCATCATCGCCGCCAACGCCTTCATGCAGCACCCGGTCGGCTACAAGATCGTGGAGCGGGACGGCACCAAGCGCGCGGAGCTCACCGACTTCGCGAAGGTGCTCTTCCAGGAGACGGCGCTCGTCAACTTCTTCCACGTCATCTCGGCGGCCATCCTGGTCGGCGGCGCCTTCATGACCGGCATCGCCATCTTCCACCTGCGCAAGAAGCGGCACGTGCGCACCATGCGGATGTCGATGCGGCTCGGCCTGCTCGCCGCCTTCGTCGGCACGCTGCTCACCGTGATCAGCGCCGACACCCTCGGCAAGGTCATGTACGAGCAGCAGCCGATGAAGATGTCGGCCGCCGAGGCGCTGTGGGAGTCCGAGAAGCCGGCGCCGTTCTCGCTCTTCGCCTACGGCGACGTCGCGAAGGGCCACAACGACGTGGCCATCCAGGTCCCCGGCGTTCTGTCCTTCCTCGCCAAGAACAACTTCGACGCCGAGATCCCCGGCATCAACGACCTCAACAAGGAGGCGCAGGACAAGTTCGGGCCCGGCGACTACCGGCCCAACATCCCCACCGCCTACTGGTCGTACCGCTGGATGATCGGCTTCGGCGGGGTCTCGATGGCGCTCTGCACCGCGGGCCTGTGGCTGACCCGCAAGAAGTTCTGGCTGGCGCCGGAGCACCGCACCGGCGCGGACGAGATCCCCAAGCTGATGCTCACCAAGAACAAGGAGCTCGCGCCGCGGCTCGGCACGTGGTGGTGGCGGCTCTCGCAGTGGACGCTGATCTTCCCCCTCATCGGCACGGCGTGGGGCTGGATCTTCACCGAGACGGGGCGACAGCCCTGGGTGGTCTACGGCGTGCTGCGCACCAGGGACGCGGTCTCCCCCGGCGTCTCGCAGGGCGAGGTCCTCACCTCGCTGATCGGGTTCACGCTGATCTACGCGATCCTCGCCGTGATCGAGGTGAAGCTGCTGCTCAAGTACGTCAGGTCGGGTCCCCCCGAGCTGACCGAGGCGGACCTCAACCCGCCCACGAAGATCGGCGGCCCCGGCTCGGGCAAGGGCTCGGACTCCGATGCCGACTCGGATTCCGACCGGCCGATGGCCTTCTCGTACTGAAGGAAGGAGGGACGAGGACATGGAACTTCACGACGTCTGGTTCGTACTGATCGCCGTCCTGTGGATCGGCTACTTCTTCCTGGAGGGTTTCGACTTCGGGATCGGCGTCCTCACCAAGCTGCTCGCCCGCGACCGCGTCGAGAAGCGGGTGCTCATCAACACCATCGGCCCCGTCTGGGACGGCAACGAGGTGTGGCTGCTCACGGCGGGCGGCGCGACCTTCGCCGCCTTCCCCGAGTGGTACGCGACGCTCTTCTCCGGCTTCTACCTGCCGCTCCTGCTCATCCTGGTCTGCCTGATCGTGCGCGGTGTCGCCTTCGAGTACCGCGCCAAGCGGCCCGAGGAGCGCTGGCAGACCAACTGGGAGCACGCGATCTTCTGGACCTCGCTGATCCCGGCGGTGCTGTGGGGCGTCGCGTTCGGCAACATCGTGCGCGGTGTGCGGATCGACGCCCACAAGGAGTACGTGGGCAGCTTCTGGGACCTGCTCAACCCGTACGCGATCCTGGGCGGCCTCGTCACCCTGACGCTGTTCACCTTCCACGGAGCGGTGTTCGCCTCGCTCAAGACGGTGGGCGACATCCGGGTGCGGGCCCGGAAGACGGCCCTGGGCCTCGGGCTGGTCACGGCGGTGCTCGCGCTCGGCTTCCTGAGCTGGACGCAGGCCGACAACGGCGACGGCAAGAGTCTGGTCGCGATGATCGTGGCCGTGGTCGCGCTCGTCGGAGCCATCGCGGCCATCAAGATCGGGCGTGAGGGCTGGTCGTTCGCCCTGTCGGGGGTCACGATCGCGGCGGCCGTCGCGATGCTCTTCCTGACGCTCTTCCCGGACGTCATGCCCTCGTCGCTGAACGAGGAGTGGAGCCTTACGGTCACCAACGCCTCGTCGAGCCCGTACACACTGAAGATCATGACGTGGTGCGCGGGGGTCGCGACGCCGGTCGTGCTGCTCTACCAGTCGTGGACGTACTGGGTGTTCCGCAAACGGATCGGTACGCAGCACATCGCGGACGCGGCGCACTGACCCCTTCCGTCCTGCCGGCCGCCTGACCTTCGGAGGGTGTGTTTCACGTGAAACCAATCGATCCGCGCCTGCTTCGATACGCCCGGGCCACACGCTTCTTCCTCGTCGCGGTGGTGGCTCTCGGGCTGGCCGGGGCGGGACTGGTCGTCGGTCAGGCGATGCTCATCGCCGAGATCGTGGTCGGTGCCTTCCAGAAGGGGCTCTCCGCGGCCGACCTGGGCACACCGCTGGTGCTGCTCGCCGTCGTCGCGGTAGGGCGGGGTCTCGTCTCGTGGCTGACCGAGCTCGCCGCGCACCGGGCGAGCGCGGCCGTCAAGTCGGAGCTGCGGGGGCGACTCCTCGAGCGGGCCGGCGCCCTCGGCCCGGGGTGGCTCGGGGGACAGCGCACGGGTTCGCTGATCTCCCTCGCCACCCGCGGGGTGGACGCGCTCGACGACTACTTCTCGCGCTACCTGCCGCAGTTGGGGCTCGCGGTGGTGGTCCCGGTGGCGGTGCTCGCCCGCATCGTCACCGAGGACTGGGTGTCGGCGGCGATCATCGTCGTGACCCTGCCGCTCATCCCGGTCTTCATGATCCTGATCGGCTGGGCCACGCAGAACCGCATGGACCGCCAGTGGCGGCTCCTCTCCCGGCTCTCGGGCCACTTCCTCGACGTGGTCGCGGGGCTCCCGACGCTCAAGGTCTTCGGCCGTGCCAAGGCCCAGGCCGACTCGATCCGCAGGATCACCGGCGAGTACCGGCAGGCGACGATGCGGACGCTGCGCATCGCCTTCCTTTCGTCGTTCGCCCTGGAACTGCTCGCGACCATCTCGGTCGCGCTGGTCGCGGTCACCATCGGCATGCGGCTCGTCCACGGCGAGATGGAGCTGTACGACGGGCTCGTCGTCCTGGTCCTCGCGCCCGAGGCGTACCTGCCGCTGCGCCAGGTCGGGGCGCAGTACCACGCGGCGGCGGAGGGGCTCTCGGCCGCCGAGGAGATCTTCGAGGTCCTTCAGGCTCCGGTGCCGGCCGCCGGGACCGGGGCGGCGCCCTCGGGCACGTTGAGCGTGGAGGGCGTGACGGTCCGGTACCCGGGGCGGACGGACGACGTGGTCCGTGGGGCCTCCTTCGAGGTGGCGCCCGGCGAGACCGTGGCGCTCGTGGGGCCCAGCGGGGCGGGCAAGTCGACCCTGCTGAACGTGGTGCTCGGCTTCGTGCGCCCCACCGCGGGCCGGGTGTGCGTCGGCGGCGTCGACCTGGCCGACGTCTCGCCCGAACGGTGGCACGAGCGGATCGCGTGGGTGCCGCAGCGGCCGCACCTCTTCGCCGGGACCGTCGCGGAGAACGTACGGCTGGCGCGGCCGGACGCGGATGACGCGCGGCTGCGGGAGGCGCTCCGGGACGCGGGCGCCCTGGAGTTCGTGGACGCGCTGCCCGCGGGCGTCGGGACGGTCCTCGGTGAGGACGGGGCCGGGCTCTCCGCCGGGCAGCGCCAACGGCTCGCCCTGGCACGGGCGTTCCTCGCCGACCGGCCCGTGGTGCTTCTCGACGAGCCGACGGCGGCGCTCGACGGGACGACCGAGGCGGGGGTCGTCGAGGCGGTCCGCCGGCTGGCGGTGGGGCGGACCGTCCTGCTGGTCGTGCATCGGCCCGCCCTGCTGGCCGTCGCGGACCGGGTCGTACGGCTCGACGCGACTGCTCCGGCTGCTCCGACTGCTCAGGCCGCTCCGGTCGCTTCGGCCGCCTCGGGGTACGTCGGAGACGCCGAGCACGCCGTAGATGCCGGCCACGGTGGCGTGGGCGCTCCGGAAGCGGAGCGGGGTGGCCCGGCGACAGGGCCGGCCGTGCCCGCTGACGAGAGTGCCCCGCGCGCGGGAGGCCGCGCGGGCGGCAGGGTGCTCGCCCGGGTCCGGCACGCCGCGCGCGCCAGGCGCGGTCAGCTCGCGCTCGCCCTGCTGCTCGGCAGTCTGGCGCTCGGGAGCGCCGTCGGGCTCATGGCCACCTCGGGGTGGCTGATCTCGCGGGCCTCGGAGCAGCCCCCGGTGATGTACCTGATGATCGCCGTGACCGCGACCCGCGCCTTCGGCATCGGCCGCGCCGTCTTCCGATACGCCGAGCGGCTCGTCTCGCACGACGCCGTGCTGCGGATGCTCGCCGACACCCGGGTCGCCGTCTACCGGCGCCTGGAGCGGCTCGCCCCTGCAGGGCTGCGCGGTACGCGCCGCGGTGACCTCCTCTCCCGGCTGGTCGCCGACGTCGACGCCCTGCAGGACTACTGGCTGCGGTGGCTGCTGCCCGCCTGCGCGGCGGCCGTCGTGAGCGCGGGGGCGGCCGGCTTCACCGCCTGGCTGCTGCCCGAGGCGGGGGCGGTGCTCGCCGTGGGGCTGCTCGCCGCGGGCGTCGGCGTACCGCTGGTGAGCGGTGCCGTGGCCCGTCGCGCCGAGCGGAAGCTGGCCCCCGCGCGCGGGGTGCTCGCCACGCGCGTGGCCGATCTGCTCACGGGCACCGCCGAGTTGACCGTCGCGGGTGCGCTGGGGCGGCGTACCGCCAGGGCGGGGGAGGCCGACGCCGAGCTGACCCGGATCGCCTCGCGGGGTGCGACGGCCACCGCGCTCGGCGACGGGCTCTCCGCGCTCGTCACCGGGCTCACGGTGACCGCGGCCGCATTCGTCGGCGTGCAGGCGGTGCACGACGGGCGGCTCGGCGGAGTGGCGCTGGCCGCTGTCGTGCTGACGCCGCTCGCCGCCTTCGAGGCGGTGCTGGGGCTGCCGCTCGCCGTGCAGTACCGCCAGCGGGTCAAGAAGAGCGCCGAGCGGGTCCACGAAGTCCTCGACGCGCCCGTGCCGGTGGCCGAGCCCGCCGTGCCCGCGCCGGTACCGCACACGCCCTTCCCGCTGCGCGTCGAGGGGCTGCGCGCCCGGTACGAGGGGCAGGACCGGGACGCGCTCGACGGCGTCGGCCTCACGCTGGAGCGCGGGCGGCGGATCGCCGTGGTCGGCCCGTCCGGCTCCGGCAAGACGACGCTCGCGCAGGTGCTGCTGCGTTTCCTCGGGGCGCACGAGGGGACGTACACGCTCAGCGGCACGGACGCCGCCGCGCTGGACGGTGACGCCGTGCGCCGCATGGTCGGGCTGTGTGCCCAGGACGCCCACATCTTCGACAGTTCGGTGCGGGAGAACCTGCTGCTCGCCAAGAAGGACGCCACGGAGGAGGAGCTCCGCGACGCCCTGGAGCGGGCGCGGCTCGGCGGGTGGGCCGACGCCCTGCCCGAGGGGCTCGACACGCCGGTCGGCCAGCACGGGGCCCGGCTCTCCGGAGGGCAGCGGCAGCGTCTGGCGCTGGCCCGCGCGCTCCTCGCCGACTTCCCCGTCCTCATCCTGGACGAGCCCGCCGAACACCTCGACCTGCCCACCGCCGACGCCCTCACCGCCGACCTGCTGGCCGCGACCGAGGGCCGCACGACGCTGCTCATCACGCACCGGCTCGCCGGGCTCGACGCCGTGGACGAGGTGATCGTCCTGGAGGCCGGGCGGGTGGCGCAGCGCGGCACCTACGCGGAGCTCACGGCGGCGGAGGGGCCGCTGCGTCGGATGCGGGAGGTGGAGCGGGCCGCGGACCTGCTGGTGACGGGATGAGGGGCGGCCCCGGAAACCCGCCCCGGAAACCCAACCCTGCTTCGACTTTCCCCTGCAAATAGGACTTACTAGGCTCAAAGGCATGTCAGCACCCTCGGCCTCCGCCGATCCCCCGCCCCCCGACGCCTCGCCGCCCTCGGCGGACGCGGCCACGCGGGCGACCCGCAGTCTGCAAGGGCTCTCCCCAGAGCTGACGTCCCGGGTGCCGCAGCTGCTCGAAGCGATGCGGTCGGTCGGTACCGGGCTCGAACTGCACACCACCCTCGACCGCATCTGTGAGACGGCCGCCGAGCTCGCGGACGCCCGCTACGCCGCGATCGGCGTCGTCGCCGAAGACGGCCAGGGCCTCTCCGACTTCGTCTACCACGGCATCGACGCGGAGACCGCCGAGCGGATCGGGCACCTGCCCGACGGGCACAAAGGGCTCCTGGGCGCCCTCATCCACCAGCCGCGGACCCTGCGCCTCGCCGACCTCGCCGCCGACCCGCGGTCCTGCGGGTTCCCGGCCCACCACCCCCCGATGCGGACCTTCCTCGGTGTCCCGATCCGCGTCCAGGGCGAGATCTTCGGCAACCTCTACCTGACGGAGAAGCGGGACGGAGCGGACTTCAACGACTACGACGTGCACATGGTGCGCGTCCTCGCCACGGAGGCGGGCATCGCCATCGGAAACGCACGCCTCTACGAAGCCGCCAAACAGCGCGAGCGCTGGATCGACGGCTCCGTGGCGGTCACCACGGCCCTGCTGTCCGGCAGCGACGCGGAGGACGCGCTCGCCGTCGTCGCCGAGCAGGCCAGGCACCTCGCCGACTCGGCGGCGGGCATCGTGCTGCTGCCCGACGAGGAGGGCGGCATGGAGGTCGTCGCAGTCTCCTCGGAGGAGCCCACCGGCGCCCTCGGCGTCATCGTGCCGCCGGAGAGCCGCATCGTGGCGGACCTCCTGGAGGGCAACTCCGTCTTCATCGACGACATGGCCACCGACCCGCGCGTCATGACCGACATCGCCCGCGCCTTCGGCCCCGTCATGATGCTGCCCCTGCAGAGCGACGGCCGGGTCCTCGGCACGCTCGTGACGCCCCGCGCGCGCGGGGGACGGCCGTTCAGCGAGGCCGAGCGGACGCTCGCCACCCAGTTCGCCTCGCAGGCGGCGCTCGCGCTGATGATGGCCGAGGCCCAGCGGGACCGGGAGCGCCTCGCGGTCTACGAGGACCGCGACCGGATCGCCAGGGACCTGCACGACCTCGTCATCCAGCGCCTCTTCGCCACCGGGATGATGCTGGAGAGCGCCCAGCGCAGGTCGGTCGTGCCGGAGGTGCAGGTCGGTGTCGGCAGGGCCGTCGACGAACTGGACGTGACCATCCAGGAGATCCGTACGGCGATCTTCGCGCTCCAGCAGGGGCCGGCCGAGGCGCCGTCCGGGCTGCGCACCCGCGTCCTGCGCGAGATCAACATGGCCGCCGTCCCGCTGGGCTTCAAGCCCTCGCACCACTTCGTGGGCCCCGTCGACACGGTGGTCGGCGAACTGACCGGAAAGAACCTCATCGCCGCGCTGCGCGAGGCACTGTCCAACGCCTTCCGGCACGCGAAGGCGGCCCGCATCGACGTCGTCGTCGACTCCACCGTGGTCCTCCCGGACGGGCAGCACGGCGTGCGGCTCACCGTCGCCGACGACGGCGTGGGCATCGCGGAGGGCGGCCGGCGCAGCGGCCTGAAGAACCTCAAGCGACGGGCCGAGTCACTGGGCGGCGACAGCTGGTACGGGCCCGGCATCGGCGAGGACGGGGGCGGCACGACGGTGGTGTGGCAGGCGCCGTACTGACGTGGGGCCGCCGGGGGGGCGGGGCGCGCGCCTGTTCGGCGGTACGCGGGTGAGCCGTACGGGGTACCGCGCCCCCCGCCCGCACGAGTCGCGCGGGACCCGTGCGGCCGCGGCGGGCAACGATCCCTGGCATGGTCCTGAGCCGCCACCGCCGCCCGCACCCGTTCCTCGGCGTGCCGGTCCTGCTGTGCGCGCTGCTCTGGGTACTGCCGCCCGTCCCCACCCCGGCCGCCGCATCGGAAGGGCCGGGCACCAGCGCCGAGGTGGCACGGCTCTACGAAGAGGCCTCCTCGGCGACCGCACGCTACGAAGAGGGACGCCGGGCGGCCCGCACCCAGAAGACGAAGGTTCGGAAACTGGACCGACTCCTCTCCCGGGAGCGCCACGAAGCGCAGGCGCTCCACGGCGACCTCGGCCGGCTGGCGAGCGCCCAGTACCGCACCGGCGGCGGCCTCCCCTACACCGTGCAGCTGCTCCTCGCCGACAGCCCCGACGCCCTGATGCGCGGCGAGCGCGCCATGTGGCAGGCGGACCTCGCCGTCAACGGCGCCGTCGCCAAGACCCGGCGGGCGGCGGCCGGCCTCGCCGTCGCCAAGCGCCGGGCGGACCGCGCCAGGCGCTTGCTGGACCGGCGCACCGTACGCCTCGCGCGGCTCAAGCACACCATCGAGCGGAAGCTGGAGGCGGCGCGGTGGACGCTGCAGGGTGAGGCCGACCGGTCGGCCGCGGCGGGCACGTGCCGGGGCGCGGTCCGTCTCGACCAGCCGCGAAGGCCCGCCACGCGCGCGTGGGTCGCGCCCCTGACGTCGTACGAACTCTCCGCCGGCTTCGACAGCGCCGGTGAGCGCTGGGCGCACCGGCACACCGGGCAGGACCTCGCGGCCGACATCGGGACGCCCGTGCGGGCGGTCGGCGCGGGCCGGGTGGAGCGGGTCTCGTGCGGCGGCGGCTTCGGCATCGAGGTCGTGGTGCGGCACAGGGGCGGGTACTTCACGCAGTACGCGCACCTCGCGGCCGTCACCGTCGACCAGGGGGACCGGGTGCGCCCCGGCCAGTGGGTGGGGCAGGTCGGCACGACCGGCAATTCGAGCGGCCCGCACCTGCATTTCGAGGCGCGGCTCACGCCCGACCTGGGGTCCGGCGTTGATCCGCTGAAGTGGCTGGCCGAGCGGGGCGTCAGGCTCTGAACGGGCCGGCGCCCGGATGGGCCTCAGCCGTCGGCGCGGCCGTGGTGGTCCCGCAGGATCCGCTCGATCACGACCGCGACACCGTCGTCGTTGTTGGCGACCGTGCGTCCGGAGGCGGCGGCGACGACGTCCGGGTGGGCGTTGCCCATCGCGTAGGACGTGCCCGCCCAGGCGAGCATCTCGATGTCGTTCGGCATGTCTCCGAAGGCGACGACCTCCTGGGGGGTGATGCCGCGTTCCGCGCAGCACAGTTCCAGGGTGCTGGCCTTGGAGACGCCCGGCCCGCTGATCTCCAGGAGGGCGCTGGGGCTCGACCGGGTGACCGTGGCGCGGTCCGCGATGGCCGCGCGGGCGAGCACCAGGAACTCGTCGGGCGCGAGGCCGGGGTGGAAGGCGAGCACCTTCAGGACGGGCTGGTCCGCGGCGGCGAGGTCCGAGGAGTCCGCGGGATCTTCGGCGAGCAGCTTCTCCGCGGACGCGACGCTCTGGGCCGGCTCCATGTGCAGCGGCGGGTACGTCTCCTCGTGGTGCAGTCCCCCGGTCCGCTCGACGGCGAAGGACGTGCCCGGCGCGGCGGCGCGCACCCTGCGCACGACGTCGAGGGCGCACTCCCTGGCCAGCTCACGGACCTTGACGAAGTGGTGGGTGCCGGGGCCGCCGTGCAGGTCGACCACGGCGGCGCCGTTGCCGCAGATGGCGAGGCCGTGGCCGTGGACGTGGGCGCTGACGACATCCATCCAGCGGGCCGGGCGGCCGGTCACGAAGAAGACCTCGATGCCCGCCTCCTCGGCGGCCGCGAGCGCGGCGACGGTGCGGTCCGAGACCGTCTTGTCGTCGCGCAGCAGCGTGCCGTCGAGATCCGTCGCGATCAGCCGGGGCCGCGGTCGCGGCCCGGCCGGGACCCCGGCCGCCCGTGCGGTGGGTGCCGGGGCGCTGGAGGCCGGGCTCTGGGGCCCTGGGGTAGCTGAGGTCACGTCGACGATTGTCCCGTATCCGCGTGCACGGGCGTGCGCTGGGGCGCACATCTGAGTACCTCACCGGCGGCGCGGGAGCCCCCTGGGCGGGCGCGGGACGGTGTAAGGGCCGGGGGGGCAGTGGGCGGAGGCCCGAAGCACCGGCCGTGGCCACCGCCGTAAGCTCTGTGACATGAGTCTGCGCCTGAGCACCGTGATTCTGCCCGTACGCCGCTGGCACGAGGGGGCCCGCGACCAGTGGACGCGCGCCGAGGAGCTCGGTTTCCACGCGGCCTACACCTACGACCACCTGGCCTGGCGCTCCTTCCGCGACGAAGCGTGGTTCGGCGCGCTGCCCACGCTGACCGCCGCCGCGACGGCGACCGAGCGGCTGCGCCTGGGGACGCTCGTTACCTCCCCCAACTTCCGGCACCCGGTGACGCTGGCCAAGGAACTCATCGCGCTCGACGACATCTCCGGCGGCCGCGTCACGCTCGGCATCGGCGCCGGCGGCAACGGCTTCGACGCCACGACGCTCCTCAAGGCCGGTGAGGAGCCCTGGACCCCGCGTGAGCGCGCCGACCGGTTCGGGGAGTTCGTGCCGCTGCTCGACCGGCTCCTGACCGAGGAGTCGGTGACGTACGAGGGGACCTTCTACTCGGCGACCGAGGCGCGCAACATCCCGGGCTGCGCGCAGCGCCCGCGGCTGCCCTTCGCGGTCGCGGCCACCGGCCCGCGCGGGCTGCGGCTCGCCGCCCGGCACGGGCAGGCGTGGGTGACCACGGGGGACCCGAAGCTCTACGAGACGGGCACGCCGGAGCAGTCCCGCGAGGCGATCAGCGGTCAGATCGAGAAGCTCGGCAAGGCGTGTGCGGAGGCCGGGCGGGACATGTCCGAGCTGGACAAGATCCTGCTGACCGGGTTCACGCCGGACCGGAACCGTCCGCTGGAGTCCGTCGACGCCTTCGTGGATTTCGCGGGCCGCCACCAGGAGATGGGCTTCACCGAGCTCGTCGTCCACTGGCCGATCCCGGACTCCGTCTTCGCCGCGGACCAGTCGGTGTTCGAGAAGATCGCCACGGAGGCCGCGCACCAGCTGCGCTGAGCCTCCCGCCGTGCGTCAGCGCGGCCCCGGGAAGCGCAGGCGGCCGGGCGGGACGGCGGCCGTGAGCCAGACGCCGTTGGCGCTGACCTGGAAGACGTGGCCGTCGCGGTGCATCGCGCCCGCGTCGACGGAGAGGACGACGGGACGGCCGCGGCGGGCGCCGACGCGTGCCGCGGTCTCGCGGTCGGGCGAGAGGTGCACGGCGTGCCGGTTCATGGGGCGCAGCCCCTCGGCGCGGATCGAGTCCAGTCGGGTCGCCACGGTGCCGTGGTAGAGGTACGCGGGCGGGGTGGCGGGCGGCAGGCCGAGGTCGACGTCGACGGAGTGGCCCTGGCTGGCGCGGATGCGGCCGTCCTCGACGGCGAAGCGCTGCTTGTCGTTGGCGGCGACCACGTGGTCCAGCTCGTCGCGGGTGAGGGGGAAGCGGTGTGCCGCGGCGGCGGCGAGGAGCACGTCGATCTCCACCCAGCCGTTCGCGTCGAGGGTGATCCCGATCCGGTCCGGGCTGTGGCGCAGGTGTCTGGACAGGTACTTGGACACCTTCACGGCGCGTCGCTCGTCCGTGAGGTGGCCGCCGGCGGGGGGTCTTTCCTTCATGGCTTCAGCGTCTCGGTGATCCGTTCTCCGCGCACTCGATTTTCGTCCACCGACTTTTCATCGACGAATTTCGGGTCGAAGGTTTGATCCACAGTCAAGTCGAGTTATCCACAGGTCAGTTGGCAATTCTGTGGACAACTCTCAGGCGGTAGGCGGCATTTGCTCAAGATGTGCCGTATCAGCGTCAGTTGCGACCAATGCATCCAATCTCCTTGTCTGTACTTCCCGTTCGGCTGCCGCCGCGATGAACGCCGACGCGTTCTCCGGACCAACCAGGGCCTGAACAGCCCGCATTGTGGAGGCGGGCAGTGTCACACTCTGCGGCTCGTCCGACGGATGGGCGGGCTGGTCGGGCTCCAAGTGCCGGCGGAGGTGCCGCGTGGCGAACAGGCGCATGGCCCGGGCCAGTTCGGCGTCGACCGACTGCTGTGCGAGCGGCCGCAGCCTCCGTACGAGAGAGGCCGCCTCGGCCGCGTCCGCCTCGGTCGGCGGGTGATGACCGAGGTACCGCGCGAACACGTGCTCGGTCGTGAACTCCAGGAAACGGGAGGCAATATGCTCGACCTGCCCCCTCAACTCCCGCAAATGCCCCGATATCGCCGACAGCGGTACGCCCGCAGCGTGCAACTCCACGGCCACGGAGAGCTCTTGGGGGCTCGGCACGAGGAACTCGTCCTCGCGCCCCGGCATCGGTTCGAGCACCCCGAGGGCGACCGCGTCGGCCACCGCCGCCTCGTCCGGAACACCGCCGAAGGCCGCGTCGAGCTCGGCGCGGGTGATCCGGTCGGCCTTCTCGTCCGTCCACGGCCCGTCGACCTCCGCCGCGAGACCGAGCACCCCGCCAAGACCCCGCCCGGCATCCCAGGCCTCCAGGAGCTCCTTGATGGAGGCCAGGGTGTACCCGCGGTCCAGCAGGTCGGCGATCTGCCGCAACCGCGCCAGATGCGCGTCCCCGTACACGTTCGACCGGCCGCGTCGCTCCGGGCGGGGGAGCAGCCCGCGGTCCTGGTAGGCGCGGATCGTGCGGACCGTCGCGCCGCTGTGGTGCGCCAGGTCCTCGATGCGGTACTCCGCGCGGTGCGCCGCCCGGCCCTCCGTGGGCTCCGTGTAGGCCACGCTCCCCACCCTTCGTGTCGCTCCGTGCCAGGACCTAGGCGGTGGCCGCCCGGCCGATCGCGCCCGCCGCGGCCCGCGCCGCGGGCGACCGCGCCAGATAGTCGACGGCCTTGCGCAACGAGCCTTCCTGCGAGGGATGGTACGACCGTCGCAGATAGCGGGGTATCGCCGTGCCGATCTCGCGCCAGGTGGGCAGCAGGCCCCGGCCGACCGCCTTGTTGTGCTCGGCCAGGGAGTACCGCAGGCGGCCCGCCAACTGGGGGTCGTGGCGGATCAGATAGGCCGTGCCCCAGATCCACAGGTACAGCATCACGGGGGCGGTGACCGTCATGCCGGCGATCCTGCGGGCGTACCGGGGAAGGCCCCGGCCGCCGCAGTGCTGGAACATGTCGAAGGCGACCGCGCGGTGCTCCACCTCCTCCGCGCCGTGCCAGCGCAGCAGGTCGAGCATCACCTCGTCGGCCCCGGCCCGGTCGAGCCCCTCGGCGTGCAGGACCCAGTTCCCGAGGACCGCCGTGAACTGCTCGATCGCGGCGATGATCGAGAGCCGGAACCGCAGCCACTCCTGGGTCGGCACCGGCGCGCCCAGGGGCGGCCGCTCCCCGAGGAGCTTCTCGAAGAGGAAGTCGACGTACCGGGTGAAGGCCGCGGTGTCGAGCCGCTGCGCGGCCAGGTGGTCCAGCACGTGCGCGTGCTGCACGCTGTGCGTGGCCTCCTGCCCCATGAACCCCTTGACGTCGTCCCGCAGCACCGGATCGGTGATCAGCGGCAGGCCCTCCTTGAAGACCTTCACGAACCACCGCTCCCCCGCCGGGAGCAGCAGATGCAGGACGTTGATGACGTGGGTGGCGGTCGGCTCGTCCGGTATCCAGTGCAGCGGTGTCTCGTCCCAGTCGAACGAGACTCGGCGCGGCACGATCGCGTGGTGCTCCTCGGTGCTCACAACGGCGGCTCCAATCGGGCCATCGCGCGCAGGGCCTTCGGGCTGAGGCGGGACATGAAGCGGGCGCCGCGGGCCTCGGGGGTGACCGGGACGACCGCCTGGTTCTTGACGACGGCGTGCAGGATCGCGTCGGCGACCTTCTCCGGCGGGTAGTTCCGCAGGCCGTACAGGCGGGCGGACTTCTGCTGGCGGCGCTTCTCCTCGTCGGCGCCGACACCGACGAAGCGGGAGGTCGCCGTGATGTTCGTGTTCACGAAGCCCGGGCAGATCGCGGAGACCCCGATGCCCTGGTCGGCGAGTTCCGCGCGCAGGCACTCGCTGAGCATCAGGACGGCCGCCTTGGAGGTGCTGTACGCCGGCAGGGTCCTGGAGGGCTGATACGCCGCCGCGGAAGCGGTGTTGACGATGTGGCCACCCTGGCCGCGCTCGGCCATCTGCTTGCCGAAGAGCCGGCAGCCGTGGATGACGCCCCACAGATTGACGTCGAGGACCTTCTTCCAGTCCTCGCTGCTGGTGTCGAGGAAGGAGCCGGCGAGGCCGATGCCCGCGTTGTTCACCAGGACGTCCACCACGCCGTACTCCGTGGCGACGCGCTCGGCGAGCTTCTCCATGGCCTGCTCGTCGGTGACGTCGACCGTCTCGCCCCACGCGGCGGGGGCGCCTATCAGCCGGGCCATCTCCGCCGTGCGGGCCGCGCTCTCCGCGTCCCGGTCGACGGCCACCACGCGCGCCCCGGCTTCGGCGAAGGCGAAGGCGGTGGCCCGCCCGATCCCGCTGCCCGCTCCGGTGACCAGTACGAGCTGGCCGCCGAACCGGTCGGCGTGCCTGCCGGTGGCGGCGCTGTCGTTGACGGGCATGCCATCCTCGTTCGTCGTGACGAATTCGCCGATCCAGGCCGTCAGTTGGTGGGGGCGGGTGCGGGGCACCCAGTGCTTGGCCGGCAGGGTGCGGCGGATCAGCTGCGGGGCCCACTGCTCCAGCTCGTCGTAGAGCCGCTCGGAGAGGAAGATGTCTCCGGAGGGCGTGATGAGCTGCACGGGCGCGTGGGCATACGCGTCGGTGCGCGGCCTGCGCAGCCGCGCGCGGACGTTGTCGCGGTAGAGCCAGGCGCCGTGCGCGGCGTCCTCGGGCAGCGACGGCGTCGGATAGTCGCCCGGCGGGACCTTCTCCAGACGGCGGAGGATCTTCGGCCACTGCTTGGCGAGCGGGCCGCGCCAGGCGAGCTCGGGGAGCACGGGGGTGTGCAGCATGTACACGTACCAGGACTTGGCGCCCTGGCCGAGGAGCTGGCCGACCTTGCGGGGCGTCGGCCGGGACATCCGCCGCTTGATCCAGTGCCCGAAGTGGTCGAGCGAGGGCCCCGACATCGACGTGAAGGACGCGATGCGGCCCTCCGTGCGCTTGACGGTGACGAACTCCCAGGACTGCACCGAGCCCCAGTCGTGCCCGACGACGTGCACCGGCCTCTCCGGGCTGACCGCGTCGATGACGGCCACGAAGTCGTCGGTCAGCTTCTCCAGGGTGAAGCCGCCGCGCAGCGGCCGCGGGGCCGTCGACCTGCCGTGGCCGCGGACGTCGTACAGCACGACGTGGAAGCGGTCCGCGAGGCGGCCCGCGACCTCGCTCCACACCTCCTTGGAGTCCGGATAGCCGTGCACCAGCACGATCGTGGGCCGATCCGGGTCGCCCAGCTCGGCGACACACAGCTCCACCCCGCCCGTGCGCACCCAACGCTCGCGCGCGCCCTTCAGGCCTCCGGCGCCGCGGCCCGCGCCCGAGCCCGCGCCCGTTCCCTCGGTGATGTCTCCGGTCGTCATGCGGCGGCCCTCTCCTCAGCCCAGCGCCGCACATGCGGCAGATCGTCGTCCAGCCAGAACGCGCTCTGTTCGGGGTCCTTGGAGTCGGTGACGACCAGGATCTCCTCGAACTTCGCGCCCGTACCCCGGAATCCGAGGTGCGGCTCGACCGCCCAGAGCCCCTTCTGGGGCGGGTGGTCGGAGAACTTGTACGGCGACCACAGCGGCGACCAGCCGTCGCGGTGGCCGTGCAGGGCGTCGCTCGCCAGCCCCTTCAGCGACTGCGTGCCGAACCCGAAGATGTGCGGGGTCAGGCGGCGCTCCTTGACCCGGTCGACCTTGTGCGCGATCACGCCGAACGGATACGCGCGGTGGCGGTTGGCATAGCCCTGGCGGACCATGAGCCGGTCGACGTCCTCATAGATCTCGCGGAGCGGACGGCGCTCGCGCACCTCGCGCAGGATCAGCTCGCGGTGCGCCTCCAGGTCGGCGAGGAGCCTGTCGTGCACGGGGTTCAGGCCCAGGCAGCCGGAGTAGCCGATGTCGGCCGTGAAGCCCTTGTAGACCGGGGCCATGTCGAGGATGAAGGGCATCCCCGGCTCCAGCCTGCGGTGGGTGGGGAAAAACTGCAGCGGAACACGGAAGTTCACGAACGCCGTGCGGTCCCCGAACCAGGCGAAGGGCAGGTGGAACCAGTCCCGCACACCCCGCTCGCGCAGCCACTCCCGCTGCATCCGCGCCGCCTCGCGCTCGGTCACCCCCGGCTTGAGCTGCGCCGCGACCGCCTCCGCGCATTCATACGCGAGGGTCTGCACTTCCCTGAACCCTCGCAGTTCCGCCGAGAGTTCGCCTGCCACCGCTGAGGTCATGCCACCGTCCGTCCCGAGTCCGGTCCATCCCGTGTCCGGTCCATCGCCGTACGCGGTCGTAACTTGACACTGATGAATGTGACAATGCCCGGCGGCTACGTCAAGGGTTCCGACCGACCTGCGGGACAGCTCCGGGACACCTCGGGGAACGACCGACGACGCCTCGGGGACGGCTCCGGCGAAACCCCCAGAGGTCGACTTCCGGACGACCCTTACGGGCCCGTAATACCCGAGAGTGAGGCCGGGGCAGGCCCCTGGGCTGACGACCCGTGTGGTTCACGCCACTAGCGTCGAAGCGTGACTGTGATCGCGACCGAAAGCCTGAGCAAGCGGTTCCCACGGGTGACCGCGCTTGACCGGCTCTCCATGGACATCGGGCCCGGTGTGACCGGACTCGTCGGGGCCAATGGAGCCGGCAAGTCCACACTGATCAAGATCCTGCTGGGTCTGTCCCCCGCCACGGAGGGCCGCGCCGCCGTGCTCGGCCTCGACGTCGCCACCAGCGGCGGTGAGATCCGCGAACTCGTGGGATACATGCCCGAGCACGACTGCCTGCCGCCCGACGTCTCGGCCACCGAGTTCGTCGTCCACATGGCGCGCATGTCCGGGCTCCCGCCCACCGCGGCCCGCGAGCGCACCGCGGACACCCTGCGCC
Source organism: Streptomyces sp. NPDC037013 (assembly GCF_055607265.1). NCBI lineage: Bacteria > Bacillati > Actinomycetota > Actinomycetes > Kitasatosporales > Streptomycetaceae > Streptomyces > Streptomyces sp. NPDC037013. The sequence continues at coordinate 150,893 of NZ_JBVJRV010000006.1, read as the reverse complement.
ACGTCGGCCTCTACGAGGAGCGCTACCGCCCCATCGGCGGCTACTCGACCGGCATGAAGCAGCGTGTGAAGCTCGCGCAGGCCCTCGTCCACGACCCCCGCCTGGTCTTCCTCGACGAGCCGACGAACGGCCTCGACCCGGTCGGACGCGACGAGATGCTCGCCCTGATCCGCCGCATCCACACCGACTTCGGCATCTCGGTCCTGGTCACCTCGCACCTCCTCGGCGAACTGGAGCGCACCTGCGACCACGTCGTCGTCATCGACGGCGGCAGGCTCCTGCGGTCCAGCTCCACCACCGACTTCACCCAGACCACCACCACGCTCGCCGTCGAGGTCACGGACACCGACGCCCACCCCGACGGCACCCGCGCGCTGCGCGACGCGCTCCGGGACCGCGGCGTCGACACCACGACCGGCGGCGAACTGCCCGGCGCGGGGCACACGATCCTGCTCACCGCCGAGGGCGAGGAGACCTACGACGTCGTGCGCGACCTCGTCGCCGACCTCGGCCTCGGCCTGGTCCGGATGGAACAGCGCAGGCACCACATCGCGGAGGTCTTCAAGGACGAGCCGCACCAGGAGCCCGTCCCCGAGCCCGCGGCCGCCGCACAGCAGACAGGAGGCCGGCGCGATGAGCACTGAACCCGCCCGCACCGACGCCACCCGGATCCACAACATCGGGTACCGCAATTACGACGGCCCCCGCCTCGGCCGCGCCTACGCCCGCCGCTCGCTCTTCTCGCAGAGCCTGCGCGGCGCCTACGGCCTGGGCCGGTCCGCCAAGTCCAAGGTCCTGCCGATGATCCTCTTCGCGGTGATGTGCGTCCCCGCCGCGATCATGGTGGCGGTCGCCGTCTTCACCAAGGCCAAAGAGCTCCCCGTCGACTACACGCGCTACGCGCTCTTCCTCCAGGCCGTCATCAGCCTCTTCCTCGCCGCCCAGGCCCCGCAGACCGTCTCCCGCGACCTGCGCTTCAAGACCGTGCCGCTCTACTTCTCGCGCCCCATCCAGCGCGGCGACTACGTCCTCGCCAAGTTCGCCGCCATGGCCTCCGCCCTCTTCGTCCTCACGGCCGCGCCGCTGATCGTGCTCTACGTAGGAGCGCTCCTCGCCAAGCTGGACTTCGCCGACCAGACGAAGGGCTTCGGCCAGGGCCTGGTCTCCGTGGTGCTGCTGTCCCTGCTCTTCTCCGGGATCGCGCTGGTCATCTCGGCGATCACCCCGCGCCGCGGCTTCGGCATCGCCGCCGTCATCGCCGTCATGACCATCACCTACGGCGCGGTCTCCACGGTCCAGGCGATCGCCTACGAACAGGGCAGCACCGGAGCCATCGCCTGGCTGGGCCTCTTCTCGCCGATCACGCTCATCGACGGGGTGCAGAGCGCCTTTCTCGGCGCGACCTCCGCCTTCCCCGGAGGGGAAGGCCCCTCGACCGGCCTCGGCCTCGTCTACGTCCTCGTCGTCCTCGGCCTCATCGCGGGCTGCTACGGCGCCATGATGCGCCGCTACCGGAAGGTCGGCCTCTGATGACCACCATCACCATCGACCATGTCTCCCGTTGGTTCGGCAACGTGGTGGCGGTCAACGACATCACCATGGACATCGGCCCCGGCGTCACGGGTCTCCTCGGTCCCAACGGCGCCGGAAAGTCGACGCTCATCAACATGATGGGTGGTTTCCTCGCCCCCTCCACGGGCAGCGTCACCCTCGACACCAAGCCGATCTGGCGCAATGAACGCATCTACGAGGAGATCGGCATCGTCCCCGAGCGCGAGGCGATGTACGACTTCCTCACGGGACGCGAATTCGTCGTCGCCAACGCCGAGTTGCAGGGCCTGGACGAGCGGGCCGCCAAGAAGGCGCTCGCCACGGTCCAGATGGAGTATGCGCAGGACCGGAAGATCTCCACGTACTCCAAGGGCATGCGCCAGCGCGTGAAGATGGCCTCCGCCCTCGTCCACGACCCGTCCGTGCTCCTGCTCGACGAGCCCTTCAACGGCATGGACCCGCGTCAGCGCATGCAGCTGATGGAGCTCCTGCGGGCCATGGGCGACCAGGGCCGCACCGTCCTGTTCTCCTCGCACATCCTCGAAGAGGTCGAACAGCTCGCCTCGCACATCGAAGTGATCGTCGCCGGACGGCACGCCGCCAGCGGTGACTTCCGCAGGATCCGCCGCCTGATGACCGACCGCCCGCACCGCTACCTCGTCCGCTCCAGCGACGACCGCGCACTGGCCGCCGCGCTGATCGCCGACCCGTCCACGGCCGGCATCGAAGTCGACCTCCAGGAGGGCGCCCTGCGCATCCAGGCGGTCGATTTCGGCCGGTTCACCGCGCTGCTGCCCCGGGTCGCCCGCGAGCACGGCATCCGGCTCCTGACGGTCTCGCCCTCGGACGAGTCCCTCGAGTCGGTCTTCTCCTACCTCGTCGCGGCCTGAAGGGAGTGACCGTGTACAACCCCACTGTCGCCCGGCTCACCTACCGGGCCCTGCTCGGCCGGCGCCGGGCACTGATCCTCTTCGCCCTGCCCCTGCTGCTGATCGTCATCTCGGCGGCCGTACGGGGCTTCGCCGGCGCCGACGACCAGGTGGCCGTCGACGTCCTCGGCGGATTCGCGCTCGCCACGATGGTGCCGATCATCGGCGTCATCGCGGGCACCGGCGCGATCGGCCCGGAGATCGACGACGGCTCGGTCGTCTATCTCCTCTCCAAGCCGGTCAAGCGGCCCACGATCATCTTCACCAAGCTGATCGTCGCCATCGCCGTGACCATGGCCTTCTCCGCGATCCCCACGTTCATCGCGGGGATGATCCTGAACGGCAACGGCCAGCAGATCGCCATCGCCTACACGATCGCCGCGCTCGTCGCGTCCGTCACGTATGCCGCGATCTTCCTGCTCCTCGGCACGGTCACCCGGCACGCCGTGGTCTTCGGCCTCGTCTACGCCCTGGTCTGGGAGGCCCTCTTCGGGTCGCTGGTCGCAGGGGCGCGCACGCTCAGCGTGCAGCAGTGGTCCCTGGCCGTGGCCCAGAAGGTCGGCCACGGCGACCTGATCACCTCGGACGTCGGCCTGCCGGCCGCGACCGTCCTCCTGGTGGCCGTGACGGCGCTCGCCGCCTGGTACGCGGGACAGCGGCTCCGGTCGCTGACGCTGGCCGGGGAGGAGTGAGCCGGATTTATTCGGTGGCGGTCAACTGGCGGCGCGGGCAGAGTGGTTGACGTCACCGCGCCGCTGATCCGGCGCCCACCGTCCGGGAGAGGAGCCGGCGTGTCACTCCGTACGAGACCGCCGAGTTCCCGGCAGGGCAGCCTGCGGAAGGCCCCGAAGTAGTCACCTGCTTCGTGGAGTCCCGCACACGGGGGAGCTGCCCGGGGCGGCCGCTTCGAGCGCGCAGGATCCGCATCGCTGCGCGGGCCGCCCTTCCCCCTGGAGGATTGGCCGAGTGGTAAGGCAGCGGCTTGCTAAGCCGTCGTCAGGGCCGAGACCCTGCGCGCGTTCGATCCGCGCATCCTCCGCGAGACGTCACACCGCGCCGAGCGGTCCTGTCCCGCCCGGCCCGGGGCCGTCAGCCCAGCAGCCGTTCGAGGACCACCGCGATGCCGTCGTCCGCGTTGGACGCCGTCACCTCGTCCGCCACCGCCTTGAGCTCGTCGTGAGCGTTGGCCATGGCCACGCCGTGGGCCGCCCAGCCGAACATCGGGATGTCGTTGGGCATGTCGCCGAAGGCGATCGTGTCCGCGGCCTTCGCGCCGAGGCGGCGCGCCGCCAGGGAGAGGCCCGTGGCCTTGGAGAGGCCGAGCGGCAGGAGCTCGACTATGCCCTCGCCCGCCATCGTCACGCCGACCAGGTCACCCGCCACCTGGCGGGCCACCTCCGCCAGCGCGTCGTCGCCGAGGCCCGGGTGCTGGACGTACACCTTGTTGAGCGGGGCCGCCCACAGGTCGGAGACGTCGGTGATGGGGGTGGCCGGCAGCGGCCCCTCCTGGACCGCGTAGCCGGGGCCGACCAGGACCTCGCCGTCCATGCCGTCGCGGCTCGCGGCGAGGAAGAGCGGGCCGACCTCCGCCTCGATCTTGGCCAGCGCGAGACCCGCAAGCTGGCGGTCGAGCGTGACCGAGGTCAGCAGCCGGTGCTCCCCCGCGTGGTAGACCTGCGCGCCCTGACCGCACACCGCGATCCCGTCGTAACCGAGGTCGTCGAGGATGGGCCGGGTCCAGGCCACCGCGCGGCCGGTGACGATGATGTGCGCCGCGCCCACCGCGGTGGCCGCGGTGAGCGCCTGGCGCGTACGGTCCGACACCGTGTCGTCGGGGCGCAGCAGCGTCCCGTCGAGGTCGGTGGCGACCAGCTTGTACGGGAAGGAGGGGGTGACGGGAGCAGGGTGGCTCACTTGGCGACGGGCTCCAGGATCTCTCGTCCCCCCAGGTACGGACGGAGGACCTCGGGCACCACCACGGAGCCGTCGGCCTGCTGGTGATTCTCCAGGATCGCCACGATGGTGCGCGGGACGGCGCACAGCGTGCCGTTCAGCGTGGCCAGCGGCTGGAGGACCTTCTTGCCGTCGCGGCTATCGCGCATCCGGATCGACAGGCGGCGGGCCTGGAAGCCGTCGCAGTTCGACGCGGAGGTCAGCTCGCGGTACTTGCCCTGGGTGGGGATCCACGCCTCGCAGTCGAACTTGCGCGAGGCCGAGGCGCCGAGGTCACCGGTGGCGACGTCGATCACCTGGAACGGCAGGCCGAGACCGGTCAGCCACTGCTTCTCCCACTCCAGGAGCCGCTTGTGCTCGTTCTCCGCGTCGGCCGGGTCGACGTACGAGAACATCTCGACCTTGTCGAACTGGTGGACGCGGAAGATGCCGCGGGTGTCCTTGCCGTACGTGCCGGCCTCGCGGCGGAAGCAGGGCGAGAAGCCCGCGTACCGCAGGGGCAGCTTGTCGGCGTCGATGATCTCGTCCATGTGGTAGCCGGCGAGCGCGACCTCGGAGGTGCCGACGAGGTAGTAGTCGTCCTTCTCCAGGTGGTACACGTTCTCCGCGGCCTGGCCGAGGAAGCCCGTGCCCTCCATGGCGCGCGGGCGGACCAGCGCGGGCGTCAGCATCGGGATGAACCCGGCCTCCGTCGCCTGCGCGATCGCGGCGTTGACCAGGGCCAGCTCCAGGAGGGCGCCGACACCGGTGAGGTAGTAGAAGCGCGAGCCTGAGACCTTGGCGCCGCGCTCGACGTCGATGGCGCCGAGCAGCTCGCCGAGCTCCAGGTGGTCCTTGGGCTCGAAGCCCTCGGCGGCGAAGTCGCGCGGGGTGCCGATGGTGTCGAGGACGACGAAGTCCTCCTCGCCGCCGACCGGGACGTCCGGGTGGACGATGTTGCCCAGCTGCTGCAGGAGGCGCTTGGCCTCCTCGTCCGCCTCGTCCTGCTCGGTGTTGGCCGCCTTGACCGCGGCGGAGAGCTCGCCGGCCTTCTTCAGGAGCTCCTGCTTCTCCTCGGGCGATGCCTTGGGGATCAGCTTGCCGAGCGCCTTCTGCTCGGAGCGCAGCTCGTCGAAGCGGACGCCGGACGACCTGCGCCGCTCGTCGGCGGAGAGCAGGGCGTCGACGAGCGCGACGTCCTCTCCACGGGCGCGCTGGGAGGCGCGAACACGGTCGGGGTCCTCACGGAGCAGGCGAAGGTCAATCACCCCTCAAGGCTACCGTCGCGCGGTTCCGGCCCACGACTCACTATTCCACTCCGTGCGTTATGCCCGATTTGCCGGGATGTGAATTCAGGGCTCCGGGGTGGCCGAAACAAGATCGGCCCGGCCGGAAAAGCCCGGCCGGGCATGGCCTCGCCCTCGGTCAATAAATAGGGCACCATTCCCCGAAACGGGGCAGATGGCGGCCGCCGCCTTGACCGGAACTCCTTGTGGGAAGCGGGACTTGGGCCCGCCGTCCACTGCCGTTGTCCACAGGAATCAGCGGCTCCGGACGGTTATCCACAGCCTGTGCGAAAGATCTGTGGACGCCGGAACGCCCTGTTCCGAAACCGGCAAGCCGGGCGAAGGATTCCCTTCCCAAACCACCCGCACACCCACTTTCGAGTGGAAATACCTCGCTCCAAAGAGTTGATCAATAGAAAAGAGTGGACGAGGGGTGACGTGCGGGACTGTGGACGGAGTTGGGGGCTGTGGGCCGATTTGTCGACCATGTCGCGCTTCGTTGTCGACTTGTCCCCAGGTCGAGCCCCAGCCCTGTGGATAACTTCTGTGGACAACGTAAATCTGCAGGTAGGACCGCAGGAGAAGAGCGTCAGGAGCCGTCGCGCCTGGCTAGAAACGGCCGTCCTGGCAGCGCGCAAGCCAGTCCGACGCCGCCATGAATGCGCTGTCGGTGGTGCCGGGCCGCAGCGGCCGGACGTCCTCCGTCGCCACCCCCGCCCGCGGATACGACCCGAGGAAGCGCACCTGCGGGCAGATCCGCTTGAGCCCCATCAGCGCCTCGCCGACCCGGCGGTCCGTGATGTGTCCCTCGGCGTCCACCGAGAAGCAGTAGTTGCCGATGCCCTGGCCCGTCGGCCGCGACTCGATCCGCATGAGGTTGACGCCGCGCACGGCGAATTCCTGGAGCAGTTCGAGCAGCGCGCCGGGGTGGTCGTCGCCCAGCCAGATGACGACGGACGTCTTGTCCGCGCCGGTCGGCGCGGCGGGCCGGGCGGCGCGGCCGACCAGGACGAACCGGGTCTCGGCGTTCGCCGCGTCGTGGATCTCGCTGACCAGCGGTTCGAGCCCGTACGTCGCCGCCGCGAACTCGCCCGCGAAGGCCGCGTCGTACCGCCCCTCCTGCACCAGACGGGCCCCGTCCGCGTTCGAGGCCGCCGACTCCCACAGCGCGTCCGGCAGGTGCGCGGAGAGCCAGTTGCGGACCTGGGGCTGGGCCACGGGGTGGCCGGTGACCGTCTTGATCTCCGACAGCTTCGTGCCGGGACGCACCAGGAGCGCGAAGGCGATCGGCAGCACGACCTCGCGGTAGATCATCAGGGGCTCGCCCTTGGCGAGCTCGTCGACGGTGGTGGTGACGCCGCCCTCGACGGAGTTCTCGATCGGCACCAGCGCGGCCGCCGCCTCACCGGAGCGGACCGCGTCCAGCGCGGCCGGTACCGAGACCATCGGGACCAGCTCCCGGGTGGCCGCCTCGGGCAGCGTGCGGAGAGCCGCCTCGGTGAAGGTGCCCTCGGGGCCCAGGTACGTATAGCGCGTCGCCGACATACCGTCACCCTAATGGGCCCGACGTGGCGCGGCTCACGTGTCTCACCAAGCGGCGCCCGCCCCACGAACGCGCGTTCTCACGCCTCCAGGAGCCGCTGCCCCACGTACTCGCCCTTCGCCGCCCCGCCCGGCACCGCGTAGAGCCCGCTCGCCTCGTGCCGGATGAACTCCGACAGGGCGTCGCCCCGGTCGAGCTTGCGCTGCACCGGGATGAAGCCGCGCATCGGGTCCGCCTGCCAGCAGACGAAGAGCAGGCCCGCGTCGGGTTCGCCCTTGGCGTCGAAGCCGTCGTGGTACGAGAACGGCCTGCGCAGCATCGCGGCGCCGCCGTTCTGGTCGGGCCGGGTGATGCGGGCGTGCGCGTTGAGCGGGATGACGACCTTGCCGTCCGGGCCCGTCGCCTCCAGCTTCGGCTCGGTCGTCTCCGTGCCGCCGGTCAGCGGGGAGCCGTCCGACTTGTGCCGCCCGATCACCGCCTCCTGCTCCTTCAGGCCGAGCTTCTCCCAGTCGTCGAGGAGCATGCGGATACGGCGTACGACGACGTAGGAACCGCCCGCCATCCACGCCGGATCGCCGTTCTCGGGGACGAAGATCCGGCCGTCGAAGGTCTTCTCCGACGGCTTGGGGTTGTTCGTGCCGTCGATCTGGCCCATGAGGTTGCGGGCGGTCAGCGGGCGGGCGGTGGCGCCCGGCGAACGGTTGAACCCGTTCATCTGCCAGCGGACCCGTGCCGTCCCCGCCGCCTCCCGCTGGATGGCGCGCAGCGCGTGGAAGGCGACGAGCGGGTCGTTCGCGCCGATCTGCACCCACAGGTCACCGTTGCTGCGGGCCTTGTCGAGGTGGTCGGAGGAGAAGTCGGGCAGCGGGTCAAGCGCGGCCGGGCGCTGCTTGTGCAGACCCGTGCGGGCGAAGAAGGAGGCGCCGAAGCCGAAGGTGACGGAGAGCGAGGACGGGCCCGCGTCGCGGGCGACCGCCGTGTCCCCGCCGTCGGCAGGCTCGCCCGCCATCAGCCGCGCGGCCGTCGCCGACCAGCGGCGCAGCAGGGCCGCCGCCTCCTTGCGGCCGGCCCCCGCCACCAGGTCGAAGGCGGCCAGATGGCCGCGGGACTGCATGGGCGTGGTGATGCCGGGCTGATGTTTCCCGTGAAACATCACCTCGTCCTTGCCCAGGGACGCCAGCGCGGACGAGCCGGCGGGGCCCGAAGCGGCGGCGTCGGAGGGCGCCGCGGCGTACCCGACGGCGCCGCCCGCCGCGCCGAGCGCGATACCGGTCGCGCCCGCGGTGCCCAGCAGCCGCCGCCTGGAAATGCCGTTGTCCGCCATGGTGATTCCGTTCAGCCGATCTGCGCGTTCTTCTTCACGGTGATCTGGTCGATGTCGGAGGTCCGCACCGTCACCGTGATCTTCCAATTGCCTGCCATCGGGAGCTGCACGCCGTTCGCGCTCCAGTGTCCGGTGGCGATGTGGTCGGGTGCGACGGGCAGCGGGCCGACGTCCTTGGCGGCGAGGGTGAAGGAGACCTTCACCTCGGGGACGTCGAAGGCGCTGCCGTTGGGGCGCTTGACGTAGACGTGCATGGTGTTGCTGCCGGTACGGCCCGGGTCCAGGTCGAGGCGCACGGTCCCCTTGCCGTCGGTGCCGCCCGTGTCGAAGGGCACCTTGACGCTGAGCGGGCCGGAGCGCTGGGCCGCCGCCGCGGACGTGGCTTTGGCGGCCTCCTCCTCGGTGCGGCCGGGCTCGGTGGAGGTGAGGATCGTCGTCACGGCCAGCACGACGACGGCGACGCAGGTCTCGACGAGCACCGAGCGGCGCAGGCCCGAGCGGTTCGGGTCGGCGTCCCTGACGCGCTTCTCGCGGGCGGTGTCCATGGCGGCCCGCTGGCGTGCCAGCTGCGCGGAGCGCTTGGCGTCGCCGCCGGTCTCCCCGGCGGAGGCGGGCACGGTGACGGACTTCTTCGCCGTCTGCTTGCCGCGCTGTTCGACGACGACGGCGGTCGCGGTCCCGGTGGCCGAGGCGCCCGTCCCCGCGGAGATCCGCCCGACCCACTGCCGGGACACGGAGGCGACCCCCACCAGGACGACGATGAGGCCGGCCTTGACGAGGAGCAGCTGCCCGTAGGACGTACCGGTCAGCGCCGACCACGAGCCGACCTGCCGCCACGACTGGTAGATGCCGGTGGCGGCCAGGACGGCGACGCTGGTGAACGCCACGGCCGAGAACCGCCGCACGGCACGCGCGTCGACCGCCGTCGTGCGGAAGAGCGCGAGCGCCAGCGCCGCGAGCCCGCCGAGCCAGGCGCAGACGGCGAGCAGGTGCAGTACGTCGACGGGCATCGCGATGCCCGACTGGATGCCGGTCGACGCGTGCTCGGCCATCGCCCACGTCGCCGCGATGCCGATGGCGACGACGGTGCCGCCGATGGCGAGCCCGAAGGTGAGGTCCTTCCGCTCGGCGGCGGCGTCGGCGTCGGTGTCGTCGAGGCCCTCACGCTTCGCGTACGCGCCGAAGAGCACGGCGATGAAGAGCGCGGCGGCGGCCAGGAGCAGCAGCCGCGAGACGAGGGCCGCCCCTGTCTTGGTGTTGAGGACGTCGCCGAGCAGGCCCATGTCGAAGGCGTCGGCGAGCTTCCCGGAGCCGGTGTAGGGGGCGCGCAGGAGCAGCAGGACGAGGGTGGCGGCGGTCAGCACGACCCAGCCGGACGTCACAAGGCGCTGCATGGGCCGCACGCCGGCGCCGCGCGGCCAGCAGCCGAGGACGAAGGCGGCGCCGCCGACCAGCACGATGAACCCGGCGTACGAGAGGTAGCGGGTGATGTCGTAGAGGACGCCGACCAGGCCGCCGCCGGCCTCCTGGTCGGGCAGCGCGACCTTCGTGTCGGAGGGCGCGCCGATGGAGAAGGTGAAGGCGCCGGAGACGGGGTGGCTGTCGGCGGAGACGACCTGGTAGGCGACGGTGAAGGTGCCGTCGGGCAGGCCGGGGCGCAGCTTCACGCCGTACGTGTTGGCGCCCAGGTCGGTCGTCTTGCCGGCGTCGGCGCGCTTGCCGGCCGGGTCGAGCACCCGCACGGAGCCGTCCGACATGGCGACCTTCTCCGAGAAGGTGAGCTTCACCTGGGCGGGGGCCGTCTTGACCACCGCTCCCTGCTTCGGGTCGCTGCCGGTCAGCGCGGCGTGCGCGGAGGCCGGCGCGGCGCCGGCGAGGAAGGCGCCGGTGGCGGCGAGGAGCACGAGGAGGAGCCGCCAGACGCGAGGGACGGCTCCGGTCCGGTTCGTGGCTCTGGAGCGGGGAGCGATGGTCTGCATCAACGGTCCGTCCCTCAGTGCGAGTTGTGTGACGTGTCGTGCCGCTCGGGCCGGTACGTCGCCGACTTGACCGGCACCTCGATCGTGATCGGGTCCGACTTCTGGAAGCGCAGCGTCAGGGACACCTTCTCGCCCTGCTTCGGCTTGTGCCGGAGCTTCTCCAGCATCACGTGGTTGCCGCCGCTGGCGAAGTCGAGGTGGCCGCCCGCGGGCACGTCGAAGGCTTTCTGCTCCTTCATCACGCCGCCCTTGGTGCTGTGCAGGGTGACCGAGCCCGCGAGGTCGCTGGTGGCGGAGGTGAGCTTGTCCGCGCCGCCCTTGTTGGTGAGCGTGAAGAACCCGGCCGCCATGCCGTCCATGGTGGGTTCGGGGATGTAGGCGCCGTCGGCCGTGATCGCGGGGGCCTTCGCGGAGTTCGCGGAAGCCTTGCCGGAGGCGGTGTCGGAGGCCTTGTCGCCGTCCGAGCCGCCGCAGGCCGTCAGGGCGAGCGCGGCGGTGAGCGCCATGGCGCCGGCGGTGAGCGCGCGGCGCGTGGTGGTGCGGTGGTTCACGGGGTCTGTCCCTTGATGATCTTGGGGAGGTCCTTGGTGTAGTCGCCGGCGCCTGCGCCTTCGTTGTACAGGACGTATCCCGCGTCGGTCTTCGGCGAGAATGCGATGACCTGCGTGCCGTGCATCGAGACGATCTTGCCGTTCTTGTCCTTCTTGGACGGCTCGATGCTGATGGCGAGCTGCCGGGCGCCCGCCTGGATGGTGGCGAAGTCGCCGGTCAGGCCGACGAAGTCGGAGTCGATGCCCTTGAGCCACTTGCCGAGTTCGGCCGGGGTGTCGCGCTTGGGGTCGGTGGTGATGAAGACGACCTTGAGCTTGTCCTGCTCGGCCTTGGGCAGGGCCTTCTTGGCGACCGCGATGTTGTTCATCGTCAGCGGGCAGACGTCGGGGCAGTGCGTGTAGCCGAAGTAGATCAGCGTCGGCTTGCCCTTGGTCTCCTCGCGCAGGTCGTACTTCTTGCCGTGCGTGTCGGTGAGGATGAGGTTCGGCTTCTCGTACGGCTTGTCCAGGACCGTGGCGGCCTTGCCGGAGTCGGTCTGGGCGGAGACCTCCGCCACCGGCTTCTTCTCGTCGCCGCCGCCGCAGGCGGTCAGCGTGAGGGCGGCCGCGGTCAGCAGGGCAGCGGCGGCGGCCTTCTTGGGGGTGCTCATCGAGCTCTTCGTGCGCATATGGAAATGTCCCAGATGTGAGGGGGCCGGGGTGCACCGGGGCGGCGGTGTGCCGCGCCGGTGCACCCCGTGGGTGGCTCGGCCGACGGCTCAGCCGGTGACGCGGCGGCGGCCCGCGAGCACGCCGAACGCGACGCCCGCGGCACCGACGACGATGCCGACGACGCCGAGGACGCGGGCGGTGGTGTCACTGCTGTCGGACGAGTCGGAGGAGGCGCTCTCGGTCTTGCCCGCCTTGTCGTCCGACTTCGTGTCGGCGGCGGCGCCGTGGCCCTCGGACGCGGCGGTCAGCGTGAGGGCGGGGGCCGGGTGCTCCGGCTCCTCCTGGCCCTTCTGCTGCGGCTCGATCCAGCGGACGACATCCTTGTTGTCGTACGTCTGGATGGCCTTGAAGACGAGCTGGTCGGTGTCCTCGGGCAGCTGGCCCATGGAGACCGGGAACTTCTGGAAGGTGCCCGGCTGGATGCCCTTGCCGTCGGCGGTCCAGGTGACCTTGGAGACGGCCTCGTCGATCTTCTTGCCGTGGATCTCCAGCGGCTTGTCGAGCTTGCTCTTGGTGACCTTGACGTTCCAGCCCGGGACCGGCTCCGTCATCACGGAGGCGAGCGGGTGGTCGGTCGGGAAGGAGACCTCGAGCTTGTTGGTCGAGGCGTCGTCCATCTCGTTCGGCACCTTGAAGTTCACCGTCGCGTACCCGCCCTTGGCGGCCTCGCCCTCGGGCGCGACGCTGACGTGCGCGAACGCGGTCCCCGAGAGGACGAGGACGGCGGAGGCAGCGACGGTGCCGGCGGCGGCGATGCGGGAGATCTTCATGACAGGAACACTCCACTTTCGTCAGTGTTGATCGGTACGCGGCGCGGTGGGCCGCCGTACCGGGTGCTGGATGCGGAAGGGGTGCGCGCGGCCGAGCGGGCACGCGCGCGTGCGCGCCGAGCGACCCCCTCCGTGCAGCGGTGGAGTGTGTCGCGTCAGGCGGCGAGTTCGACGTCGCGGTGGCCCGCCGGGGGCCCGCGCCGGATCACCGCGTCCTCCAGCGCGACCGTGCGCGGCTTCGGCGGCGCGAGCAGCGCGGTGCGCGGAGCCCGCGGACCGGCCGTCTCGGGCGCGCCGGGCAGGCCCGCCCGCAGGGCGCGTACGAGGGTGAGCGCCGAGCGCAGGGAACGGACGAGCGCTCCTTCGGCGACCCCCTGCGCCCCGTCGGCGAGGCGGACGAGGCGCAGCAGCGCGAGGTCGCCGCGCCGCAGCAGCCAGCCCGCGGCTAGCGCCGCGAGCAGGTGGGCGACGAGCATGGGCAGGGAGGGGACGAGCGCCATGGCGTCCATCGGCCTCATCGACCCCGTCGGGACCCCGGCGCCTGCCGCGCCCGGCATCGAATCCAGCGCGGAGTGCGCGTGCGTGTGCGCGGCGGAGTGCCCCGCTTCTGCGGCGGCCCTGCCGCCCATGCCGGCCGCACCCGTGCCGCCGGGGCCGAACCCGGCGGTGGTGAGGATCCGGTGGGCCTGCGCGGGCGTGATCGTCGCGGCGCCCGCCCCGCAGACCAGGCGCGCGGCCCGCTCCACCAGAGTGCCGTCACCGTTCTGGGTGACCGTGGTGCCGTGCTGGCCGAGGCCGAACAGGGTGTGCAGGCCGAGCTGTCCCGCCGCGAGCAGCGCGGCGATGCCGGGCAGCGAACGGGCCCGCCCGGCGAGCGGCAGCGCGACGGCGAGGACGACGGCGAAACCCGCGGCCAGCGTCCACAGCGGGACGGCGGCGCAGGAGGCGAGCACATGGCCCCCGGCGGACAGCACGACGCAGACCGCGGCGAACATCGCGGCCCTGAGCAGCCGGAGATCGGCTCCGGCGCGCGGCTGGCGCTGGTGGGGGGCAGTCATGGCCGGGACATCATCGCACTGGACTTACGCGGTGTGTACGGCAGGTCCGGAAGGTCCCGTTCCAGGGCGTTGGGGCGGAGTGGGGGCTGTCTGGGCGCCCGGTGGCGAGCCCCGCGCCCCCTCCGTGGCGAGCCCCGCGCCCCCTCCTCCTACACCGGACGGCGGGGGCCGCGCGTCCGCCGTATGGGCGGCATCACGTCAACCGTGCGCTTATCCCCGCGCGTGTGTGGCAATACGTATCGGTATGTCGAGCCGCAGCCAGGAGGCTGGAGCATGAGCATCTGGTGGTCTCTCCATTTGCGGCGCGAAGCCGCGAGCGTCCCGCTCGCCCGCCGTCTGTTGATCGGCACGATGGAGACCGCGGGCGTGGACCCGGACGTCTCCTACGACCTGTCGGTCGCCCTCAGCGAAGCGTGCGCCAACGCCGTGGAACACGGCGGCACCGGCCTCCCCGGGAGCGGGAGCATCCCGGGGGATGCCGGTGAGGTGGGCGATACGGGTGACACCGGTGGAGCGGGCGATACGTGTGACACCGGTGGAGCGGGTTGTGCGGGCGGTGTGGGCGGTTACCGCGTCACGGCCTACCTCGACGGCGAGAAGTGCCGTATCGAGGTGACCGACTCGGGACCGGGCTTCCCCGGTGCCTCGCACGACTGTCCCGGGCCCCGCGCGGCCGCCGCCGACACGGACGAACACGGCCGGGGCCTGTACCTCATCCAGGAACTCGCCGACCACGTCCACCTCGGCAACAAGCCGGGCAGGGGCGGCGCGGTGATCAGCTTCGACAAGATCCTCAAGTGGCGTGAGGACGCGCCCTTGATGACGGCCTGAGGGACGGCCAAGAGGCCTCCGCCGGGTGCCCTACCCGGCGGACTGACCGGACGCCTCCGCGCCGCTCGCGCGGGTCAGCGCGATCACCGGGATCGTGCGCGGGGAGCGGGCCCTGAACTCCGCGAAGTTCGGGTCCCGTTCGATCTGCCGACGCCACAGCTCGTCGTGTTCGGCCGGGTCGACGGGCGTGGCACGGGCCTCGTACCGCTCCGTGCCGACCTCGACGACGACCAAGGGCTCCTTCACGAGGTTGTGGTACCAGCCGGGAGCCTTCTCCGAGCCACCGTTGGAGGCGAAGACGACGAGGCGGTCGCCCTCGGGGCGGGGGTCGGGCAGATAGACCGCGGGCGTCGTCCGGGGCAGCCCGCTCTTCGCGCCCCGGGTGGTCAGCAGGAGCAGGGTCGTGCCTTCGAAGGGGCCGCCGACCCGCCCCCCGTTCGCGCGGAACTCCTCGATCACGCGGCGGTTGAAGGGATTGGAGTTGTTGACCCCGTCGCCCACCGCACCGCCGGCGGCATCGGCGCCGCTGCCCGTACTGCCCCCGCCACCCGTCCTGCTCCCACCAGCCGTCCCACTACCCGTACTGATCGTGCTGCCCATGGCCCCGGTCCTCCCCGTGCTGACTGCTGACACACCAACCGGAACGATCAACGAACCTCCGCTATTTCCCGGCCCCTTCGTCCTCACCCGGCGCCCCCTCGCCGCATGAGTCCTCGCCGCATGAGTCCTCGCCGTACGACTCATCGGCGGGCGGCAGCGCCCGGAGCAGGGCCTCGACGGCCGCCTCGTACGCGTGTTCCGCCGGTGCCGAGTAGCCGACGACGAGTCCGTCCCCGGCCGCCGTCGTGGCCCGCGGATGCCGGAACGAGGCCAGGCCGTCCAGTGCGATCCCCTGCCAGGACGCGGCCTTGACCGCGGACGCCTCCGAGCCGGGCGGCAGCCGCAGCACCGCGTGCAGACCCGCCGCGATGCCGGTGGCCGTGATGTGCGGGGCCTGTTCGGCGAGGGCGGCGACGAGCCGGTCGCGGCGGTGCCGGTAGTGCTGCCGCATCCGCCGGATGTGGCGGTCGTACTGTCCCGCGGCGATGAAGTCGGCGAGCGTGAGCTGGTCGAGGACGCTCGCCCACGCCTCGCGCTCCCCCTTGGCCTCGAGCACGCCGTCGACGAGCCGTTCGGGCAGCACCATCCAGCCGAGGCGCACCGCGGGGGAGAGGCTCTTGCTGACCGAGCCGAGGTAGACGACGTGTTCGGGGTCGAGGCCCTGGAGGGCGCCGACGGGTTCGCGGTCGTAGCGGAACTCCCCGTCGTAGTCGTCCTCCAGGACCACGCCGCCGCCGGCGCGCGCCCAGTCGACGACCGCCGCGCGCCGGGCAGGGTGCAGCGGGCCGCCGGTCGGGAACTGGTGCGCGGGCGTGAGCAGCACACCCCGCACCCGCGCCCCGCTCCCGTGCCCCCGCTCCGGACCGGCCGCCAACTCCGCGACACGGGCGCCCTGTTCGTCCAGGCCCAGCGGTACCGTCCGTACGCCCGAGTCCTCCAGGATCTGCCGGTGGAAGCCGAGCCCGTACGACTCCACGGCGAGCGGCCCGCGCAGCACCCCGCCGCCCGCGCCGCGCGCACCCGCGAAGAGCAGCCGCAGCGCGTGCGCGAACCCGGAGCAGACCACGATCCGTTCGGGGTCGGCGCGCACCCCGCGGGCCCGCGTCAGGTACTCGGCGAGGGCCCGGCGCAGCTCGACGCGGCCGCGCGGATCGCCGGGCCCGAACGCCTCGTTGGGCGCGGCGCCGAGCGCCCGCCGGGCCGCCGCGAGCCAGGCGGTGCGCGGGAAGGAGCCGGTGTCCGGCGTGCCCTGGCGGAGGTCGTGGGCGGGGGCGGCGGGCCGGGCGGGCGCGGGCTTCGGGCGCCGCGCGGGCCGGGGCGCGGCCGCCCGCTCCGCGACCCGCGTCCCCGAGCCCTGCCGCGCCGTCAGCCAGCCCTCGGCGACCAGTTCGGCGTAGGCGTCGGCGACGGTGTTGCGGGCAAGACCGAGGTCGGCGGCGAGCGAACGGTAGGGCGGCAGCCGGGTGCCAGGGGGGAGCCGCCCCTCGCGTACGGCGTCCCGCAGGGCGCGGATGAGGACGGAGCGGCGGCTGCCGGGACCCGAGAGGTCCAGATGCAGGTCACTGCCGACGCGCTCCGCCGAATTGACCCATGATTCCGGCATGGAAATGCACCTTAGCCGAGGTCTTTCCCGCGCCTAGATTCATGGTCATGACGAACAACGCGACCCTCACCGCCCCGGCCCCCGCCGCCCCCCAGACCCCCGCCCCCCGCCTCAATTTCGCCAAGGCCGCGCCCAAGGCGTTCAAGGCCCTCATCGGCTTCGACGCCGCCGCCCGCGACGGCCTCGACCCCGCCCTGGTCGAGCTGGTCCAGATCCGCGCCTCGCTCCTCAACGGCTGCGCCTACTGCCTGCACATGCACACCTCCGACGCCCGCAAGGCGGGTGAGGACGAGGCGCGGCTGCACATGGTCGGCGTGTGGCGCGAGGCCCGGCACTTCTTCACGGCGAAGGAGCAGGCGGCGCTCGCGCTGACCGAGGCGGTCACGCTCATCGACCGGGGCAGCGTCCCGGACGACGTGTACGCCGAGGCCGCCCGCCACTTCGACGAGGAGGAACTCGCCCGCGTCCTCGCCCTGATCTTCACCATCAACACCTGGAACCGCATCGCCCTGAGCACCGCGAAGGTCGCGGGCGAGGACGAGCGGGACGATCACTGATCACACGCGAAGGGCCGGCCTCCCCGCTCGGGGAAGGCCGGCCCTCAGGCGTGTGCGGGGGAGCTGCGGCTCAGCCCTTCAGCCGGGCCATCCACGCCTCGACGTCGTCGGAGGTGCGCGGCAGGGCGGCCGACAGGTTCCTGTTGCCGTCCTCCGTCACGAGGATGTCGTCCTCGATCCGGACGCCGATGCCGCGGTACTCCTCCGGCACGGTCAGGTCGTCCGCCTGGAAGTACAGGCCGGGCTCGACGGTCAGGCACATGCCGGGCTCCAGCGTGCCGTCCACGTACGCCTCGGTGCGGGCGGCGGCGCAGTCGTGGACGTCCATGCCGAGCATGTGACCGGTGCCGTGCAGCGTCCAGCGGCGCTGCAGACCCAGCTCGAGGACGCGCTCGACCGGGCCCTCGACGAGACCCCACTCGACCAGCTTCTCGGCGAGCACGCGCTGCGACGCGTCGTGGAAGTCGCGGAACTTGGCGCCCGGCTTCACCGCCGCGATGCCCGCCTCCTGCGCCTCGTACACGGCGTCGTAGATCTTCTTCTGCAGCGGGTCGAAGCGGCCGTTGATCGGCAGCGTGCGGGTGATGTCCGCGGTGTAGTACGTGTGCGTCTCCACACCGGCGTCGAGCAGCAGCAGCTCGCCGGAGCGCACCGGGCCGTCGTTGCGCACCCAGTGCAGGGTGGTGGCGTGCGGGCCGGCGGCGCAGATCGAGCCGTAGCCGATGTCGTTGCCCTCGACGCGGGCGCGCAGGAAGAACGTTCCCTCGATGTAGCGCTCGCTGGTGGCCTCGGCCTTGTCGAGGACCTTCACGACGTCCTCGAAGCCGCGGGCGGTCGAGTCGACGGCCTTCTGCAGCTCGCCGATCTCGAACTCGTCCTTGACCAGGCGGGCCTCGGAGAGGAAGACGCGCAGCTCCTCGTCGCGCTCGGCGGTGACCTTGTCGGTCAGGGCCTCCTCGACGCCGGCGTCGTAGCCGCGCACGACGCGGACCGGTCCGGTGGCCTCGCGCAGCTTGCCGGCGAGCTCGCGCACGTCGGACGCGGGGATGCCGTGCAGCTTCTCGGCCTCGGCGAGGGAGTGCCTGCGGCCCACCCAGAGCTCGCCCATGCCGTTGAGCCAGAACTCGCCGTTCTCGCGGTTGGAGCGCGGCAGGAGGTAGATGGTCGCGTCGTGGCCGTCGGCGGTGGGCTCCATGACCAGGACGCCGTCGTCGGTCTGGTTGCCGGTCAGGTACGCGTACTCGACGGAGGCGCGGAAGGCGTACTCGGTGTCGTTCGACCGCGTCTTCAGGTTGCCCGCGGGGATCACGAGGCGCTCGCCCGGGAAGCGCGCGGAGAGCGCGGCGCGCCGGGCGGCGGTGTTCTCGGCCTGCGGGATCGGGCGCAGGTCGTGCAGCTCGGTGTCGGCCCAGCCGGACTTCATGTTCTCGGCGAGCTCATCGGAGACACCCGGGTACAGGCCGTTCTTGCGCTGCTTGATCGGCTCTTCTTCGGTCTCTTCCGGGCCCGCTGCGGTAGCGGCGATGGGCTCCGCCGGGTTGAGCGCCTCCGACACGATCTGCCTCCTCTGTACGACACTGGACCACCCTCCATCGTACGGGCGTACGGAAGGGGTCCAGAGCCGGAAGGCCACTTACAGCGCGTGCCCGGCGCCTCACTCGAAACGGGCCGCGAGCAGCACCACGTCCTCGTCGCTGTCTGCGGCGTCCAGGCCGTCCGGCAGGACGGCGTGCAGCACGTGGTCGGCGATGGCCCCGGGGTCGTCCCTGATCTCCCGCGGCACGCTCGCCGCCGCCGCGTGCAGCCGCGCGAAGGCCCGGTCCATCGGGTCGCCGGTGCGGTGCAGCAGCCCGTCGGTGTAGAGAAGCACCGTTTCTCCGGGCTCCGGGCTGATCTCCACGCTCGGCGCCTCCCAGCAGGCGAGCATGCCGAGCGGCGCGGAGAGCGAGGTCTCCACGAACTCGGTGCGGCGCTCCCCGACGATCAGCGGCGGGCTGTGCCCGGCCCCGGCGAGGACGACCTTGCGCAGGGCGGGCTCGCAGTAGGCGAAGAGTGCCGTCGCCGAGCGCGCGGGCTCGGTCAGCCGAAGGAGCAGCTCCAGGTCGGAGAGGACGGCGACGGGGTCCTCGCCCTCCATCACCGCGTACGCCCGCAGCGAGGCGCGCAGCCGTCCCATCGCGGCGACGGCGCTCGGCCCCGAGCCGGTCACGGAGCCGACCGCGAGGCCGAGCGCCGCGTCCGGCAGCGGCAGCGCGTCGTGCCAGTCGCCGCCGCCGCGGGGCCCGGTGCGGTGCCGGGCGGCGAGCTGCACCCCGGCGACCCGGGGCAGCCGCGGGGGCATCAGCTCCTCGCGCAGGGTGGCGTCGGCCGTGCGGACCCGGTCCAGTTCGAGCAGTCGCGCCACGTGCTCGGAGGCGTGGCGCGCGTAGAGCCCGGCGAGGTGGCGGCGGCGCTCGGCCGGCTCCGCGGGCTCGTCGTAGAGCCAGACCGCCGCGCCGATTCGGCCCGCCGTTTCGGCGGCGAGCGGCAGGGCGTAGCTGGCGGCGTAGCCGAGCCGGGCGGCGACCTCGCGGTGGCGCGGGTCGACGCCGTCCCCGGCGAGCAGGTCGGGCTGCGCGATCTCCTCGGGCACACCACCCGGCTGGCCCTCCGCGGCGTCCAGGATCCTGCCGTACGAGGTGGCGCCGCGCGGCACCGTCTCGATGAGTCCGAGGTCGGCGTGGCCGAGGCCGAGGCCGACGGTGGTGTCGGGGCCGAGCCCGTCGGGCGGTTCCACCACGGCGAGCCCGCGCCGGGCGCCGACCAGGGCGGCACCGGCGCGAAGCAGTTCCCGGAGGGCCTCGTCGAGGGTGGCCGTGCGGGCGAGCCGCTCGGTCAGTTCGTGCAGCGTGGTGAGGTCGGAGACCCAGCCGGCCAGGCGGTCCTGGAGCACGGCGCCGGGCGGGGCGGGCAGGGGTGTGCCCTCCGGGGACGCCGTGGCGGGTGGGGTCTGCGCGGTGGGCGCGACAGTGTGGGCCGGTGGCGGAACTGTGGAATCGATTCCGGCCACTTTCGGAAGGTGAGGGGCGTTCATGGCTGACGGCTTTCCGGCCGGTGCGTAATGCTCGATAGCATCGCAAACCCCCATGTCATTCCGCGCCGCTAACAATGTCTCCAGATGTACACGCACTGGTGAGGGGATGTCCAGCATTGTCCTGCCGGGATTCCTGGTGTCCGAGGGAATTGAGGGGATTGAAAAAGATCTTGAAAAGTTGGCTGAAAACAGCGCCGGGTTAGGGCATATTGGGGTCGACTGACGTTGTTCGGTAAAGCGTTGCAGGGGTCGCGCTGGGTACGTACTCAGTGATGGCCAGGGGCAGTTGGGACCCGTCCGGAACCTGACCAAGGACCCGGGCGTCCTAACTCACGACGACCGTGCCCCATCCTCCCGTGGCGGAGGCGGCAAGCAATATCGCGGGACGGCAAACGCCAGGCGCCGCCACCCCTCGCCACGTCAACGCTCGGTTCAGAGTGGTTCCCCATGCCGCAGGCTGGGGTCAGATGTGCCAGCTCGTACGTACAGCGAAGAGATCCACACATGGTGTGATGTGGCCCGCAGTCTCCCCGGCTAACGCCGGCGTGCAACGGAAAGGAACGAGCGCTCATGCGCGAGATCCTCGGAAGGCGACGCAGGCTCCTGTCCTGGCGAATCGGAAGAAAGCCCGGCAGGAGTGCCGGACAGCTCGGCGCGGCTCTGACCTTCGCCACCGCGTGGCGCTGGCCCGTCCTGCCCGGAGTCGGCCTCGACCGGCGTGACGGCAGCCGGTGCGCCTGCCCCGACCCCGACTGCGTGGTGCCCGGCGCGCACCCCCTCGACCCCGGCCTCCTCGCCGCCACCACCGACGCGCGCATGGTCCGCTGGTGGTGGACCAACCGGCCGTGCGCCCCCGTCGTGCTCGCCACCGGCGGCCGCGCGCCGTGCGCCGTCAGCCTTCCCGCCGACGCCGGAGCGCGCGCCCTCGCCGCGCTCGACGAGGCCGGCATCAGGCTCGGCCCGGTGGTCGCCACCGAAGCCCGGCTGTACCTGCTCGTCGCGCCGTACTCCATGGCCCAGTTGGGCGAGCTCCTCTACACCAAGGACTATGTCCCCGGCTCCCTGCGCTTCCACGGCGAGGGCGGCTACCTCGCCCTTCCCCCGTCCGGGACGGGCCAGGGTCCGGTCCGCTGGGAGCGCGCGCCGCTGCCCGGCTCGGCGGCCCCCTGGGTGCCGGACGTCGAGGCCGTGGTGGACGCCGTCGTCGACGCCCTCACTCGTACGGGTGTGAGCGCGCCCGAGTTGTAGGGGAATTGGGCGCGCGGCGGCCGGGCCGCGCGCCCGCTGTCGTTATCTTCGGCTCATGCAACCCCGCCTCATCGTGCTCATGGGTGTCGTGGCCGTCACGGTTCTGCTGCCGCTCGCCGGCGCGTCCGCGGGGCCGGTGGGCGA
Organism: Streptomyces sp. NPDC037013; assembly: GCF_055607265.1. NCBI lineage: Bacteria > Bacillati > Actinomycetota > Actinomycetes > Kitasatosporales > Streptomycetaceae > Streptomyces > Streptomyces sp. NPDC037013. The sequence continues at coordinate 129,203 of NZ_JBVJRV010000006.1, read as the reverse complement.
CGGTGACGCGAAGTCGCCCCTCCCCTCCCCCGCGCCCGCCGCGTCGAACGCCCCTTCGGAGGCGCACCGGCGGGCCGGCGCCGTGCGGGACACCTCGGCGCTGCGGCGCCCCGGCACGGCCACCGCCGCCCACTGCGGCCCCGAACTCTCCTCGCCCGACGGCATCGAGGCCCAGACGTGCGTCCTCAGCCTGGGCGGCGACACCTGGGCGCGCACCTACTACCGCAATGTCACCGGCAGGGAGCTGGCCGCCGTGCTGACCCTGATGGGCCCGGCCGCGCACACCGTGCAGATGCGCTGTGCGGTGGGCGCGGGCGACGAACCGGCGACCTGCGAGACCCCGCGCGAGCGGTCGGCGGGCGGTGCGGCCCAGTACTCGGCGGTGGCGGAGTACGCGGCGGGCGAGACGGACGGACTGCTGCTGCGCTCGGGCAGCAACTCCGCGTCTCCGCAGGGGAGTTGAGCGCCGAACCGGCGTCCGGGCATGGAAAAGGCCCGGTTGCTGGCGACGGGGGATGCACCAGCAACCGGGCTACCTGAACGGTAACAAGAGATCGGCCCATGGCAAATTCGATCCGAGTTATCCGGACAGGCGTGCGGGGAGCCTCCGTCCCCGCACGACGTCCGCGGTTCAGCTCAGGGTGACCTGACGGTTGGTGAGGCCACCGCGCGCCCTGCGCTCGTCCGGGGTGAGCGGGGAGGTCGAGGCGAGCGCCGCCGCGAGCCGCTCGGCGAACTCCGCCGCGGGCTTCTCGACATCCGCGGCACCGACCCCGCTCGGCAGGTCCCACACCGGCACGGTCAGCCCGTGCGCCCGGAAGGAACCGACCAGCCGCGTGCCCTCGCCGAGACTCGACGTACCGGCCGCGTGCAGCCGGGCCAGCGCGTCGAGGAGCTGCTCCTCGGGGTGCGGCATGACCCAGCGCAGGTGGTTCTTGTCCGGGGTCTCGCACCAGTACGCGGCGTCCACGCCGGTCAGCCGCACGGTCGGGATGGCGGCGTCGTTCGCCCGCTCCAGGGAGGCCGCGACCTCCGGCGTCGCGTTCTCCGCGTCCGGCACCCAGAACTCGAAGCCCTCGTGCACGGCCGGCTCGAACGGGCCCTCGGGGTCGAGCAGATCCTGCAGCCGCGGCCCGTCGGCCGGAGCGCGGCGGGCCTTCACCGGCGTACCCGGCTCGGCCTCCAGCGCGCGCCGCAGGGTATCGGCGAGGTCCCGGCTGATGTCACCGGATGAGGTGTCGTTCTGCAGGCCGAGCAGGACAGAGCCGTCGTCGCGGCGCAGCGCGGGCCACGCCATCGGCAGCACCGTGGCGAGGGAGACCGAGGGAACGCCGTCGGGGAGCCCGCCCTTGAGGGTCAGCTCGACCGTGGCGGCCGGGACCAGCTCGCGCAGGGCGACCCAGTCGCACTCGCCGGGCAGGCCCTCGAAGGGGCGCTGCACCAGCTCGGTCACCGCGTGGGCGGCGGCCCGGCCGTGACAGGCCTTGTAACGGCGGCCCGAGCCGCAGGGGCAGGGTTCGCGGGCGCCGACCACGGGGTAGTTCTCGTCGGCGCCTTGGGCGCCGGACCCGTTCCCGCGCTGCGGCTGCTGCTGCTTGCCCTTGGTCTGCGGGCGCTTCTTGGCCATCTTGGGTGTCTCCCGGCTGCGGCTCTCTTGCGTACGGGCGCGAGCCTAGCCGTTGGCACGGGGACGGTCGGGACGTGTTCCCGCGCGGCCGCCGTGCCCGTCCCCCGGCGGCCCGGCCCCGGGGCACCGGTCAGTCCAGGTCGTCGAAGGGGTCCCCGATGCCGAGCTCGGATATCGCGGCCGCCGACGGCGCGGCGACGCGCGTAGCGAAATCCTCGTGGTGGTGCCCGGCTTCGAGTACGACCCAGACGGTGACCTCGCCGTGCACGTCGTCGCGGACGCCCCAGGTGTCGGCGAGCGCCGTGATGATGTTGAGGCCGCGGCCGCCGTGCGCCGTGACCGATGGGGTGGCGGGGACCGGGCGGGTCGGGCCGCCGCCGTCCGTCACCTCGACCGTGAGCCGGCCCGTCTTGTCGACGTGCCATGCCGCCCGTACGTCTCCGTCGCCGACCATCCCGCGGCCCAGCGGCCTGCCGTGCCGGCAGGCGTTGCTGAGCAGCTCGGACAGGACCAGTACGGCATCGTCGACGACCGACTCCGAGACTCCGCTCATGCGCAACTGATCACGCATCCGGTGTCTTGCTTCCCCCACGCCCGCAGGGCCATGGGGTACGGCCATGCTCGACGACGTGGGCACCTCCCGTGCCACCACCAACGCCACCCCCGAGACCTCCTTCGCCCCACGCCACGGTGTGGATGCCCCAATGGACTGGACCGGAAACCGGCCAATCCACGTCCGGTGACGCACTCGTAACGATCGAATACGGACCGAACGCGCCGGGGCACACCCTGTAACGGCTGTTAACGGAGTCCCAGACGATCCAGTTGGGTCAGAACCTGCTTGGGGCGGTTGGTGATGATCGCGTCGACACCCAGTTCGGCGCAGAGTTCGACGTCCTCGGGTTCGTTCACCGTCCACACGTGCACCTGGTGTCCCGCGCGTTTCAGTTTGGCGATGTACGAGGGGTGGCTGCGCACGATCCGCATGCCGGGGCCTGCGATGCGCACGCCTTCGGGGAGGCGGCCGTCGCGGTGGCGCGGTGAGACGAACTGCATCAGGTAGACGGTCGGCAGCGTCGGGGACGCGGCCCGCACGCGGTGCAGCGAACGCGCCGAGAAGCTCATGACCCGTACCGGCGAGGCCTCCGCGGAGGAGGGCGCGTCCAGACCGAAGCGCTTGAGGAGCAGCAGCAGCCGCTCCTCCACCTGACCCGCCCAGCGGGTGGGGTGTTTCGTCTCGATCGCCAGCCGCACACGGCGCCCCGACGCATTACTTTCGGCCACCAGCTCGAGCAGCCGCTCCAGGGTCAGGACGGAGGTGTCCTCCCTCCTCGACCCCTCACCCGCCGACCCCTCCCAGTCCGGCCCCTCCTCGGCCTCGCCGTGGTGCTTCTTCCAGGAGCCGAAGTCCAGCGCGGCGAGATCCGCGAGTTCGAGGGCGGAGACGGCTCCGCGGCCGTTCGACGTACGGTTGACGCGCCGGTCGTGTACGCACACGAGGTGGCCGTCCGCGGTGAGCCGTACGTCGCATTCGAGGGCGTCGGCGCCGTCGTCGACCGCTCTCCTGTACGCGGCCAGCGTGTGCTCGGGAGCGTCTTCGGAGGCTCCGCGGTGGGCGACGACCTGGATCTGGTGCTGTCGTGCGAGGGTCACCGCGTCATGGTGCCATCACGGGGTACCCGACGGCTCGCCGGACGGTGCCCGCCGGGGCGGCCGGACACACAGGCTCGGCTTATGGTGCCCTAACGACCCATGGGAAAAGCTGACTGCAGGCAGATGCGTACAGACGAGCACAGGCGACAGACCCGCGGTCGGCACGGCCGGGCCGTGACCGACACCGCACGCGACGCACGCGACGACCCCGACACACGCGACGACCGCGAAGACACCAACGACCGCATCGACAGCATGGACCGAGGAGAAGAGCTGTGAGCACCGAGAACGAGGGCAACGCGGTACCCGAGGCCCCGTCCGTGCCCCCTGCGCCGGTGGACGCTCCCGCTGTTCCTGCCGAATCCACTGCCACCGGCCCCACCTCCGGGAGCGCCGCCGGGAACGCCCCCGGCGCGGCCGCCCCAGACTCTTCGGCCACCCCCGCTTCTCCCGGGCAGCCGGCCCACGAGGGCGCCCACCCCGCCCACGCGCACGCCTCCGCGGGGGCTCCGCAGAGCGCCTCCGGCGCCGGTCACTGGCCGCCGCCCGCCCCGCCCGCCGTCCCCTCCTACGCCGCGGGCGGCGGCTCCGGGTCGGGGTGGGGCGCCTCGTACCACCCGCAGGAGCCGAAGCCGGGCGGCCGGCGCGGCGGCCTGGTCGCCGCGGTGCTCGCCGCCGCCCTGCTCGCGGGCGGCATCGGCGGCGGCGTCGGCTACTGGGCGGCCGAGCGCGACGACAACGACACGGGCTCGACCACCGTCTCGGCGGCGGACACCCCCGCCGACCTGAAGCGCGACCCGGGCTCGGTCGCGAGGACCGCGAACGACGCGCTGCCGAGCGTCGTCACCATCGACGCGCAGAGCGGCGGCGGCGAGGGCGGCACGGGCACCGGCTTCGTCTACGACAAGCAGGGCCACATCCTCACCAACAACCACGTGGTGGCGTCGGCCGCCGAGGGCGGCAAGCTCCAGGTGACGTTCTCGAACGGCAAGAAGTACGCCGCCGAGGTCGTCGGCCGCGCCGAGGGGTACGACGTGGCGGTCATCAAGCTCAAGAACGCCCCGGAGGGCCTGAAGCCGCTCGCCCTCGGCAACTCCGACCGCGTGGCCGTCGGCGATCCGACGATCGCCATCGGCGCCCCCTTCGGCCTGTCGAACACCGTCACCACCGGCATCATCAGCGCCAAGAACCGCCCGGTGACCTCGAGCGACGGCGGCCAGAGCGGCAAGAGCTCGTACATGAGCGCCCTGCAGACCGACGCCTCCATCAACCCAGGCAACTCCGGCGGCCCGCTCCTCGACGCGCGCGGCGCGGTGATCGGCATCAACTCCGCGATCAAGCCCGCGGAGAGCGGCGGCGGCCTCGGCGGAGGCGGCCAGTCCGGCTCCATCGGCCTGGGCTTCGCGATCCCGGTGAACCAGGCGAAGCAGGTCGCCCAGCAGCTGATCAGGACCGGCAAGCCCGTCTACCCCGTGATCGGCGCCTCGGTCTCCCTGCAGCAGGAGGGCGCCGGCGCGACGATCAGCCCGCGCAGCGCGGGCGGCACCGAGCCGATCACCCCGAACGGCCCGGCGGACAAGGCCGGCCTCAAGCCCGGTGACGTCATCACGAAGCTGGACGACATGGCGATCGACAGCGGCCCGACCCTGATCGGCCAGATCTGGACACACAAGCCCGGCGACACGGTCAAGATCACCTTCGAGCGCGACGGCAAGGAACGCACGGTCGACGTGACCCTGGGCCAGCGCAAGGGCGACAGCTGACCCGCTAGTCTTGTCCCCGCGCCGTCCTGATCCCGTTTCCGGTGGACGGCGCGGGGTGGGTTGCCCGAGCGGCCTAAGGGAACGGTCTTGAAAACCGTCGTGGCAGCGATGTCACCGTGGGTTCAAATCCCACACCCACCGCGGCAGTCCGGCGCAGACGCCGGCCAAAAGGGTGCCTCTCACTGAGAGGCACCCTTTTTCGTGGGCCGGTGTCGACTGCGACCGGTCCGACGTACCGTCCGATCCTGAACAGGCGCTGGTGACCCTCTTCTTCGCGGTCGGGTGCACGGTGATGCGTCGGGCCGACGCCCTTGTGGAACCTACCGCCCGTGCTGGTGGGCCGGTACTCAACTCCCGTTACCGGGCCGCTTCCTCACCCCCGCCCCGTTCGGCTCAGTGGAGAAACGATCCTCTGGGTGACCGGGCCGCCGCGGTGACTGCCAGGGCCGATCGGCGGGCAACCCCCCATCGCACCACGACGACCCGACAGGCATCAGGACTTGGCGGGCGTCTCCTCAGTGACCTGGAGTTTCCCTTGCGTATGCGCCATCTGGTGACCAGCGCCCTCGGCACGGCCGCGCTCCTCCTCACCCCTCTCGGAGCGGCGACCGCCGACGCGAGCACCGCCACAGCCGGCCCTTGTGGCTTCTACGAGACCCACTCCGACGCCTACTACAACCACTGCACCTCGGACGGTTCGCGCGTCGTCATCCAGGTCAGGGTCGCCCTGGCACCCGACTATGAGCGGTGCGTGGCCCCGGGCACGACCTGGCTGGGATCTGCCAGCAAGATCCAGGGCGCCCACTACGTCGGACGCACCTGCTGACACCCGCTCACCCAGGCGGACCGCCACTACGGCCACCACCGCCGCCCGGCTGCTGCCGGCAGATCATGGCCAGGTCGCCCCGCCACGCCGACCTGGCCATGTGTGCATCGTGGGTGGGCCAGGCCCCCCGTCCCGGCGGAAGCCTGGCGCGTCAGTTCGCCCGCCTGGGCAGGCAGAACATCAGGGCCCACAGGAGGGCGAGGAGGCCGCCGGTCCACCACAGCACGGTGATGAACGCGTCGCGGTTGAGCCCCGCGTCGAACGAGCCGCCGGTGGTGGCGAAGAACACCAGAGCGGTCAGCGCGGTACCGAGGGCGATGCCCAGGTGCATGACGGTGTTGAACAGGCCCGAGGCCGACCCGGCGTCCTCGTGGGGGACCCCGGCCAGCGACATGTCGGCGAGCGGGCCGCCGACCAGGCCGAGGCCGAACCCGATCAGTACCACCGGAGCGGTCATCGCCGGCAGGGTCAGACCCGCCTGGCCCGCGTCGATCTGGAGCGCGTAGGCGGCCATCGCGGCGAGCGCGACGAGAGCGCCCGTCTGCGGCAGCCGGCGGGCGAAGCGCCCGCCGCTCTTCGCCACGACCGTCGCGCCGCCCAGCTCTCCGAGGGAGAGCAGCACGAAGGCCAGGGCCGCATGGAAGGGGCTCATGCCAAGGCCGCGCTGGAGGTAGAGCGTCCAGGTCATGAAGAACAGCCCGCACAGCAGGCCGTGCATCAGCTGCGCGGCCATGCCGCCGGAAAACTGCCGGCTCCGGAAGAGGGACAGGGTCACGAGGGGTCCGTTGCCCTGCTTGCGCCGCTGGTGGCGCAGGAAGACGCCGAGGACGAGAACGCCCGCGGCGAGCAGGACGAAGCACCACAGCGGCCAGTGGTGCAGATGCCCCTCGGTGAGCGGGAAGACGATCAGGACAGTGGCCAGCGCGGACAGCAGCATGCCGGTGAGGTCGAGCCGGTCGGCCCGCTGCCCGGTCGACTCGGGGATGAACCTGCGTCCCAGGAGGATCACGGCGAGGCCGACGGGCACGTTGACCAGGAAGATCGGCCGCCAGGACATCCCGAACACATCCGCCTCGGTCAGCAGACCGCCCATCACCGGGCCCAGGACATTGGCGAGCGACATGACGGCCCCGTACAGGCCGAAGACCTTGCTGCGGTTCTGTCCCTCGAAGGTGACATGAAGGGTGGCCAGGATCTGCGGGATCATCACGGCCACCCCCACGCCCTGGAGCGCGCGGGCGGCGATCAGCACACCCGGTCCGGCGGCGAGGCCGCACAGCAGCGAGGCCGCGGTGAACACGAGGGTGCCGATGAGCAGGATCCTGCGCCGGCCGTAGAGGTCGCCGAGGCGTCCACCGGTGATCAGCCCGACGGCGATGGGCAGCGAATAACCGGTGGTCAGCCACTGCACCATGTCCGGTCCGGCGCCGGTGGACTCCTGGATGGCGGGCAGGGCGGTGAGGACGACCGACTGGTCGATCATGTCCATCAGCTCGGCGCCCAGGAGCACCAGGAGGGCGACCCAGGCGGCCAGGCCCATCTTCGACGATCCGGGCGCTGGGCGGGCCGGGGACTTGGTGGTGTGCTGCGGCTCGTCATCGAGCGCGGAGGAAGACACGACGGGAACTCCTGTTCCAAAGGAATCGGGGGAGCCCTGCCGAAAGCCGCACCGGGGCCGGAAAGCCACGAAACCCGGGGCAGACGGCAGAGCTGCACCCGGGAAAGACAGAAAGAGACAGAAAACTGCGGGGCGACGCAACTCAGACCAGCGCGACGTCCGCCCCCGCACACGTGCGACAAGACAGCACGTGGGGAACGCGGACGGCTACATGGCCTGGTTGATAGGACGTCACCTCAAGATCGACGCAGAAGGAACAGAAAGTCCGGCGACTGCCACCGAGACCCCGGATCAGAAGCCTGACCAGGTTATGACATCTCGGGGCCCTTCGTACAACGGATTACGAGTAGCACGAGTATTACGAGGGGACGATGCCGCGGGCTCGTGAACGGATTGACGTGCCGGTGCCGGAAGCCTTCGGGGAGGCGGGCGTAGTTGGTCGAGGAGTGGTCGGAGATGAGGAGATGAGCGGAGAGGGCGCGATCCCGGTGGGGATCGCGCCCTCTCTGTCGGTCTGCCCTACGGCGTGACGCGCCTGATCAGTCGTTGGCGCAGGTGTTGCCGAAGGCCGGGTTGAGCAGGCCGATGATGTCGACGGTGTTGCCGCAGGCGTTCACCGGGATGTGGATCGGCACCTGGATGGCGTTGCCCGAGATGACACCGGGCGAGTTCAGGGCAGCACCCTGGGAACCGGCGTCGGCGGCGGCCAGGCCGGCGCCGCCCATGACGAGGGCACCGGTGCCCAGTACGACAGCGGTCGTCTTCTTCATTGCGGACATGCTTGTTCTCCTTGAGTACGTGCCTGTCAAAGGCGCCCCGCCGGGCCACACACAACACGACGTCGCTCCGGCAGAGGAGCAGCACACCTGTCGGGCGCCTGCGTGATCAACGCCCGCCCCTGCCGCCGGACACGTTCGTGCCGTCCATTCGGGGGACGCAGACGCGGATGGGAGGGGCGCGGGGTGCGGCCAGGCGTGGCCCGTCAGGCGTGGCCCGTCAGGTGCGGCCCATCAGGCGTGGCCCGTCAGGCGGGCCGCCGATGCGATCGTCGAGTGGGCCTCGTGCTCGCCGAGGCCGACGCGGAGGGCGGCGTCGGCGAGTTGCGGGGCCAGTGCCTCGCCGATGCCGTTCTCGTAGGCGCGGCAGGCGGCCCAGAACAGGCGCGTGTTGCGCTGGCCCTCGTGCGCCGCGAGGACGAACTGGACGAGCCCCTGGCCGCGTTGGGCCACCGCCTCCGGGTGGCCGGCCGGTGCGCCTCCGGCGGGGTGGTGCGGTGCGGCGTGCTGGGCGCGCGGCGGGGGTGTGAGCAGGCGCAGGAGGGCGGGCGGGCAGGGCGCGGGCGGCAGGTGGGCGGTGCCGGGCACGGTGCTGTAGACGCCGTGTTCGGTGCGGGAGCCGGGGCCCACGAGGTAGCCGCCCGCGCCGCGGATGTCGATGCCGGGGGCGAGCCGCCCGGCCGAGTTGGGGATCACGGTGTGGGCGGGGCCCGCGAGCCAGATGTGGCGGCCGCCGCTCGGGGTGGTCACGACGACGGTCTCGGGGATGGTGAAGAGGTGGCGCAGCGCGAGTTCGCGCAGGGCGGCCGGGGCGTTCGTACCGGACTTGGTGTCCAGGTCGACGCCGATGAGGTGGTGCGGGGGCAGCCCGCAGGCGATGCCGTAGCCGGTGGCCCAGGGGGCGGCGGCGAAGAGCTCCCGGATGCGGCGCGGGTCGGTCGTCGCGTCGTACACGCCGTGGCCGGGGCGGCCGCATTCGCCGTGGCAGGGGGTCGGTGGAGGGGCGTCGTGGTGGGGGGAGCGCACGGCGGGGAGCTTGGTGCGGGAGAGCGGGATCACGGCGAGGCCCCGCTCGGCGGCGGACAGCGCGTGGGCTAGCGCTAGGGCGGCGGCGCGGCGGTCGGCGGTGACGGGGTCACCAGCGGTCCGGTCACCAGCTGCCTGGTCGCCAGTGGTCCGGTCAGAGGTGGTCCGGCCAGAGGTGGGCTGGTCACCAGTGGTCCGGCTCGAGGTGGGCTGGTCGCCGGTGCTGTGGTCATCGGTGCTGTGGTCGCCGGTGGCGTGGTCTCCGGGGGCATGGCGGTCGGTGGGGGCCATGACTTCATTTTCGTACACACGTTCGAAGAAGGGAAGAGGGGGCGGCCCGCCGGGGTGGGGGGTGCGGTACGGAAGGGGGCGGCGCCCCCCTTCGCGGGGGTCGTCGCGGCGGCCAGGCGGAACGCTTCACCCCGTGCGGCGCCTGGTCTGAGCTGCGTTTCGACGCCGCTCACGCGGGACCGAACCGGGACCGAGGGGGCGTGAAGCGCGTTTATCGACATGTCATCACGCTTGCGGGGGAATCGGGGCTTCCAGGGTGGTTCGCCGGGGATTCGGTGGGCAACTCTGGACTCGCGACGTCGTGCAGCACTCCGAGGCGGTCGGCCAACTGCCTTGGGACAAGCCGTACTTCCGGTACCCGCCGGCCCCATGCCGGTGCGTACCTCCTGCTCTGGAGGAAATGACATGGCAAGCATCCGTACCGCCCGCATCATCGCCGCTGCCGCCGCCGTGCCGCTGGCCGCGGCCCTCTTCTCGGGCGTGGCGATGGCCGACAACGGCTCCTTCGCGGACAACGGATCGAACGCGGGCGTGGCGACGGTGACCGGCAGTGGCGTGGGCCACAACAACAACGGCAACTCGTCCACGACCCAGCAGCAGGCCGTCGGCAACGGCGCCTCCAACCAGAGCAACACCGCCCAGGTGAACGGGTCCGCGTTCACGGCGATCCACCAGTCGAACGAGAACATCGCGGTCAACTTCACCGAACTCTGGTGATCCGGCGGCCCTTTGAGCCGCTCGGGACGGCTCGAAGGGGCGTGGGACGTGGGGTGTGACGCTCTGTGCGGCGGTGCTTCGGCGCCGCCGCACAGGTGTGTTCGGGGCGGCTCCGTGCGGTCGGCCCGTGCCGCCGGCCGTCGACCGCGGCGGCCGATGCCGGGTGATCTCTTGACACCGTGGCGGCATCTGACGGACAGTCAGAAACCCTTGTCGGTACGAAGACGGAGAGGCCGCCCCCGTGCACCTCGCCCCCACCGAACGCCAGCGCCGACTCCGCGCCGAACTGCGCGCGTACTTCCGCGACGTGATGCCCGAAGGGCCGCCCGACGGCGCGGACGGGCCCGGGCAGCGCCGTCTGCTGCGGCGCATCGGCGCCGACGGCATGCTCGGCCTCGGCTGGCCCGTCGAGTACGGCGGCCAAGGGCGCGGCCCCGACGAGCAGTTCGTCTTCTTCGACGAGGCCTACCGGGCCGGCGCCCCGGTCTCGATGGTCACCCTGAACACCGTCGGGCCGACCCTCATGAAGCACGGCACCGAGGAGCAGAAGGCCGCCTTCCTGCCCCGCATCCTCAGCGGCGACCTCGTCTTCGCGATCGGCTACAGCGAGCCGTCCGCCGGGACCGATCTGGCGTCACTGCGGACCAGGGCGGTACGGGTCGGTGGCGCGGGTGCGGGCATAGGCGCGGGCGCGGACGGCGATGACCGGTTCACCGGCCATGACCGGCCACCCGGCGGCGACTGGCTGATCGACGGGCAGAAGATCTTCACCTCGAACGCGCAGAACGCCGACTGGATCTGGCTGGCCTGCCGCACCGACCCGGATGCCCCCAAGCACCGCGGCATCTCGATCCTGCTCGTGCCGACCGACGCGCCCGGTTTCTCCTGGACGCCGATCGAGACCGTCGGCGGGCTGACGACGACGGCCACCTATTACGACGGCGTCCGGGTGCCCGCCGCGAACCTCGTCGGGGAGGAGAACGGCGGCTGGGGCCTCATCACCGACCAGCTCAACCACGAGCGGGTGGCGCTCGCCGCGATCGGCATGCAGGCGGAGGACTTCTACGCGGCGGCCCTGGCCCGGGCGCGCACCCCCGATCCGGTGACGGGTGAACGCCGTGTTGACGCGCCGTGGATTCGATCGAGGCTGGCCGAGGCGCACGCCCGGCTGGCGGCGACACGCCTGCTGAGCTGGCGTCTTGTGGGCGATGTGGGGGCCGGCGCGCCACCGCCGGGGGACGCGAGCGGCGTGAAGTTCATGGGAACCGAATCCGCGGTGGTGGTGTACCGAATGTGTCAGGAGATCACGGGCGAGGCGGGACTGGTCCGGGCCGGTTCACCGGGGGCGTGCGGCTCCGGCGAGCTGGAGCGGATGAACAGGGCGGCGCAGATCAACACGTTCGGGGGCGGGGTGAGCGAGGTGCAGCGCGAGATCGTCGCGACGATGCGGCTCGGCATGCGGAGGGGACGACGATGAAGGACATTCCGTACGAGGAGCTGAAGGCGTTCGAGGGTCGGGCGGCGGAGGAGGCGGGGCGCGGCAAGGACCCGGTCAACCGGCCCATGATCAGGCACTGGTGCGAGGCGATGGGCGACACGAACCCCGCGTATGCGGGCGCGGACGCGGTGGCGCCCCCGACGATGCTGCAGGCCTGGACGATGGGCGGCCTCTCCGCCAACGGCGGGCGTTTCCGCGCCCACGACGAGCTGTTCGCGCTGCTCGACGGCGCGGGGTACACCTCGGTGGTCGCCACCGACTGCGAGCAGGAGTATCTGCGGGCTTTGCGGCCCGGCGACGAGATCACCTTCGAGGCGGTGATCGAGTCGGTCTCGGAGCGCAAGACGACCAAGCTGGGGACGGGCCACTTCGTCACGACGCGGATGGACGTCCGCGTCGCCGGGAAGATCGCCGGGACCCACCGCTTCCGCATCCTGAAGTACGCCCCGGCCCGGCAGAGACCGAAGGGCGCCCGCCCCCGCCCCGTCGTCAACCGCGACAACGCCGGGTTCTGGGAGGGCGTCGCCCAGCACCGCCTGCTGATCCAGCGCTGCACCGGCTGCGGCCGGCTCCGCTTCCCCTGGCTGCCGGGGTGCAATGCCTGCGGATCGCCCGAGTGGGACACGGTCGAGGCGAGCGGCGAGGGCACGCTGTATTCGTACGTCGTGATGCACCACCCGCCGTTCCCCGCCTTCGACCCGCCCTATGCCGTGGGGCTCGTCGAGCTGGCGGAGGGCGTGCGGATCATCAGCAATGTGACCGGCGTGCCGTACGACAAGGTGCGCATCGGGATGCCGGTCCGGCTCGCGTTCCAGCGCGTGGACCCGGAGGTGGAGCTGCCGGTGTTCCGGGCCCTCGACGGCGCGGCGGGGGGCGAGGTCTGACATGGACTTCACGCCCACGGAGGAGCAGGCGGCGGCCCGCGCTCTCGCCGCGGAGATCTTCGCCGACCTCGCCACCCCCGCGCGGCTCGCGGCGGCGGGGACGGGGTCGGACCCCGAGCTGTGGAAGGCGCTGTGCGCGGCGGGCCTGCCGGGCGCGGTGGAGGACGTCGGCCTGCTCGGCCTAGTGCTGCTCCTGGAGGAGCAGGGGCGGACCACGGCGCAGGTCCCGTTCGCGGCGAGCTGTGTCTACGGCCTGCTCGCGGTGGCCGCGCACGGCACGCGCGAGCAGCGGGACCGGCTGCTGCCCGGGCTCCGGCATGGGGAGCGAGGTGGCGACGGGGGCCTTCCCGGCCCGGTCCACGGTCACCGCCTCAGCGGTCGCCTCCTCTGCGGTCACCGGCTCAGCGGGCACTACCTCTGCGGGCACCGGCTCTGCGGTCGCCTCCTCTGCGGTCACCGGCTCTGCGGCCACCGGCTCAGCGGTCGACTCCTCAGCGGTCACCGTCTCCGCAGTCGCCCCCTCTGCGGTCACCGGCTCAGCGGGCACTACCTCTGCGGGCACCGGCTCAGCGGTCACCGGCTCAGCGGTCGCCCCCTCAGCGGTCACCGTCTCCGCAGTCGCCCCCTCTGCGGTCGCCCCCTCTGCGGTCGACTCCTCAGCGGGCACCACGTCAGCGGGCACTACCTCCGCGGTCGCCTCCTCCCTCGTGGGGGAGCTGAGCGGCACGGTGCCGTGGGTGCCCTGGCTGCGGGATGCCACATGGGTCCTGGTGGCGGCGGCCGACCGGAGCCTGTGGCTGGTGCGGGTGGCGGACGCGCGGGTGGAGCCGGTCGAGCTGACCGCGCCCTGGTCGGCGGGACGGCTCGTCCTCGACCGGACCCCCGGGGAGCGGCTGGGCGGGCCCGGCGCGTACGAGGACGTGCTGGCCGGTGCACGCACGGCCTTCGCCGGGTTGCAGGCCGGCGTGTGCGCGGGGTCCCTGGCGAGGGCGGTGGCCCATACGAACGAGCGGGAGCAGTTCGGCCGCCCCCTCGCCGCCAAGCAGGGCGTCCAACTGCGCGCGGCCGACGCCCACATGGACACCGAGGCCATCCGCGTCACGGCGTACGAGGCCGCCTGGCGCCGCGACACCGGCCTGCCGTACGGCACGCACGCGCTCACCGCCGCCTGGTGGGCGTCGGAGGCGGGCACCCGCGTGGTGCACACCGGCCAGCATCTGCACGGCGGCACCGGCGCCGACCTCGACCATCCCGTACACCGGCACTTCCTGTGGGGGCGGCAGTTGGACGCGTATCTGGGCTGTGGAAGCGAAGTCCTCGAAGAGCTTGGCGAGTTGATCGCCGAGGGGGAGACGGCATGACAGAGGGCGAGGAGCTGCCGCCGCTGGAGATCCCGATCACCCGCACCCTGATCGTCGCCGGGGCCATCGCGTCCCGCGACTACCAGGACGTGCACCACGACACGGAGCTGGCCAAGGCCAAGGGCTCCCCCGACATCTTCATGAACATCCTCACGACCAACGGTCTCGTCGGCCGGTACGTCACCGACCACTTCGGCCCCACCGCCGTCCTGCGCAAGGTGGCGATCAGACTCGGTGCGCCCAACTACCCGGGCGACACCATGGTGCTGACCGGGGCCGTCGAGCGGGTAGAGGCCACGGCCGGCGGCGAGACGGCCATCGTCAGGATCGTCGGCGCCAACGGCATCGGCAACCACGTCACCGGCACCGTCACGGTGACCGTCCCCGCGGGAGGCGCCGCATGAGTGTCCGGACGCGCGACAGTCTCGGCGGCCGGGCCGCCGTCGTCGGCATCGGCGCGACGGAGTTCTCCAAGGACTCCGGGCGCAGCGAGCTCAAGCTGGCCGTGGAGGCGGTGGGCGCCGCCCTCGACGACGCCGGGCTCACCCCCGCCGACGTCGACGGCATGGTCACGTTCACCATGGACACCAGCCCGGAGATCACCGTCGCCCAGGCGGCCGGCATAGGCGAGCTGTCCTTCTTCTCCCGCGTCCACTACGGCGGCGGGGCGGCCTGCGCCACCGTCCAGCAGGCGGCCCTCGCGGTGGCGACGGGTGTGGCCGAAGTCGTCGTCTGCTACCGCGCCTTCAATGAACGTTCGGGCCGCAGGTTCGGCTCCGGGGTGCAGCGCCGCGAGCCGTCCGCCGAGGGGGCCGCGCTCGGCTGGGCGCTGCCGTTCGGCCTGCTGACCCCGGCCTCCTGGGTGGCGATGGCCGCCCAGCGCTATCTCCATACGTACGCCCTGACGCCGGACGTCTTCGGCCACGTGGCCGTCACCGACCGGAAGTACGCGGCGACCAACCCCGCCGCGTACTTCCACGGCAAACCGATCACGCTCCAGGACCACGCCGCCTCGCGCTGGATCGTCGAACCGCTGCGGCTCCTGGACTGCTGCCAGGAGACGGACGGCGGCCAGGCGATCGTCGTGACGAGCGTGGAGCGGGCCCGCGACCTCGCCCATCCACCCGCCGTGATCACGGCGGCGGCCCAGGGCGCGGGCCGGGCGCAGGAGCAGATGACCAGCTTCTACCGCGACGACCTGAGCGGGCTGCCCGAGATGGGTGTGGTGGCCCGGCAGCTGTGGCGCACCTCGGGGCTGGCCCCGGCCGACATCGACGTCGCGATCCTCTACGACCACTTCACGCCGTTCGTGCTGATGCAGCTGGAGGAGTTCGGTTTCTGCCCGCCCGGGGAGGGCGCGGGCTTCGTCGCCGAGGAGCGGCTCCCCCTGAACACGCACGGCGGACAGCTGGGAGAGGCCTATCTGCACGGGATGAACGGCATAGCGGAAGCCGTCCGGCAGGTGCGAGGCACGTCCGTGAACCAAATACCAGGCGCCGCGCGCATCTTGGTCACGGCGGGCACCGGTGTCCCCACATCGGGGCTGATTCTGGGGTCGGACGGCTGAACGCGTCGCGTGTCCCGGCCGTGTCGCACGGTCGGGGCCGTTCACTCGCCCTATGCGTCTCAGAAAGCTGATCATTGGACTTGTCCTCGTCCTGACCGCCCTGACCGCGGACCTGTCGGCGTCGCTCCCGGGCACCGCGGCCGAGCGGCCCGCGCGGCCCGGAGCACAGGCGTCCGCCAAGGTGTCGACGTTCGACGGCCGGGCCTTCGACACCTGCATCACCCCGTCCACCGACACGATGCGGCGCTGGCGGGAGTCCAGCTACCGCGCCATCGGCGTCTACTACGCGGGCCGCGGCCGGGCCTGCAAGAACCAGCGGTACCTGAACCACGCCTGGATGCGCGCGGTGCAGCGGATGGGCTGGCGGGTCCTGCCGATCTACGTCGGCTCCCAGTCGCCGTGTGTCACAGCGAAGAACAAGAAGCACGTCCCCATCGGCCGGTACCCCTGGGGCCGGGGGCAGCAGGAAGGGCGCGATGCGGTACGCGCGGCCAAGGCGATGGGCCTCCAAAAGGGCAGCCCGCTCTACCTCGACATGGAGGCGTACTCCTACGGCCAGAAGAGCTGTGCCGTCACCACCCTCGCCTTCATCCGCTCCTGGAACCGCACGGTGCGCGGCTCCGGCTACCTCCCCGGCTTCTACAGCAGCGCCGACTCCGGCGTGGCACACATGGAGAAGGCCCGGCGGGCCGGCGTGCGGGACCTGCCGTCGGTCATGTGGTTCGCGCGCTGGCACACCAAGCCCAACCTCGCCGGTGAGCCCGCTCTCGCCCGCGGCGCCTGGCAGCCGGCCCGGCGTATCCACCAGTACGCGGGGGACGTGAAGGAGCGGCACGGCGGGCGCACGCTCGTGATCGACCGCAACCAGATGCACGCACCGGTGGCCCGCATCGGCTAGCCGGCGGGCGGTCACCCACCGCCCGTTCTCGGGGGCGAACCCTCAGGGGGGCGCCCCCTCCCCTCCACCTGTAGGAGGTGGAGCCGGCCCCACTCGTACAACCTGAGGCGGACATCGCTTCGGGACCTGCGGCCGATCCGCAGAAGTAGGGGGCGCTTCTAGCGTGGAGCCATGACCGCATCCATGGTGTCCGTGTGCACCAGCGCATCGAAGGCCGCGACGCGGCGGCCGGGTCCGACGCGGGCCGCCGGGCCCTTTGCGTATCCGTCGTTCGCGTCCTACGTACGGGCCCGCCAGCCCGTACTGCTGCGCACCGCCCGCTCGCTGACCGCGAACCCGAGCGATGCCGAGGACCTGCTGCAGACCGCTCTCACCAAGACGTATGTCGCGTGGGACCGGATCGAGGACCACCGCGCGCTCGACGGATATGTCCGCCGGGCGCTGCTGAACACGCGCACCTCCCAGTGGCGCAAGCGCAAGGTCGACGAGTTCGCGTGCGACGAGCTGCCGGAGCCCGACGTGGCGCCGACCGGGGACCCGGCCGAGCAGCAGGTGCTGCGCGACGCGATGTGGCGTGCCATCACGAAGCTGCCGGCGCGGCAGCGGGCGATGGTCGTCCTCAGGTATTACGAGGACCTCAGCGAGGCCCAGACCGCCGAGGTGCTCGGGGTGTCCATCGGCACCGTCAAGAGCGCGGTCTCGCGCGCGCTCGGCAAGCTCCGCGAGGACCCGGAGCTGACGCCGGTCCGCTGACCGCCACGGGGGCGGTGCACCGGGGACGTGCCGGGACGCGGTCGATGATCGATCATCCTCTGGAGTAGTGACATACCGAGCGGTATGCGCGCAGAATCAGCGCAACCCTTACTGCCGCGTAGGCGATGTCGCCCCAGGAGGACGCCGTGCTGAGCACGATGCAGGACGTACCGCTGACCGTCACCCGCATCCTCCGGCACGGGATGACCGTGCACGGGTCGTCGCAGGTCATCACCTGGACCGGCGACGGTGCCCCACAGCGCCGCAGCTACCGCGAACTCGGCGAGCGCACGGCCCAGCTGGCCCACGCGCTGCGCGAGGACCTCGGCGTCACCGACGACGAACGCGTCGCGACGTTCATGTGGAACAACGCCGAGCACGTCGAGGCCTACTTCGCCGTGCCCTGCATGGGCGCCATCCTGCACACCCTCAACCTGCGGCTGCCCGCGGACCAGCTGACGTGGATCGTCAACCACGCCGCCGACCGCGTCGTCATCGTCAACGGCTCCCTCCTCGGCCTCCTCGCCCCGCTCCTCCCGCAGCTGACGAGCGTCGAACACCTGGTGGTCTCCGGCCCCGGCGACCGCTCCCTGCTGGCGGACGCCCGCGCCCAGGTGCACGAGTACGAGGACCTGATCGCCGGCAAGCCGACCACATACGACTGGCCCGAGCTGGACGAGCGTGCCGCGGCCGCCATGTGTTACACCTCCGGCACCACCGGTGACCCCAAGGGCGTCGTCTTCTCCCACCGCTCCATCTACCTGCACTCGATGCAGGTCAACATGACGCAGTCGATGGGTCTGACGGACGCCGACACCTCACTGGTCGTCGTCCCGCAGTTCCACGTGAACGCCTGGGGCCTGCCGCACGCCACCCTGATGACGGGCGTGAACATGCTGATGCCGGACCGGTTTCTGCAGCCCGCGCCGCTCGCCGAGATGATCGAGGCGGAACGGCCCACGCACGCGGCGGCCGTCCCCACCATCTGGCAGGGCCTGCTCGCCGAGCTCACCGCCAAGCCGCGCGACGTCAGCTCGCTCGGCCAGGTCACCATCGGCGGCTCGGCCTGCCCGCCTTCCCTGATGGAGGCCTTCGACCAGCTCGGCATGCGGGTCTGTCACGCCTGGGGCATGACCGAGACGTCCCCGCTCGGCACGGTCGCCCGCCCGCCGGCCCACGCCGTCGGCACCGACGAGGAGTTCGGCTACCGGCTCACCCAGGGCCGCTTCCCCGCCTCGGTCGAGGCCCGCCTGGTCGGCCCCGACGGCGAACACCTGCCATGGGACGGCGAGTCGGCCGGCGAGCTGGAGGTGCGCGGCCCCTGGATCGCGGGCGCCTACTACGGCGGCGCGGGCGGCGAACTCATCCGCCCCGAGGACAAGTTCAGCGAGGACGGCTGGCTGAAGACCGGTGACGTCGGCGTGATCACCGCGGACGGCTTCCTGACCCTCACCGACCGGGCCAAGGACGTCATCAAGTCGGGCGGCGAGTGGATCTCGTCGGTCGAGCTGGAGAACGCCCTGATGTCCCACCCCGACGTCGCCGAGGCCGCGGTCGTGGCCGTCCCCGACGAGAAGTGGGGCGAACGCCCGCTCGCCACGGTCGTGTTGAAGGAGGGTGCGACCACCGACTACACCGCGCTCCGCGACTTCCTCGCGGGCACCGTGGCCAAGTGGCAGCTCCCCGAGCGCTGGGCGGTCATTCCCGCGGTCCCGAAGACCAGCGTCGGCAAGTTCGACAAGAAGGTGCTGCGCAGGCAGTACGCGGCCGGCGAGCTGGACGTCACGCGACTCTGACGGAGGCGGGGCGGAGGGCGAGGGCTGGGGACCGGGGACGGGAGGGGGGGCTAGGACGACGGGGCTGGTGCCGGGCGTCAGGCGGCCGTCTTGCTGCCGGTGGTCCTCCGGCCGGCCCGGCGTCCCGGTATCGCGGTCGTCGCCCAGCTGAGCACGAGCCAGAGCGCGGCGACCGCGCACACGCCCGTCCAGCCCCAGTGGGTGAAGGCGGTCCCCGCGAGGGCGGAGGCGAGCGCGCCGCCCGCGAAACCGGCCACCACATAGGCGGTGTTGGCGACCGCCGGCGTCGAGGTGGTCGTCAGCGCCAGCGTCTGATTGGCGACGTGGTTGGCGACCAGCGCCATGTGCAGGGCGACCGCCCCGGCGCACAGGGCCCAGAGAGCACTGCCCCCGAGCCAGAACAACGGCACGGAGATCGCCGCCGCCCTGTACGCGTACGAGATGACCTTCGCGGCGCCGAAGCGGTCCATGAGGCCGCCCGCGATCGGTGCCACGACGGAGGCCGCGAGTCCGAAGAGACCGAAGAGGCCCGCGGTGGCGGTCGACATGCCGTACCCGTCCGCGCCGCTCTCGGTGAGCAGCAGGGCCAGCGAGGTCCACAGCGCGCTCCACGCCCCGTACATCCCGCCCTGGCGTACGCAGGCGCGCCGCAGATCGGCCGAGGCCCGCACCACCCCGGGCAGTTGGGCGAGACCGGCGAAGAGCGGGCCTGTCCTGCGGCGGCGCTCGACGGGCAGCACGAGGGCCGAGGCCAGACCGAGCACCGCGGTGAGGACGGCGGCGCCCACGAAGACGCGACGCCACCCGAAGGCCTGCCCGGCGAGCCCGCCGAGGACGCGGGCCGCCACGATCCCGGTGAAGAGGCCGGCTATGACCGCCGCGACATGACTGGCCCGCCGGTGCGCGGGCGCCCGCTCGGCGACCAGCGGCACGAGCAGCTGCGGCACGACCGTCGCCGTGGAGGCCACCAGGACGGCGGCGGCGAGCGCGGCGGCCCCGGAGGCGGTCGCGCCCACGCCCAGCGCCACGGCGGCGACCACGGAGAGCACCGCGACGAGCCTGCGGCGGTCGACCCGGTCACCGAGCGGGGCGAAGAACAGCAGCCCCGCCGCGTACCCGAACTGGGCCACCGAGGCGACCCACGCGACGGCCGACGGCGTGGAGCCGAAGTCACGGGCGATCAGGGGGAGCAGTGGCGCCGCTATGTAGATGTTCGCGGCCGTCACGGCGCTGCAGACGGAGATGAGGACGAGGAAGACGCCGTGCGGGACGGGGAGGGGATGCGGAGCGGTGGGTGGCGGGGGCGGGCCGGGTGACGTGGAGGAAGTGGGTGAGGTGGAGGGCGTGGATGTCGGGGGTGTCGGCATGGGGACGGGCTCCATGAAGTGGGCGACAACTGGCAACCAACTGGTTGGTTGGAAAGAGTCTGCGTCCGGTCTCGTCGACCTGTCAAGCAACCAACCAGTTGGTTACCCGAATGGGTTCGATACGCTGTCCGCATGGCAGTGAGAGACCCCGAGGCCACGAAGGCGCGGATCTTCGAGGCGGCCGTCGCCGAATTCGCCCGGTACGGCATCGCGGGCGCCCGCATCGACCGCATCGCGAGCGAGGCGAAGGCCAACAAGCAGCTCATCTATGCCTATTTCGGCAACAAGGCGGAGCTGTTCACGCAGGTGCTGGAGAAGCGCATGCTGGAGATGGCCGTCGCCAACCCCGTCGACGCGGACGACATGGACGGCTGGATGGACCGGCTGATGGATTACCACGCCGCCCATCCCGAGCTGCTGCGCCTGCTCTTCTGGGAGGGCATCGAGTACGGCACCGAGGAGCTCCCCGACGAGCGGGAGCGCCGCGACCACTACGACCGCAAGGTCGCCGTCCTCGCCGACGCCCAGGCCCGCGGGGTCATCAGCGACGAGGTCCCCGCGTCCCACCTGCTCTTCATGGTGGTCGCGCTGGCCGGCTGGTCCACGGCCGTGCCCCAGATGCGGCGGATCCTCGTCGGCGACGAGGACGCCGACCGCGAGCGGCTGCGCGCCTCCATCAAGGCGGCGGTACGGCGCATCACCGCCTGAGCCGGTCGTGCCGCCGCCCCGTACGGGCCTGTCGGCCTTCTAGTTCGTGCCGATCTTCGCCAGCAGGTCCACGATCCGGCTCTGCACCTCGCTGCTGGTGGAGCGCTCGGCGAGGAACAGGACGGTCTCGCCCGCCGCGAGCTTCGGCAGGTCCGTCTCGTCGACGGCGGCGGTGTAGACGACAAGCGGGGTGCGGTTCAACTGCCCGTTCGCCCGCAGCCAGTCGACGATCCCGGCCCTGCGGCGGCGTACCTGCAGCAGGTCCATCACCACCAGGTTCGGCCGCATCTGCGCGGCGAGCGTCACCGCGTCCGCGTCGCTCTCGGCCCTGGCGACCTGCATGCCGCGCCGTTCCAGCGTGGCGGTCAGGGCGAGCGCGATCTCCTCGTGCTCCTCGATGAGCAGGACCCGGGGCGGGTGCTGCTCGCTGTCGCGCGGCGCGAGGGCCTTCAGGAGTACGGCGGGGTCGGCGCCGTACGCCGCCTCGCGCGTCGCCTGGCCCAAGCCCGCCGTCACGAGCACCGGCACCTCGGCGGCGACGGCGGCCTGACGCAGCGACTGCAGAGCGGTACGCGTGATCGGACCGGTGAGCGGGTCGACGAAGAGTGCCGCGGGGAACGCCGCGATCTGCGCGTCGACCTCCTCCCGCGAGTGCACGATCACCGGGCGGTAGCCGCGGTCGCTCAGCGCCTGCTGCGTGGTGACATCGGGCGCGGGCCACACCAGGAGACGGCGCGGGTTGTCCAGCGGCTCGGGCGGCAACTCGTCGTCCATCGGCTGCGGCTGGGGCCGGTTCGCGACCTCGACGGCACCGCCGGGACCGTCCAGCGGCTCCGGCCCCTCGTCGGCGTCCTCGTCCGGCGCGCCGATCGCGTACGACCGTCCGGTGCCCTCGGTGGTGGACGCGATACGGGACTGGGGGTGCTGCGGATGCTGGGGGTGCCCCGGGGGCGGGGTGTGCGGCTGGGGCGGCTGCGGGCGCGCCGCGTTCTCGGGGCGCTCGTCGGCCGTGGGGTCGGGGGGCGTGCCGAGCCGGCGCCGGCGCCCGGAACCGCCGAGCGTCTGCGACTGGGACGGCGACGGGGCCTGCTGTGCCGCGCCGGGTGCCGATTGCGGCTGGGCCTGGCCCTGTTGGGAGGCGGGGGCCGCCTGGCCGGGCTGCGGGGACTGGGGCGGCAGCGGGGGTCGCGGAGACTGGGGCGCCTGGGGTGCCTGGGGGATACGGGCGTTCCGCGGCGGCTGCTGGCTCTGGCTCGGCTGGCTCTGGCTCGGCTGGCTCTGGCTCGGCTGGCTCTGGCCGGGCTGGTTCTGGGCGGGTACGGCTGTGCCGCCCTGTCGGCCGCGCTGCTGCTCGGTGATCTGCTGGCCGAACGGCACGCCCTGCCCGAGGGTGCGCACGCTGATCGAGCGGCCCTGCGTCGAGTTGGGGTCCCCGGCCGGGGCCTCGGCGGGCAGCGGCTGGGCCGCCCGGGCCTGCGGGCCGTGCTCGGGCGGAAGGGCGGTGCCCCGGGCGGGCGACGGAATGCCGTGCGCGGGGGTGCCACCGGAGTGCGGGGTTTCCTGAGCGGGCACGCCGCCGGGCGGGGTCGTGCCGTCGGGCCACGGCTGCGGTGCGGGCAGCGGGCCGGGCTCACCGGCGCGACGGCGCCTCGGAGTCTGGGCCTGGGCCTGGGACTGGGACTGCACCTGGGCGTGCGGATGGGGCTGGGGCTGGGGCTGGCTCTCGGCCTGGGCCGCCATCGGATTCGGGTTGTGGACCCCGGCGGGAGTCCCCTCCGGGGGCGTTCCTTGCGGGACCCCAGGAACCT
This sequence comes from Streptomyces sp. NPDC037013, assembly GCF_055607265.1. Lineage (NCBI taxonomy): Bacteria > Bacillati > Actinomycetota > Actinomycetes > Kitasatosporales > Streptomycetaceae > Streptomyces > Streptomyces sp. NPDC037013. Next base: position 106,266 of record NZ_JBVJRV010000006.1, on the reverse strand, counting down.
GCGGAGCGCGAGGACCCTGCGCGACCCCCGGCACCTGCGGCGCCGCCTCAGGCACCGGCGCCGGGCGGGCGCGGCGGCCCGTGGGGGCCTGCGCCGGGTGGGGCTGCGGCGGCGTGTGGTCGTCGTCCCCGGGGTGAACGGCCGCCCCGTGCTGACCGGTGATCTCCTGCGCGGCCGCGTACTCCTGGCCCGGGACGTGTCCGGCGGCGTACCCCGCGACGTCCTGTTCCGGCACGCGGTCGGCCGTGGCGGGCGGCAGCGCGAAGACGCGCCCGCTGTTCGCCTCCTCCGCGGCGGCCCGCTCCCTGGCGGCGGCCAGCGCGCGCCGTGCCCGGCGCCCGGTGGGCCGCGCGGCGGCGTCACCGTGTCCGGACTCGACCGCGGCGAGCTCGACACCCGTGCCCGGGGCGGCGGCGGAGGCCTCCGACGGGCCCGAGGCCAGCGCGGGCAGCGCGTGCTGCTCACCGGACCGCCGGGCGCGGCGCCCGGTCGCCCCTTCGGCGACAGGCACACCCTGCGGCGGCACGGTCTCGCCCAACGCCGCCGATCCGGCCGCGTGTTCGGCGGCCGTCATCACGGCACCCTCGGCGGCACTCGGCCGACCGCGCCGTCGTCCCGTACCGCCTCCGGAGACACCACCGGAAGCACCGCCGGATGCGCCACCGGACGTCTCCGAAGCCTGCCCCCCGGCTCCGGGACCGTTCCCCGGACCGACGTCCGCACCGCCACCCGGACCGGTGGTCAGAGCGGTCCCCGGACCGGTGACCACGGACCCGCCGAGGCTCTCCGGAGAGGCCTCGGCCGCACGCCGTCCCCTGCGCCGCCCCGTACCAGTGGCCGCACCAGCACCACCTGTCTCCAGGCCGCCGCCCTCCGTGCCCCCGGGAACAGAGTCCCCGTCACCCGGAACAGCGCTGTCCAAGAAGGAGTCCACCGAGGCCCGCCGGGCACGCCGACGCCCGCCGCCCGAGGTGGCCGAAGCCTGCTCGGGCACGACGACCGAACTGCCGGGAGCGCCGCCGGAAGGCAGAGCTGAAGAAGAGGACAGGGAGGGCGAAGAAGGCGAACCCGCCGCCTCCGTAGAGCCCGCCCCCGTACCGGCCCCCTCCGTAGCCGCCCCGATCGGCACCTCGAGAACGTACGCACTGCCGCCCATACCCGGCACCTCGTGCGTCTGCAGCACGCCTCCGTGCGCGCGCACGATGCCCCGGACGATCGGCTCGTGCACCGGGTCTCCCCCGGCGTACGGCCCACGCACCTCGATGCGGACGACCTCGCCGCGCTGGGCGGCGGCCACCACGATGGTCGAGTCGACGCCAGAACCAACACCGGCACCGGCGCCAGCACCGCCACCAGCACCACCGATACCGAGCCCCGCGCGCGTGTTCCCGGTCGCGTCGATGCCCGCCACGTCCGCGATGAGGTGGGCGAGAGCCGTGGCGAGCCGGCCCGCGTCGGCGAAGAGCTCGATCGGCGGCGCGTGCACCGCGAACTGCGCGCGCCCGGGACCGATCAGTTCGACCGCGCCCTCCACGCCGGCGGCGACGACCGCGTCGAGCAGGACCGGCGTACGGGACAGCTGTTCGTCGCCCGCGTCGAGCCGCTGGAAGCCGAGGACGTTGTCGACGAGCGTGGTCATCCGGGCGTACCCGGCCGACAGGTGGTGCAGGACCTGGTTGGCCTCGGGCCAGAGCTGGCCGGCGTCGTCCGAGGCGAGAGCGGCCAGTTCGCGGCGGAGCTCGTCGAGGGGCCCGCGCAGGGACGAACCGAGGACGGCGAGCAGCTGTTCGTGCCGGGCGGCCAGCGCCTCGTACCGCGTCTTCTCGCGCTCGGCCAGCTCTTCGAAGCGGTCCTTCTCGCGCTCGGCGAGCGCCGCGTACCGCTCCTGTTCGGCGGCGAGTTCCTCGGCCCGCTGCTCCTCTGCGGCCTTGATCTCCTCGGCGCGCAGCTCGGCGGCGGCGGCGAGCTCCTCCGCGTGCCGGGCCAGCGCGGCCTCGTACTTCTCGTTCAGCTCGTCGTAGGGCCTGCGGTCGGTGAACGTCATCACCGCGCCGACCAGTTGGTCCCCGTCGCGCACCGGCGACGTCGTCAGGTCCACCGGCACCTTGGCGCCGCTCTTGGACCACAGGACCTGCCCGCGCACCCGGTGCTTGCGGCCCGAGCGCAGCGTGTCGGCGAGCGGGGACTCCTCGTACGGGAAGGGCTCGCCGTCGGCGCGCGAGTGCAGGACCAGCGGGTGCAGTTCCTGGCCGCCGAGGTCACTGGCCCGGAAACCCAGTATCTGGGCGGCGGCCGGATTGACGAGGACGACCCGGCCGTCGGTGTCCGTCCCGACGACGCCCTCGGCCGCCGCGCGCAGGATCATCTCGGTCTGCCGCTGGGAGCGCGCGAGTTCGGCCTCGGTGTCCACGGTGCCCGAAAGGTCCCGTACGACGAGCATGAGCAGTTCGTCGCCGGTGTACCCATGGGTGTCGTACGCGTTCCTGCCGTCCTCCAGCGGGGAGCTGGTCACCTCGACGGGGAACTCGATGCCGTCCGTGCGCCGGGCGGTCATCCGCGTCGGCTTGGTGCGACCGCGCTCGTCGATGGTGTCCGGGCGCCGCATGGATCCGGGGATGAGCCGGGAGTCGAACTCCGGCAGCAGATCGAGCAGACCGCGCCCCACGAGCGCGGTGCCGGGGGCCTCGAACGCCTCGAGCGCGATGGCGTTGGCGTTCACCACCGTGCCGTTGGCGTTGACGAGGACCAGCGCGTCCGGGAGCGCGTCGAGTATGGCTGCGAGGCGAGCAGCGCCTCGGGATGGCCTGCTGCTCACGACGACGCTTCCTCCCTGATGTACCGCTTCTTGCCGACTCGCTCAGGCCATCTTGCCCCTCGGCCCGTGGCGTGTCACGGGAGGGAGTCTACGGGGAGAGGTTGCGCCCGCGACGCCGGATGTAAGGGAGGTCGCACGCAGAAGCTGTGAGTTTTCAGTACTGCCTGGTCACGCGGAGGTTGCGGGCAGCACCGGCACGAGAGCGTCCCAACGCCCGATCTCGCAGCCGTTGCTGCGCTCGTACCTGGCGTCGACGGGCCGGCCCTGCCAGGTCCCCGTGATGCGCGCGGTGGCGGGCCCGCCGTACTGCATCGTGCACATCGCGTCCTTGGGCACGGGCGCGAACGGGTCGCGGCCCCACACCGTGACCTCCCGGAGCCGCTGACACGCCCCGGCGGGGTCCGGGTGCGAGCCGCCGGTGGGGTGGCACTTCAGTACGTACGTCCCGTCGCTGTCGCCGCCCGCGTCGGTGACGGTCACGGTGAGCCGGTCCGTGGGGGTCGGCAGGGGCGCGGTGGCGTGGGCGGAGACGGGCACGGCGGACAGCGCGGCGACGGAGGCGACGGCGGTGAGGGTGAGACGACGCAGCATTTCAGGCTCCACGGTGACGGAGGACGGGAAACGGAGGACGGAGAAGATCAGAGGGATGAGGAGGGAGAGGAGGGAGAGGAGTGGAAGGGACGGGTGGTCTACCGCTCTAACGCCGTACGCCGCGCGACGTTGCGGTGCCGCGGCACGCTTTGCCCTGCGGGCCGCGCGACTAGTACCGTGGAGCCGCGATTGGTGACAGGCCGCCCGGCTGTGTCATCATCTGCACGCACCCCCGCGCTCGCGCAGGTGTGCAAGCTGGAGGCGTCGCCTAGTCCGGTCTATGGCGCCGCACTGCTAATGCGGTTTGGGCCTTAAAGCCCATCGAGGGTTCAAATCCCTCCGCCTCCGCAGCATGATCCGAAGCCCCGGTCCATCTGGACCGGGGCTTCGCTCGTATGGCGGACGTTTCCGCAGCTCACAAGGGGTCCGCCTAATGGATTTCACATGGCGGCGGCAGTCATGTAATGTTCTTCCTGTCGCCGCGAGCGGGCCGAAGGGCCGGGGAGCGGAGACAGAAACAAAAGAAAAAACAAGCACTCGTAGCTTAACGGATAGAGCATCTGACTACGGATCAGAAGGTTGCAGGTTCGAATCCTGCCGAGTGCACATGAGCAAGAGGCCCCCGGAGATCATCCGGGGGCCTCTTGCGTTGTCCGGACGCTGTGAAGGCGTCCGTCCCGGCGGGTGAGGAGCGTGGCGGGCGTGGTGTGGCGGTGTGCGGGGCTCGGGTGGCCGGGCGGCGGGCCCGTGCTGCGGTGGGAAGGCGGCCGGGACAGCGCACTCGCGTACGGAACGGAGATCGGGTTCCGGGCCGTCGGGGAGCGGCGGTGCGTGGGGGCGCGGGGCAATCCGTGTCCGCTGCGGGCCGTCGTGCCGGGCCGGGCCACGCAGGCGCGCTGCCCGGAGTGCGCGCGGCTGGACCGGGCGTTCTCGGTGGCGGCGGACGGTGTGCCCGACGACCCGCGGACGTACCGCGTGTACCTGGCGTGGTTCGGGCCGGGGCTGGTGAAGGTCGGCATCACCGCGGAGGAGCGGGGTGCCGTGCGGCTCCTGGAGCAGGGGGCGGTGGCCTTCTGCTGGCTGGGGCGGGGGCCCTTGATGGCGGCGCGGCGTACGGAGGAGCTGCTGCGCGCCGCGCTGGGCGTGCCGGACCGGGTGCCGTACGCGCGGAAGCGGGAGGTCCGGGGCGCGCTGCCCGAGTGGCCTGAGCGGGCGCGGGAGCTGGCGGAGCTGCACCGGCGGGCCGTGGGCCTCGACGGGTGGGCGGAGTCGTTGGAGCGGGTGGCGTTCGAGGCCGTCGACCACTCGGAGGCGTTCGGGCTCGCGGCCGGGCCGGGGGTCGTCGGTTCGGTGGTGTGGGAGCTGGTCGACGGCGGGACGGTCGCGGGGCGGCTCGTCGCGGCCGCCGGGCCCGATCTGCACCTTCAGGTCGGGGGCGGGGGCGTCCTCGCCGTCGATACACGCGTGCTCGTGGGGTGGGAGCTGGTGGCGGCCGGGCCGGACGCGGGCGTGACGGTGCCGGTCCGGGCCGTGGCGGACGCGGGGGGCGGCGGGGCGGCCGAGCAGGAGGGGCTCTTCTGACGGGTGCCCCGGCGCGGGGAGGGTGGTGGTTCCTGCCTCCAGGGGTGGACGTGGGTGCGGTGCGGGCCCGAGGGTGGCGGCATGCGTGATCACGCCGGAGGCGGGGTGCCGGGCCGCGTCGGCTTCGTGCGTACGTCGCCGGCACCGTACGCCCCGGCACAGCACCGGGCCGGTCGAGAGGAGCCCGGTTGTGAGCGAGAGCATCGGTACGGAGGCCGCTGCCGTACGGCGGTTCTGGGAGCGGCTCGGGGTGCCCGGACTCATCGACGTACACACGCACTTCATGCCCGAACAGGTGCTGAAGAAGGTCTGGGCGTACTTCGACTCCTTCGGGACGGCGGGGGCGCCCGTCCAGTGGCCCATCACCTACCGGCACGAGGAGGAGCGACGCGTCGGCCTGCTCGGGGAGTTCGGGGTGCGGGCCTTCACCTCGATGCTGTATCCGCACAAGCCGGGCATGGCGGAGTGGCTCAACGCGTGGTCCGCCGATTTCGCGCGGCGCACCCCCGGCTGTCTGCACACGGCGACGTTCTTCCCGGAGCCGGGGGTGGACCGGTATGTGCGGGAGGCCGTCGAGGCGGGGGCGCGGGTCTTCAAGTCGCATGTGCAGGTGGGGGGTTACGACCCCAATGACCCGCTGCTCGATCCGGTGTGGGGGCTGCTCGCCGAGGCGGGCGTGCCGGTCGTCACGCACTGCGGGTCCGGCCCCGAGCCGGGCAAGCACACCGGGCCGGGCCCGATCGGCCGGCTCCTCGCGCGCCATCCGCGGCTGCCGGTCGTCGTGGCGCACATGGGGATGCCCGAGTACGCCGAATTCTTCACGCTCGCCGAACGGTACGCACAGGTGCGGCTCGACACGACCATGGCCTTCACCGACTTCAGCGAGGCGCTGATGCCGTTCCCGGCGCAGGAGTCGGCGAGACTGGCCGACCTGGGGGAGAAGGTGCTGCTGGGCAGCGACTTCCCCAACATCCCCTACACGTACCTCCATCAGCTGGAGTCGCTGGAGCGGCTCGGCCTGGGCGACGCGTGGCTGCGGGGCGTCGTGTACGGGAACGCCGCGCGGCTCTTCCGGATCGGCTGAGTCCGGCCGGGCAGGGGCGCGGGCGCGTTTCTCAGGGAATTCACAGGTTCGCGCAAGAGTGCTCTCAGAGGCGCGGCGCAGGGTGAATGCCATGACCATGACCTCGCCTCAGGTGCGTACCGAACCGCTCAGGCCGGACGGGAGCCCCGTCCGCGTGCTCGTCGTGGACGACGAGGTGTCGCTCACCGACCTGCTCTCCATGGCCCTTCGCTACGAGGGCTGGGAGATCCGCAGCGCCGCCGACGGCGCGGGCGCGGTGCGGGCCGCGCGCGCGTTCCGGCCCGACGTCGTGGTGCTGGACATGATGCTGCCCGACATGGACGGCCTCTCCGTGCTCGGCAGGCTGCGCCGCGAGATGCCGGACGTGCCCGTGCTCTTCCTCACCGCGAAGGACGCGGCGGAGGACCGCATCGCCGGGCTCACGGCCGGCGGCGACGACTACGTCACCAAGCCGTTCGGCCTGGAAGAGGTGGTGGCGCGGCTGCGCGGACTCATCCGGCGCGCGGGCGCCGCCGACAAGCGCAGCGCGTCCACCCTGGTGGTGGGGGACCTGACGCTGGACGAGGACAGCCACGAGGTGACGCGGGGCGGGGACTCCATCCACCTCACCGCCACCGAGTTCGAGCTGCTGCGCTACCTCATGCGCAATCCGCGGCGCGTCCTCAGCAAGGCGCAGATCCTCGACCGGGTGTGGAACTACGACTTCGGGGGCCAGGCCAACATCGTCGAGCTCTACATCTCGTACCTCCGCAGGAAGATCGACGCCGGACGCGAGCCGATGATCCATACGCGGCGCGGGGCGGGATACCTGATCAAGGCGGCGGTACCCGTCCCGTCGTGAGCCGCGCGCGGTCCCCAGCCCGTCCTACGCCTCCCTCCCCCGAACAATTCCCTTGTACGCCGTACGGGACCCGTTCTACGGTGTGAATCAAGCACGCCCCGTACACCGTAGAACAGAGAGGGAGGGCTGAATGACGGCAACGACCGCCGAGACCCCCACCGCCTCGCAGAGGCACCCGCAGCGCTGGCTGATCCTCGGCGTCATCTGCCTGGCGCAGCTCACCGTGCTGCTGGACAACACCGTCCTCAGCGTCGCGATCCCCTCCCTCACCCGGGAGCTGGACGCGTCCACGTCCGACATCCAGTGGATGATCAACGCGTACTCGCTGGTCCAGTCGGGTCTGCTGCTCACCGCGGGCAGCGCCGCCGACCGCTACGGCCGCAAGAAGCTGCTCGCCGCGGGCCTCGCCCTCTTCGGCACCGGCTCCCTCGCGGCCGGCCTGGCCCAGAGTTCCGGGCAGCTCATCGCCGCCCGCGCGGGCATGGGCATCGGCGGCGCGCTGCTCATGACCACCACCCTCGCGGTCGTCGTGCAGATCTTCGACGACACCGAGCGCGTCAAGGCGATCGGCCTCTGGGCCACCATCAACTCCCTCGGGTTCGCGGCCGGACCGCTGCTCGGCGGCTTCATGCTGGACCACTTCTGGTGGGGGTCGATCTTCCTCGTCAACATCCCCGTGGCGCTGCTGGGCCTCGCCGCGGTCCTCAGGCTCGTCCCCGAGTCCAAGAATCCCCAGGGCGACCGCCCCGACCTCCTCGGCGCGCTGCTCTCCACCGTCGGCATGGCCGCGGTGGTCTACGCGATCATCTCCGGCCCCGAGCACGGCTGGACGTCGGCCCGGGTACTGGTCTCCGCCGCCGTCGGCGTACTCGTCCTCGGCGCGTTCGCGCTCTGGGAGCTGCGCGTCCCGTATCCGATGCTGGACATGCACTTCTTCCGCAACCAGCGGTTCGTCGGTGCCGTGGCGGGCGCCATCCTGGTCGCCTTCGGCCTGAGCGGTTCGCTCTTCCTGCTCACCCAGCACCTCCAGTTCGTGCTCGGATACGAGCCGTTGGAGGCGGGGCTGCGCACGGCGCCGCTCGCGGTGACCATCGTGGCCCTGAACCTCGCGGGCGTCGGCGCGAAGCTGCACGCCAAGATGGGCACGCCCATCACGATCGCGTCCGGCATGAGCCTGCTCGCGGCGGGCCTCGCCGCGATAGCGCTGCTCGGCGGCGACAACTACAACGGCCTGCTGCTCGGCCTGATCGTCATGGGCGCGGGCATCGCGCTCGCCATGCCGGCCATGGCCAACGCCATCATGAGCGCCATCCCGCCGGAGAAGGCGGGCGTGGGCGCGGGCATCAACGGCACGCTCGCGGAGTTCGGCAACGGCCTGGGCGTCGCCGTGCTCGGCGCGGTCCTCAACTCCCGGTTCGCCGGGCTCGTCGCGGTCTCCGCCGCCTCCTTCCCCGCAGCGATGGCCGCGGCGGGGTCGGCGGGCGAGCGCGAGCGGATCGCCGACGCGTTCTCCTCCGGCCTGGAGACGAGTCAGCTGGTGGGCGCCGCGGCGGTGCTCGCCGGCGGCATCCTGGCCGCCGCGTTGCTGCACCGGGCGGAAAGGGCAGACTCCGTGGGTAAGACAGCGGCATAGCATCGGGGAGGGCGGACCATCCCGTTCCGTCACGGGCCGTCCGTCCTCCCCCACGCCGCCACCCACACCCGGAGACAACCGCTCCAGGACCGAGGACCAACGAGGAAGGCGCGCCATGGCGAAGGCTGCCGGCCGCACGAAGAACACGGCGCGGACGAGCGTCTGGCTGCAGGCGAAGAACCCGCGCGGCAGCGGCCGCAAGGGCGATCAGCCGAGCGGCCTCGACCGGGGCCGCATCACCGGGGCCACGGTCCGCCTCCTGGACGCGGAGGGCCTCGACAAGTTCTCCATGCGCAGGCTCGCCGCGGAACTCAACGTCACGGCGATGTCCGTCTACTGGTACGTGGACACCAAGGAGGACCTCCTGGAGCTCGCCCTGGACTCGGTCTGCGGCGAGATGCGGCTGCCCGACCCGGACGCGGCGCCCGGGGAGTGGCGCGACCAGCTCCGGGCCCTGGCCGACGAGTACCGGGCGATGCTCATCCGGCACCCCTGGGTCTCGCCGCTGGTCGGCAGGTACCTCAACATCGGCCCGAACTGGCTGGCGTTCGCCCGCGCGATCCAGCACACGGTGCGGAACACGGGCCTGCCCGCGTACACGCAGAACGGGGCGATCTCGGCGGTCTTCCAGTTCGTGTACGGCTTCGGGACGATCGAGGGCCACTATCTCTCGCGGTGCGCGGAGGCGGGGCTGTCGCCGGAGGAGTACTACCAGGAGGCGGCCGGGACCGTACGGGACGAGCTCGCGACGCACGGGCTGCTGGAGAGTGCGGAGGAGCTGATGGCGGCGCGGGGGAGCGACACGGTCGAGGAAATGTGGGAACGGGACTTCACGATCGCCCTCGATCTAATGATCGCGGGGATCGAGTCCCTCCTGGCCCGCACGTAATCCGCCCTCCGGGCCGGGGCGGGGCCGGGGGCCGGTGGGGGTTGCTCCCTGTCCCCTCCGTGCGGCCACGAACAGTCCCGCCGCTCCGCGGCGGATACCTCCCACCCACCCACCCGTTTGCCCCGCGCCGCAGGGCTGGAGTAGGGGCTGGGGTGGGGGTGGGTCTGCCCGCGCCGCAGGGTTGGAGTAGGGGCGAGGGTGGGGGTGGGTTTACCCGCGCCGCCCCCCTCAGCCCGCCTGCGGCAGCGACTCTCCCTGGACCGCCTGGATGTCCAGTTCGACCTTGAGTGTCGTGCCGATCGCCGAGATCCCCGCCTGCACCACCTGGTTGTAGTTCATGGCGAAGTCCTCCCGTCGCAGCTCCGTCGTGGCCCGGAAGGCCGCCCGCGTCCCGCCCCAGGGGTCCGCCCCGGTGCCCAGGTAGCTCAGCTCCAGGTCGACCGGCCGTACGACCCCGTGCATGCCCAGCTCGCCGTGGACCGTCCAGCGGTCCGTGCCCGCGGGGGTCAGCCCGTTCGACCGGTACGTGATCTCCGGGTACTGCTCGACGTCGAGGAAGTCGGGCGACTTCAGGTGCCCGTCCCGCATCCCGTTGCCCGTATCGATCGACGCCGACCGGATGACCGCCTCGACCCGCGACTTCTCGACGTCCTCGGCGATCTCGATCCGCCCGCCGAACTCCGTGAACCGCCCGTGCACACTCGTGATCCCGAGGTGCTGCGCGACCGCGCCGACGGTGGAGTGCGCCGGGTCGATGGCCCACGGGCCGGGCGGCGGCAGCTCCGTGCCGCCCTGCCGGGCGAGGACGACGTTGCCGACCTCCGCCCGCCCGCCCGCGGTGACGAGCGCCGTGGAGGCGACGGGCGCGTACCCGACGGCGGTGACGATGACGGTGTAGGGCCCGGCCGCGAGGGCGGTCCCGTCCCGTACGACGCCGTCCTCGTCCGCGGCGGCCCGCAGTACCTGCGTCCCGGTCATGTCGGTCACCGTGACGACGGCGTGGGACACGGCCCACCCGTCACGTGTGCGGATCCGAGCGCTGAGTGCCATCCCGTTTACTCCTTGCCGGGCTCCGCTCAGGAAGCCCCAAAGTCCATGCTCACGTCCGCGCTGCTGCGCGGACGAGACGGCCCCCGGCGGCGGTGGCCGGCCGTCCCCTGCCATGAATGCCACCGCCGGCCCGGGGGCCCTTTCCGCGACCGGCCCAAGGCCGCGCTTCCGCTCGGAGCGCGGCCACGGGCCGGGGTCGGTCACTCGCCCGGGTGGGCGAGTTCGATGTCGTGGCCGTCGACGCCGCTGCCGGACACCGTCAGCCCCGTGGCCACCGGCGGGTACCCGGTCGCGATGACCGTGTACTCCCCGCTGTCCAGGTCGGTGAAGGCGTACGCGCCGTCCGACCCGGTGGTCGCGGTGGCGACCACGTTGCCCGCGGCGTCCACGAGCGTGACGCGGGCGTCGTTCAGCGCCGCGCCGCCCGCCCGCACGGTGCCGAGCACCTGCGCGCCGGAGCTGAGCTCGACCTCGACCCGGGTGACCCCGGCGCCGCCGACCTCGACGGGCAGGGCCATCGGCCGGTGACCGGCGGCGTTCACCGCGATGGTGACGGTGCCGGGGACCAGCTCGGCGAAGGTGAACTCGCCCTGCTCACCGGAGAGTCCGGTGGCGAGGACGTCACCGCGCACGTCGGTCACGATGACCATCGCACCGCTGACGGGCAGCTTGCTGTCGGCGTCGCGCACGAGCCCGCTCAGCCCGCTGGTGCCGCTGAGGAGGATGTCGTACGAGAGCGCGTCCTCGCCCACGACCACGGTCGAGGCCTGCGGCTGGAACCCGTCGGCGGAGGCGATGAGCACGTACGACCCGGCGCCCGGGGCGTCGACGGTGTAGGCGCCGTCGCCCTGCGCGACCGCGCGGCCGAGCTGCCGTCCCCCGAGGGAGATCAGCGTGACGGCGGCCTGCGGGACGGGCGCGCTCTCGGCGCCGCGGACGAAGCCGCGCACCGGGATGCCGCCGGTGACCGGGGGAAGGTCCCCGGACCCGCCCGCTCCGGCCTCCGTGGCGGAGGCCACGGCGGCGAGCCGCTGCGTGCCCTCGGGCCCCTCGGCCCCGGCGTCGGTGTGCGAGGCGACGGAGGCGAGCACGGGCTGCTCGGCGGTGGCCGCGGGAGCGGCGGAAGCCGTGGCGTCGGCAGGGGCGTCGGCCCCAGCCGCGCCGTCCGTGGTCGCCGAGGCGGCCTGGGCGATGCCGCCCGACGTCCGCAGCGGCACCTCCTTGATGAACAGCGTGATCAGGAAGGCGATCAGCGCCAGCGGGGCGGCGATCAGGAAGACATCGGCGATGCCGTGCCCGTACGCGCTCTCCATGACCGTGCGGAACGGCTCCGGGATCTTGTCCAGGTCCGGGATGCCACCGCCACCCGTGCCGCCGTGGCCGAACTGCGCCGCGGCCTTCGGGCCGAGATCGGCGATGCCGTCCTTGACGTAGTCGGTGATCCGCGTGGACATGATCGCGCCGAGCGCCGAGACACCGATCGCACCGCCCAGGGAGCGGAAGAAGGTGACGGTGGAGCTGGCGGAGCCGAGGTCCTCGGGGGCGACCTGGTTCTGCGTGCAGAGCACCAGGTTCTGCATCATCATGCCGATGCCGAGACCCATCAGGGCCATGAAGATCGCGATGTGCCAGTACTCGGTGTCGTACCGGATGGTGCCGAGCAGGCCGAGGCCCGCCGTCACCAGGACGCCACCGCTGACCAGCCACGCCTTCCACTTGCCCGTCTTGGTGATGACCTGGCCGGAGACGGTCGACGAGATGAACAGGCCGCCGATCATCGGGATCGTCATGACGCCGGACATCGTCGGGGACTTGCCGCGGGCCAGCTGGAAGTACTGGCTGAAGTAGACCGTGCCCGCGAACATCGCGACACCCACGAAGAGCGAGGCGAGCGAGGCGAGGGTGATGGTCCGGTTGCGGAAGAGCCGCAGCGGGATGATCGGCTCCTTGGCCTTCGTCTCGACGAGCACGAAGAGCAGGCCGAGGACGATCGAGCCGCCGACCATGGCGGCCGTCTGCCACGACATCCAGTCGTACTTGTCGCCGGCGAAGGTGACCCAGACGAGCAGCAGGCAGACCGCGGCGCTGATGAAGAACGCGCCGCCCCAGTCGACCTTCACGTCGCGCTTGACGACGGGCAGCTTCAGGGTCTTCTGCAGGACGATCAGCGCGATGATCGCGAAGGGCACGCCGACGTAGAAGCACCAGCGCCAGCCGAGCCACGAGGTGTCGGTGATGACACCGCCGAGGAGCGGACCGCCGACGGTGGCGACGGCGAAGGTGGCGCCGAGGTAACCGGAGTACCGTCCGCGCTCGCGCGGGGAGATCATCGCGGCCATGACGATCTGCGCGAGGGCGGAGAGTCCGCCCACGCCGATGCCCTGCACAACGCGGCAGGCGATCAGCATCCCTGCGCTCTGCGAGAGACCGGCGACGACCGAGCCGCCGACGTAGATGATCAGGGCTATCTGGACCAGGGCCTTCTTGCTGAAGAGGTCCGAGAGCTTGCCCCACAGGGGGGTCGTCGCGGTCATCGCGAGCAGCGACGCGGTGACCACCCAGGTGTAGGCGGACTGGCCGCCGCCGAGGTCGCCGATGATCTCCGGCAGCGCGTTGGAGACGATCGTCGACGACAGGATCGCCACGAACATGCCGAGCAGCAGCCCGGACAGCGCTTCCATGATCTGCCGGTGCGTCATCGGAGCGTTCTCACCGGAGTGGCCGTGAGGGGCTCCGTGCTTGGCATGGCTGCCCCGCACACCGGCTGGTGTGGTTGTTGCCATGGATTTCCTTTTCTTACGCGGGTGTACGGGTGGTCTGCGACGTGGTCCGCACGTCGTGGGGGGAAGGGGACTGGGCCGCGTGCGGCCCCGCCGTGGGGCGGGCCGAAGCCGCGCGGCAGTCCCCGAAGCTGTCGCGCAGGCGCGCGAGCAGCGTGCTGAGCTGGACGACCTCTTCGTCGCTCCAGTCGTGCAAGTAGTGGGTGAGCGTCCGGATGGAGAGCTCGGAGAGCTCGTCGACCTTGGCCTTGCCCTCGGGCGTGAGCCGCAGGATCCGGGAGCGCTTGTCCGCGGGGTCGGGATCGCGGACGATCCACTCCCTCTCCGCGACATGGGCGACGTGGCGGCTGGTCACCGACGTGTCGACGGCGAGCAGCTCCGCGAGCCTGCTCATCCGCATCGCGCCGTGCCGGTCGAGCAGGATGAGTACGGCGGCGGATCCGGCGGGGCAGTCGTGCGGCAGACCGCGTCCGAGGCCACGCTTCACGGCACCGATGGCGCTGAGCTGTCGGGCCAGTTCCTCGTACTGACGCTGCGCGGCCACGGCACCTCCTCTTTTTTGTTGCTTAGGGCAACGATAGAAGCAGTTGGTTGCCGCAGGCAAACTAAAAGTGGGGCACCGGACTAAAGAGTCGGCAAAGCTCTGGGACCTGGCGCGTAAAGTCCCTGGCCAGAGGGGGTTGGGCCCGGAGCGCTGGATTCGCTAGGGTCCTGCTTCATGGCACACAACCCCCAGGGCAACCAGGGCCACCAGGCCCCGCAGGGCAACCCCGACCCGGCCGGCAGCACGCAGATGTTCCGCGCCTTCGTCGACGAGGCCCCGCAGGGCCGTCAGCAGCAGGCGGCGGCTTCCTCCTCCGGCCCGCGCGTGGGCCTGATCATCGGCGTCATCCTCGCGGTGGCGATCGTGGCCGGCGTGGCCTGGCTGGCGCTGGCCTAGCGGCGCTTGCGGGTGCGGGTGCGGGTGCCGTTGCGTCTGCGGGCGCGTCGTGGTTGCTCGCGCAGTTCCCCGCGCCCCTGAGGCCACCCGGCGCATCGAGCCCCGAAGGGGCGAGCGGTCAGGGGCGCGGGGAACTGCGCGACCAGCCACGACGCGCCCGCAGACGAATCAACACCCGACGTCGGCCGCAGGCCCTAGTCCCACTTAACCGACACGTCCCGCGTCTCCACATGCATGCCCAGCGGCACCCGCCACGCGTCCACGCACACCGGCCAGGTCTTCGTCTTCCTCTCTCCGGCCCCGATCGGCGCGGGCAGCGGCACCGTCGACTCGACCGTGGCCCAGTCCACGCCGAGCGCGCCGATGATGTGCGTACCGAAGGTGACCGTCCCCGAACGCACGGGCGTACCACCGGTGTTGCGGAAGGTGACCGTCACTTTCTCGCACCAGCGCTTGTCGGCGGGTGCCCGCTCCGGGTCGCCGACACTGAGCGCGGCGGGCCCGCTCGGAGGCTCCGGCCTCGGGTTCGGGCCGGGCCCGGGGCCTGGGCCCCGGCCTGGGCCTGGGCCGCGATCGTCCGTGCCGCCGGGCGTGCTCGTGCCCGGGTCCGGGGTGGATGAGCCTCCGGAACCGGAACGGCCGTCCGTACCACGGGAGTTCGTGCCGCCGCCCCGCGAGGCCGCGCCTCCGGCGCCGGATGCCGCGTCCGCACCGCCGGGCCCGTCGGCCGCCCTGCCCTCCGCGCCGTCCTGGCCCGTGTGGTCTTCGGCCGTGCCGGGGGCGTCCGGGTCCGCGCCCGCGGCCGTTCGATCGCTGTCGCCGCCCCGGTCCAGCGGGACCAGCCGGACGTCGCCGGTGGGCCCCACGGCCTTGCCCGCCGCCCGCTCGGGCCCCGCGCCGGCCGCGCCGGTCGCCACATAACCGTCGCCGCTCTCCCCGCCGCATGCGGCGAGGAGTCCGCCGAGACACACCACGGCGGCACCCGCACCGAGCACGTTCCGCACACCACGTCGCATCGCGCCAGTGTGGCTGACGGCCCGTCAATTAGGAACCCCGTCAGCAACACCGGCCACGCGCGGGCAAGTTGGCGACGGGGCGTCAGCCGCTCCCGTACGGAAGCGGGGTCCGTCAGTCCGAGATGAGGCCGTCGCGCAGCTGCGCGAGCGTGCGCGTGAGGAGCCGGGAGACGTGCATCTGCGAGATGCCGACCTCCTCGCCGATCTGCGACTGCGTCATGTTGGCGAAGAAGCGCAGCATGATGATGCGGCGCTCGCGCGGCGGCAGCTTGGCGAGCAGCGGCTTGAGGGACTCGCGGTACTCCACGCCTTCCAGGGCCGTGTCCTCGTACCCGAGGCGGTCCGCGAGGGAGCCCTCGCCGCCGTCGTCCTCGGGGGTCGGGGAGTCGAGCGAGGAGGCGGTGTAGGCATTGCCGACGGCGAGGCCGTCGACCACGTCCTCCTCCGATACGCCGAGCGCCGCGGCGAGTTCGGGGACGGTCGGCGAGCGGTCGAGCCGCTGGGCCAGCTCGTCACTGGTCTTCGTGAGCGCGAGGCGCAGCTCCTGGAGGCGGCGCGGCACGCGCACCGACCAACTGGTGTCCCGGAAGAAGCGCTTGATCTCGCCGACGACCGTCGGCATCGCGAACGTCGGGAATTCCACGCCGCGTTCGCAGTCGAAACGGTCGATCGCCTTGATCAGGCCGATCGTGCCGACCTGGACGATGTCCTCCATCGGTTCGTTGCGACTGCGGAAGCGGGCCGCCGCGTACCGCACGAGCGGGAGGTTGAGTTCGATGAGCGTGTCGCGCACATAGGCGCGCTCCGGGCTGTCCTGGTCGAGCGCGGCGAGCCGCAGGAAGAGGGAGCGGGACAGGGTCCGGGTGTCGATGGCTTCCGAGGCTGTTGAGCTGTGAAGCGCGTCGGGCGCGGATTCGCTCGGGCTCTTGGTGAGCGTGAGCGTGAGCACCTTCGAGCTGCCCTGGTCTGCGGACATGCCACCCCCTTGAGGTCGCGGACGGTCGCGGCGGGCGCTCCCGTCGGAGGAACGCAGCCTCCACCTGAATACCGGAGGTGGGGCTACGGCAAACGCGGTTCCAGCAGAATGTCACATGTCGGCAACACGCTGTAGTTACTTGTCGACAAACAAGGGTGACATCCGTGCAGGAAAGAGGGGGTCTGAGGCTTTTCAGCAAAGAGTGCCGTCGGCAACAGCCGCGCCGGCACTCCACTCGATACGGTTACGCCTCGATCCGATTTGCGGACCGGAGGCGTGCGAAGCTCCGGGCCAGCAACCGCGAGACGTGCATCTGCGATACGCCGAGTTCGGCGCTGATCTGTGACTGCGTCAGATTGCTGTAGTAGCGCAGGAGCAGGATCCGCTGCTCGCGCTCGGGCAGCTGGACCAGGAGGTGGCGCACGAGGTCGCGGTGTTCGACGCCGTCGAGCGCGGGGTCCTCGTAGCCGAGCCGGTCGAGCAGGCCGGGCAGCCCGTCGCCCTCCTGGGCCGCCTCCAGCGAGGTCGCGTGGTACGAGCGGCCGGCCTCGATGCAGGCGAGCACCTCGTCCTCGGTGATGCGCAGCCGCTCGGCGATCTCCGAGGTGGTCGGCGAGCGCCCGAAGGCGGTGGTGAGGTCCTCGGTCGCCCCGGTGACCTGCACCCACAGCTCGTGCAGCCGGCGCGGTACGTGGACGGTGCGGACGTTGTCGCGGAAGTACCGCTTGATCTCGCCGACGACGGTCGGCATCGCGAAGGTCGGGAACTGCACGCCGCGCTCCGGGTCGAACCGGTCGATGGCGTTGATGAGTCCGATGGTGCCGACCTGGACGACGTCCTCCATCGGCTCGTTGCGGCTGCGGAACCGCGCGGCGGCGTACCGCACGAGCGGCAGGTTGGCCTCGATGAGCGCCCCGCGCACCCGGCCGTGTTCGGGGGTGCCCGGCTCCAGCTCCTTGAGCTGGCCGAAGAGCACCTGGGTGAGGGCCCGGGTGTCGGCGCCTCGCGTGCTCCCGGTTCCCGGTGAGGGCTTGGCGAGCGGGGGCGCCTCGGGCGCGGCCTTCGCGGGTGGAGCTTCGGGCGCAGTACTGGCCGGCACGGGCAACGCCACCCCTTCTCAGACAGGCACGGTCAAGCTCGGTCGACCTCGGTCAACTCATCCGTCAAAAGCGGTCATAGCATCACAAGACATGTGCACTGTGTGCAAGCACCCGATAACTACGTGTTGACGGGCAAGTTGGGCCCGGAGACGCGGAACGGCCCCGCACCGTCGTGGTGCGGGGCCGTCCGAAAGGCTCGTCGCGGGGTCCGGGGGCGGGCCCGGGAGCGGCGGGGGCGAAGGGGTCAGAACTCGTAGTCCGCGATCACCCACGTGGCGAACTCGCGCCACAGCGCGACGCCCGCCTGGTGGGCCGGGTGCTCGAGGTACCGCTTCAGCGCATCGGTGTCCTCGACCGCCGAGTTGATGGCGAAGTCGTACGCGATGGGGCGGTCGGTGATGTTCCAGTCGCACTCCCAGAACGTCAGCTCCGGGATCTGCCCGCCGAGGGCGCGGAAGGCCTTGACGCCCTCGACCACGCGCGGCTCGTCGCGCCGCACGCCGTCGTTGAGCTTGAAGAGGACCAGATGGCGGATCACGGGCACTCCTTGGAGAGGGGCGGGGCCTGACGGCCGCGGCGGCCGCTCAGTCCTTGCCTCCGTTGGCGACCCACGTCATGAAGTCGCCGATGCTCTGAGCGGCGCTCGAAATTCCCTCGAACCCTATCTGCACGTAGTCGGCGGCTTTGGCGGGGTCGGTGATGATCACGTAGAGCACGAAGACGACCACCGCGAAGAGGCCGACCTTCTTCCACTGCACTGCCACGATCCTGGCCTCCCCTTGCCCGCGCCCCGTGTGACCCCTGTGACGGCGGTGAGTCTAACCCGGACCGTACTGACGGGGCTTTTAAGGACCAACGGCCCGGCAGCAGAGGTCCTTTGCCTGCGCGGGTGAGGTGGCACGGGGCGCAGGATTGGTGATGTGCCCAGCGGATCTGGCAGGAATCCACGGGCAAGGGACCGACCCCACTGCGGGGTCCGCGCCGTCTGCTTCCCCCCTGACGGCGGCGCTGACTTGAGGGTTCGGTCCTCGTCGGGGGGAGCGGTTTGTCCCCCCGATGCCGCTTCCCCCGTCCTTGCGGAAGAGAGCCCCGGTGCCCCGAGACGGCACCGGGGCTCTCCGCGTTCCCGCCTCCGCTCACCTGACCGTACGTACGACGAAGGGCCCGTCCGACTGGACGGGCCCCTCGTGTGAAGAGCGGTAGCGGTGGGATTTGAACCCACGGAAGGGGGTTACCCTTCACTCGCTTTCGAGGCGAGCTCCTTCGGCCGCTCGGACACGCTACCGAGAGGAACTCTAGCCCAAAGTGGCCCGTGTTCTGAAATCCGTTTGGGCGGCCCCCGGCATCAGCGCTTCCGGAAGAAGTCCGTCAGCTGTCCGGCGCACTCCTCGGCGAGGACTCCGGGGATGACCTCGGGGCGGTGGTTGAGCCTTCTGTCGCGTACGACGTCCCAGAGGGAGCCCGCGGCTCCGGCCTTCTCGTCGAGCGCTCCGTAGACGACCCGGTCCACGCGGGACTGCACGAGCGCCCCGGCGCACATCGTGCAGGGCTCCAGCGTCACGACGAGCGTGCAGCCGGTCAGCCGCCACTCGCCGAGCGCGGCGGCGGCCCTGCGCAGGGCGAGCACCTCCGCGTGGGCGGTCGGGTCGCCGGCCGCCTCGCGTTCGTTGTGGCCCGTGGCGAGCACCGTCGTGCCGTCCGGGGACAGCACGACGGCGCCGACGGGGACGTCACCGCCCTCGGCGGCCAGCTCGGCCTCGGCCAGAGCGAGCCGCATGGGCGCCCGCCAGCGGTCGCGCACGGGATCGGGTACGGCGTCGGATACGGGATCGGGTGTGGTGTCGGATACAGGGTCGCTGTGGGTCAGGTCGGTCGGGTCGGTCACACGGGGAACCTAACGGACGGTTTCGAGCACCTCCGCCGCCCCGAGGATGTCGGCGATCTCGTTGAGCGCCTCGCCGCTCCGCAGACCGAGCAGATTCTTCTCGGGCACACCGAGGTCGGCGAGGATCTCCGTGTCGCCCAGCGGCCCGGCCGGCGCGCCGGAGGTGCCGGGGGCGTCGTCCGTGTCGGGGCCGGCGCCGGACTCCTCCGGTTCGCCGTCCTCCGTACCGTCGAGGTCGAGGGCTTCCAGGTCGTCCGCCCCTTCGTCGTCCGGGTCGCGGCCCAGCATCTCGTCGGTGAGCAGGATCTCCCCGTACGAGCTGCGGGCGGCCGCGGCGGCGTCCGACACGTAGATACGGGGATCCTCCTCACCGTCCACGCGGACGACGCCGAACCACGCGTCTTCCTGTTCGATGAAGACGAGCACTGTGTCGTCGTCGTAGTCAGCCGTGGCTTCACGGGCCAGGTCGGCCAGATCCGCCAGGGTCTCCACATCGTCGAGCTCCGTGTCGCTCGCTTCCCACCCGTCTTCGGTGCGCGCGAGCAGTGCGGCGAAGTACACCGTGACTCTCCCACTGGTCATAGGCAGTGCCGGTTGGCGGTTTTGGGGTCCCCCCGGCGAGGTCGGGGAGCGGGGAGTGCTGTACGAAGCCCCGCCCATTCGGAATCGTGGCAGAAACGGCGCCGTCAGGAGAGGTCTTCCGCCCGCTGTGTTCCGCGTCGTGTTTTTCCCGGGCTCGCGCGGGCGGCTCGCGCGGGGGGCTTTCACGACCCGTGCGGCCCGGTACGAGGCCCCTACGGGCCCGCCGCGGGGCCGTCTGCCGCGGGCCGCGGCTACCAGCGGAACGTGCGCATGCGCATCTGCTGCCGCATGCGTGCCGCCCGGGCCCGGCGCGGTTTCACGCGGTCGCGGAGCTCGATGGCCTCGGTGCGTTCGCGCAGGAACTGGGCGCGCCGCCTGCGACGCTCGGTGTCCGTCTCGTCTTCCGGTTTGCTCTCCGCCATGGGCCACACCACCTCAGTCCGTACGTCCCCACCTTCCCTCGGACGGCGGTATTGATGCCAGCGAGAGGCGAGGGGGCCGGGCCCGGTTACTGTTGATGTCATGCGGATCCACGTCGTCGACCACCCGCTGGTGGCGCACAAACTCACCACGCTGCGCGACAAGCGCACCGACTCCCCGACCTTCCGGCGCCTCGCCGACGAGCTGGTCACCCTGCTCGCGTACGAGGCCACCCGGGACGTGCGCACCGAGCAGGTCGACATCGACACCCCGGTCTCGCGGACCACGGGCGTCAAGCTCTCCCACCCGCGGCCCCTGGTCGTGCCGATCCTGCGCGCCGGCCTCGGCATGCTCGACGGCATGGTGCGGCTGCTGCCGACCGCCGAGGTGGGCTTCCTCGGCATGGTGCGCAACGAAGAGACCCTCCAGGCCTCGACGTACGCGACGCGCATGCCGGACGACCTCTCCGGCCGTCAGGTGTACGTCCTCGACCCGATGCTCGCCACGGGCGGCACGCTCGTCGCGGCGATCCAGGAGCTCATCAAGCGCGGCGCGGACGACGTGACCGCCGTGGTGCTGCTCGCCGCCCCCGAGGGCGTGGAGATCATGGAGCGCGAGCTGGCGGGGACGCCGGTGACGGTCGTGACGGCCTCGGTCGACGAGCGGCTCAACGAGCAGGGGTACATCGTGCCGGGCCTCGGGGACGCGGGAGACCGGATGTACGGCGCGGCGGAGTAGGAGTAGTACTTC
Organism: Streptomyces sp. NPDC037013; assembly: GCF_055607265.1. Lineage (NCBI taxonomy): Bacteria > Bacillati > Actinomycetota > Actinomycetes > Kitasatosporales > Streptomycetaceae > Streptomyces > Streptomyces sp. NPDC037013. The sequence goes on along the minus strand of NZ_JBVJRV010000006.1, from coordinate 85,333 downwards.
GGGGACAGCGGCCCTGGATCAGCGATCCGGGGTCAGCAGTTCTTCTTGCCGGATGTCGAGGACGTCGACTCGGGCTTGGCCAGCGCGGCCAGGGCCTTGTCGGCGTCTTCTTTCTTGGCCAGGCTCTTGAACCGGGTGCCGATGATCAGGTCGACCTCGCCGCCCTTGCGGCCGTCGGCCTTGAGTTCGGCGTCCGCGAGCTGGGTCCGGAGGACGGGGAGGGCGGTCTCGGCGGCCGCCTTGGCGCCGAGCAGCATGCCGGTGCCCTTCACCTTCTTGTCGTACGCCTTCGATGCGTTGCCGACCTTGCCGATGGTGAAGCCGCGCTTCTTGAGCTCGTCGGCGGTGTTCTTGGCGAGGCCGCCGCGGGGCGTGGCGTTGAAGACGTTGACGGTGATCTGGCGCGGCTTCGGCAGCGGCTTGGCCTTCGAGGTGTCGGAGGCGTCGGACGCGTTTGCGGCGGTGGAGCGGGAGCCTGCTCCGGAGGCGTCGGTGCCGGTGCCGGAGGCCGTTCCGCGGTCGCAGTTCTTCCGGGTCGCCGGGCCCGCCGCCGTCGCCTTGTGCCCGCCCGTGAAGACGTCGATGAGCTGCAGAGTGCCCCAGCCGATCAGGCCTGCGACCGCGACGGACGCGATGACCGCAAGGACGATCCTGCGGCGCCCGTCGGGGCGGCGCATCCGTGGGTATTTGTCCCCCGTGATGCGGTATTCGCCGCCCATGCCGGGGGGAGTGAGCATGCTCATGGGCGCAGCGTAGTGCGGCCGGGCGGCGATGCCTACTAAATGATCATTACTCGGGGTGCAGTCCAACCCGAAAGGGCCAATGCCCGTCCGGACGCGGGCCCGCGGAACAGGGCGCGGAGGCGGGACGCGGCCTCTCGGCCCGGTTTCAGCCCAGTTCGAGCACGCGCGCGTGGAGCACCTGGCGCTGCTGGAGCGCGGCGCGGACCGCGCGGTGCAGGCCGTCCTCCAGATAGAGGTCGCCCTGCCACTTCACGACGTGCGCGAAGAGGTCGCCGTAGAACGTGGAGTCCTCGGCGAGCAGGGTCTCGAGGTCGAGCTGGCCCTTGGTCGTCACGAGCTGATCGAGGCGGACCGGACGCGGTGCGACGTCCGCCCACTGCCGGGTGCTTTCCCGGCCGTGGTCGGGGTACGGCCGGCCGTTTCCGATGCGCTTGAAGATCACACGGAAAGCCTACCGGTCAAGGCTCTCCGGGCGCAGCCATGGCGACGGAGTGCGAGTCTGGGAAATGACGCCGTAAAGCGGGGCAAACCGGAAACGCACCAGCCGGGAACAGGGGCCGTAGTGAGCGAAAGCCAGCCGATTCCGTCCACGCCGGGCCCCGCGAACCGCCCGAACGAGTCCGCGCCGGGCGTCGGGGTGACGGGCGGCGAGGTGCCGCAGGAGGGTGCGGGAGGCGTGCTGCCGCAGGAGGCCGCGGAGATCGCCGCCGGATACTCCTTCGCCGGGCCCGCCCTCGACCTGGGCGCGCTGCTCTGGGACGGGCGGTGCCTCCCCGACGCGCAGATCCGCATCCCGCTGCCCATGCTCAACCGGCACGGCCTCGTCGCCGGCGCCACCGGCACGGGCAAGACCAAGACGTTGCAGCTCATCGCCGAACAACTGGCCGCGCACGGCGTCCCCGTCTTCCTCGCGGACATCAAGGGGGACGTCTCGGGGATCTCCGCCCCCGGAGAAGCGGGCGGCAAGGTCGCCGAGCGGGCCGGGGACGTGGGACAGGAGTGGGAGGCGACCGCGTTCCCGAGCGAGTTCTACGCGCTCGGGGGCATCGGGACCGGGACTCCGGTACGGGCCACGATCACCAGCTTCGGGCCCGTACTGCTCTCGAAGGTGCTGCAGCTCAACCAGACCCAGGAACAGTCGCTCGGCCTGATCTTCCACTACGCCGACCAGAAGGGCCTCGAACTGGTCGACCTGAAGGACCTGCGGGCCGTAGTCACCTTCCTGACCTCGGACGAGGGCAGGCCGGAGCTGAAGGGCATCGGCGGGCTCTCGTCCGTGACGGCCGGGGTCATCCTGCGGGCGCTCACCGCGTTCGAGGCGCAGGGCATGGCGGACTTCTTCGGGGAGCCGGAGTTCGACACGAGCGAGTTCCTGCGGCTCGCGCCGGACGGGCGGGGGCTCGTGTCGGTCCTGGAGCTGGCCGACGTACAGGACAAGCCGCAGCTCTTCTCGACCTTCCTGATGTGGCTGCTCGCGGACCTCTACAACGACCTGCCCGAGGTGGGCGACGTGGAGAAGCCGAAGCTGGTGTTCTTCTTCGACGAGGCGCATCTGCTCTTCAACGGGGCGTCGAAGGCTTTCCTCCAGGCGATCACGCAGACCGTGCGGCTCATCCGGTCGAAGGGGGTCGGCATCTTCTTCGTGACGCAGACGCCCAAGGACGTACCGGCGGACGTACTGGCGCAGCTCGGCAACCGCGTCCAGCACGCGCTGCGGGCGTTCACGCCCGACGACCAGAAGGCGCTGAAGGCGACGGTGCGGACCTTCCCCGACTCGCCGTACGACCTGGCGGAGGTGCTCACCCGGCTCGGCACCGGCGAAGCCGTGATCACCGTACTCAGCGAGAAGGGCGCGCCGACACCGGTCGCGGCGACGCGGCTGCGGGCGCCCGAGTCGCTGATGGCCCCCGTGGAGAAGGGCGCGCTGGAGGCGGCGGTGCGGTCGTCGGTCCTGTACGCGCGGTACGCGGACGCGGTCGACCGGGAGTCCGCGTACGAGAAGCTGACCGCTCAGGAGGCGGAGAGGGCGGAGAGGGCGGAGAAGGCGGAGAAGGCGGCGCGGGAACCGAAGGGTGGCGGTTCTGTGGTGGAGCAGGTGGTGGGGAGCGGGATGTTCAAGTCCCTGCTGCGGTCGATGGGGACGCAGATCGGGCGGGAGATCTCGCGATCGGTGTTCGGGACGGCCCGGCGGCGGCGCTGAGGCGGGCGGTGTGCCTTGCCTGACGCCGGTGCCGGGCCGTCCGGTGGGTGTGGGGGTGGGTGTCAGGCGTCGTTCTCGTCGTCCGGCCGGCGCTTTTCGTGCTCGCCGGGGTGCTCGGGACGAGGGTCGCTCTCGGAGGGGGCGGTGCGTACGGGATCAGTGCGTACGGGGTCAGCGTGTACCGCGTCGCCGCGTACCGGGTCGCTGCGTACCGCTTCTGCGCGGAGGAGCGCTTGCAGGGCCGCGTAGGGGTCCATGGGCATGACGGTGTCCTTGATCTGCGCTGTTGCCTTGTCGGGAGAGGGCATGGAGTGCCGGTCTCTCCCTCTCAGCAGCTGAGAGGGCATGGAGTGCCGGTCTCTCCCTCTCAGCAGCGCAGGACCACGGAGCGGGGGGTCGGGACGCGGGGGTGGTGGAGCGGGGCCGGGTGCGGGGCGGATGAGGTGCGGCGGGGGGCTGCGGGGGCCGGGGCGGAGGCGCGGGGGCCGGGCAGGCGCGTGGCGTGACCGGTCGGGAGGCGGAGCGCCGTCTCCGAGATGTCCTGCGGGGCTTCGTTGCCGCTGTTCTCCGTGGAGGCCACGGCGGGCGGGGGCGGGCTCGCCTGGGCGGTGGGGGCTGCGGCGAGGGTCGCGAGGAGCAGTACGAGAAGGGTGAGCAGCGCCCGGGGCCACGCGAGGTGGCGTCGACGGGGTGGGGGCGGGGCGCTCATGGAGGGCATGTCCCCGGGTGGACGGACACTTGATCACGCAGAGCGGAGATACGCCCACATGGGCTAGGGCTAGAGCTACTGGACCTAGAGCTAGAGCTACGACCGGGTGGCCGTCGACTTCTTCGCCGCCGCCTTGAGTTCCTGCTTGTGGGCCCGCACCTTCTTGAGGGACTCCGGCCCCGTGATGTCCGCGACCGACCGGTACGCCTTGTCGGCGCCGTAGTCCCCGGCCGCCTCGCGCCACCCCTCGGGCCGCACGCCGAGCTGCTTGCCGAGGAGGGCCAGGAAGATCTGGGCCTTCTGCTTGCCGAAGCCGGGGAGGTCGTTGAGGCGCTTGAGGAGTTCGGCCCCGCTGGACGCGTCCCGCCAGAGGCCCGTGGGGTCACCGTCGTAGTGCTCCACGAGGTACTGGCAGAGCTGCTGGATCCGCTTGGCCATCGAACCCGGGTAGCGGTGCACCGCCGGTTTCGTGGAGAGGATCGCCGCGAAGGCCTCGGGGTCGTACGCCGCGATCTCGTGCGCGTCGAGATCGTCGGCCCCCAGGCGCGTGGCGATCGTGTGCGGGCCCGCGAACGCCCACTCCATGGGGACCTGCTGGTCGAGCAGCATGCCGACGAGCGCGGCCAGCGGACTGCGGCCGAGGAGTTCGTCGGCCGCCGGCTCCTGCGCGAGGTGAAGGGTCACGTCCATGCGTCGATGATCCCCCGCACCGGCTCCCGTCGCAGGCGGGAGGCGGTGCGGGGAGGGCGAAGGGGGCGGGGTCGGGGACGAAATCCCCGTGCGTCCCGACCCCACCCCCCGTATCCTGGCCGTATGTCGACGCCCCGCATCTCCTAGCCAGGACACACGCCTCCACGTCACCCGTGTGTCCATTCGCTATTGCGGAGCGTTACCCAATGATCACCGTCCGAGGTGTCGACGTGCGCGTCGGTGCCCGCCTTCTGCTGTCCGACAGCTCCTTCCACATCGCCCCCGGCGACCGCATCGGCCTGGTCGGGCGCAACGGCGCCGGCAAGAGCACGCTGATGAAGATCCTCGCCGGGCAGGCCGTCCCCGCCGCCGGCACCGTCACCCGTACCGGCTCCGTCGGCCACCTCGCCCAGGACCCGGGCGCCGCCGACCCCGCCACCACCGTCACCGACCGCATCCTGTCCGCCCGCGGCCTGGACGAGGCGGTCGCCGCGCTGCGCACCGCCGAGGCCGCCATGGCGGGGGCCACGGGTCCGGCCGCGCAGGAGCGGGCGATGGCCGCGTACGCCCGTGCGGACGACCGCTTCCAGGCGCGCGGCGGGTACGCCGCCGAGGCCGAGGCCGCCCGTGTCGCCGCCGGACTCGGGCTGCCCGAGCGCACCCTGCACCGTCCCGTCGGCGACCTGTCGGGCGGTCAGCGGCGCCGCGTCGAGCTGGCCCGGATCCTGTTCTCGGGCCACGAGACCCTGCTCCTCGACGAGCCGACCAACCACCTCGACGCCGACTCGGTGGGCTGGCTGCGCGGATACCTGGCGGGGTACGCGGGCGGACTCGTCCTCATCAGCCACGACACCGGGCTCCTCGCCGACGTCGTCAACCGCGTCTTCCACCTCGATCCGCGGCGCGCGGCCGTCGACGTCCACAACACCGGCTGGCACACCTACCTCGCGCAGCGTGCGGCGGACGAGCGGCGGCGTACCCGCGAACGCGCCAACGCCGAGCGGAAGGCCGCGTCGCTGCGCGCCCAGGCCGACAAGATGCGCTCGCACGTCGCCACGGCCACCGCGGCGAAGAACATGGACCGGCGTGCCCAGCGGCTCCTCGCGGACGCGGAACCGGTGCGGCGCGGCGAGAAGGTCGCGCGCATCCGGCTGCCCGAACCCGCCCCGTGCGGCCGGATGCCGCTCGGCGCGATCAGCCTCACCAAGGCGTACGGGTCCCACCGCGTCCTCACCGGTGTCGACCTGGCCGTCGACCGCGGGAGCCGGCTCGTCGTCCTCGGCCTGAACGGCGCAGGCAAGACGACGCTGCTGCGGCTGCTCGCCGGGCGTGAACGTCCCGACGCGGGGCGGGTGGTGGCGGGGCCCGGCCTGCGGCTCGGGTACTTCGCGCAGGAGCACGACACCCTGGACGGCACGAAGACGGTACGGGAGAACCTCGCGGCGGCGGCCCCGCAGCTCACCGACGGCGAGGTGCGGGGGGTGCTGGGATCGTTCCTGTTCGGCGGGGACGACGCGGACAAGCCGGCCGCCGTCCTCTCCGGCGGCGAGAAGACGCGGCTCGCGCTGGCCGGCCTCGTCCACTCCGGCGCGAACGTCCTGCTGCTCGACGAGCCCACCAACAACCTCGATCCGGCCTCCAGGGACGAGGTACTGGGAGCCGTGGGCGCGTACCCCGGCGCCATGGTGATGGTCACGCACGACGAGGGCGCCATCGACGCACTGCGCCCGGACCGGGTACTACTGCTCCCGGACGGCTCCGAGGACCTGTGGAACACGGACTACCGCGAACTGGTCGGCCTCTCCTGAGGGAGGCGGCGCGGGGAGGGGGGCGGCTTGTCGCCGGGGCTCGGCCTTCGCCGGGCGGGCCCCGGCGATGAGGGCGACGCCACAGGACGAAGACTCCGGTGCGCCGGATGCGTAGGAGGAGCCGTCCTGTAAGTACCCAGGATCACGGAACGAGTCCGATGGCCTCAATCTCGATCATCCACTCGGGGTTGGCGAGTGAGGAGACCTCCACGAACGACTCCGCGAGGTGGGGCTTGTCCGGGAAGTACTCCGCGCGCAACTTGGCGAAGATGTCCTGCTGCGCGATGTCGGTGACGAACACGGTCGCCTTGACCACCTCGGCGAGGCTGGAGCCCGCGTTAGTGAGGACCGTCGACAGGTTCGCGAGCGCCTGACGGGCTTGCGTCTCGAAGTCCCTAGCGCCGACCGTGGCTCCCTGGGCATCAATCGGCGCCTGCCCCTGCGCGATCGTCAGCCGCGAGATTCTGGGATTCATTCCCGAGGGCTCGCAAGTTGGCCCCTACCGACGTACCGCAAGAACTGCCGCACTCACTAAGGCAGTTCCGCAGGAAGAAAGCGATCCAAGGACCCCAGAACCCCAGGACCCCATTTCCCCGAGAGCCACCGCACGCAGCAGCACCCCACCCCGACGCGATCCGATTCCTCCCCAAACGCACACATGGCTCAATGGCCACTTGCGCCGGACACCTGTGCCGGCCCCGTGGCTGTGATTCGATGCTCCGATGAGACGAGACCGTGCCGCCGACGCGGCCGACGGCCACCCGGTCCTGCGGCTGCGGGAACGTTCCGGCCAACGCGATCTGGAGGCCTGCGTCGGCGTGCTCGCCGCGGTCCACAAGGGTGACGGCTACCCCGTCAACTGGCCCGCCCAGCCCGCCGGGTGGCTGGCGGGCGAGGCCGCGATCGGCGCCTGGGTGGCCGAGCTCGACGGGCGGATCGCCGGGCACGTGGGGCTCGCCCGGCCCGGCCCGGGGGACGAGGCGCCCGGCCTGTGGAGCGAGCGTACGGGCGGAGAGGCCGTCGGCACCGCCGTCGTCAGCCGTCTCTTCGTCGCGCCGGAGGCACGCGGCCACGGCATCGGCGCGCTGCTGATGGGGCGGGCCGTACGGGAGGCGCGGACGCGCGGACTCCACCCGGTCCTGGACGTGGTCTCCTCCGACGCCGCGGCGGCCGCCCTCTACGAACGCCTGGGCTGGCAACTCCTGGACGTCGTCGAACAGGAGTGGGGCCCCGGCGTGCGGGTGGCCCTGCGCTGCTACGCCGCCCCCGACGAGCACACCAACTGACCGCGGTTACGAGCGGACTCAGCCCAGCAGCGAGCGGACCGCGGCACGGTCGACGCTCGTCAGGGCGCGGACCAGCTTCGGGGTGAGGAAGACGAGCACGGCGCCGATGAGGGCGACCGCGGCGGTCTGGGCGGGCGAGGTGATGTAGTACTGGTGCCGCGTGCCGCCGGAGGTGTAGTCGTAGACGCGGTAGCCGGGCCAGCCGACGTAACGGTGGAAGACCCAGGAGTACGTGGGGAAGAGCGCCACCACCCAGCCGGTGACCAGGAACGTCACCGTCAGGACGGAACTCAGCACGCGCCAGGGGAACATGATCACCTGGAACAGCAGCCCCTTCCACCCCGCCGCGTCCGCGAGCCGGGCCCTGACCCGGCCCCCGAAGCCGTCGCCGCGCGGCGGGGCGAGCGCGGCGGGACCGGCGACGGTGAGCCCGAGTCCGGTGCTGGCCCTGCGCCGTTCGGCGCCGCCGAGGGCTCGTGCGCCCGCGAGCGTCGCGGCGAGGACGGGCAGCCCGAGCAGGGTGACGAGCAGCCCCGTGCCGAGGGAGAACATGGTCACGGCGAAGGTGAACCCGGCGATCGCGACGGGCAACGACGCCAGCACGTAGCCGATCTCGCGGTAGGTGACGGCCGAGAAGGGCGCACGCCAGAACCCGGGCCGCTCGGTGGACCCGTACGGCGAAGAGCCGTACTGCGAAGTGGTGTGCTGCGGTGCAGCGGTGTTCGGCAGGGTGCTGGTGCTCATGGCGGGCCTCGGATCGTCGCGGTGGGGAGGGGAGGGGAGCGGTCGGAGCGGAAGGGACGTGCCGTGCTGACGTCGTCTTACGATCGCGAACTCCCGGCCCCCGCGACATAGGGTGATCCGGTGTCTGCGGGGTGGTGCTAGGCCCCCTGTCCAGGGCAGGCGGACCGGAGCCCGCACGCCGGGAACGCAACAGCACCTGCCGTCCGTCCCCCTCCCTCACCTCAACTCCGCACGCCGCCTGGCCCCTTGGGCGCGAAGCCAGCGTGCGAGGTCCTCGGCGCCGGCCGCCAGGGCGATGTCCAGCGGGGTCATGTCGTCGTACCCGACCCAGTCGAGGTCGGCGCCCCGCTCCAGCAGATAGCGGGCGGTGGCCAGCTGCCCGCCGTGGCAGGCGCCCCAGAAGGCACCGGCGATGTCGTCTGCGTCGGGCCGCCCCACCCCCTGGGCCGCCCCCTCCTCTTTCTTTCCGCCGGTCTGCCCGGACCGACCCTCGACCAGCTCCGTGACACGATCGAGGAGCCCCAACGTCGCCGCGTCCTGCAACGTCGTCCGCGCCCCGTGCTCCAGCAGCCGCCTCGCCGCGCGCCACTGTCCGAATCCGCGCGCGTCGGCCAGCGGGGTGCCGCCCGCGATGACGCCCCCGGTCGCCTCGATGTCCGCGCCGGCCGCTATGAGGGCGTCGAGCGCCGCCACGTCGTCATTGCTCGCGGCCCAGTGCAGCGGAGTCTCGGCGTGCGAGCCGATGAAGGGGGCGTCGGGGTCGGCGCCGGCCGCGACCAGGACGCCGATGATCTCCGGGCCCGCCGGATAGTGCCCCGGCCAGTCCGTGGCGATGTGCAGCAGGCTGCGCGTCCCCGCGGCCGCACCGCCCTGTCTGATGCCCGTGGACGCCAGGCCGGGGTGCGCGTCGAGCAGCTTCCGCAGCGCGGGAACGTCACCGGAACGGATCGCTTCGGTGACCGCCACGGCCAGGGGATCCCTCACGTCGAGAACCGCCATGCCCGACCTCCTGATCGACTTTGGCCTGAGCGGCATCCGCCTGAGCCACATCGGCCCGGTCCGCCGCGGACGACCGACCACTGCCCCCGATTCTGTCAGCGGCCACTGACAACGGGCAGCTCTTCGGGCAGCTCTTCCTGCCCGCCTTCCTCCGGTACCTGCCCGACCGTTCGCACAGACGTACCAGCGGGGTGCACCGCGGGGTGCACGGCGGAGCGCGCGACGGATTTCGTGGCCCGGTGCGAGAGCGCGCCGAGGAGCATGGCGACGGCCACGGCGACGAGGTGTTCGCGCCCCGCGAGATCGAGATCGGCGATCGAACCGGCCACCGTAGGGACGACGGCCGCGAGGAAGAGGAGGGGTGCCCGCAGCACGACGGCCGTGTAGGCGTAGAGCCCGACGATGGCGGCGGAGGTACCGGTGTCCACCGCGTGCGCGGCCTCGGCGGGCAGCCCGAGCCGGTCGGGCCCAAGGGCGAACATCAGCCGTGCCCCTAGCGTTCCGGCGAGCGTGACGGTGGAGGCCACCGCCATGGTGCGTATGCGCCCGAAGAACAGCTCGGCGAGAGCGAAGGCGAGAATCAGCCGCGGCAGCCCGCCCCAGGCCGGCAGATCCACCGCGGGTACGAAGAGCGAGACGGGAGTCCGCAACAGGGAAAGCCACAACGGCTGATCCCCCCGCACCTCGCTGACCACACGCAGCACACCGGCCCCGGTATCGGTCTGCTGGAACTCGTGCAGCCCGAGGACCGCGAGAGCGGCGAACACGGCGAGCGAGATGCCGCGGGGCCCGCGTTCCCGCAGCCGCGCCACGGCCCCGACGACGACCTGCCGCCACTCATGAACCACCACGGCCCGCCCCCACCGGCCCACCCGCCCCACAGAGGAGACCCCCCACCCCCACACCCGAACCGCCACCGCCCACCTCTACGTGTACGTGCCTCACATGCCCTGCGTATCTCCGTGCCCGTCCGGAAACCGGTCCGGAGAACGACGAAGGCTCCGGCCGCTGTGCGGTCGGAGCCTTCGTCTGCCCTTGCGGGCGGGTGCGGAGGATACGAGATTCGAACTCGTGAGGGGTTGCCCCCAACACGCTTTCCAAGCGTGCGCCCTAGGCCACTAGGCGAATCCTCCGCCGCAAACAATACAAGACGTTGGGGAGTGCTCGCGAACACGATCCCGAGGTCGCCGTCGTGATCGTCCCCGGCGTCGTTCCCGGCCGGGGCCGGCGTCGCTTCCGGGGCGGGGGATCCGCTACTGTGGGGGCCAGCCCCTCACGTGGCGCTATCTGACTGAACTCCCCCAGGGCCGGAAGGCAGCAAGGGTAGGTCGGCTCTGGCGGGTGCGTGAGGGGCGCTTTGCGTTGGGGCGGTCGGGGTTGTCGGTGGTCGCCTATAACCTCGTATGCGTGTCGTCTCTCGCGTTGTACCGCCGTTATCGCCCGGAGTCGTTCGCCGAGGTCATCGGGCAGGAGCATGTGACAGACCCGCTGCAGCAGGCGCTGCGGAACAACCGGGTCAATCACGCGTACCTGTTCAGTGGCCCGCGCGGCTGCGGCAAGACGACGAGCGCGCGCATCCTGGCCCGCTGCCTGAACTGTGAGCAAGGTCCCACTCCCACGCCCTGCGGCGAGTGCCAGTCCTGCCGCGACCTGGCGAGGAACGGGCCGGGTTCGATCGACGTCATCGAGATCGACGCCGCCTCGCACGGTGGCGTGGACGACGCGCGTGACCTGCGCGAGAAGGCCTTCTTCGGCCCGGCGTCCAGCCGGTACAAGATCTACATCATCGATGAGGCCCACATGGTCACCTCCGCGGGGTTCAACGCCCTGCTGAAGGTGGTCGAGGAGCCGCCGGAGCACCTCAAGTTCATCTTCGCGACGACCGAGCCCGAGAAGGTCATCGGCACGATCCGGTCGCGCACCCACCACTACCCCTTCCGTCTGGTCCCCCCCGGCACGCTCCGGGACTACCTCGCCGAGGTCTGCGGCCAGGAGTCCATGGCCGTCGAGGAAGGCGTCTTCCCGCTGGTCGTACGGGCCGGTGCCGGCTCCGTGCGTGACTCCATGTCCGTGATGGACCAGCTCCTCGCGAGCGCGGGCGACGCCGGTGTGACGTATGCCATGGCGACGTCCCTCCTGGGGTACACCGACGGTTCCCTGCTCGACTCCGTGGTCGAGGCCTTCGCCTCCGGGGACGGGGCCGCCGCCTTCGAGGTCGTGGACCGCATCATCGAGGGCGGCAACGACCCGCGGCGCTTCGTCGCCGACCTGCTGGAGCGGCTGCGGGACCTGGTGATCCTCGCGGCCGTGCCGGACGCCGCCGAGAAGGGCCTCATCGACGCGCCCGCCGACGTCGTGGAGCGGATGCAGGCGCAGGCCGGCGTCTTCGGGGGCGCCGAGCTCAGCCGCGCCGCCGACATCGTCAACGAGGGCCTGACGGAGATGCGCGGCGCCACGTCCCCGCGGCTCCAGCTGGAGCTGATCTGCGCGCGCGTGCTGCTCCCCGCGGCGTACGACGACGAGCGTTCGGTCATGGCCCGCCTCGACCGCCTGGAGCGCGGCGGGAACTTCGTCCCGGGCAACCGCGGCCCCGGCCCCTCCGTGGGGTACGTCCCGGGGCCCGAGGCCCACGCGGGCGTGCAGCAGCCCGGCGTCGCCATGCCCATGGACGGGCCGTCGCCGGTCCAGCATGCTCAGCCCGCCCAGCCCTTCCAGCCGGCCCAGCCCGTCCCGTCGGTGCCGCCCGGCGGTGGGCCGGCCGCCGCGCGCGCCGCGGTACGAGGCTCCGGAGCGCCGTCCCAGGGGCAGGGGCCGGGTCAGGACCTGGGACAGGGCTCGGGGCAGGGGCCGGAAGCGTCCGCTCCGCCCGCACCCCCGTCCTCACCCACGCACGCCCAGCCGGCGCCCGCCGCCGCTGCCGCCCCTGCCGCCCCTGCCGCGCCCCCCGCCTCCCCTCCGGCCGCCCCCTCCGGTGAGCGGCGCCCCGGCGGCTGGCCGACGGCTTCGGCGCCCGGCAGTGGCCCGGCGGCCCCCTCGCCCACGCCCACACCCACGCCCCAGGCGGCCGCCCCGGAGGCTGCGCCCCGACCGGGTGGCTGGCCCACCGCAGCCGGCGCGGGAAGTGGCGCCCCGGCGGCCCCCGCCCCGTCCCCGGCGCCTTCCCCGGCCCCCGCCCCGGCGCAGAGCCACCCCTCCCCGGCCCCGCAGGCCCCCGCCCCGATGGCCGCGGCCCCCGCGGGCGGCCCGGACCCCCGCACCCTGTGGCCGAACATCCTGGAGGCGGTGAAGAACCGCCGCCGCTTCACCTGGATTCTGCTCAGCCAGAACGCCCAGGTGGCCGGGTTCGACGGGACGACCCTGCAGATCGGCTTCGTCAACGCGGGCGCGCGGGACAACTTCGCGAGCAGCGGCAGCGAGGACGTGCTGCGGGCGGCTCTGTCCGAGCAGTTCGGTGTGCAGTGGAAGGTCGAGGCGATCGTCGACCCGTCCGGCGGCTCCGCGCCCCCGCCGGCCGCGGGGAACTTCGGCGGCGGCTCGAGCGGCTCAGGTGGCTTCGGCGGCTCGGGCGGCTTCGGCGGTTCCGGGAGCTCAGGAGGCTCAGGGGGCTCGGGAGGCTTCGGCGGTGGTGCCCCGGCGGCCCCGCGCCCGGCCACGCCCTCGCAGCAGTCCTCCCCGTCCCCGGCGGCCTCCACCCCCCAGTCGCCGCCCCCGCCCTCTCCGGACCCCGCCCCGTCCCCGCGGTCGGCCGCGCCCACCGCGCCCGCCCCGGAGCACGTGTCCCCCGAGGACGACATCCCCGAGGACGACGACCCGGACCTGGTGGAATCGGCCCTCTCGGGCCACGACCTGATCGTCCGCGAACTGGGCGCGACGGTCGTCGACGAGTACCCGAACGAGTAGGTCCGGGGACCGGTGGGCGGGCGAGGCGCGCGCACCGAGCTGGAGGAACGTACGACAGCATCCCGGGACCTGGCCTGGCAGCCCGTACAACAGCATCCGGGGCCCGTACTGGCAGCCCGTACAAAGGCATCCCGCCCCGCGGGCTAGGCTGACCACCGTGAAGGTCCTCGTCATCGGCAGTGGTGCCCGCGAACACGCCCTGTGCCGCTCTCTGTCCCTCGACCCCGACGTCTCCGAGCTGCACTGCGCCCCCGGCAACGCCGGCATCGCAGAGGTGGCCGAGCTGCACCCGGTCGACGCCCTCGACGGCGCCGCCGTGGCCGCCCTCGCCCAGGAGCTGGGCGCCGGGCTCGTCGTGGTGGGCCCCGAGGCCCCCCTCGTCGCGGGCGTCGCCGACGCGGTGCGCGCGGCCGGCATCCCCGCCTTCGGGCCCTCCAAGGAGGCCGCGCGGCTCGAGGGCTCCAAGGCCTTCGCCAAGGACGTGATGGCGGGCGCGGGCGTGCCGACCGCCCGGTCGTACGTCTGCGCCACCCCCGCCGAGATCGACGAGGCCCTGGACGCCTTCGGGGCGCCGTACGTCGTCAAGGACGACGGCCTCGCCGCGGGCAAGGGCGTCGTCGTCACCGACGACGTCGACGTGGCCCGTGCGCACGCCCTCGCCTGCGAGCGCGTCGTCATCGAGGAGTTCCTCGACGGCCCCGAGGTCTCCCTCTTCGCCGTCACCGACGGCGAGACGGTCGTCCCGCTCCAGCCCGCGCAGGACTTCAAGCGCGCGCTCGACGGCGACGAGGGCCCGAACACGGGCGGCATGGGCGCCTACTCCCCGCTCCCATGGGCCGACCCGAAGCTGGTCGACGACGTCGTGCGGAACGTCCTCCAGCCGACCGTCGACGAGCTGCGCCGCCGCGGCACGCCGTTCTCGGGGCTGCTCTACGCGGGGCTCGCGATCACCGGCCGCGGCGTACGCGTCATCGAGTTCAACGCCCGCTTCGGCGACCCCGAGACCCAGGTCGTCCTCGCCCGCCTGCGGACCCCGCTCGCCGGGCTCCTGCTGGCCGCGGCGACCGGCAACCTCGCCGACCTGCCCCCGCTGCGCTGGAGCGACGACGCCGCGGTGACCGTGGTCGTCGCCTCGCACAACTACCCCGGCACGCCCCGCACGGGCGACCCCATCGAGGGGCTCGACGAGGTGGCGGCACAGGAGGCCCCCGACGCGTACGTCCTGCACGCCGGGACGGCACGCGACGGCGACGCCGTCGTCAGCGCGGGCGGCCGCGTGCTCTCCGTGACGGCGACCGGCGCCGATCTCGGCGAGGCCCGCGAGCGCGCGTACGCGGCCCTCTCCCGCATCCGTCTCGACGGGTCCCAGCACCGCACGGACATCGCGGCGAAGGCAGCCGCGGACGCAGCTGCGGAGGCGGCGGGGGCGTGATCCACGCCGCTTCCGCGTGACTTTCGGCCAACCTCGGGCCCCGGATCTGACACTGGATCCGGGGCCTTTTCGGCATCCACCTTTAGCCAAAGCCATTCCATCGAGTGACCGGTGGCCCATCCGGCTGACTGGGGCGGACACCCCAACTAGGGTGCGGCGCAAGCGTTCAAGGCACCCAGAGCCAAACAGACCACCGGCATTGCGATGTCGGTGGCGGGTGCCACAGTGGGGGAGTGAGCAAAGCCAAGGCCATTGATGTACGCCGCCGGCACACGCCGGCGGCCGAGCAGTAGGCAGCAGGGGGTGCCATCGGTCGTGTCAGGTACGGGTGTGGAGGTGGGCGCGCAAGCCGCGCGCTCCCGGGCTCTCGCCGTGCTGCGCCTGCGCAGCAGGGCGCTGGCCGTCGCCCTGCTGCCCGCGGCCGTCGCCGTCGTGCTGATCGCGGCGGGCGTCATGGGTCATGCGGGCGGCGGGAGCTGGGACGCCGTGCGCTGGGTCGTGACCGGCGTCGCCGTGCTCGTCCTGCTCGGCGCGGCCGGGGTCGCCCTGGTCGTCGCGCGGGCCAGACCCGCCCTGAGCCCCACCGTCCCGATCGCCGAGGAGTCCGCCCCCGACCTGTACCGCCTGGTGCGGGACCTCGCCGACCGCCTGGACGTGCCCGCACCCTCGGCCATAGCGCTCACCCCGGACTGCGACAGCTGGCTGGAGGACCGCACCCACCCCGCGCACGGCCCGCCCGCACGGGACCGCCGCGACCGGGCGGCCACCGCCGCCGTCGGTACGGCGGACGGTGCGGGTGGTGCGGCTGGTGCGGGCTCCGACGGCCTGCACGGCCCGCACGGTCCGCGCGGGGCCGGTGGCGCCCCGCATCGGCCGGCCTCCGTCGCCCCCGTTCTCGTCATCGGCTCCCCGTTCCTGTGGTGGATGCGGGTCGGCGAGCTGCGCGCCGTGCTCGCCCCGGTCGTCGCGGGTACGGGGCCATCCGCGCACCCCGACATAGCCGCCGCCCGCCGCTTCGTGCGCGGGCTCGACGCGGCGGTCGCGGTCGCCGCGGCCCCGGGCCGCGGCGCCCTTCCGCGCCTGGTGCTCGGCGGCATCGGCCGGGTCGCCCGGCTGCTGCTGCGCCACTGCCGCGTGCACGCCGCCGAGATGGAGCGCGGTGTCGCCGCGGCCGCCGCCGAGCGCGCCCAGGCCGTGGACTTCGGCGTGCGGATCGTCGCCCAGGAGCAGGTCGGCCTCGCGTACGCGGGGTGGGACCGCCTCCTGACGCGGGTGGCGCTGCCCGCCTGGCGCATGGGCCGCTGGCCCTCCCGCCTGGACGCGGGCGTGGTCTCCGCGCTCACCGAGCTCTCCCGCAGGGACCGCCTGGCGGAGGGGTTCGCCTCCCGCTTGGGCGAGCGCCCTGCCTGTGACCTGCTCGAGGAGCCCGGCTCGGTGGACGAGGCGGCGTCGCTGCTGGCAGCGCGCCTCTTCCACGGGGGTCCCGCCGAGGCGGGGCCGGACTGGGCGCCGGTGGCCTGGCAGGAGTATCCGGACGAGGTCGTCGACCGGAAGTGGCGCATGGACGCGGCCCGGCTCCACCGCGTACTGGACTCCCTGGGCGTCACCCGATCCGGCCGCGCCGCCGACGCGATGGCCCCGGACCCCGACGGCCCGACCCTCGACCGCGTCCTGGACCACCTCACGATCGCGCCTACGCCGCCGCCGGTGGCCGGTACGGGGGGTGGCGCCTCGGCGAACGGGAGCCGACGCGACGCCACCCTGGGTGCCGACGCCCCGGGCACCACCGACGACGCTGCCGCCCCCGCGCACGGCGAAAACCACACCGCCACCCGGCCCACCGAGCAGACCCCGTCCGGCCCCAGGACGGCCCCCGAGGACCCGGACCGTTCGGAGACGCTCTTCCCCGAGGTGGACGAGGAGGCCGACGAAGCCGACGAGGGGAGCCTCGGCGGGATGCTCGCCGCCGGTCTCACCGCCGAGCTCGCCCGCGAGGAGGCCGCCGCCCCGCCCCGCCCCGCGCCCACCGGTCAGGGACCGGACGAGGCACTCTGGGACGACGGAGCGCTGCCGCTCTTCCCGCTCCAGCCCCCGCGCACGGGCCGCGAAGTGCTCGCCGACCACGTCACGGCCATGGTGTGCTGCGCCGCCGTGGACACGGCGGGGGCCGCGCCCGGCCTCGACTGGCTCGACGGCCCCGCCCTTCTGGTCGACGGCGAGCGCGCGGCGGACCTCGCGCCCCGCGTGCTGAGCCTCGTCGAGGACGGCGACCCGTCCCCGCTGCGGGACTGGCTCACCCGCCTGGGCATCCGCCCAGAAAAACCGGTCCGCCTGGTCTGACGCACAACACTCCCGACCCGCTCCCACCGACTCGCCCCGCTCGGCCGCTCAGCGGCGGGCCAGCGCCGAGCATGCCGCAGACATGAAGCCCCGAGCCCCGAGCCCTGCGCCCCGGGTCCCCTGCGCTCCGAGCCCCGCGCCCCGCCTCCGGACCTGCCCCCGGAGCGCCCGTCCCCTCCTCGCAACCCCCACCACCCCAACACCCCCCACCCCCCAACCCGCGCCCCCCAACCCGCGCCCCCGGGCGACCACGGTGAGCAGTGCTCCCAGCTCGTGACCCCCCGCCCCGCCACCCCACCCGCTACCCCTCCGCCACCCCTTCCGCCATGTTGCCCGGAATGTCACGTTCCGTTCACGTCAATTCGCGACGAACGGTGACGGGCCGCCTGCGTAATGTGATGTGCTGGGAGCGGCCGCCGGACCGTACGCACCAAGGCGCCGCAGGCTCGGGGGAGCGAGGGAGGGGCAGGGATGAGGTCGGAGCCGAACCGTCGATGGGAATCGGGCGCGCTCGCGCACGCCGTGTCGGACCCCTTCGGTCAGGGGCCGCTGCCCTGGCTGCGCGGAGCCGAGCACTACTTCGACGACACGGGCCACGTCGTGCCCTGGTACGTCGACCACGCGCCCGCCCCCGGCGCGACGGACATCCCCGCGCCCCGCACCGGCGGGCCCCTCAACGCCGATGACGTGCACCGCCAGATCAAGGGGTTCACCTCGACGGGCGCCGCCGCACCGGGGGAGGCGATCGACTTCCACGTCACGGTCGACCCGCCGCAGCAGTTCAGCGTCGACATCTACCGAATCGGGCACTACGGGGGCGACGGCGCGTCGAAGATCACCACCAGCCCCCGCCTCTCCGGCATCGTCCAGCCCGCCCCGCTCACCGCCGACCGCACGGTCTCCTGCCACCACTGGTGGCTCTCCTGGCGGCTGCAGATCCCCGGCTACTGGAGCATCGGGGCGTACGTGGCGGTCCTCACCACCGCCGACGGGTACCGCTCGCACGTCCCCTTCACCGTCCGCGACGACCACCCGGCCGACCTCCTGCTGCTCCTGCCGGACATCACCTGGCAGGCGTACAACCTCTACCCGGAGGACGGCCGCACGGGCGCCAGCCTCTACCACGCGTGGGACGAGCAGGGCGGTCTCCTCGGCGAGAGCGAGGCCGCCGTCACGGTCTCCTTCGACCGGCCGTACGCGGGCGCGGGCCTGCCCCTGCACGTGGGCCACGCCTACGACTTCATCCGCTGGGCCGAGCGGTACGGCTACGACCTGGCGTACGCGGACGCCCGAGACCTGCACGCGGGCCGCATCGACCCCACCCGGTACCGCGGCCTCGTCTTCCCCGGCCACGACGAGTACTGGTCGACGCCCATGCGCCGCGCCGCCGAGCGAGCCCGCGACCACGGCACCTCGCTGGTCTTCCTCTCCGCCAACACCATGTACTGGCAGGTGGAGTTGGGACCCTCGCCGTCCGGTGTCGCGGACCGGCTCCTCACCTGCCGCAAGCGGCGCGGTCCCGGCCGGCCCGCGCTCTGGCGCGAGCAGGACAAGGCGGAGCAGCAGCTGCTCGGCATCCAGTACGCGGGCCGCGTCCCCGAGCCCCGCCCCCTCGTCGTCCGCAACGCCGACCACTGGCTGTGGGAGGCCACCGGGGCGCACGACGGCGACGAGATCGACGGTCTGGTGGCGGGCGAGGCCGACCGGTACTTCCCGCGGACGGCCCTCCCCGAGCACCAGGGCCGCATCCTGCTCGCCCACTCCCCGTACGAGGACACCGAGGGCACCACCCGCCACCAGGAGTCGTCCCTCTACCGCGCGCCCTCCGGGGCCCTGGTCTTCGCCTCCGGCACCTTCGCCTGGTCCCCGGCGCTCGACCGGCCCGGCCATGTGGACGCCCGCATCCAGCGCGCCACGGCCAACCTCCTCGACCGCATCTGCAAGCGCGACTGAACCCGCTGCCCGCGGGCGCGGACGGCCCCACCGCCACGCCTGCGGACGTCACCCGCACAACCCATGGCCAAAACCGCATGCCCGATGCGGGAGAATCGACCTCACTTGGCCAGAACCACGGGAGGGAACCGTGTCCGGATTCGTAGAAAAGCCCGAGCCTCTTGAGGTGCCGGGCCTGGTCCACCTCCACACCGGCAAGGTGCGCGAGCTGTACCAGAACGAGGCGGGCGAGCTCGTCATGGTCGCCAGCGACCGCCTCTCCGCCTATGACTGGGTGCTGCCCTCGGAGATCCCCGACAAGGGCCGCGTCCTGACCCAGCTCTCCCTGTGGTGGTTCGACCAGCTCGCGGACCTCGTGCCGAACCACGTCATCTCCACGGAGCTGCCGCCGGGCGCGCCCGCCGACTGGGAGGGCCGCACCCTCATCTGCAAGTCGCTGCGGATGATCCCCGTCGAGTGCGTCGCCCGCGGCTATCTGACGGGCTCGGGGCTGCTGGAGTACAACGACTCCCGCACCGTCTGCGGCCTCGCCCTGCCCGAGGGCCTCGTCGACGGCTCGGAGCTGCCCGCGCCGATCTTCACGCCGGCCGCGAAGGCCGCCGTGGGCGAGCACGACGAGAACGTCTCGTACGAGGAGGTCGCCCGCCAGGTCGGCGCCGAGACCGCCGCGCAGCTGCGCCAGGCCACCCTCGCCGTCTACGGCCGGGCGCGGGACATCGCGCGCGACCGCGGCCTGATCCTCGCGGACACGAAGTTCGAGTTCGGCTTCGAGGAGGAGGCGCTGGTCCTCGCCGACGAGGTGCTGACCCCGGACTCCTCGCGGTTCTGGCCCGCCGACCAGTGGGAACCGGGCCGCGCCCAGCCCTCGTACGACAAGCAGTACGTGCGGGACTGGCTGACCTCGCCCGCCTCCGGCTGGGACCGCCGGAGCGAGCAGCCGCCCCCGCCGCTGCCGCAGGAGGTCGTGGACGCCACCCGCGCCAAGTACATCGAGGCGTACGAGCGTCTTACGGGCACGCCCTGGTAGGCGGCGCACGGAGAAGGCCCCGGTCGATGTGACCGGGGCCTTCTCGGTGGAGCGGACGACCAGGTTCGAACTGGCGACCTCAACCTTGGCAAGGTTGCGCTCTACCAACTGAGCTACGTCCGCGTTGCGCCGAAGCGCGAGGACAACTATACCCAACCTCGCTCGCGGGCGAGACGCACCGCCGCATGACGGTTCTCCGCGCCGATCTTGGTGACCGCCGAGGAGAGGTAGTTGCGGACGGTTCCCTGGGAGAGCGCGGCGCGCTCGGCGATCTCCGCGACGGGTGCCCCGTCGGCGGCGAGTTCGAGCACCTCGGCCTCGCGGGCGGTCAGCGGCGAGTCCCCGGCGGAGATCGCGTCGGCGGCCAACTCCGGGTCCACGTAACGGTTTCCGGCGTGTACGGTCCGGATGATCTCGGCGAGCCGCTGGGCGCTCACCGTCTTCGGCACGAAGCCGCGCACGCCGACCGCGAGCGCCCGCTTCAGGTGTCCCGGGCGGCCGTGGCTCGTCACGATCATGGTCCGGCAGTGCGGGAGTTCGTCGCGCAGGGTTGTGGCCACCCTCACACCGTCGGCGCCGGGCATCTGCAGATCGAGGACGGCGACGTCGGGCCGGTGGGCGCGGGCCATGGCGATCGCCTCGGGGCCCGTCGCGGCCTCGGCGACCACGACCAGATCGTCCTCTAGGGCGAGCAGCGCGGCGAGCGCGCCCCGGATGAGGTGCTCGTCGTCGGCGAGCAGCACGCGAAGGCTCACAGCAGGGCCTCTTCTTCGGGGGAGCCGGTGGTTCCGGTGGTTCCGGTAGGTGGGGCGGCTGGGGCTTCTGGGGCGGTTGGGGTGGCAGTGGTGGCCGCAGTGGGCCGGGGGAGGGGAGCGCGGGCGTCCGTGCGCGGCTGCGGCACCCGTGCGGAGAGCCGGAACACGCCGTCGTACGAGCTCCACTCCAGCGTCCCGCCCACCGCGTCCAGCCGCTCCCGCAGCCCCGCGAGCCCGGAGCCGCCCCGCGCCGCGGACGGCTTTCCGGGCGCCCCGTCGTTCTCGACGACCAGGGTGGTGTGCCCGCCGGCCACGGCGAGGGTGATGTCGCACCGGGCCGCGTCCCCGTGGCGCAGCACGTTGGTGGCCGCCTCCCGCACGACCCAGCCGAGGGCCGACTGCACGGCGGCGGGCAGCCCGGCGGCCGACCCGGTCACCCGGCAGCGGATCCCGGCCGCCTCCAGGACGCCCTGCGCGCCGGTGAGTTCCACGCCGAGGTCGATCTCGCGGTAGCCGCGCACCACTTCGCGCACCTCGCGCTGGGACTCCTGGGCGATGCGTTGGACCTCGACCATCTGGTCGACCGCCTCGGGCCTGCCGCGCCGGGCGAGTTGCACGGCGAGCTCGCTCTTGAGGGCGATGACGGCCAGATTGCGCCCCATCACGTCGTGCAGGTCCCGCCCGAACCGCAGCCGCTCCTCGGCGACCGCGAGGCGCGCCTCGACCTCGCGGGCCCGGTCGGCCTCCCACATGACGGAGAGCGTCCAGGCGCCGCAGCGGGAGGAGAGCAGGGTCACCGCGCCGCCGAAGGCGACCAGCGCGGCATGGGCGGCGAGCTGTGCGCCGCGCGCGCCCACCGCGGCGCAGCCGGCCACGACCACGGCGTCGAGGACCGCGAAACGGAGGAAGAACTCCTTGAGGGAGACGGCGAAGGCGAGCGACTGGCCGTACGGGACCACGAGGTAGAGCGTGGTCAGGCCGAGCATCCCGTCGGTGACCCCGTCCACCGCGAGGAGACCGAGGGCGAGCCCTTCCGCGACGGCGAGCAGGGCGAGGCCCACCGCGAGGTCGCGGCGGGGCATCGGGGCGCGCCCGAGGTAGTGGTCGACGGAGCGCCGCAGCGTGCGGTTGGCGTGCACGCTCTGCGCCCCGGCCACCGCGATCAGCGTCCAGCCGAGGAGCTGCGGGGCGGTCTCGTGGCGCAGGCTGAGGCCGAGCGGCAGCGACCCCCAGCTGATGAAGAAGATCCAGGGCAGGGCGTACCACATGGCCACGCTCTGGAGCTCGACCTTCTCGATCTTGCTCCGCTCGTGCCAGCGTCGCTGCCAGGCCCTCGTACGGCCGATGAGCACCCGGTGCCTCCCTCAGTGCCGGGGTTCCCAGCGGAACCACCGGCGTACAGCAAACACGGCGAGCAGGGTCCAGGCCACCGCCGTGGCGGCGGCGCCCAGCGCGTCCCAGGCGGTGAGGCCGCCGGCCCAGCCGCCGCGGATCAGCTCGATGACGGGGGAGAGCGGGAGGAGTTCGCAGACCGACGCGAGCCGGTCGGGCATGACCTCCAGCGGTACGAAGAGCCCGGAGCCGATCATCGAGACGAAGATCAGGGGCAGGGTCATGACCTGCGCGGACTCCGTGGACCGGCTGAAGCTCGCGGTGACGGCCGCCAGCGCCGCGAACATGACGAGGCCCAGGGCGAGGCCGAGCAGGACGAGGTGGGGCGCGTCCGGCGCGCCGGTGTCCAGGAGGACGGCACAGCCGACGGCGAGGACCAGGCTCTGCGCGATGCCGATGGAGACCGACGGCAGCGCGGCGCCCGCCAGGATCTCGGGGTCGCGCGGTTCGCCGGTGCGCAGCCGCTTCAGGACGAGTTCCTCGCGGCGCGCGGTGTAGACGGCGGTGAGCGCGGAGTACACGGCGAAGAGCAGCGAGAAGCCGAGGGCGGCCGGCAGCACGACGGTCCCGACGTCGAGTCCGGTGCCCTTCAGGTCCATGTCCTTGGCGGTCTGTTTCATCGTGACCGGAATGACGAAGGGCACGAACAGCGCGGCGAACAGCGTGCCCTTGCTCCGCAGGAGGAGGGTGAGCTCGGCGCGGGCCAGCGCCCGCATCCGCCGGGCCGGGGTGGTCACGGCCGTGGTGCTGATGCTCATGCTCATGCCGCCATCTCCTTCCC
Source organism: Streptomyces sp. NPDC037013 (assembly GCF_055607265.1). Classification (NCBI taxonomy): domain Bacteria; kingdom Bacillati; phylum Actinomycetota; class Actinomycetes; order Kitasatosporales; family Streptomycetaceae; genus Streptomyces; species Streptomyces sp. NPDC037013. Next base: position 62,574 of record NZ_JBVJRV010000006.1, on the reverse strand, counting down.
ACCGGTCCCGACGGATGCGCCGGTCCCGACGGATCGGCCGGTCCCGACGGATCGGCCGGTCCCGACGGATGCGCCGGTCCCGGCGGATCGGCCGGTCTCGCCCGTCCCGCCGTTCTCCGCCTCGCGGGCGATCCGCAGGAACGCCTCTTCGAGCGAGGCGGCCCGGACGTCGAGCCCGGTCAGTTCGACGCCCGCGTCCCTGGCCCACACCAGGAGCCCGGTGGCGGTCCGCTGCAGTTCGTCGGTGCGCAGCCGGATGCGCCGGCCAGTGACCTCGTGTCCGCTCACGCCGAGTGCGGCGAGCGGCGGCAGGTCGCCGGGGAGGTACCCCTCGGGCAGTTCGAAGGCGACGTGCGAGGGCTGGGCGGCCACCACGTCGGCGACGCGTCCCTCGGCGGCGATGCGGCCCTCGTGGAGGATCGCGAGCCGGTCGGCGAGCGCCTCGGCCTCTTCGAGGTAGTGCGTGGTGAGCAGGACGGTGGTGCCCTGGTCGCGCAGTTCACCGACCAACTCCCAGGTGTCCCTGCGCCCTTCGGCGTCGAGTCCGGTGGTGGGTTCGTCGAGGAAGAGCACGTCGGGCCGGCCGAGGAGCGCGAGGGCGAGGTCGAGGCGCCGCTTCTCGCCGCCGGAGAGCTGTTTGACGCGGACACCGGAGCGCCTGCCGAGACCGACGAGTTCGAGGGCCTCGGGGGCGGGGCGGGCGCCGCTGGTGCAGCCGGCCCACATCCGTACGGTCTCCGCGACGGTCAACTCGGCGGGGAATCCGCCTTCCTGGAGCATGACGCCGATGCGGGGCCGTACCGCGGCCCGTTCGGTGTACGGGTCGTGTCCGAGCACCCGTACCCGGCCGGCGGCGGGTGCGGCGAGTCCTTCGAGGAGTTCGACGGTGGAGGTCTTGCCGGCTCCGTTGGTGCCCAGCAGCGCGAACAGCTCACCGCGTCCCACGGTGAAGGAGATCCCGCGCACCGCCTCGAAACCGCCCCCGTACACGCGCCGGAGACCGGACACGTCGATCACTTGGTCAGTCATGTACCGAGCCTCTCCCCGCCGGAGGGTCGTCGGCAGTGCGCGGTGTCATCGGCCCGCATGACAAATGTCAGCGGGGCCAGGGCGCGGGGACATCGGGGCGGGGGCATCGGGCCGGGGCATGAAGAAGGCCCCGGTGGCATTGACCGGGGCCTCTCATCTGGAGCGAACGACGAGGTTCGAACTCGCGACCTCAACCTTGGCAAGGTTGCGCTCTACCAACTGAGCTACGTTCGCATTGCCTCCGACCGGCTCTCACCGATCGGCGCGTGCATCAGCTTACCGCAACCGGAGGACCGGTCGGTGAGCGATGCGGAGCGGGTGACAGGAATTGCACACTGCGCCTTCCCCCTGGAAGGGGGATGTTCTACTACTGAACTACACCCGCACGACTCCGTGAGGTCCGGCCTTCCGGCCTCGCCCCTCGGCGTGCTCCAGACTTTAGCCGACCGGGAGGGGTGCAGCGCAAGTCGGTTGCCGCGGGGCGGGCCCGCCGGGTCAGTTGGCGGCCTCGAAGGCCTCGTAGACCTTCTTGGGGATGCGGCCGCGGGGCGGCACGTCCATCTGGTGCGAGCGCGCCCAGGCGCGGACCGCCGACGGGTCGGGGGAGACGGCGGTGTGCCGGAAGGCGACGCCGGAGCGGGCCTGCTTGCGGGCCGCCTCCAGGTACGGGGCCAGGGCCGTGCGGAGTTTCCTGGCATTGGTTTGATTCAGGTCGATCTCGTACGACTTGCCGTCAAGACCGAACGCGACCGTTTCCGCCGCTTCCCCGCCGTCGATGTCGTCAAAGAGAGTGACCACGACACGTTGCGCCACGAATATCGGTCCCTTCGCGCGGCTCTACCGCCTTGACATGCGGTGATGCCGACTGCACGGATGTTTTGGGCAAAGTATCGACTATTGCCATTTCCTTTGTACAGTGCCCGGCAATGCATTGTGAAGCCTGTCCCAATACCTCCGCGTGTCAGGCGCGAAAGACGATGTGTGATCTTTCATGGATTCATCGTGAAGATTCCCGGTTCGCTACCTGTTTGATCACCGGAACGTGACCGTCATCTCGTAGGTTGCTACGAATCTACGCGAGTAGAAATTTTGTGCCGGTAGTCTGAAGGGACCTGCTCAGCACATCGCAAGCAGTACACGCCAGCACCACGCACCACACACCGGGAGTGCCAGTGGCACGCGTCGTAGTCGACGTCATGCTCAAGCCGGAGATCCTCGACCCCCAGGGCCAGGCGGTGCAGCGTGCACTGCCGCGCCTCGGTTTCCAGGGCATCTCCGACGTACGTCAGGGAAAGCGGTTCGAACTCGAGGTGGACGGGCCCGTCGACGACGCCGCCCTCGCCCGTATCCACGAGTTGGCGGAAACCTTCCTCGCCAACACCGTGATCGAGGACTTCGTCGTAAAGGTCGAAGAAGACCAGAAGACGCAGAAGGCCGAGGAGGCCGCGAAGTGACTGCTCGAATTGGAGTCGTCACTTTCCCGGGAACCCTCGACGACCGCGACACCCAGCGCGCCGTCCGCGTCGCAGGCGCCGAAGCCGTGCCGCTGTGGCACAAGGACAAGGACCTCAAGCAGGTGGACGCCGTGGTGCTGCCCGGCGGGTTCTCCTACGGCGACTATCTGCGGGCCGGCGCCATCTCGCGTTTCTCCCCGGTGATGGAGTCCGTCATCGAGCAGGCGAAGGCCGGAATGCCGGTCCTCGGCATCTGCAACGGCTTCCAGGTGCTCACCGAGACGCACCTGCTGCCCGGCGCCATGCTGCGCAACAACCACCTGCACTTCATCTGCCGCGAGCAGAAGCTGCGCGTGGAGAACGGATCGACCGCCTGGACCGCCGACTACACGGCCGGCCAGGAGATCCTGATCCCGCTCAAGAACATCGACGGCCGGTACACGGCCGACGAGCGGACCCTGGACATGCTGGAGGCCGAGGACCGCGTCGCCTTCCGCTACCTCGACGGCAATCCGAACGGCTCGCTCCGTGACATCGCCGGCATCACCAACGAGGCGGGCAACGTCGTCGGCCTCATGCCGCACCCCGAGCACGCGGTCGAGCCGCTGATCGGGACCGGCCGCACCGACGGCCTCGGATTCTTCACCTCGATCCTGAAGAAGCTGGTCAACGCATGACTCTGGACACCGTCAAGCACGCGGCCGAGACGCCCGACGTCAAGCTCCCCTGGGCCGAACTGGGCCTGAAGGAGGACGAGTACGAGCGCGTCCGCGAGATCCTCGGCCGCCGCCCGACCGGCGCCGAGCTCGCCATGTACTCCGTCATGTGGTCCGAGCACTGCTCGTACAAGAGCAGCAAGGTCCACCTGCGGCAGTTCGGCGAGAAGGTCCCCGAGAACGACGCCATGCTCGTCGGCATCGGCGAGAACGCCGGCGTCGTCGACGTCGGCCAGGGGTACGCGGTCACCTTCAAGGTCGAGTCGCACAACCACCCTTCGTATGTCGAGCCCTACCAGGGCGCGGCCACCGGCGTCGGCGGCATCGTCCGCGACATCATCGCGATGGGTGCCCGCCCGGTCGCGGTCGTGGACCCGCTGCGGATGGGCGACGCGCACCACCCCGACACCAAGCGCGTGCTCCCCGGAGTCGTCGCGGGCATCGGCGGCTACGGCAACTGCCTGGGCCTGCCGAACATCGGCGGCGAGCTCGTCTTCGACGCCTGCTACCAGGGCAACCCGCTGGTCAACGCCGGTGCCATCGGCGTCATGCGGCACGAGGACATCCACCTCGCGAAGGCCTCGGGCCCCGGCAACAAGGTCATCCTGTACGGCGCCCGCACCGGCGGCGACGGCATCGGCGGCGCCTCGATCCTGGCCTCCGAGACCTTCGACGACAGCAAGCCGAGCAAGCGCCCGGCCGTGCAGGTCGGTGACCCCTTCCAGGAGAAGCTCCTCATCGAGTGCACCCTGGAGGCCTTCGCCGAGAAGCTCGTCGTCGGCATCCAGGACCTGGGAGCCGCCGGACTCTCCTGCGCCACCAGCGAGTTGGCGTCCAACGGCTCCGGCGGCATGCGCGTCGACCTCGACGACGTGCCGCTGCGCGACTCCACGCTCACCCCTGAGGAGATCCTCATGAGTGAGTCGCAGGAGCGCATGTGCGCCGTGGTCGAGCCCGGCAAGGTCGACCGCTTCCTGGAGATCTGCGAGAAGTGGGACGTCATCGCCACCGTCGTCGGTGAGGTGACGGACGGCGACCGCCTGGAGATCTTCTGGCACGGCGAGAAGATCGTCGACGTCGACCCGCGCACGGTCGCGCACGACGGCCCGGTCTACGAGCGCCCGTACGCCCGCCCGTCCTGGCAGGACGCCCTCCAGGCCGACGACGCGAACAAGCTGGCGCGCCCGGCCAGTTCGGCCGAGCTGCGCGAGCAGGTCCTCAAGCTGGTCGCCGCCCCGAACCAGGCCGCCAAGTCCTGGGTCACCGACCAGTACGACCGCTTCGTGCAGGGCAACACCGTGCTCGCCCAGCCCGAGGACTCCGGGATGATCCGGATCAACGAGGAGACGGGCCTCGGCGTCGCCATCGCCACCGACGGCAACGGCCGGTTCGCGAAGCTCGACCCGTACACGGGCGCCCAGCTGGCGCTCGCCGAGTCGTACCGCAACGTCGCCGCGTCCGGTGCCAAGCCGCTCGCCATCTCGGACTGCCTGAACTTCGGTTCGCCCGAGGACCCGGACGTCATGTGGCAGTTCGCCGAGGCCATCCGCGGCCTCGCGGACGGCTGCCTGGAGCTCGGTACCCCGGTCACCGGCGGCAACGTCTCGCTCTACAACCAGACCGGCGAGGCGGCGATCCACCCGACGCCGGTCGTCGCCGTCCTCGGTGTGATCGACGACGTGGCGCGCCGTACGCCGATGGCGTTCAAGGAAGAGGGCCAGCTCCTCTACCTGCTCGGCGAGACGCACGAGGAGTTCGGCGGTTCGGCCTGGTCGCAGGTGATCCACGGGCACCTCGGCGGGCTGCCGCCCAAGGTCGATCTGGCGCGCGAGAAGCTGCTCGCCGAGATCCTCATCTCGGCCTCGCGCGACGGCATGATCGACGCCGCGCACGACCTGTCGGACGGCGGCCTCGTGCAGGCCGTCACCGAGTCGTGCCTGCGGGGCGGCCGCGGTGCCCGGCTCGTCGTGCCGGACGGCCTGGACGCGTTCACCTTCCTCTTCTCCGAGTCGGCGGGGCGCGCGGTCGTCTCGGTGCCGCGGAGCGAGGAGCTGCGCTTCACCGACATGTGCGGGGCGCGGGGTCTGCCGGTGCGCCGCATCGGTGTCGTCGACGGCGACGCGGTCGAGGTGCAGGGCGAGTTCACGCTGCCGCTGAGCGAGCTGCGCGCGGCCCACGAGGAGACGATCCCGGGGCTCTTCGCCTGACGGTTCCTCTCGGTTGCCCCCGCCCGGACCTGGTCCGGGCGGGGGCTCCGTCGTTTTCGGGGCTGGTTGGGCAGTACCGGGCGCGGAGGACATGACGGATCACGGTTGCACGTCATTACGTAATTACGTAATCTCCTCCTCATGGATCTGGAGCAGCGGGTCGCCGAGCTCGAACGGCGCATGGCGGAGCTGGAAGGCGCGGGTCCGGTCGCGCCCCCGGTGGGCGAGGGCGACTTCTGGGCGCTCGATGCCCTGAAGGCGCGGCACCCGGTCTCCGGAGACGCGGACGGCGCCGTCCTGTTCACCGGGACGGTGCGGGTGCCGACGGGCCACCGGTACGACTGGCAGTACGGCCTGCTCACCGAGACGGTGTTCGAGGGCGACTGGTCGGATGCGGCCGAGTCCTTCGCCGCGCTCGGCAATCCCGTACGGCTGCGGCTGCTGCGGGAGATCCTCGGCGGACTGCGCACCGCCGCCGAACTGGCCGCGCTCGACGACGTCGGCACGACCGGCCAGATCTACCACCACCTGCGCCAGCTGACCGGCGCGGGCTGGCTGCACAGCACGGAACGCGGGCGGTACGAGGTGCCCGCCGGGCGGGTGGTGCCGCTGCTCGTGGTGCTCACCGCCGCCCGTCCCGTGACCTGACCGTTCTCGGCACCACGTACACGTACCAGGGGGAAGTCATGTCCGAACGCCGCCGCAAGGCCGTCGCGCTGGTCCAGCACGGGCTGTGGGTGATCTTCTTCGTCCAGATCGCCGTCCGGTTCTTCGTGGAGCTGCCCTACGGCTACTGGGTGAGCTGGCTGCCCGCGCTCGGCGCCATCGCCCTCACCCTGGCCAACTCCCGCTCCGCCCGCCGGCACATCGAGGCCGAGCCCCCGGCGCCGGTGGAGATCGGCGCCCCGGTCACCGGCCGCTGGGCCGCCCTCAACAGCCCCGCCGACAAGGTGCCGAGCCACGGCACGCACAGCCTCGGCCAGAGCTACGCCATCGACATCGTGGCCGAGCCCGCGGAGGGGCCCGGCCGCCCTGCCCCCGTCTGGTTCTGGCCCGTCGCCCACCGCAACGAGGCCTACCCGGCGTTCGGCGCGCCGCTGCACGCGGTCGCCGACGCCACCGTCGTGCACGCCGAGGACGGCCAGCGCGACCACCTCAGCCGCAGCTCCCTCCTCGGCGTCCTCTACTTCTGGCTGGTCGAGGGCGTCGGCAGGACGCTCGGCGGGGCCCGCCGCATCGTCGGCAACCACATCGTCCTCGACCTCGGCGAGGGGACGTACGCCCTGTACGCGCACGTCCGGCGGGGCTCGCTCGCCGTGGGGGCGGGCGACCGGGTCACGGCGGGTCAGGTGCTCGGCGAGTGCGGCAACTCCGGCAACTCCACCCAGCCGCACGTGCACTTCCAGCTGATGGACGGGCCCGACAAGACGACGGCGCGGGGTGTGCCGTTCCGGTGGCGCGGGGTCGGGGTGCCCGCCAACGGCGAGGTGTTCACGGTGCCGGACGGGGAGCCGGGGAGCGGCGGGGGAGCCGCAGGGCGAGCAGGGTCCCGAGCAGCATGACGCCCGCCCCGCAGAGGAAGACCAGGTCGGTGGCGTCGACGTAGGCCTGTACGGCGGCGGCGTGCGTGTCCCCGGTGAGGCCGGGGATCGCGGCGATGTCGCCGCCGGGCCCGTCCGCCGCGTACCGGCGGAGCAGCACCGCGCCGAACACGGCGGTGCCGACCGCGTTGCCGAGGGTCTGGAAGAAGCGGACGGCCGTCGTCGCGACGCCCAGCTGGTGGCGCGGGGCGGAGTCCTGGACGAGCTGGATGAGCTGCCCGATCAGCTGGCCGAATCCGATGCCCGCCAGCAGGAGTTCGGCGCGGATCAGCCAGAGCGAGGTGTCCGGTCCGACGGTCGCGAGGAGGCCGAAGGCGACGGCGGTGGTCGCCGTGCCGCCGATGGTGAAGGTCCGCGCGGACCAGCCGCGGGCGGCGAGGCGGCCCGAGAGCAGCCCGACGGCGGTCATGCCGGCCGCCATGGGCAGCAGATAGAGCCCGGCCGACGAGCTGGAGACGCCCCGCGCGACCTGCAGGTAGACCAGCACGTAATAGATGACGCACATCATCGCGGCGCCCGAGAGGCCCTGGATGGCGAAACCGCGGCGCAGCTGCGGGACCTTGAACAGGGAGAGCGGCAGCACCGGTTCCGCCGCCGTGGCCTGGCGCCACAGGAAGAGCGCGAGGGTGAGCGCGGCGGCCGCGAGCAGGGCGATGACGACGGGTGAGGACCACCCGTACTCCTTGCCGCCCCAGTCGGTGACCAGGAGCAGCGCCACGGAGAACGCGGCGGCCAGCGCGGCCCCGGGGTAGTCGATGGCGCGGCGCGCGGCGGGCTTGTGCGGCAGTTTCAGCACGAAGGCGGAGGCGATCAGGACCGCGATGCCGATCGGCAGGTTGATGTAGAAGATCCAGCGCCAGCTGGCGTGGTCGGCGAGCAGGCCGCCGAGCCAGGGTCCGAGCGCCATGCCGCCGCCCGCGACGACGCCGCCGAAGCCGCCGTTCCTGGAGGAGGCCTCGCCGGGGCCCTTGAGCTGGGCGAGCACCACCATCGTGACGCTCATCAGGCCGCCGCCCCCGATGCCCTGGACGGCGCGGGCCGCGATCAGCTGGCCCATGGACTGGGCGGCGCCGCAGAGCGCGGAGCCCAGCAGGAAGGTGGCGACGGCGGTGACGAAGACGCGCTTGGCGCCGACGACGTCGCAGAGCTTGCCGTAGAGCGGCAGCATCGCGGCGCCCGCGAGGGCGTAGGCGCTGACCAGCCAGGGGATCGAGTCGACGCCGTGGACCGGGTCGAGGTCGCGGACGATCGGCACGGTGGCGGCCGAGACGATCTGCATGTCGAGGACGGCGAGGACGATCGTGGCGAGGCAGAGGGCGAGGGCGAGCCTGGGCCGGCCTTCGGTCTCGGGGGCGGTCGTCGCGTGGGGTGCGGTGGTGACGGGCATGCCGCCACCATGCCATAAAAATATACTCAGTCAATGTTTCGTCCGAGAAGAAAATTTATCCGGACCAAAAATTCATCCTGGTACAGTGCGGGTATGGCTGAGGAACCGGTGGGACTGCGGGAGCGCAAGAAGCGGCAGACCGCGATGCGGATCTGGCGCAGCGCGCTCGACCTCTTCCTGGAGCGCGGCTTCGACAAGGTCTCCGTCGCGGAGATCGCCGCCGCCGCCGAGGTCTCGAAGATGACGGTCTTCAACTACTTCGGCACCAAGGAGGACGTCCTCCTCGGCCCGATGGAGGACCACGTCGGCGACGCCGCCCGGGCGGTGCGCGAGCGTGCCCCCGGCGAGTCCGCCGTCGCCGCGCTGCGCCGCCAGTTCCTCGCCAAGGTGGCCGAACGCGACCCCTCGATCGGCCTCTCCGACGACGTACGGCTGGTCCAGATGCGCCAACTCATCACCGACACACCGGCCTTGGCGCGCCGCACCCTGTTCTTCCAGATGCGCGGCATCGAGCTCCTCGCGCAGGTCCTCGCCGAGGAGACGGGTGACCGGCTGCTCGCGGGCGTCGCCGCCCACCAGCTCGTCGCGGCACGGGACGCGGTGATCCTGGAGAACCACCGCAGGCTGCTCGCCGGCGACCGGGCCGACGACATCGCGGACGACTGCGCGGCCCTCGCGGAACGCGCCTTCGATTTGGTGGAAAAGGGGCTTCAGGGGTACCCCGAAAACACTTAGGCTCAGCCCCATGCCACCGGCCAAGAAGCGCACGCGTTCCTACGATTCCGCCAAGACCCGCGCCGCCGTCGTCGCCCAGTTCGGCCACGTGCGCGAGGCGGTCCGCGCCCTCACCCCCGACCAGCTCGCCGGCCCGACCCGGCTCGGGGTCTGGACCGTGCACGACCTGGCGGTCCACATCGCGATGGGCCTCTCCACCGTCCACGACTACCTCGGCCTCCCGGAGCCGGAGAAGCCCGAAATGACCCTGGCCGACTGGCCGTTCGTGACGGCCAGTGCCGCCCCCATGGTCGACGAGGCCACCCGCGCCGGCGCGAAGAGCGTCGGCGCCGGCCTCGACGAGCTGCTCACCCGCACCCTCGCCGACGTCGAGGAGGCCCTGAAGTCCCCGGCGGCCGCGAACGACGAGCGCCTGGTGCCGTCCCGCCTCGGCGCCATGCCCCTCGGCGAGTTCCTGGTCACCCGCATCATCGAACTCACTGTCCACACCGACGACTTGAACGACGCGGTGCCGGGCCTCGACATACCCCACGACCGCCAGGCACTCGCCGCCTGCGCCCGGGTGCTCGCCGACGCCCTCGCGGTGAAGGCGCCGGGCGCCTCGACGGAAGTGCGGATCCCGCCGTACGCGGTCGTGCAGTGCGTGGAGGGCCCCCGGCACACCCGCGGCACCCCGCCCAACGTCGTCGAGACCGACCCGCTCACCTGGATCCGCCTCGCGACCGGCCGGGCGGACTGGGCGAGCGCCCTGGACGCGGCGAAGGTCAGTGCCAGCGGGGAGCGGGCCGACCTCTCGGGACTGCTGCCGATCATGAGTTGACCGCTGCCGGTCATGAGGTGACGGTGGGGGGAGCGAAGGGAACCGGTCCCCCCACTTGTCCCGTCACATCGTCATGCACACGCAGCGTCTGACTCTCACCCTGACCGCGCTGGCCTCCGCCGGGCTGCTGCTCACCGCATGCGGCACCGAGTCGGGGGCCGGCTCCGCAGGCGACTCCGGCGGCCGTTCCGCGGGCAGCGGGCACCACGTCACCGGCGTCCGGTGGAACGTCGACCGCCTCACCGTGGGCGGCCGGACGTACGACGCCCCCAAGGGCGCCTACCTCAAAATCGGCGAGGACGGCCGGGCCGGCGGCAGCTACGGCTGCAACCACGCCGGGTTCGACGTCTCGGTCAAGGGCGACCGCCTGGACTTCGGCGAGCCCCTGCTGACGAAGCGGGCCTGCCCGGGCGGCGACCGCATGAAGTTCGAGGAGAACCTCGCACGCGCCCTCGGCAAGGGGAAGTTCACCGCGAAGGTCACGGGCGACCGCATGACCCTCACCACCGCCAAGGGAGACCGCGTGGACTTCACCTCACAGCCCGCACCGCCCGACGCCCCGCTCACCGGCACCAAGTGGACGGTGAACTCCGTCGGCGACGCCGGGACCGCCGCGTCCCTGCCGAAGGACGTCACCGGCAGGGTCCATCTCACCTTCGGCGACGACGGCAAGGTCCGCGGCAACCTCGGCTGCAACGACGTCACCGCCAAGGCCGAGGCGAAGGACGGCCGCATCACCTTCGGCGCACCCGCCACCACCCGGAAGATGTGCGGGGGCGAGGCGATGGCCACCGAACGCAGGCTCCTCAAGCTCTTCGACGGCACGGCACGGTACGAGGTGCGGCGCTCCACCCTGCGGCTCACCGCCGCCGACGGCACCGTGATCACCGCGGACGCCGGCGGCTCTCACTCGTAGGGCAGCAGCTCCCGGTCCGTCCGCTCCCACGCCGCCTTCAGCTCGGCGAGGAGCGCCGGTTCACCCGCGCTCCGGTCGGCCTGCTCGCGCCGGTCGGCCGCGAGGTCGAACAGCTGGTCCGGGCCGCCCTTGCCGCGGTAGTACTTCCAGTCGCCGCGCCGCAGCGCCCGCTCCCCGCGCACCCGCCAGAACAGCTCGCGCTCCGCGATGTCCTCGCCCCGCAGGAGATAGGGGGCGAGACTCGTCCCGTCCAGCGGGTACGCCGGATGCGGGCGCGCCCCGGCGACCTCCAGGAGCGTCGCCGTCCAGTCCGGCGTGAAGACCGGCTCGTGGCTGACCTGCCCGCCGTCCAGCCGCGCGGGCCACCGCACGATGGTCGGCACCCGGATGCCGCCCTCCTTGAGCGAGCCCTTGTTGCCGGAGAGCGGCCAGTTGTACGAGAAGCGCTCACCGCCGTTGTCGGAGGCGAAGAAGACCAGCGTGTCCCGCTCCTGCCCGGACTTCCTCAACGCCTTGAGGACCTCGCCGACCGAGCGGTCCAGGTCCTGCACCATCTCCGTGTACTTCTCGACGGACCCGCCGTCCCGGTGCGTCAGCGCACCCTTCTCCCCCGCCTTGATCCTGCGCACGATCGCGGCGCTCTCCGCCTCGTCCCCGTCGGCGATCCACGGCCAGTGCGGGGTGGTGAAGTTGAGGTTGAGCAGCCACGGCCGGTCATGGTCCCGCAGGACGTACTCGCTCGCCCGCTCGGTCAGGATCCGCGTGTAGTAGCGCAGATCCTTGTACGTGGCGTCGCCCTCGTAGAGGTCGTACTCCCCGCCGAGCCCGAGCTTCGAGTAGTACTCCAGGGCCCCGCCGAAGTTCCCGAAGAACTCCTCCCAACCCGACTTCGTGGGCGAGTGGTCCGGCAGATACCCGCAGTGCCACTTGCCGATCAGCGCGGTGGCGTACCCGGCGTCCCGCAGCAGCGAGGCAAGCGTCGGGTGGTTCGGGTCGAGCCCCACCGACCTGTCCGCTATCGGCTCGGCGAGCCCGCCCTTCGTACGCCCGGGGAATCGCCCGGTGTACAGGCTGAAGCGGGTCGGCGAGCAGGTCGCGGACCCCGCGTACGCGTCGGTGAAACGGACACCTTGCCGGGCCAGGCGGTCCAGGTGCGGGGTCCTGATGTGCGGGGACCCGTAGGACGAGAGGTCGGCCCAGCCGAGGTCGTCGCCGAGGACGAAGAGGATGTTGGGCCGCCCGGAGCGGCGCCCGGGGGCGGCGGCGAAGGGCCGCTCGGCGGCGCGCGCGCCGGCGCTCCCCGCGCCCACCCCGACGGCGGCGGCCGCGCCGGCCACACCGCCCGCGAACGAGCGCCGGGACACGTGCGAGGACCGGGAGTTCGGGGCCGGCCGTGCGGGGCGTGACGATCCATGAGGCTGCATGCCGAGGAGCCTCACGGGGCCGCGGGACCGGGGTCAACGCGTCCCCGCCTCTGTTCACGAAGCCGTCGTCGCAGTTCACAGCCGTGTCGTGAGCCGGAAACACGCCCCGGTCACCGCGCGGGCGCGGCGCCGCCACAGCGCCCTGCTCACCCTCCGTGCAGGCCCCGTATCCCCAATTCGGACCAGTGGTCGATCTCGCCTACACTCGAAGACGTGCCACGTGGTGACGGTCGACTCAATCACGATCTGCTTCCCGGCGAGAAGGGCCCCCAGGACGCTTGCGGCGTCTTCGGTGTCTGGGCTCCGGGCGAAGAGGTCGCAAAGCTCACGTACTTCGGGCTCTACGCCCTCCAGCATCGGGGCCAGGAATCCGCGGGAATCGCGGTCAGCAACGGCTCCCAGATCCTCGTCTTCAAGGACATGGGCCTCGTTTCCCAGGTCTTCGACGAAACCTCTCTCGGCTCGCTCCAGGGTCACATCGCGGTCGGTCACGCCCGCTACTCGACCACCGGGGCCTCCGTCTGGGAGAACGCCCAGCCGACGTTCCGTGCCACCGCGCACGGCTCCATCGCGCTCGGGCACAACGGCAACCTCGTCAACACGGCGCAGCTCGCCGAGCTCGTCGCCGACCTGCCCAAGGAGAACGGCCGCGCGACCCAGGTCGCGGCGACCAACGACACCGACCTGGTGACGGCTCTCCTCGCGGGCCAGGTGGACGACGACGGCAAGCCGCTGACCATCGAAGACGCCGCCATGAAGATCCTCCCGGACGTTCAGGGCGCCTTCTCCCTCGTCTTCATGGACGAACACACGCTGTACGCGGCCCGCGACCCTCAGGGCATCCGCCCGCTGGTCCTCGGCCGCCTGGAGCGCGGCTGGGTCGTCGCCTCGGAGTCCGCGGCGCTCGACATCTGCGGCGCCTCCTACGTCCGCGAGATCGAGCCCGGCGAGTTCGTCGCGATCGACGAAAACGGACTGCGAACGTCCCGATTCGCGGAAGCGAAGCCCAAGGGCTGTGTCTTCGAGTACGTCTATCTGGCGCGCCCCGACACCGACATCGCGGGCCGGAACGTCTACCTCTCGCGCGTCGAGATGGGCCGGAAACTCGCCGCGGAAGCGCCGGTCGAGGCCGACCTCGTCATAGCGACGCCCGAATCCGGCACCCCCGCCGCGATCGGTTACGCGGAGGCGTCCGGCATCCCCTTCGGCGCCGGCCTGGTCAAGAACGCGTACGTCGGCCGGACCTTCATCCAGCCCTCGCAGACCATCCGCCAGCTCGGCATCCGCCTCAAGCTGAACCCCCTCAAGGAAGTCATCAAGGGCAAGAAGCTGGTGGTCGTCGACGACTCGATCGTCCGCGGCAACACCCAGCGCGCCCTGGTCAAGATGCTCCGCGAGGCCGGCGCCGCCGAGGTCCACATCCGGATCTCGTCCCCGCCCGTGAAGTGGCCGTGCTTCTTCGGCATCGACTTCGCGACCCGCGCCGAACTCATCGCCAACGGCATGACGATCGAGGAGATCGGCACCTCGCTCGGCGCCGACTCCCTCTCGTACATCTCCATCGACGGCATGATCGAGGCCACGACCATCGACAAGCCGAACCTCTGCCGCGCCTGCTTCGACGGCGAGTACCCGATGGACCTGCCCGACCCCGAACTGCTCGGCAAGCAGCTTCTGGAGACGGAACTGGCCGCGGGCCCTGCGGCCACCGCCGCCAGCGACGCGATCCGTCGCCCGTAAGACCCCACGCAGTACGACACGAAAGTTCTCACCGTCATGTCTGAGACCACTGGTGCCAGCTACGCAAGCGCGGGCGTCGACATCGAGGCGGGCGACCGCGCCGTCGAGCTGATGAAGGAGTGGGTCAAGAAGACCCAGCGCCCCGAGGTCGCGGGCCTCGGCGGCCTCGGCGGCTTCGCCGGGCTCTTCGACGCCTCCGCGCTCAAGCGTTTCGAGCGCCCCCTGCTCGCCTCCGCGACCGACGGCGTCGGCACGAAGGTCGACATCGCCCGTCAGATGGGCGTCTACGACACGATCGGCCACGACCTCGTCGCGATGGTCATGGACGACATCGTCGTGTGCGGCGCCGAGCCGCTCTTCATGACCGACTACATCTGCGTCGGCAAGGTCCACCCCGAGCGGGTCGCCGCCATCGTGAAGGGCATCGCCGAGGGCTGCGTCCTCGCCGGCTGCTCCCTCGTCGGCGGCGAGACGGCCGAACACCCCGGGCTGCTCGGCCCGGACGACTTCGACGTGGCGGGCGCCGGCACGGGCGCGGTCGAGGCGGACCGCCTGCTCGGCCCCGATCGCATCCGTAAGGGTGACGCGGTCATCGCCATGGCGTCCTCGGGTCTTCACTCGAACGGGTACTCGCTCGTCCGGCACGTGGTCTTCGACCGCGCCGGCTGGGCGCTCGACCGGCAGATCGAGGAGTTCGGCCGCACCCTCGGCGAGGAGCTCCTGGAGCCCACCAAGATCTACTCCCTGGACTGCCTGGCGCTCACCCGCACCACCGACGTCCACGCCTTCAGCCACATCACCGGCGGCGGCCTCGCGGCCAACCTCGCCCGGGTCATCCCGGACGGCCTGCACGCGATCGTCGACCGCGGGACCTGGACGCCGGGTGCCGTCTTCGACGTGGTCGGCAGGACCGGACAGGTCGAGCGCCTCGAGCTGGAGAAGACGCTGAACATGGGCGTCGGCATGATCGCGATCGTCCCCGAGGAGTCGGCGGACGCGGCGCTCACCACCCTCGCGGACCGCGGCGTGGACGCCTGGGTCGCGGGCGAGATCACCGACCGCGCCGACCACGCCACGGGCGCCGAGCTCGTGGGCGACTACGCCGAGTAGGCCGGGGGCAGCCCGTGCGGCAGCCGTCAGGGCAGCACAAAACCCGGTCCGGGGTGGTGACCACCCCGGACCGGGTGAAGTGCGGTTGCTACGAGAACTGCGAAGGCCGCGTAGTCAACGAATGCTGCGTCTGCAACGAGGTCAAGCGCCGCGGCGCTGCGACGACGGACCGGACTCGTCGTCCTCGTCCTCGTCGTCGTTGTACAGATCCGCGTACTGGGCGTACGGGTCGTCTTCCTCGTCGTCGTCTTCGAACGGCTCGCCATTCGGCGGCTGTTGCGAAGTCGAAGCGCCCAGCTCATTGGCCAGACGCGACAGGTCAGTCCCGCCGCTGCTGTACTTCAGCTGGCGGGCGACCTTCGTCTGCTTGGCCTTTGCCCGGCCGCGCCCCATGGCTCGACCCCCTCGGATACGGGGCTCGACGGCCCCAGAGTCTTGACACGCGTTCATGATCTGGAACGGACTCTCCTCGGAGAGACCGGTCCGTAGGGCTTCCACGGTACCTGCTCCTGCGGCCATACGGTACGTCGCCCGCAGGACGCGCCTCGGCGCAGAACCCGCGAGGAGCCCCGTCCTCGCTGGTCAACTGCGATTTTAACCTCTTCTTGCCGGGCGACCCGCCGACGGGGGTGAGTCTTGTCTCTCGATCGCGTCGGCGGGGCCCTCTCATGGCATCAGCCGCGCGCCTCCGAGATCCGCTGCTCGGCGATCCTGTCGGCCGCGGCTGCCGGCGGAATGCCGTCCTCCTTTGCGCGAGCGAATATGGCCAGAGTGGTGTCGAAGATCTTCGACGCCTTCTTCTTGCACCGGTCGAAGTCGAAGCCGTGCAGCTCGTCGGCGACCTGGATCACCCCGCCCGCGTTCACCACGTAGTCCGGCGCGTAGAGGATCGACCGGTCGGCGAGGTCCTTCTCCACGCCGGGGTGCGCGAGCTGGTTGTTGGCGGCACCGCACACCACCTTCGCGGTGAGGACCGGCACGGAGTCGTCGTTCAGGGCACCGCCCAGTGCGCAGGGCGCGTAGATGTCCAGGCCCTCGGTCCGGATCAGCGCCTCGGTGTCCGCCACCGCCGTCACCGAAGGGTGCTTGTGGAGGATGCGGTTCACCGACTCCTCGCGGACATCGGTGATCAGGACCTCGGCGCCGTCCTCCAGGAGGTGTTCGACGAGGTGGTGGCCGACCTTGCCGACGCCCGCGACACCGACCCTGCGGCCGCGCAGCGAGGGGTCGCCCCACAAGTGTTCGGCGCTGGCACGCATGCCCTGGTAGACGCCGAAGGCGGTGAGCACCGAGGAGTCGCCCGCGCCGCCGTTCTCGGGGGAGCGGCCGGTGGTCCAGCGGCACTCGCGGGCCACGACGTCCATGTCGGAGACGTACGTGCCGACGTCGCAGGCCGTCACGTACCGGCCGCCGAGCGAGGCGACGCAGCGGCCGAAGGCGAGCAGCAGCTCCTCGCTCTTGATCTGCTCGGGGTCCCCGATGATCACGGCCTTGCCGCCGCCGTGGTCGAGGCCGGCCATGGCGTTCTTGTACGACATCCCGCGCGACAGGTTCAGGACGTCGGCGACGGCCTCCGCCTCGGTGGCGTACGGGTAGAAGCGGGTGCCGCCGAGGGCCGGGCCCAGGGCGGTGCTGTGGATGGCGATGACGGCCTTGAGGCCGCTGGCACGGTCCTGGCAGAGCACTACTTGCTCGTGGCCTCCCTGGTCCGAGTGGAACAGGGTGTGCAGGACGCCGTTGTCTGCTTCGGTCACTGTGGTGACTCCCGGTCGAGTGCGGCGGTTGGGCGGGCTCCCGTACGGGTGGCGGGGGTCCGATGGGCATGAGACTAGAGGCTGTCCACCGCGTCCCGCCGCCCGGTGCCGAGGATCACCCCCTCCCGGAGTACGCGCGGGGCGCGAGCGGGCGCGGGAGGGGTTCCGGCCGACTTCGGCCGTGGCACGCTGGGCAGTGTTTTCCAGCTGGTACGTGGGGGAGAGAGCAGCCGTGCCCAAGGTGTCATCGGTGTCGGTCCCGTATGCGGCCTACCTGCGTGTGTACGAGCCGCTTGCCGCCTTCCCGGAGCCGGAGCGCGGCCACTGGGCGCGGTACGCCCGCCGCCCGGACCTGCCCTCCTGCCAGGACGAACTCCGCCGCTCGCTGGCCGACTTGGTCCCCACGCCACCCGTGCCCGTGCCGGTGCACGAGAGCGGCGACGCCTTCGTGGTGGAGGTCGACGGGGTGCTGTGCGTCTGCCCGTGGCGGACCCGGCTGCGCGGCTGGCAGGCGATGGGGGAGCTGGCCGGGCAGCTGCCCCCGACGGTCCTCGACGCGGTGCTCCCCCCGGTGCTGCGGCGCCAGACGGCCGCGGACTACGAGCAGTGGCTGGCCCGCAACCCCGACGCGCGCCCCTGGATCCGTACGTCCACGTGGCAGGTGCCGCTGCACTGGTTCGTCCTCGTCTCCGACGACGAGCGGAGCCGCGAGAAGGAGGGGGCGGACGGCGCCCCGCCGGCGCTGCGCTACCGCACCCCGATGGTGCAGGCGCGGCGGAGGGTCGCGCGGGGTCTGAAGACGCTGCGGGAGACTCTGGACGAGGGGCCGCTCATCGACGGGCTCACGGACGTCGGCCGCTGGCTGGAGGAGTTCCACCCCCGCTCCCTGGTCGAGCTGGACTACGGGGGGCTGGTGCACGCCCTGTCCGCCGACGAACTCGACGAGGACCACTCGGCGGCGGACGTGGCCGAGGGCATCGAGGCGCTGCGCAACGGCGACGGGGTGGCGGCCGGTGAGGCGTATGCGAGGCTCGTGGGGCGATGGCGGGCGGTCCGGGACCTCCAGTTCGCCAACTGAAGGGCCGGGCTTTGCGGCGGCGGAGGCGTTACGCGGCCCGCCGGGACGTAGGTCCTGATCCGGGCCTTTGCCTCAAGCGTGACGGACCGCACTTAGTGGGCTCTTGCGCCCATCACCCCTCCTCATGCCAAAATAGGACAAGGAGTCCGGGGAGGGCTCCTTCCGCCCAAGTACGGGCGGAATGCTCAGCATTGCACTCTATGGGGGGTCTGTTGACTCCTGATCGCTCTGTGACTGATCGTCACTGTGGCGTGACTGTCCGCTATGGCATGGTCCATCGGCTTCCGTCGGTGATGAACACCTGGGAGGGCAATTCCATCGGTTTGGCCGACGTGGCTGGACGGATGGTGTAGTTGTAGTGCCGAGGACAAGCCGTTCGTCCTATAACCGACTCGACTCGCGTCCGCCATTTCGGGCAACGCGGGTCAAGGTGCAGAATTTAGAGGAATGAACCGAGAAGGTTCGGTTCTCCCGAGGAGGCCGCTCATGACCGCTCGCACCCCTGATGCCGAGCCGCTGCTGACCCCCGCCGAGGTCGCCACGATGTTCCGCGTCGACCCCAAGACGGTCACGCGCTGGGCGAAGGCCGGCAAGCTCACGTCGATCCGCACGCTCGGCGGACACCGCCGTTACCGCGAGGCTGAGGTCCGCGCACTGCTCGCGGGCATTCCGCAGCAGCGCAGCGAGGCCTGAACTACCGCTTAACCAGCAGTAACCCGCACAACTCGGGCGAAGAGCACCACTGCTGCCGGGTCCCCCAACCTGGCCGTACGTCCGACATATGGCTACACACGACAAGGGTCCCGCCCCAACGGGGCCCACGCCTGCGACACATGGGTGCGTCGTTCGATCGCGCTGGACTCCGCCGGGTCCAGCGCGATCTTTTTTGTGTGCCGAGGAGCCGCTGGTGGGCGGGTTCGTGCGTGCCCTTGTCGGAGTCCGGTGGTCCCTGGAGAGCCGTCCGGGGTGTGGCACCGGAGGTGGTGCAATTGCACATATTAAATTGGCCCATTGTAGGGAGGGCGTAAGTTCCGGGGTTCCCAAAACTTGTTCGGTGACACCCGTCACACGCCGTTCATCTTGTTGCGCACAACACCCCTGCGCTAGAGGGGTCGTGGCGACATCCGAAGGCCTTCCGCTTCCAGCCTCCCACCGCCGGGGCGGGGCGCGCCTCGGCATTGGTCATGCGTCGGGGGGACTTTCGTCCTCGCCGGGCGCCGCGCCCGGGTCGCTCCCCGACGCGCCGCGTGCGGCGCTCTCCACGACGAAGGCGCCCTCGGGAGCCTCCCGTTCGCCGTGGGCGGGCTGAGAGGGCTCCAGGGCGAGCCGCAGCAGCTGATGGCAGATCGGGCAGTGCCGGGTCAGATGGCGGTAGCTGGTGGCCGCCGCGAGGTGCGCGCGCAGCAGGGCGCGCGTCTCGTGCCGGACGGACGCCGAGGACGCCGGGGGAGCCGAGGGCGACGAGGGCGATGAAGGCGTCGAAGAGGCCGGGGAAGCCGAAGAAGCGGACATGCGTCACCTCCTGGGGAGCCTCCCGCCGGCTCCCTGTTCTCCGGGGTACCGGGGGAATGTGACGCAGTCAAGGTTGCGGGCACGACAACGGGCCGCATCCCCGAGGGGATGCGGCCCGTACGCACTGCGGTCCTGACGGGATTTGAACCCGCGGCCTCCACCTTGACAGGGTGGCGAGCACTCCAAACTGCTCCACAGGACCTTGCTTCGCGGCGCCGATTACTGCGTTGCGCTGCGAGACAGGACTCTACAGCAGTGCAGGCCCGGCGGTCGAACTCACGCTGTGCGCCCGGCTCGTCACACCGGGATCACGGCGCGGCCGCGTCGATCGCCTTCACGATCCGCTTGTCCGAGACCGGATACGCCGTGCCGAGCGCGTGCGCGAAGTAGCTGACGCGGAGCTCCTCGATCATCCAGCGGATGTCCAGGACCTCCTGCGGCACCGGCCTGCCCCGCGGCATCTGTTCGAGCAGCCACAGGTACTCGTCGCGCATCTCGCGGACCTTCTCCATGCGGGCGGTGTCCCGCTGGACGTTGGTCGGCATCTGCTGCAGCCGCCGGTCCGCCGCCACCATGTACCGCATCAGGTCCGCGAGGCGGCGCAGCCCCGTCTCCGTCACGAAGCCCGGCTTGATGAGGGAGTTCAGCTGCTCCCGCACGTCCGCGAGGTTGGGGAGCAGCGCGGGGCTCTTCGCCGACTTCAGGCGGCGCTCGCAGGCCTGCCAGGCGGCGAGGACCTGCTGGACCTGGCCGACCGCCCGCACCGTCGTGTCGACGATCTCCGCGCGCACCTTGTCGAAGAGCTTGCGGTACGACTCCTCGTCCCAGGCGGGCCCGCCGAAGTCCGCCATCAGCTGGTCCGCGGCGGCCATCGCGCAGTCGTCGAAGAGGGCCTGCATGGAGCCGTGCGGGTTCGCCGAAAGGGCGAGCTTCTGCTGGTTGGTGAGTTTGTCGGAGGCGAACTTGGCCGGATTCACCGGGATGTTGCGCAGGATGAGGCGCCGGGTGCCGCGCCACATCGCCTGCCGCTGCTCCGCCTCGGTGTCGAAGAGGCGTACGGAGACGGTGTCGCCGTCGTCCACGAGCGCGGGGTACGCCTTCACGGGCTGGCCTGCCCGGCGGGTCTCGAAGACGTGCGAGAGCGTGCCGATCGTCCAGTCCGTGAGCCCGGAGCGCTCGACCGCCGCGCCGCCCGACCGCTCCGCCGTCGCCGCGGCCGCCTGCGAGAGCGCCTTGCGGGCCTTCGGCTTGAGCCGGAGCTTCAGCGAGTCGAGGTCCTTGTCCTCGGCGAGCTTCCTGCGCCGCTCGTCGGTGATCCGGAACGTGATCTTCAAGTGGTCCGGTACGCGCGTGAGGTCGAAGTCGTCCGGGGAGACCGGCACACCGACCATCCGCTGGAGCTCGCGCGCCAGCGTCACGTGCAGCGGCTCCTGCATCGGCACCGCGCGCTCCAGGAACGCCTTCGCGAAGTTGGGCGCGGGGACGTAGTTGCGGCGGACCGGCTTGGGCAGGGAGCGGATCAGCTCGACCACGACCTGCTCGCGCAGGCCCGGGATCTGCCAGTCGAAGCCCTCGTCGGTGACCTGGTTGAGGACCTGGAGCGGTATGTGCACGGTGACGCCGTCCGCGTCCGCGCCCGGCTCGAACTGGTACGTCACCCGGAACGTGAGCTGCCCCTGGCGCCACGAGTCGGGATAGTCGGCCTTGGAGACGCCCTGCGCCTTCTCGTTGATCAGCATCGACCGCTCGAAGTCGAGCAGTTCGGGCTCTTCGCGCTGCTTCTTCTTCCACCAGGAGTCGAAGTGCGCGCCCGACACGACGTCCGCCGGCACCCGCTGGTCGTAGAAGTCGAAGAGGGTCTCGTCGTCGACGAGGATGTCGCGGCGGCGCGCCCGGTGCTCCAGCTCCTCGACCTCGGTGAGGAGCTTGCGGTTGGCGGCGAAGAACTTGTGGTGCGTGCGCCAGTCGCCCTCCACCAGCGCGTTGCGGATGAACAGGTCGCGGGAGACCTCGGGGTCGATGCGGCCGTAGTTCACCTTGCGGTCGGTGACGATCGGGACGCCGTACAGCGTCACCTTCTCGATCGCCATCACCGCCGCCTGGTCCTTCTCCCAGTGCGGCTCGCTGTACGTGCGCTTCAGGAGGTGCTGGGCGAGCGGCTCGACCCACTCCGGCTCGATGCGCGCGTTGACCCGGGCCCAGAGGCGGGAGGTCTCGACGAGCTCGGCGGACATGATGAAGCGCGGGGGCTTCTTGAAGAGCGCCGAGCCGGGGAAGACCGCGAACTTCGCGCCCCGCGCGCCGAGGTACTCGTTGCGCCCGCCGCCGCGCTGCTTGGGGTCCCTCTCCTTGCTCTCCTTCGACTCCTTCACGTCCTTCATCCCGATGTGGGAGAGCAGGCCGGCCAGGAGGGAGACGTGGATGTGCTGCTCGGGGGCGTCGTCCTCGTTCAGATGGATGCCCATCTGCTTGGCGACCGTGCGCAGCTGCGTATAGATGTCCTGCCACTCGCGGATCCGCAGGAAGTTGAGGTACTCCGCCTTGCACATGCGGCGGAAGGAGGACGAGCCGCGCTCCTTCTGCTGCTCGCGCACGTACCGCCAGAGGTTCAGGTACGCGAGGAAGTCGCTCGTCTCGTCCTTGAAGCGGGCGTGCAACTGGTCGGCCTGCGCCTGCTTCTCCGCCGGGCGCTCGCGCGGGTCCTGGATGGAGAGCGCCGCGGCGATCACCATGACCTCGCGCACGCAGCCGTTCTTGTCGGCCTCGAGGACCATCCGGGCCAGCCGCGGGTCGACGGGCAGCTGGCTGAGCCTGCGGCCCTGCTCGGTGAGCCGTTTCTTCGGGTCCTTCTGACCCGGGTCGAGCGCGCCGAGCTCCTGGAGGAGCTGGACGCCGTCGCGGATGTTGCGGTGGTCCGGCGGGTCGATGAAGGGGAACTTCTCGATGTCGCCGAGGCCGGCCGCCGTCATCTGCAGGATGACCGACGCGAGGTTCGTGCGGAGGATCTCCGCGTCCGTGAACTCGGGGCGCGAGAGGAAGTCGTCCTCGCTGTACAGGCGGATGCAGATGCCGTCCGACGTACGGCCGCAGCGGCCCTTGCGCTGGTTGGCGCTGGCCTGGCTGATCGCCTCGATGGGCAGCCGCTGCACCTTCGTGCGGTGGCTGTAGCGGGAGATGCGGGCCGTGCCCGGGTCGATCACGTACTTGATGCCGGGGACGGTCAGGGACGTCTCGGCGACGTTGGTCGCCAGGACGATTCTGCGGCCGGTGTGCGGCTGGAAGACGCGGTGCTGCTCGGCGTGCGAGAGGCGGGCGTAGAGCGGGAGGACCTCGGTGAACCGGTAGTTCTTCTTGTTCAGCGCGTCCGCCGTGTCGCGGATCTCGCGCTCCCCGGAGAGGAAGACGAGGATGTCGCCCTTGCCCTCGGCCTGGAGCTCCTCGACGGCGTCGGTGATCGCGGTGATCTGGTCGCGGTCGGAGTCGTCGCCGTCCTCTTCGAGGAGCGGCCGGTAACGCACCTCCACCGGATACGTCCGCCCGCTGACCTCGACGATCGGCGCGTCCCCGAAGTGCCGCGAGAACCGCTCCGGGTCGATGGTCGCGGAGGTGATCACGACCTTCAGATCCGGCCGCTTCGGCAGCAGCTGGGCGAGATAGCCGAGCAGGAAGTCGATGTTGAGGGACCGCTCGTGGGCCTCGTCGATGATGATCGTGTCGTACGCGCGCAGCTCGCGGTCGGTCTGGATCTCCGCAAGGAGGATGCCGTCCGTCATCAGCTTCACGTACGTGTCGGCGCCGACCTGGTCGGTGAAGCGGACCTTCCACCCGACGGCCTCGCCGAGCGGGGTGTCCAGCTCCTCGGCGACGCGCTCGGCGACCGTGCGGGCCGCGATCCGGCGGGGCTGGGTGTGCCCGATCATGCCGCGCACGCCCCGGCCCAGCTCCATGCAGATCTTGGGGATCTGCGTGGTCTTGCCCGAACCGGTCTCACCCGCGACGATCACGACCTGGTGGTCGCGGATCGCCTCGGCGATCTCGTCCTTCTTCTGGCTGACCGGCAGCTGCTCGGGATAGCTGATGGCGGGCACGCGGGAGCCGCGCTCGGCCATCCGCGCGGCGGCCTTCTCGACGTCCGCCGCGATCTCGGCGAGGACGGCGGCGCGGGCCTCGGGCTTACGGATCCGGCGCGCACCCTCCAGCCGCCGGCCGATCCGGTGCTCGTCGCGCAGCGAGAGCTCGGTCAGGCGGGGGGCGAGGGCGTCGAGGGTGAGGGCGGGCTGCGTAGACATACGGGTTCCAGGATCTCACCCGCGACTCGGCAGTGGCGAACCGATTTCCCTGGCGTCCGCTTTTCCCGGGCGGGGGCCTTCTCCGGGCGGGGCGCCTTTTCCCGGTGGGATGGGCCGGCACGTACGATTCCGGGGATGTTGTCCCGTGTGCGTACGCCGTGGTGCCCCCTGGTGGCGGTGCTGCTCGTCGTGCTCGGGGTGTTCTGCGCTCCGGTGTCCGCCGCGCCTGCCGCGTCCGCCGCGTCCGCTGTTCAGGTTCCGGTCGCGCACTCGGCGGTGGGCCACGACGGGCCCGGCTGCGGGAAGGGCACACGGCAGGACAGCGGGGAGCACCCCGCGTCGCCGCCGCGCTCCAGCTCCGCCCACGAACTGCTGCCCGCGCTGTACGAGGCACACGGCGGGGCCGGCTCCTGGGGCGCCGACCAGGCGGTCCTCGACCTGGCCCCCGGGCGCGGCCCGCCGGAGCTCGTGCCGCCGTCGCCGGTCGGCCTCTCTGTCCTGCGCGTGTAGGAGGCCCCTGTCTCAGGGGCCCCTTCAACGACGTACGACAACAGGACAAGAGAGATCGCTCTGATGCCCGAGAACGGCAAGAACAACAGCAAGAACCAGAGCAAGAAGAGCCGCAACATCGCCATCGGCGCGGGCGTCGCCGTCGCCGCGCTGCTGCTCGGCGTCGCCTCGTACACGGCGACCAAGCCGGCGGACCCCGCGCACAGCACCGTGCGGGAGGAGGCCGAGGGCGCCTCCCCCGACGCCGGAGCGCAGGCCGGCGTCTACCCCGAGCTGGAGAAGCTCGCGCGGCGCGACGCCAAGGACCCGCTGGCGCGGGGGCGCGCGGACGCGCCCGTCGTGATGGTCGAGTACGCCGACTTCAAGTGCGGCTTCTGCGGGAAGTTCGCCCGCGACACCGAGCCGGGCCTGGTGAAGAAGTACGTGGACGACGGCACCCTGCGCATCGAATGGCGCAACTTCCCCATCTTCGGCAAGGACTCCGAGCGGGCCGCGCGCGCCGCGTGGGCGGCGGGGCGGCAGGGCCGCTTCTGGCAGTTCCACGAGGCCGCGTACGCCGAGGGGTCCAAGGAGAAGGGCTTCGGCGACGGCCGTCTGAAGGAGCTCGCGCGGGAGGCCGGCGTCAAGGACGTCGACCGGTTCGTGGACGACGCGGGGAGCGACGCGGCGGGGGACGCGGTGCGCAAGGACCAGGAGGAGGCGTACGGGCTGGGCGCCGCGTCGACGCCGTCCTTCCTGATCAACGGCAGGCCCGTCTCCGGCGCGCAGCCGGACGAGGTCTTCCACCAGGCGATCGACGCGGCGGCGAAGAGCGCGAAGGGTGCGAAGAGTGCGGAGGGTGCCGCGGGCGCGGGTGGGGGTGAGGGGAAGTGACCGCCGACGTCGGGTACTTCGCCGCCTTCCTGGGCGGACTCCTCGCCCTCGTCAGCCCGTGCAGCGCCCTGCTGCTGCCGGCCTTCTTCGCCTACTCGATCGACTCCGCCTCGCGCCTCGTCGCACGGACCGGCATCTTCTACGCCGGCCTCGCCACCACCCTGGTGCCGCTCGGCGCGGCCGGTTCCTACGCCGGACGGTTCTTCTTCGGCCACCGCGACCAGCTGGTGCTCGTCGCCGGCTGGCTGATCATCGGGCTCGGGGTGCTCCAGATCCTCGGCATGGGCTTCGCCTCGCGGAAGATGGCGGAGCTCTCGGGGCGCATCCGGCCGACCACCGCGTTCTCCGTGTACGCGCTGGGAGCGGTGTACGGGCTCGCCGGCTTCTGCGCGGGCCCGATCCTCGGCAGCGTCCTGACCGTGGCGGCGGTGAGCGGCAGCCCGGTCTACGGGGGGCTGCTGCTCGCCGTCTACGCCCTCGGGATGGCCGTACCGCTCTTCCTGCTCGCGCTGCTCTGGGAACGGTTCGACCTGGGGCGGCGCAAGTGGCTGCGGGGCCGGACGTTCCGGCTCGGGCGGTTCGAGCTGCACACGACGTCGCTGCTGTCGGGGCTGTTCTTCGTCGCGCTCGGCGCGCTGTTCCTGGCCTACGACGGGACGACGGCGCTGCCCGGGCTGCTCGACGTGGACGACTCGTTCGCGGTGGAGCAGTGGGCGGGCGGCGTGGGCCGCGCGGTACCGGATTCGGTCCTGCTGATCGGCGTCGTGGTGCTGGTGGGGGCGGGGCTGGCGGTACGCGGGTGGCGGAAGCGGGAGAAGTCCGTTTCGTCGACTGCTGAGTGATGTGGGGAAGTAAGAGCTATAAGCGCAGGTACTGGATGGGTCGGATGCTTTTACGTGGTTTAGCGTATTCGTATGCCTGATGAGGAGACGGAGCGAGAGCGGGAGCTGGGACCGGAGCGGGAGCCGGAGTCGCACGGTGCGCATGGTGCGCATGGGCGTGTGCCCAGCCGGAGTGAGCGGTGGGACGCGTTCAAGGAGTCGCCGTTCCTGCCCGCGATCGTGCTGGTGTTCATCCTGGCGGCCGCGGCCGGGCTCTTCGCGGGTTCGTACACGTACTCCATGGCGAACCCGACCCCCCACCACATCCCCACCGCGGTGGTCGACGCGCCGGACTCGGCGCGCGGCAAGGCGTTCCTCGAAGGCATGGAGAAGGCGCTGAACGCGTCGCTGGAGGTGCGGCGGTACGAGAGCCGGGAGGCGGCGCGCCAGGACATGGAGGAACAGAAGGTCTTCGCGATCCTCGACGCGGGGCCGTCCGGGCGTTCCGGGGGCGGGAAGGTGACGCTCGACCTCTCCGGGGCGTCCGGCGCCTCCGTGGCGCAGGTGCTCGCCGAGACCGCGCCGAAGGTCGGCGAGAAGGTCGGGGTCCCGGTGGCGGTGAAGGACATCAATCCGCTGCAGGAGGGCGACCCGCGCGGGCTCGCGATCTTCTACATCTCGCTGGCCGCCGTGATCATCGGCTTCGTCGGGGCGATTCAGCTGAGCGTGCACGCGCGGGGTCTTAACCCGGCGGAACGGATCGGGTTCACCATCCTGTACGCGCTGCTCGGCGCGTTCGTCATCGCGGCCGTCGTGGACTGGTGGCTGGGGGCGGTGGACCTGCCCTTCGTGGAATCCTGGCTGATCCTGGCGCTCACGATGTTCACGTCGGGGATGGTCTTCACGATGTTCAACACGCTGTTCGGGCGGTGGGCGATGATCCCGACGTGGGGGCTGATGGTGCTCCTCGGCAACCCGTCGTCCGGGGGAGCGGTGTCGTGGCCGCTGCTGCCGTCCGTACTCGGCCACATCGGGCAGTGGCTGCCGCCGGGGGCGTCGGTCAACGCGCAGCACACGGCGGTGTACTTCGGCGGCCACCAGCACGCGTTTCCGTTTCTGGTGTTGGCGGGGTGGGCGCTGCTGTCGAGCACGGTGTTCTGGGTATGGCGCCACAGGCACCCGGGCGGCCGAACTTCGACCCCGGCACACGCGAGCTGAGCAACACAGACGACTGAGGTGGGCCGGGGCCCTGCGCTTGGGGCTGGTCTCGGGGTGCGGGGGCGTGCGCGGCTGCATGGTGGCTGGTGTCGCCTCGGGTTGGTCGGCGGGGGCGGGGCGGGGCGGGGTGTGTGCGGCTTCGCTCGGGCTGGTGTCTGCGCCTAGGACTGTTGGCGGGTGCGGGGCCGCGGGGGTATGTGCGTACTCGCTATCCCTGCGCCGCGCTGCACGAACAAAGACGCTAGAGCTGGCTCGGTGCTCCGTGCGCACATACCCCCACGTCCCCTCCCGTCTCGTACGCGAGTGCGCCCCGGTGGAGCCTGGGGCCCCACCCCGGCCGCCCTCCGCCCCACAACACCCCACCCCAGCGGCGCAGGCAAACGCACCCCCACCCGCCCCTACTCCTGCCCTGCGGTGTGGGGAAACGCCCCCCCCACCCGCCCCTACCCCCACCGCACGGCGCGGGGCAACGCCCCCCACCCGCCCCTACTCCAACCCTGCGGTGCGGGGTAAACGGGTGGGTGGGTGGGAAGTATCCGCCGCGCAGCGGCGGGGTTGTTTATCCGCCGCGCAGCGGCGGGGTTGTTTAAGGGGAAGCACCGGTGCGGGGCGCGAGAGGCCGGAAACGGCAGAAGCCCCGCCGGGGGAGCCGGGGGGCTTCTGGAGAGGTGGCTGGGGCCGGGATCGAACCGGCGACCTATCGCTTTTCAGGCGATCGCTCGTACCAACTGAGCTACCCAGCCACGCGATCCGCGAGGAATCGCAAGCGGTCCTGACGGGATTTGAACCCGCGGCCTCCACCTTGACAGGGTGGCGAGCACTCCAAACTGCTCCACAGGACCAAGCATGTTGCGAGAACCAGTCTCGCACATGGTGTTGCGTGCCCCCAACGGGATTCGAACCCGTGCTACCGCCTTGAAAGGGCGGCGTCCTGGGCCACTAGACGATGAGGGCTAAGAGGCCCGCCGTGTGCGCCTTGCAGCGCTTCGGGGACGTGAGAAGCATATGGGATGCGGGGAGCTATCGCCAAAACGGTTTACGGGGAGGGGGCCGATGGCGTCGGCGAGGTGGGCGCACCGGGGCGGTTCTCCTTGGGGAGATGGCGGCTGACCTCCGCCTTCGTCAGGCCGAGCCCGCCCAGTTCGATCTCGTCCCAGGCCTGGAGGCGTTTGCTCGTCCGATCGAGGTAGAGGACGGACGCCTGGACCGGGTCGGGGTACTTGTCGTCGACGGCGCGGAGCCCGCTGCCGCCCGTCGAGCCCTCCACGCGCAGCCGCGTGCCCTGCTCCATGACCTCCATCTCTTGGTGGTGGATGTGGCCCGCGAGGACGAGCGGGACCTCGCCGTCCGTCTCCCGCGCGGCCGTGGGGTCGTGCGTGATGGCCACGTCGACGGGGGTGCCGGCCGCCCGTTCGGCGCGCAGGGCGGAGGCGAGGCGTATGCCCGCCATGTGCTCGACCGCGTCGCCGTCGGTCTTCGCCGAGCGGTCGGGGGTGTACCGCGGGTCGCCGATGCCCGCGAAGCGCAGGCCCGCGACGGTCTCGGCCCTGCCGTCGTCGAGCACGTGGACGTTCTTGAAGCGTTCCAGGTAGCGCTGGGTGGTGTGCGAGTCGTGGTTGCCGCGCACCCACACGTAGGGCGCGCCGAGGTCCCGGATGGGGTCGAGGAAGCCGTTCTCGGTGGCCGAGCCGTGGTCCATGGTGTCGCCGGAGTCGACGATGACGTCGATGTCGTACTGGTCGACGAGGGACGAGATGATCTTCCAGCTGGCCGGGTTGAGGTGGATGTCGGAGACGTGCAGGACCCGCACCGTGGTGGGGTCCGGCTGGTACGCGGGGAGCGTGGACGTCACGTCGTACAGCTTGGTCACGTTGGTGACGAGGCGCGCCAACTCCTGCTGGTAGACGTCGAATTCGCTGACGATGCTGCGGGCGTCGCCGACGACCGAGGGGGCGCTGCTGAGCAGGCCGGAGAATTTCGGCTCCAGGACGGACTTCGGGTTCCAGGTGGCGTACGCGACCGTGCCCGAGGCCGCGAGGAGGGCGAGGGCCAGGCCGCCCGCCGCGAGGGCGCGGCGCGGCCGGCGGTAGACGGCGAGGCCGAGCGCCGTGGCGCCGAAGACGACGGCGACGCAGGAGCGTACGGCGAGGTCGAGCGTGCCGTGCCCGACGTCGCGCGCGATCTCGTCCTGGAGTCCGGAGAGCCGTTCGGGATGGTCGACCAGGGCCTGGGCCCGCACCGGGTCGAGGCGGTCCACGTCGACGTCGAGGCGGAGCGGGGCGGTGTGCGAGCGGAGTTCGAGGGCGCCCAGCGGGGAGACGTCGATCTTCGTGCCGCCGGAGACGGACGGCCGCAGCGTCATGCGGGTGTCCATCGGGCCGACCGGCGCGCGGACGCTGCCGACGACGAGCAGGCCGAGCCAGGCGCCGAGGAGGACGACCGCGATCAGGCCGAGGGCGGACTTGAGCGGGTGGCGCGCGGAGCCGTCGTCGGTGGCGAGGGTGCGGGCGCGGGTGCGGTGGCGGCCTAGGAGGGCGGTGGTCGCCCTGCGTACGCCCCGGGGGACGACGGCGAAGTCGCGGGCCATTGGTCCCGTATGCCCAAGTACGGCGACGGGTATGCCGGGACGGCGGCGGTGAGGTGGCCGACAATGGGGGAGTGCTGGAGATGACGCGCGAGGAGTTCGAGGAACTGGTCGGCGAGGCCCTCGACCGGATTCCGCCGGAATTGACGCGGCTGATGGACAACGTCGCCGTCTTCGTCGAGGACGAGCCGCCCTCGGACGACCCCGAGCTGCTCGGGCTGTACGAGGGGACCCCGCTGACCGACCGCGGCGAGTGGTACGCGGGCGTCCTGCCCGACCGCATCACCGTCTACCGCGGGCCGACGCTGCGGATGTGCGCCTCGCGCGACGAGGTGGTCGCCGAGACGGAGATCACGGTGGTGCACGAGATCGCCCACCACTTCGGCATCGACGACGCCCGGCTGCACGCGCTCGGGTACGGGTGAGCGAGGCCGTCCGCCAGGGTGTGCGGGACGGCGACGGGACGGGCCTTCGGGGGGTTGCCCTCCGTGTCCTCTTGCGGGCCGGGGGAGTTGGGCAGGGCGTCTCGATTCTCAGCGCCTCAGGAGGTGCTCGGCCGTGCGCCAGTTGTACGTTCCCGTCCGTTGGGCCGCGGTCGCGGTGGCCGTAGCGGCGACCGCGGGCTGCATGAGCATCGGCGACGACGGGAAGGGCGCCCCGGGCCCCGACCGGTCCGCGGGGCACCGGAGCGGGGCGGCGGCCCCCGACGGCGGCCCGGTGAAGCACGGCGGTGACGTCGAGGCCGGCGGGGAGCACGGCCGGGAGGGCGGCAAGGGGAAGGGCAAGGGCAAGGGGCACGGGAAGGGGTCGTCCGCGGGTTCGGGCAAGTCCGGGCCGCGCGGCGCGAAGCCCTCGGAGTCGTCCTCGGCGTCCTCCGCGGCGAAACCGACGGAGCAGGGCGGGCCGGGAAGACCCACGCCGACGCGGCCGAAACCGACCGCGACCCGGACGAGCACGGCGCCCACCCCGCCCAGGCCCACGCCGACCCCGACGCCGGATCCGACCACTCCGGAGCCGTCGTCCTCGGCGCACGAGGGGTCGGGGCAGGACGCCCAGCTGCAGCGCAGGGCCGCGCAGATCGAGCAGCGCGAGCCCTCTCCCGAGGCGGGCCCCCAGTAGCTCTCCGGGCGGCCGTGCCGGGGTGCGGGAGGCCTGGAGCCGGGCCCCGGAAAGGGGGCGGTTTGCCATTTGGGGTGGGGGGTGCGTATGGTGGTAGATCGTTTGATCCCATTTGCCCGGCGCCGACACAGAAGAGCGCCGCGTGGCGCGTACTCTCCCTTGCCGTGGCTGACCGCATCGAGGCGGTCCATTGCGAAATCACGGAGTTGACGGGCGCGTGCCGAGACTCCGGAAGGTTTCGCATTTCGCATGTCCATTTTCAGTTCTGACCACGCCGTCCTGCCCGAGAACGAGATCGTCGAGACCGTCGTGAGTGATGCCACAGAGGCCGTCACCGAGACCGTCGAGCCGGTCGAGGTCCCCGAGGCCGCGGACGTCACCGAGGTCACCCCCGACGCCGAGGCCCCCGAGGCCGACGCCGACGCCGAGCCCGGTCTCACCTTCGGCGACCTCGGTCTGCCCGAGGGCATCGTCCGCAAGCTCGCCCAGAACGGCGTCACCTCGCCCTTCCCGATCCAGGCCGCGACCATCCCGGACGCCCTGGCCGGCAAGGACATCCTCGGCCGTGGCCGCACCGGCTCCGGCAAGACCCTCTCGTTCGGTCTGCCGATGCTGGCGACGCTGGCCGCCGAGGGCCGCACCGAGAAGAAGAAGCCCCGCGGCGTCATCCTCACCCCGACCCGTGAGCTCGCGATGCAGGTCGCGGACGCCCTCCAGCCCTACGGCGACGTGCTCGGCCTGAAGATGAAGGTCGTCTGCGGCGGTACGTCGATGGGCAACCAGATCTACGCCCTGGAGCGCGGCGTCGACATCCTCGTCGCCACCCCGGGCCGCCTGCGCGACATCATCAACCGCGGCGCCTGCTCGCTGGAGAACACCCAGATCGCGGTGCTCGACGAGGCCGACCAGATGTCCGACCTGGGCTTCCTGCCCGAGGTCACGGAGCTGCTCGACAAGGTCCCGGCCGGTGGCCAGCGGATGCTGTTCTCGGCCACCATGGAGAACGAGATCTCCACGCTGGTCAAGCGCTACCTGACCGACCCGGTGACGCACGAGGTCGACAGCGCCCAGGGCAACGTCACGACCATGTCGCACCACATCCTGATCGTGAAGCCCCGCGACAAGGCGCCGGTCACCGCCGCCATCGCCGCGCGCAAGGGCCGCACCATCATCTTCGTCCGCACCCAGCTGGGCGCCGACCGCATCGCCGAGCAGCTCTGCGACTCCGGTGTGAAGGCCGACGCGCTGCACGGCGGCATGACGCAGGGTGCCCGCACCCGCGTGCTCGAGGACTTCAAGAAGGGCTACGTCAACGCCCTCGTCGCCACCGACGTCGCCGCCCGCGGCATTCACGTCGACGGCATCGACCTGGTCCTGAACGTGGACCCGGCCGGCGACCACAAGGACTACCTGCACCGCTCCGGCCGCACCGCGCGCGCCGGCCGCTCCGGCACGGTCGTCTCCCTCTCGCTGCCGCACCAGCGCCGCCAGATCTTCCGCCTCATGGAGGACGCCGGCGTCGACGCCAGCCGCCACATCATCAACGGCGGCGGCACCTTCGAGCCGGAGGTCGCCGAGATCACCGGCGCCCGCTCCATGACCGAGGTGCAGGCCGACTCCGCGGGCAACGCCGCGACCCAGGCCGAGCGTGAGGTCAAGGAGCTCACCAAGGAGCTGGAGCGCGCCCAGCGCCGCGCCGCCGAGCTGCGCGAGGAGGCCGACCGCCTCACCGCGCGTGCCGCCCGCGAGCGCGGCGAGGATCCGGAGACCGCGGTGGCCGAGGCCGCCGCTGCCGCCGAGGCCGTCGTCGAGGCCGCCGTCTCCGTCCCGGAGCAGCCCGTGGCCGAGCGTCCGGTCCGCGACGACCGTTCCTCCTCGTACGAGAACCGCCGTCCGCAGCGTGACGAGCGGGGCAACTACGAGCGCCGCGACAACCGCGGTGGCGGCTTCAACCGCGACCGTCGTGACGACAGCCGTGGCGGCGACAACCGTGGCGGTGGCTTCCGCCGCGACGAGCGCCGTGACGACCGCGGTGGCCGTTCCTTCGAGCGCCGCGACGACCGCGGCGGCGACCGTGGCGGCTTCCGCCGTGACGACAACCGCGGTGGCGGCTTCAACCGCGACAGCCGTGGCGGCGACAACCGTGGCGGCGACAACCGTGGCGGTGGCTTCCGCCGCGACGAGCGCCGTGACGACCGCGGCGGCCGTTCCTTCGAGCGCCGCGACGACCGCGGCGGCGACCGTGGCGGTGACCGTGGTGGCTTCCGCCGCGACGACAACCGCGGTGGCGGCTTCCGCCGTGACGACAACCGTGGCAGCGGCTTCCGCCGGGACGACCGCCCCTCCGGCGGCCACCGCGGCAGCGACCGCCCCTTCAACCGTGACCGCCGCGACGACCGCCCCTCCGGCGGCTTCCGCTCCGGCGGCCACGACCGCCCGTCGTACAACCGCCGCGACGACCGCCCGGGCACCGGCTCCGGCACGGGCTCCTTCGGCCGCCGCGACGACAAGCCGCGCTGGAAGCGCAACGGCTGACGGCACTGACGCATAGGCATGTGGCCCCCACCCGCTACGGGTGGGGGCCACTGCTGTGTCCGGGCCATCTTGTGGCCGCCCGCGGCGCATGCCGGGTCGCCGCCGAGGGAATCGCTGGGGGCATGACAAGTGACCCGAGTGAATGGAAACAGCCACCGCAGCCGGCGCCCGGTTCCGATGAGGAGCGGCTTGCTCAGCTCGGTTATACGCAGGTGCTCGCCCGTCGGATGTCGGCGTTCTCCAACTACGCCGTCTCGTTCACGATCATCTCGGTCCTGTCCGGGTGCCTGACCATGTACCTGTTCGGGATGAACACCGGCGGCCCCGCCCTGATCACCTGGGGATGGGTCGGGGTCGGCCTGATGACGCTCTTCGTCGGGCTCGCCATGGCGGAGATCTGCTCCGCGTACCCGACCTCTGCCGGTCTCTACTTCTGGGCGCACCGTCTGGCGCCCGCCCGTTCGGCCGCGGCCTGGGCGTGGTTCACGGGCTGGTTCAACGTCCTCGGGCAGGTCGCCGTCACCGCGGGCATCGACTTCGGCGCGGCGTCCTTCCTGGGCGCGTACCTGAACCTCCAGTTCGACTTCCGGGTCACCGAGGAGCGCACGATCCTGCTCTTCGCCGCGATCCTCGTCCTGCACGGCCTGCTCAACACCTTCGGCGTGCGCATCGTCGGGCTGCTCAACAGCGTCAGCGTGTGGTGGCACGTGGCCGGCGTCGCCGTCATCGTCGGCGCGCTCGCCTTCTCCCCCGACTCCCACCAGTCCGCGTCCTTCGTCTTCACCGAGTTCGTGAACAACACGGGGTGGGGCAGCGGCCTGTACGTCGCCCTCATCGGCCTGCTCATGGCGCAGTACACCTTTACCGGCTACGACGCTTCCGCCCACATGACCGAGGAGACCCACGACGCCTCGACCGCCGGCCCCAAGGGCATCGTCCGGGCCATCTGGACGTCCTGGGTGGCCGGGTTCGTGCTGCTCCTCGGCTTCACCTTCGCCATCCAGTCGTACGAGGGCGCCCGCGGGTCGGCGACCGGCGCGCCGCCCGCCCAGATCCTCCTCGACGCGCTCGGCGCCACCTCCGGCAAGCTGCTCCTGCTCGTCGTGATCGGCGCCCAGCTCTTCTGCGGCATGGCGTCGGTGACCGCCAACTCCCGCATGATCTACGCCTTCTCGCGGGACGGCGCGCTGCCCTTCTCGCACATCTGGCACACGGTCAGCCCGCGCACCAGGACCCCGGTCGCTGCGGTGTGGCTGGCCGCGCTCGGCGCGCTGGTGCTCGGCCTGCCGTATCTGATCAACGTCACGGCGTACGCGGCGGTGACCTCGATCGCCGTCATCGGGCTCTACATCGCCTACGTCGTCCCGACCCTGCTGCGGCTGCGGAAGGGCGAGGCGTTCGAACGCGGGCCCTGGCATCTGGGCCGCTGGTCGCGTCCGGTCGGCATCGTGGCGGTGGCGTGGGTCGGCGTGATCACGGTCCTGTTCATGCTGCCGCAGGTCTCGCCGGTCACGTGGGAGACGTTCAACTACGCCCCGATCGCGGTGCTCGTCGTCCTCGGCTTCGCGGCGATCTGGTGGCTGGCCTCGGCCAGGCACTGGTTCCTCAACCCGGAACACGCGCGCACGCGGGCCCGCGACGCCGCCCGCGCGACACGTCCGGAACCCCTCGATCCGTAACCGCGCCGGCCCTCGACGGCGATACCCGATCGGAAGGCGGGGCCCGTCCCGCTATGCTCGGGGGTGCACCGCCGAGGACCGTTAGCTCAATTGGCAGAGCAGTGGACTTTTAATCCATTGGTTGTGGGTTCGAGTCCCACACGGTCTACCCGCTCAGGCCCAGGCCGGACGAGATCCGATCTGGGCCTGTGGTGTGTTCCGGCGCTTTCGTGCTCCTTGCGGGGACCCTGTGTGCGAAGACGGGGGCCGCGGGGGCGTGCGCGTGGCAGGCTGGCGGGCGAGGCCGGGCAGGGGAGGGGCGGGTACTCATGGACTGGCGTCGGTTCGCGTTGCAGATGGCGTCGTTGGCGCGGGATCTCCTGGCGCAGGAGTCCGTGGAGGCCACGCTGCGCCAGATCACCACCTCCGCCGTCGAGCTGGTCGACGGCTGCGACGCCGCCGGGATCCTCGTCCTGCGGGGGAAGAGCGTGGCGACGCTGGCGGCCACCGAGCAACTCGTCGTCGACAGCGACCGGTTGCAGGAGAAGCTCGGCGAAGGGCCCTGTTTCGACGCGGCCCGCAGGTCGACGGGGGAGCGGGTGTTCCGCATCGCCGACCTCACCGGTGAGCAGCCCCGCTGGCCCGCGTACGCCCCTCGCGTCCGCGAGCTCGGCGTGGGCAGCATGATGGGGTTCCTCCTCTTCACCGAGGACGAGGACCTCGGCGCCCTCAACCTCTACTCCTGTCGTACGGGGGCGTTCACGGAGGCCAGCGAGGTGGCCGGCTGGCTGCTCGCCTCGCATGCCGCCGTCGCCTTCTCCAGCGCCCGCGGCCACGCCCAGCTCGAACAGGCGGTCGCCACCCGGCACACCATCGGCGAGGCCATGGGCATCCTCATGGGCAGCCACCGCATCACCGAGGACGACGCCTTCGACGTGCTGCGGCGCTTCTCGCAGGAGAACAACATGAAGCTGCGTGACGTGGCGCGGCAGGTCTGCGAGCGGGGCGGCATCACCTAGCCGTACCGGTGCTCCGGGCGCGCGGACACACCGGTGCCCGGGGCCCCGCACGGGTCTCGCGCGGCTCCCCCGGCTCTTTGCTGAA
The DNA here is from genome assembly GCF_055607265.1 of Streptomyces sp. NPDC037013. Lineage (NCBI taxonomy): Bacteria > Bacillati > Actinomycetota > Actinomycetes > Kitasatosporales > Streptomycetaceae > Streptomyces > Streptomyces sp. NPDC037013. The sequence goes on along the minus strand of NZ_JBVJRV010000006.1, from coordinate 26,380 downwards.
CCGGAGGAACCTGGCCCGGCCAGCCCTCTAGAGGATCGCCGCTGAACCAGGGCCTGCCTCCCAGGTCCCCAGCCCCGCGCGCCTCAATCGGCGCATACGGCGTGCGCAAAAAGAGCACGCCGTGCGCGGGGGAGTGCGAGCGTCGCCCGGACGGCGTAGTCCGGCCATGCGCGGGCCCGCACTCCGGGCCAGGCTGAACTGCCAGGGCAGTGGGCCCGACCCGGAGGTGCAGCATGGCCGCAGCCGTACGTGGAGACAGTCCGGCCGCCCCTGTACGTGGAGACAGTTCGGCCGCCCCCGTACGCGGAGACAGGCCGGCCGCCCCCGTACGCGGAGACAGGCCGGCCGCCCCCGTACGCGGAAAGCGGCGGCGCGTCCTCGTCCTCCTCCTCGCGCCCCTCCTCGTGGCCCTCGCCGCGGCGTGCGGCGGCGGTTCCGGCGGGTCGGACACCCGTACGGCCGCGGCCCGCCCCCTCGACCTCGCGTTCACCCACCCCGGCGTCCTGGTCGGCAAGGAACAGCTCGACCGGGCCCGCGCGCACGTCCGGGCCCGTGAGCAGCCCTGGCTGAAGGCGTTCGAACAGATGCGGGGCAGCAGGTTCGCGGCCGATGACTACCGGGCCACTCCGTACGCCGTCGTCGAGTGCCCGCCCGACACCCGCCCCGGCCGGGGCTGCGTCGAAGAGCGCGAGGACGCCCTGGCCGCGTACACCCAGGCCCTGCTCTGGAACATCACCGGTGACCGCGCGCACGCCGAGAAGGCCGTGCAGATCATGGACGCCTGGTCGAAGGTGATCACCGGCCACACCGAGGCCAACGCCGGGCTGCAGACCGCCTGGGCCGCCTCGTCCTGGGCGCGGGCCGCCGAGGCCGTGCGCTACACGTACGACGGGTGGGACGACGGCGCGCTGCTGCGCTTCGAACGGATGCTGCGCAACGCCTACTTGCCGCAGGTCAGGGACGGTTCCGCCGACTTCAACGGCAACTGGGACCTGGTGATGGCCGATGCCACCATGTCGATGGCCGTCTTCCTCGACGACCACGCGACGTTCGAGAAGGCCGTGCACCACTTCAGGACCCGCGTGCCCGCCTACTTCTATCTGGAGTCGGACGGGAAGCTGCCCGTCTCCCCGGAGGGCAGCGGCATCGACACCGCGGCCGAGCTGAAGAAGTACTGGTTCGGGCAGGACACCTTCACCGACGGGATCTCCCAGGAGACCTGCCGCAACTTCAAGCACGCGAGCTACTCCCTCGCCGCCGCCGCGCACATGGCGGAGACCGCCCGGCACCAGGGCGTCGACCTGTACGGGGAGGCCAAGGAGCGGCTGCGGGCCGCCTTCGAGTTCCACGCCAGGTACCAGCTGGGCGAGAAGGCGCCCCCGTGGCTGTGCGGCGGCACCGTCCGGCGCGACATGGGGCCCGACACGGAGGTCGGCCTGAACCACCTGCACGGCCGGCTGCACCTGGAGATGCCGTACACCGAGAAGTACACCGAGCAGCGGCGCCCGGAGGGCACGGACGGCCTCTTCGTGGCCTGGGAGACGCTCACGCACGCGGGCGAGGCCGCGCCCTGACGGAAGTGGTTCGACGCACCCCTTCGCATGGCGTACTGTTGGGTTCACCGACGCGGGGTGGAGCAGCTCGGTAGCTCGCTGGGCTCATAACCCAGAGGTCGCAGGTTCAAATCCTGTCCCCGCTACTGAAGGCCCAGGGCCGGGAAGCATCAGCTTCCCGGCCCTGGGTGTTTTTCACGCCGTGTTTTCCATGCCGTGTTTTCCATGCCGTGTCTTCGTGTCGGTGTCTTCGTGTCACGCCCGCCGGGTAACCCGGTCGGCCCGCACCAGGTCGCATCCGCTCCCCGCCGGGGGAACCCTGAGTGGAGCGCGGTGATGGGCGCGGAGGCGGCGGGAGACGAGCGGTGGGGCAGCGAGGCGGATGCGGTGCCAGGGGTGCCACCGCGCACGAGAAGGCCTTCGTACGGTCCCTGCCCCTGCTGCTGCTCGTCCTCGGCGTCGCATACGACGTGTCGACCCCGCCCGACTTCACCGCGGCTCCCCTCTACACCGCCGCCCCGCTGATCGCCGCCCCCTTCTACTCGCTGCTGAGCACCGTCCTGACCGGCGCCGCGGCCACCGGTGCCGTCCTCTTCCTGCACTTCGGCAACGCGGTCGGCAGCCATGTCGAGGCCGTCACCGAGGTGATCACCGTGGTGACCGTCGCCGCCCTCGCCATCGTCATCAACCGCGTCGTGCGGCGCGGCAACGACCGGCTCGCCAACGCCCGCTCCATCGCCGAGACGACCCAGCGCGCCGTGCTGCCCGAACCCGACCCGCGGATCGGCGGCCTCGACATCGCTGCGCGGTACGAGGCCGCGCAGGCCGACGCGTTCATCGGGGGCGACCTGTACGCCGTGCAGGACACCCCGCACGGGGTGCGGCTCATCGTCGGCGACGTGCGGGGCAAGGGCATGGGCGCGGTCGCGGCGGTCGCCGTCGTCATCGGCGCCTTCCGGGAGGCCGCCGAGCAGGAGACCACCCTGGAGGCGGTGGCCCAGCGCCTGGAGCGGGCCCTCGCGCGCGAGGGCACCCGGCGCGACGGTCTGGACGCCTTCGAGGGGTTCACCACCGCCGTCCTCGCCGAGATCCGGCACGCCGACGGCGGCGTACGGCTGATCAACCGGGGGCATCCGCCGCCGCTGCTGCTGCGCGGGGACGGGCGGCTGTGCGTCCTGACGGCGACCGAGCCCGCGCTCCCGCTCGGCATGGGCGAGCTGGGCGTCTGGCCGGACCGGGCGGACGAGACGGAGTTCCCGCCGGGCGCGACGCTGCTCTTCTACACGGACGGGTTGTCGGAGGCCCGGGACGCGGAGGGCACGTTCTACGACCCTGCGACCCGGCTCGGCGGGCGGATCTTCCCGGGGCGGGGCGGTCCGCGCGCGCTGCTCGCCGCGCTCGCCGAGGAGGTGCGGCGGCACACCGGGGGCCGGATGACCGACGACATGGCGCTGCTCGCCGTGCGGCGGCCCGTCGCCGGGGATCCGGACGTCACCACCGGTGACTGAAGTTCACCGTTCCGCAGGGCAACTGACATCCTGTCAAGGGAATGTGAAGTTCCGGTGCGGACCAAGGTGGGTCAACTCGCCCCGTTCCGGCACCCCGTGTCCCGATACGTACAGGCGATCAGCGTTAACGATCAACCGGAACGGCTTGGAATACCGACCCGCTGTCTATTAACGTTCGATAACGCAGCGCGGTCGTCCCAGCCGTCACTAGAGGCGGCTCCGTGCGCACGCGCCTAATCCCGCAAGGGAGCCGGGGAACCACCAACTTGGGGTGAATCGGGCATCTGCGCCTCATGCATCCGTGCATCCGCGCCAGGCGCCCGTAGGAGACCTTCCTGCTCCGAACCCGTCAGCTAACCCGGTAGGCGAGAAGGAAGGAAAGGAGTGCGCCCCAGTGGCGTCCAACCGGCCTGCCCCCCAAGCCGTGTACATACCGAATGACGACGACTTCGGTCCGTACGACGAGGGCTCCTTCGACGAGTGGAACCCCACCGAGGAGTCCGTCCGTCCCGTCCGCGGCAGGCACCGTGTGCACAAGAAGGCCGGTGGCGGCCTCGCCCGCAGCTCCACCGTGCTCGGCGTGGGCGTCATCGCGGCCGTCGGCGCGGGCGGCATGGCCACCGCGCAGGACGGCAAGCCGCCGGTCGCCATATCCATGCCGGACCTGCCGGGCGTGGGCACCGTCGCGGACTCGCTGCCGGACGCCGAATCCCTGCCGGGCGTCGGCTCGTTGCTGGCCGGCGACACGGCGGAGGCCGCTCCGTCCGTCGCCGCCGCGACGCCGCTCACCGCGGCCGGCGTGAGCACCGCCGACGCCGAACAGGGCACCACCGACGCGGGCGAGGCACTGCGCGCCCGCATCATGCGGCAGGCCGAGAACCAGCAGCACCAGGCGGACTCCGCCGTACGCACCGCCGCCGAGGACGCCGCCGTCAAGAAGGCCGCCGACGAGGCCGCCGCGCAGCAGAAGGCCGCCGAGCGGAAGGCGGACGCCAAGGCCGCCGCCGAGAAGAAGAAGCAGGAGGAGGCCCGCAAGGCCAAGGCCGAGGCCGCGCGCCTTGCCAAGCTCGCCAAGAGTTACGCCATCCCGACCTCCTCGTACACGCTCACCTCGCACTTCGGCGACGCCGGGTCCATGTGGTCCTCGGGCCACCACACCGGCCTGGACTTCGCCGCTCCCACGGGTACCCCGCTCAAGGCCGTGCACACCGGCACCGTCAAGGAGGCCGGCTGGGCGGGCGCGTACGGCTACCGCACCGTGCTCGAACTCGAGGACGGCACGGAGGTCTGGTACTGCCACCAGTCCTCGCTCAACGTCAGCGCGGGCCAGAAGGTCAGCACGGGCGACGTCATCGGCCGCGTCGGCGCGACCGGCAACGTCACCGGGCCGCACCTCCACCTGGAGGTCCACACCCCCGACGGCACCGGGATCGACCCGCTGGGCTGGCTCCAGAGCAAGGGGCTCAACCCCTGAGCACTGTCCGCGAGGGTTTGACGGTTCCTTGAAGTGCGGGACGGAATTCGGTTTCCGTCCCGGACGTTGCGGAACGTATGACTTCTCTTCGCCGACTCGGCTCTTCCGACCTCGAGGTGTTCCCCCTCTCCCTCGGCGGCAACGTCTTCGGCTGGACCGCCGACCGCACGGCGTCCTTCGACGTCCTCGACGCCTACACCGCCGCGGGCGGCAACTTCATCGACACCGCCGACGTCTACTCGGCCTGGGTGGAGGGCAACGAGGGCGGTGAGTCCGAGACCCTCATCGGCGAGTGGCTGGCCCGGCGCGGCAACCGCTCCGACGTCGTCGTCGCCACGAAGGTCGGCGCGCACCCCGACTTCAAGGGCCTCTCCCCGGCCACGATCAAGGGCGGCGTCGACGCCTCCCTGCGCCGTCTCGGCACCGACTGCATCGACCTGTACTACACGCACTACGACGACCCGTCGGTCCCCGTAGAGGAGATCATCGGCGCCCTCGACGGGCTGGTGCGGGACGGCAAGGTACGGGCGATCGCCGCCTCCAACATCACCCCCGAACGGCTCCAGGAGTCCCTCGACTTCTCCGACCGCGAGGGCCTCGCGCGCTACGTCGCCCTGCAGCCGCACTACAACCTCGTCTCCCGCGACACCTACGAGGGCCCGCTCCAGGAGGTCGCCTCGCGCTCCGGCCTCGCGGCCGTCCCCTACTACGCGCTCGCCTCCGGTTTCCTCACCGGCAAGTACCGCCCGGGCGCGCAGGTGCAGAGCGCGCGCAGCGGAGGCGTCGAGAAGTACGTGGGCAGCGAGCGCGGCAACCGTGTCCTCGCCGCGCTCGACGAGATCGCCGGGGAGCGGGGCGCCGAGGTCGCGACCGTGGCGCTCGCCTGGCTTGCGGCCCAGCCCACCGTCGCGGCGCCGATCGCCTCCGCGCGCACGGTCGAACAGCTGCCGGCGCTGCTCGCGGTGGGCGACCTCGAGCTGACGGAGGCGGAGGTCGCGCGCCTGACGGCGGCGTCCGCCTAGGAGCGGTAGGGGTTGGTCTCGTACGCGCCCGGACGGCCGTACCCGTACCCGTATGCGTGTCCGTACGCCGGGTACGGCTGCGGCGGGTGGGGGAAGCCGTGGGCGACGGGCGCGTACGGGACGTAGGGGGTGTACGGGGCGTACGGCATGGGGCGCGGGGGTGGTGCCGTCGCGCCCGCCGCGTAGGCCAGGGCGGGCCGGGACGGACCGCGGCGCTCCCAGAGCTCTTCGAGGAGCTCCCGCTCGCGTACGACGAAGTCGGCGCCGGCCCGGCCGCGGCGCCCGCGGTGGCGCAGGAACGCCAGCGACGTCGCGTACATCTGGTACTCCGCGACCGTGCGGGCCGCGGCCTTGCCCCAGGTGTACGAGGCGTAGTCGCGGGCCAGTGAGCGGGCGCGCATCGAGCCGAGCGCGTACGGCTCGGGCGGCGTGAGCCAGCCCGCCGCCGCGTACACGGGCAGCTCGGCGCGGATCATGCGCAGCTCGCGCTGCCGGGTCCAGACCGCCAGCCAGGTCAGCAGGCCGAACGCCGGGAGCATGAAGGCCGCGTACACGGTGAAGAAGCCGTACTGCCCGAAGACCGCCGAGCCGTTCCACAGCGCGTGCATGCCCATCGCGAGCAGCAGCCCGGCGAGCGGGAGCAGCACCCGGCGCAGATGCTGGCGCTCGGCGGCGAACGCGGCGAAACCGAAGCCGATGCCGGTCAGGACCGTGAACAGCGGGTGGGCGAACGGCGACATGACGACCCGCACGAAGAAGGTCGCGGCCGTCACGGAGGCCAGGCCGCTCTCGCGGCTGAGCTGGTCGGTGACGAAGGCGTTGCCCAGATAGAGGATGTTCTCGGTGAACGCGAAGCCGGTCGCGGTCACCCCCGCTATGACGACGCCGTCGACGAGCCCCGTGAAGTCACGTCTGCGGAAGAGGAAGACGAGCAGCACGGCCGCGGCCTTCGCGCTCTCCTCGACGATCGGGGCGATGACGGTCGCGCCGAGGGTGTCGGCGCTGCCGGGGTCGGCGGTGGCGGTGGCTATCCAGCGGATCGCGAAACTGTTCGCGACGATCGCTATGAGGGCGGCCGCGCAGGCGCCCCAGGAGAAGGAGAAGAGCAGATTCCGCCAGGGGCCCGGCGCCACCCGGTCCAGCCAGCGGAAGGCGGCGACGAGCAGCGGCACGGGCACGGTCGCGAGGCCGAGCCCGACCAGGAACCCCTCGGTGCCGGTCTGCTCCCGCACCAGGGCGAGGATCACCAGCCCCGAGAGGGCGAGCAGCGTGACGAGCGCGGCTCCGCGTATCGCGCGCCGCTGCCACCAGCGGACGCGGCGCAGCTCCCCCGGGGCGGGCGCCTCGGGGGGTATCGGATACGGAGGACTCGTGGCCACGTCGTTGACCCTAACGAGGGATGACGACGGCCGCGACGGTGCCTCACGCCTCGCGGCGGCCGGTCCTCTCGAACAGGAGGTCGTGGACGACGTGGCCCTTGGTCAGGCCCTGACCCTCGAAGCGCGTGAGGGGCCGGAAGTCGGGGCGCGGGGCGTATCCGCCGTCGGCCTGCGTGTTCTCGAAATCGGGGTGCGCGGTGAGCACCTCAAGCATCTGCTCCGCGTACGGCTCCCAGTCGGTCGCGCAGTGCAGCAGCGCGCCGGGCTTGAGGGAGGGCGCGGCCAGCGTCAGGAACTCCGGCTGGATCAGGCGGCGCTTGTGGTGGCGGGCCTTGGGCCAGGGGTCGGGGAAGTAGACGCGCAGCCCGTCGAGCGAAGCGGGCGGGAGCATCTCGCGGAGCAGGATGATCGCGTCGCCGTTGGCCACGCGGACGTTGGTGAGGCCGTTGCGCTCGGCGAGGGCGAGGAGGTTGCCCTGGCCGGGGGTGTGCACGTCGACCGCGAGGATGCAGGTGTCCGGGTCGGCGGCGGCCATCTGCGCGGTGGCCTCGCCCATGCCGAAGCCGATCTCCAGGACGACGGGCTTGTCGGACGACTTCCCGCCGTCCCCGAAGAGCTCCGCGAGATCCAGCGTGCCCATCCCGTCGATGTCCAGGCCCCACGTGGGCCACAACCGCCGCAGCGCGTCCTCCTGCCCGGCGGTCACCCGGCTGCGCCGGGGCTGGAAACTACGGATCCGCCGCTCATGGTGCGAGCCGGCGGGATCGGGCGAGGGCCCCCCGGGAAACCGCGGCACGGCCTGCGGCCGCCCGGACGACCGTGGGGCTTCGGGGGTATGGGATGACTCAGACACAGTGCAGCAATTTTACCGGCCTACGGGGGCTCCTCGGGGAGACCGAGAGCGGAGGGGGCAGGGGCGCGGGGAACTGCGCACGGTCGGCCGGTGTGCGGCGACTGGGCGGACGGGGTTGGCGGTGGTGCGGGGGGTGTGTTTTCAGGGGCGCGGGGAACTGCGCACGGTCGGCAGGGGTGGGGTTACTGGACGGACGGGGGGCGGTGTTTTCAGGGGCGCGGGGAACTGCGCACAGTGGGCCGGGTGGGGTTACTGGACGGACGAGGGCGACTGCGTGCCCAGCCACGACGGCCCGTCAGCCGAAAAACTCAGCCCCCCACCCCCCGAAGCGCCCCAAGCGCACGCCGAGCAACCTCCCTCCCAATAGGGAGAGACGCCGTCGCGGCAGGCGAGGGCGCGTTCAGCACGTGAACGGTCCGCGCCCCCTCCCGGATCAGAAAGTCGTCGACCAACGTCCCGTCCCGCAGCACCGCCTGCGCCCGCACCCCCGCGGCCGCGGGCACCAGGTCCTCGGGCCCGACCGCCGGCAGCAGCCTCCGCACCGCCTCCGTGAACGCGGACTTGGAGACGGAACGGCGCAGCTCCCCCGCCCCGTACCGCCAGTGGCGGCGGGCCATGTGCCAGGAACCGGGCCAGCCGAGCGTCCCGGCGAGCTCGCGGGGCCGGACGACCGACCAGGCATATCCCTCGCGGGCCAGCGCCGGAACGGCGTTCGGCCCCACGTGGACGCCGCCGCCGATGCCCCGGGTGAGGTGGACGCCGAGGAACGGGAAGGCCGGGTCCGGCACGGGATAGACGAGGCCGCGCACCAGCTCGGGCCGGGCCAGGTCGAAGTACTCCCCCCGGAACGGGACGATCCGCATGGCCGGGTCGTCCCCGCTGAGCCGGGCGACCGCGTCGCAGTGCAGCCCCGCGCAGTTCACCAGGACCTGGCCGCGCACGATCGTGCCGTCGGCGGTGCGGACCGCCACGCCGCGGTCGGGGCGCCGGTCGATGTGGACGACGTCCCCGCCCGCCCCGTAGCGGATGTCGGCTCCGGAGGCTTCGGCCAGGTGTCTCGCCACCGCGCCGTAGTCACAGATGCCCGTCGTCCCCACGTGGATGGCGGCCAGGCCGCGGACCTCCGGCTCGTACTCGGTGATCTGCGCGGGGCCGAGCTCGCGGACCGGGATGCCGTTCTCCCGGCCGCGCTGGACGAGGGCGTGCAGGCGCGGAAGCTCCGCGCGCTCGGTGGCGACGATCAGCTTGCCGGTGACCTCGTGCGCGATGTCGTATTCCGCGCAGAACTTGATCATCTCGGCGGCGCCGCGGACCGCGTACCTCGCCTTGAGGGAGCCCGGGCGGTAGTAGATCCCGCTGTGGATCACGCCGCTGTTGCGCCCCGTCTGGTGGCGGGCGGGGCCCGGCTCCTTCTCGAGGACGGTGACCCGGGTGCCGGGGGCGGTGCGCGTGAGGGCATACGCCGTCGCGAGCCCGACGATCCCCCCGCCGATCACCAGCACGTCGCAGTCGTACGCGACCTTCTTCACCGCGCCTCACCTCCCACCACAGATACTGCCCTGCGCCACTGACAACGCCGCCAAACCTGGGACGCCGGATCAACCCCCACCGCTCCGCGCGGGTTCATCCGCCCCCACCCACCCGTTCACCACCCGCGCCGGCAGACAGGGCGCAGCCCGAGAGGCCTGAGCAACCCGGGGGACCCGGGCAACCCTGCGGCCGCCCCGCCGCCCTCAGCGGCTGTCCAAGAACCCCGCCCCCGAAAACCCGCCCCCAAGACCCACCCCCCGAACCCGCGCCCCTACGCCGGGGCCACCAGCAACGGTCGCGCCCGCTCGCGCAGCTCCACCACCCGGGGCTCGTCCCCATACGGCTCCAGGCGGTGCAGCAGATCCTTCACGTACTCCGTGGTCCGCGCGGAGGAGATCCGTCCGGCGACCTCGAGCGCCCGCGTCCCCTGCTCGCAGGCCGCGTCGAGGTTCCCCGACTCCAGCTCGGCGACGGCCGACACCACGAGGCGTAAGCCGTGCGAGCGCACGAACTCCTCGGTGGGGCGGGACAGCGCCTGTTCCGTGAAGCGCCGCACCTGCCGGGGCGCCTTCAGGTCGCGGTAGCACTCGGCGGCGTCCGCGGCGAAGCGGTCGTAGGAGTAGAAGCCGAGCCAGCTGGGGTCGTTGTCGCCGTCGCGGGCCCGCTCCAGCCAGCCCTCGGCGGCCCGCAGCGCCGCCCCCGCCGCCTGCGCGTCATTGGCACGCGCGTGTGCCCGCGCCTCGACGAGCCGGAAGAAGCTCATGGTGCGGGCGGTGGCCAGGCCCCTGTTCCGCTCCAGGGCGGCCTGCGCGAGGTCGACCCCTTCGTCCCCGAAGCCGCGGTAGGTGGCCTGGAGGGACATGGAGGCCAGGACGTATCCCCCCAGGGGCACGTCCGCCGCCGCGCGCGCGAGCCGCAGCGCCTGGATGTAGTAGCGCTGGGCGGCCTCCTGCTGGCCCGTGTCGAAGGCCATCCACCCGGCGAGGCGCGTCAGCTCGGCCGACGCCCCGAAGAGGGCCCGGCCGACCTCGTCGGAGTACGAGCCGAGCAGCAGCGGCGCCGCCTCGACCCGCAGGCACTCCGGGACCATCGAGGAACGCCAGTCGCCGCCCCCGTACTTGGAGTCCCAGCGGCGGGCGTCCTCGGCGGCCTCCCGCAGCTTCAGGACGTCGCTGTGGCCGACCTTCATGGGCGCGCCGTCGTCGGCGTGCGCGAGGTCGCGTGCGGCCTCGCGGGAGACGTCGCGCGCCACGGAGCTGTCGGCCGGGGTTATGAGCCAGCGCGAGGCGGGCGTGGCGTAGGCGCTGACCGCGAAGGAGCCGGCCAGCGACTGCCAGATGCCGCCGCCCGCGCGGCGGCCGGCCAGATCGAGGCGGTACAGCTCGGTCGCGGACTTCACCGCGGCCCCCACGTCGCGCGGGAAGGCGAGGCCCACCTCGGGCGCGGGGTCGGCGTCGGCCAGGCCGATCTCGTGCAGCGGTACGGGGCGGCCGAGCTTCTGCCCGATGGCCGCCGCGATCAGATGGGGCGCGGCGCCCTGGGGCACCATGCCCTTGGAGACCCAGCGGGCCACCGATGTCTTGTCGTAACGGAGCGTCAACCCGCGTTGTGCGCCGAGGTCGTTGACCCGGCGGGCGAGTCCCGCATTGCTGATTCCCGCGAGGGCGAGAACGGTGCCGAGCTTTTCGTTCGGCCCGCGTTGCTCCCTGGACATGCGCCACCCCTCGACACAGACGGCTGCCGGGCAGTGGCTGGACCGCTCGGCATTCGTGCTGGGTTCCCCCGGGGGCAGCGGCACCCCTGGCCGTGAGCGCCGTGGCATGGGCCACGGGCACCCTGACCCGGGCCGGTGCGCACCGCGGTCCGGGCGTGGTGCCCGGGCCCCCGTGCGCGGTGGCCGGAATGGCGGCCGCAAGAGCGTTTGGCCGATCCTCCAGGTATATGCCTCCGCGAAAACATCAGCACACACAGCGTAGTTCGCCGCATCCCAAGCGTTAAGAGGCGCAGTTCCGGATGGCGAGATTGTTGCCCGTACGGAAGCGCGTCGATGCCTCGGCGTGCTCCCGTCGTGTGGCCGTGCGCCCGTGTGTGCGCTCTTCTCCGGCCATGGGGGGAGCGCTTCCATTGGCGGTGCGTGGGTCGGCCCGCTGCGCTGGAGTCAGTGGGCTGGGGGACACCGCCGCCTCCATCCCCGCGGGCGGCGGACCGGTCCGGGAGGCGAACACCGCCTCCCGGGCTGTGCGTTGCCTTCGAACGGTTCCGTGGTGGGCTCATCCCAGGCCGATTTGGCCGAAAAACGCCCGTGTACCCAAAGGGGCATTTCGCCCATGGGTGGGGAGTTGGGTGCGGTCGCGCGCGTCGTGCGGGCCGCGGACGCGGGGTGTCGGCGCGAGCCTGCCCGGGGTCTGTCCGGTGTCTGCCCGGGGCCCCGCCGAGGAGGGCGCCGTCGTCGCGTCCTTCAACCACCGCTTCTCCGCGGCGCATTCACTGTGCCGCAAGCCGTCCCGCAGGCCTTCCCGCGCGCCTCCTTCGTGGCAGCATGGGTCCCCAGTTCTTCGGTGCACCGGTCGGCCGTGCCGGCGGCGCTTCGCCGACGGTTCGTCCACAGCCTGTGGAGGCAGCGATGCGGTGGTTGGTGGGGTGGAGCAGTACCACCGCGAGGTCCTCGCTCCTGGGCTCGGCAGGAGCCACCGGCGACGACGGCGAGACCGTGCATCCGGTGGGCTCCCAACTCCTGTGGGGCGACCCCGATCCGCTCTGGGCGGTGGGCGACTGGCGCGCCGACGAAGTACGGACAGTGACGGCCGACGAGCAGACCCGCATCGCGGTCCTCGGCACCTGTGGCGCCTCCGACGACGAGCTGCGCGTCGGCCTCATCGCCGCCCGCGGCGGCGCCCTGCGCCATCTGACCGCCTGGTCCGGCAGTTATACGGCGGTCGTCCAGGTCGGCCGCCGCGTCATGATCGCCGGTGACCTCGCGGGCGCCCGCCCCGTCTTCTACACCCCCTGGGCGGGCGGCACCGCCTACGCGACCGCCGCGCTGCCCCTGGCCGACCTCGTCGAGGCCCACCTCGACATCGGCCACCTCGCGGCCCTGCTCGCCGCCCCCGACGTCCCCGAGGCGCTGCACGACTCCACCCCCTACCAGGGCGTGCGCCGGGTACCCCCGGGGCATGCGCTGATCCTGCGCGCGGGCGCACGCGAGATCGCCGGGTACGAGCCGGTGGCCTCGCTGGCCGTCGCGGCGCCCCCGGGCGACGCCGACAGCGCGGTGGACGGCGTCCGGGACGCCCTCATCGAGGCGGTACGCGCCCGCCTCACCGCCCCCCGCCACGTGCCCGGCATGGACGTCGACCCCGGCCCGGTCCCCGGCATGGGCCCCGCCGAGCGGCGCGCCGCCCGCGGCATGCCGGTGCCCGGCATCGGAGCCGACCTCTCCGGAGGCCCCGCGTCCGGAACCCTCGCCCTTCTCGCCGCCGGGCTGCCCGGGATGCCCGGCACGGTCCTCGGGCACGGCACGGGCGCGGGGGAGCGGCTCCTCGCCGTCACCTTCAACGACCTGGCCGTCAAGGGCCGCGAGGCCGAACTGGAACGCGCGGGCGCCCTCGCCGCCAACCCCCGCCTGCACCATGTGGTCGTCGCCGGCGGCGAGGACGCCCTGCCCTACGCCAACCTCGACGGCCCCCTGACGGACGAGCCGAGCGCCACCCTGGTCACCGCCCAGCGCCACCGCGCCCGGCTCTCCTCGGGCAGCGCCGACCACTTCACGGGGTACGGCGCCCGGCAGGTCCTCGACGCGCACCCGGCCCGCCTCGCCGACCTCCTGATGGACCGCAAGCGGCGCCACATGGTGCGGCCCGTGGCGGCGCTGGCGAAGGCCGACGGCTCCGTGATGGTCCCCGCGCGCGTGTACGGTGCCGCGCGCAAGCTGGCCCGCATGCCGCACCGCGCGGGCGTCGAATCGCTCGCCGACCGGCTGCTGCACCGCCGCTTCGACGAACCGGGCGGAGCGGTGGGGGCGTCGCTCGCCGCCCTCGCGTGGGCCAGACCGGGGCCCGCGGCCCGCTGGCTGACCGGGGAGGCCCTCGCTGAAGTATCGGTTCGCCTCCAGGACACGACGTTGCGCGCGGGGGGTCCCGGCCAGCGCCCCGGCGAGTTCCGCGCGCGGGCGGCCCTCGCCCGGCACGCGGCGGACCTCCGCGTCCTTGAACAGGCCGCCGAGGTGCGCTTCCAGCGCCTGCACGCCCCCTTCCTGGACAACCAGGTCGTGCGCGCCTGCCGCGCGCTCCCCGAAGCCCTGCGCGTCCAGCCCGGGGCCAGGGCGGCGATCCTGCGGACCGTCCTGGAGGGCGCGGGCGTCGCCGACCTGCCACCGGGCTGGGGCGCCCCGTCCCACGCCTCGAACGCGGCCGCCCGCACCGGAATCCGCGTCGCCGTGGACGAGCTGATCGCCCTCTTCGACACGCCCCTGCTCGCCCAGGCGGGACTGGTGGAGGCCCGCGTCGTCCGCAAGGCCCTGCGCTCGGCCGCCGAGGGAGAGCCGCTGCCCCTGGACGGCCTGGCCGACCTCGTCTCCACCGAACTGTGGCTGCGCAGGCTCCTGTCGCGAAGAGGAACGTGCTGGACGGGCACGCCGGCACGCCAACGGGCTGTTCCTACGGGGAGTGTGGCCCCGCAAAGAGGCGCCCTAGGAACAGGCCACCGCCCGTCGAGCGGAGCATCGGCACTCTGAGGCGGGGCCCCGCCCGTCGACCTCCTCCGAAGCCCGCCCCCCACGCCCCCACCCCCTCGACGCGCTGCCAAAAAGAAAGCACGCGCCCCGGCGTGCTTCAGCGGGGAGAATGGCTTGGTGCGGTACAGAATTCTGGGCGCCACCGAGGCGTACGACGACCACGGCCTTCCCCTGCCCGTAGGGGGCCAGCGGTTGCGCGCGCTTCTCGCCGCCCTCGCGCTGCACGCGAACCGCGCGGTCACCGTCGCCACCCTCATCGACGAGGTCTGGGCCGACGACCCGCCGGCCGACGCCCACGCCGCCCTGCAGGCGCTGATCGGCAGGCTGCGCCGTGCCGTGGGCAAGGACGCCGTCGCGTCGGCCCCCGGCGGCTACCGTCTCGCGGTCGCTCCCGACGACGTCGACCTGCACCGTTTCGAGCGGCTCGTGCGCGAGGGCCGTCGGGCGCTGGACGGCGGGGACCCTGCCGGAGCCGCCCGTTCCCTGCGCGAGGCGCTCGCCCTGTGGCGCGGGCCCGCCCTCGCCGACCTGCCCGACCAGGGCGTCGCGGCGCGCCCCGACGCCCTGCGCGCCGACGCCGTCCGCGCACGGATCGAGGCGGACCTGGCGCTGGGCCGCGCCCCCGATGTCGTACCGGAACTGCGGGAACTGACCGCCGTCCAGCCGTACGACGAGACGCTCCACGCCCTTTTGATCCGCGCCCTGCGCGCGGCCGGGCGCGGGGCGGACGCGCTCGCCGCCTACGAGGAGGCGCGGCGCACCCTCGCCGACGGCCTCGGCACCGACCCGGGGCCGGAACTGCGCGCGTTGCACGCCCAGTTGCTGGAAGGGGCGGACGCGCCGCACCCGGACCCGAACCCGCACCCGGACCCGCCCCACGAGGCACCGGTCGCCCCCTCCGACCACCCCACCCCGGCCGAGCGGAACGGGAACATCCGCGCCCGCTTGACGTCCTTCGTCGGCCGGGAACCAGAACTCGCCGCCATCCGTTCGGACTTGCAGAGGAACCGCCTCGTCACCCTCACCGGACCCGGCGGCTCCGGCAAGACCCGCCTCGCCGAGGAAGCCGCCGCCGGGCATCCGCGGGCGTGGCTGGTCGAGCTCGCCCCGCTCGACCACCCGGAGGCGGTCCCCGGCGCCGTCGTCAGCGCGCTCGGCCTGCGCGAGACCGTGCTGATGACCAGCGAGCTGACCGCACCGCAGGACGACCCGCTCGCCCTCCTCGTCGAGTACTGCGCCCAGCGCCCCCTGCTCCTGCTCCTCGACAACTGCGAACACGTCATCGGCGCCGCCGCCCAGCTCGCCGAGACCCTCCTCACGCACTGCCCGGGCCTGACCATCCTCGCCACCAGCCGCGAACCCCTCGGCGTGCCGGGCGAGTCGGTGCGCCCCGTGGAGCCGCTGCCGCCCCACCCCGCGCACCGCCTGTTCGCCGAGCGGGCCGCCGCCGTGCGGCCCGGCTTCGACGCCGAGGAGGAAGCCCCGGCCGTCGCCGAGATCTGCCGCCGCCTCGACGGCCTGCCGCTCGCCATCGAACTGGCCGCGGCCCGCCTCAGGCTGCTCACCCCGCGCCAGATCGCCGACCGGCTCGACGACCGCTTCCGCCTCCTCACCAGCGGCAGCCGCACGGTCCTGCCCCGCCAGCAGACCCTGCGGGCCGTCGTCGACTGGTCCTGGGAACTGCTGGACGAGGCCGAGCGGACCGTCCTGCGCGAGGTGTCCGTCTTCGCCGGCAGCTGGGACCTGACGGCGGCCGAGGCCGTCTGCACCGCGCCCGCCACCGACCTGATCGGCGCCCTGGTCGACAAGTCCCTGGTCGTCGCCGTCCCGGCCGCAGGCCCCACGGACACCGGCATGCGCTACCGCCTCCTGGAGACCATCCTCGAATACGCGGCCGAGCGCGCCGCCGAGACCCCGGAGCTGCTCGCCGCGGCGGAGGCCCGCCACTCGGCGTACTTCGCCGACCTCGTCGCCCGCGCCGACCCGCTGCTCCGCTCCGCCGGCCAACTCCCCTGGATCACCTGCCTGGAGACCGAACTCGACAACATCCGGGCAGCCCTGCAGCGCACCATCGACACCGGTGACGTGGCGGCGGCGATCGCGATGGTGCTGCACACGGGCTGGTTCTGGTGGCTGCGCAACTACCGCAGGGAGGGCGCCGACTGGCTGGGCCGTGTCGTGGAGCTTGCCCCGGACGACCGCCTGCCCGACGAGGACGACCCGCTCTACTGGCCGTGGATGAACCTCCGGCTGCTGCACCTCTTCCTGCTCTCGGAGTCCGGTTCCACCGAGACGCCACCCCACCGGAAGGACTGGGCCGACCCCGAGTACGTGGAGGGGCTGCGCGCGGCCTTCGCGCGGCCGGTGCCCGAGGCCGCCCGCTTCCCCGGACTCATCTGGCCGTTCACGATCTTCTTCACCGGCGGCACCCACAACGAGGCGCTCGCCCCGCTCAACAGCACCGTCGAGAACTGCCGCAGGCACGGCACCGACTGGGACCTCGGCGTCATCCTCATGTTCCGCACCCACATGGCCGTCGACATGCCCGGCAACCTCTCCGGCGTCGACGAGGACCTCGCCGAGCTGCGCGAACTGAGCCGCCGCGTCGGCGACCGCTGGATGCGCGCCCAGGTGTGCAGCGCGGCGGGCGAGGCCGCCATGGCCCGCAGCCACCACGCCGAGGCCCGCGCCGAGTACGAGGAGGCGCTGCGCCTCGCCTACGAGGTGGGTGCCTATGCCGAGGCGCCGTTCCTGCTCGCCCGGCTCGCCGAGATCGCCTACCGCGAGGGCGACCTGGGCGTCGCGTCCAAGGTCCTCGACGAGGCGACCCAGGAGGCGGACCGGTCCGGAGTGACGGACTCCCGCGCCTTCGTACGGCTGCTGCGCGCCCAGATGCTGCTGGACGAGGGCGACGTCCCCGGGGCCCGCAGGCTCTGCGACGAGTCACGCGCCGAGATCGACGTGGGGACACCGCCCCCGCAGTTCGAGGCGGCCCTCGGCGGGATCGAGGCCCGCGTCGTCGCCGCCGAGTCCGGGCCCGCGGCCGGGCTGCCCCTCATCGCCGAAACGCTGCGCACCGCCCGTTCGGCCCAGTGCTCCGAGGTGATCCTCTCGTCGCTGATCGACGCCGCCGCCGCCCTGGTGAGCCGGCTCGGCGACCACGCGCGCGCGGTACGCATGCTCGCCGCGGCCACGGCCCTGCGCAACGGCCACCCGCGCCCCCTGCCGGAGGCCACGGAGGCCGAACGCGTGGAGAAGGCCGCCCTCGCCGAGCTAGGCCCCGACGGATACGAGCGGGAGCGCGCCGCGGGCAGCGTGCTGACGACCGAGGCGGTGCTCACCGAGACCGCCGAGGCCGTACCTGCGGCCCCGGCCGGCCCGCGCACCCCGCCGCGGCCCGCCCGCGAGCCCTAGACGGAGCTCATCCGGAGCCCTAGACGCAGCTCATCCGTGACTGCGCCCAGTCCGCGAGGGCCGTCGCGTCGAACGGCGTGTGCGGTTCCACGACGAGCCTGACGGTCTTGCGGCCGGTCAGGCCCACACGCACGGGCACCGCCGGATCACCGCCCCTGATCAGCGGCGACCGCCACAACCGCACCCCGTCCGCGTACACGGAGAAGCGCACCCTGCCGAGCCCCATCGTCATGTCGTCGACTCCCACGAGCGCGTCATACGTCGAGCAGCGGCGGTTCAGGTCGATCGTGACGGAGGACCGGCCGTGCACGGTCACGCCGTGGGAGTACCGCTTGTCGCCGACCGACAGGCCACGGCGCTGCCACACCCAGCTGCTCTCGGTGAGCCGCATCTCGGGCTTGGTGCCGTCGCCCGTGAGGCCGTACTCCAGCTCGCTCCACTGGTAGACCCGCGGCGCGGGCGGCGGGGGCTTCGGCTTCGGGGCCGGTGGTTTCGGTTTCGGCTTCGGCGGGGGCTTGGGCTTCGGGGCCGGTGGTTTCGGCTTCGGCTTCGGTGCGGGCTTCTCCTCGGCGGGCGGTTTCGGCTTGGGCTTCGCCGCGGGTGCGGGCGGTTTCGGCTTCGGCGCGGGCGGCGGGGGAGGCTTCGGCTTCGGGTCGGGGGGCGGCGGCTTCTGCGGCACGATCGACTCGGAGACCGCGGGCTCCTTCGACTTCGGCGGAGGATCCGCCTTCGGTTTGCCGCTGCCCCCGGTGAGGGCGATCGCCGCGGCGACCGCGGCCGCCACCACCACGCTCGCCGCGATGCCGGCCTTCGCCGGCGCGCCGAGCCCCTCGGACGCGGCGGCACCGCCCCCGGCGGCCGAACCGCCGGAGGAGCCGCTCGCGGCGGCCGCGGCACCCGCCGCGCCCGCTCCCGCGCCGCCGCCGCCGATGAGCGCGGCCACCTTCGCGTACCCGGCGGCACCGAACCAGCCGATGACGGCGATCGGCACGACCGCGGGGATGCCGCTCGCGACGTCCTGGATCTGGCCCGCGGCCAGCCGGCACTTGGCGCACTCCTCCAGGTGCTTGCGCAGCCCCCGCTCCGCGCGGGTGCGCAGGCCGCCGCGGGCGTAGGCGCCGAGGCGGTCGGCGTAGCGGGCGCACTCCTCGCTCTCGGTGAGCGTCGCGCTGACGTGCGCCTGCAGATAGGCCTGTTTCAATCCCTCGCGGGCCCGGCTCGCCAGCACCCGTGTGCCGTTCGCGTCGAGACCGAAGAGCGTGGCGACCTCGCTCGGGGACTCCTCCTCGACCTCCGTGTGCCACAGGACGGCCTGCCAGCGCTCCGGCAGACTCCGGAAGGCCTGCATGGCCATCGACTGCTCGGCCTCGTGCATCGCGCGGACGTCCGCGCCGAGGTCCAGGGTGTCGTCGTCGGAGACGTCCGTGCCGCGTGCGGCCTGCGCCGCGAACACCGCGAAGTCGTCGACCAGTTGCTCCCGCTTCGCCGATTTGGTCCACCCGGCGGCGACCCGGCGCACCGTCGTCAGGAGATAGGCGCGGACGGCGTGCTCGGGGCCGCTGCCGCCGCGCACCGCCTGCAGCATGCGGGCGAACACCTCGGCCGTGAGGTCATCCGCGGTGTGGGCGTCGCGGCAGCAGGTGCGCGCATAGCGGCGCACGGCCTCGGCGTGACGGCGGTAGAGCTCCGCGTACGCGGAGTCGTCGCCGCCGCGCATCCGGCCGATCAAGTCGGCGTCGGAGAGCGGGCCTTCGTCGTCCGGCAGCACCGGGACGCTCGCGCCCCCCGCACGCTGCGAGGGCACACTGGGCCCGGCCCCGGGCGCGGGACCCTCCGGGGCGCCACCCGGCCCGGCCGCAGCCGACCCCGAGCCCCCGCCTGGGCCACCACCGGCGCCGCCCTGGGGCGGCACCTGATGGGCCGGCGGGTCGCCGCTCTCGGTGCCGGCACCGCCCGGAGAGGCCTCCTCGCCGAAGCCGCCGGACGCCTCGTCCCGACCGTCAACACTCATCGCGGAACGCCCCCGGTTGCACACTCAGACCCGACCACCGGGAAAGCGTGCCACACGGTCGCGCCGCGACCGATGGTGTCGACGGTCAACCACCCGTCCGGGGTGAATTCACGGCACCGAGCACTACCGTTCACCCATTCGGGGAAGGCTCAACGTCTGCCCTTCGACACGAGGTCGAGCCTTCACCGCATGGGAGCGCCGTGCGCGTGCCCCGAGGGGTCACGCGGGCCGCGACCGCAGCCCTTCCAGCAGGATGTCCAGCAGCCGCGAAGAGGCCGCCGCCTGCTGCGCCGCGTCCGGCAGCGAGGGCGCCGCCGTCGCGATCACCAGCAGCACGTCCGACACCGTCACGTCCGTGCGCAGCTCGCCCGCCGCGCGGGCGCGGTCCACGAGACGGCCGACGACATCGAGCAGCGTCGCCGCCCCCGCGTCGTCAGCCGGCGGGGCCGACTCCTCGGCCGGCGCCTGGCGCTGCTCGACGAGACGCAGCTCCGGGGAGTCCGGCGCCGCCTGCCGCTGCTGCGGCACCCGCACCCCGTCCTCCTCGGCGGGACCGTCCTCGACGCTCACCCGCAGGACCTGCGGCGGAAGCAGCCGGCCCGCACCCGAGGCCACGGACGTCCGCAGGAAGCGCGAGAGCGCCGACCACGGCTCGTCCTCCTGCCCGAGCGCCGCACGCGCCTGATCGGTCAGCCGGGAGGTCTCCTCCTCGGCTATCCGCCTGACCAGCACGTCCTTGCTCGGGAAACGTCGGTAGACGGTGCCGACACCGACCCGCGCACGGCGCGCCACGTCCTCCATCGGCGCGCCGTACCCCAGCTCGCCGAAGACTTCGCGTGCCGCCCTGAGCACATGTTCGAGGTTGCGCTGTGCGTCGACACGCAGTGGCGTCGTGCGCGCTCCTTCCCCCATGTCACGTCCGTTCCCGCTCGGGCCGGCGGCTGAGGCCGGCACGGCAGCGGAAGTCCAGTGAGTCTCCTGAATGTGCATACACGTTCCCCCGGTAATGACGTCTCCCCCCGGAGACACTCCCCGCCATTGACTACCGACGTGTGAGGAGCGAGCCCTTCCGCGAGCCGGAATTCCGGCCCGACGAGCGCATCCCCCGACACCCCGACGTCCCACGAACATAGTTGAGCGGGGGTCAATTCAGAAGAGGCGGGTTCCGCACGGCGAGCCCCCCGATCGGAGTACGGACCCTTTCCGGCCTTGAGGCACCCCGCCCCCACACCCCCTTCGCCGGTGCTGACCTGCACACCTTTCCCGCTCCGCGGCGGCTCGGCGGGCCTTTCGCACACACTGCTGCCGGTCACACAAATTGCCGGGCCTGTGGACAAACTCCGAAGCCGGGTGCGTCATGGGATGGTGAAGGCTGCGATCTCCCGGGGGACCACCCCCGCATCCCCGGACTGTGTGCGCATTCTCGTCGTCGGCGGCGGATACGTCGGCATGTACACCGCGCTGAGACTCCAGCGAAAGCTGAAGCGCGAGCTCAAGCAGGGCGCGGCGGAGATCGTCGTGATCACGCCCGACCCGTACATGACCTACCAGCCGTTCCTGCCCGAAGCGGCCGCCGGCTCCATCTCACCGCGCCACGTCGTCGTCCCGCTCCGCCGCGTCCTCGACAAGTGCCGCATCATCATCGGCGAGGTCGAGTCCGTCGACCACGCCGAGCGCACCGCGACCTTCGCCACCCTCGCCACCGAGGAGGAGGGCGCCGGGCCCGCCCGGATCACGTACGACGAACTCGTCCTGGCCCCCGGCTCCATCGCCCGCACGCTGCCCGTGCCCGGCCTCGCCGACCACGCCATCGGCTTCAAGACCCTCGAAGAGGCCATCGGCCTGCGCAACCACGTCATCGAGCAGATGGACATCGCCTCCTCCACCCGCGACCCCGCGATCCGCGACGCCGCCCTGACCTTCGTCTTCGTGGGCGGCGGATACGCGGGCGTCGAGGCGCTCGGCGAACTGGAGGACATGGCCCGCTACGCCACCCGCTACTACCACAACGTCAAGGCCGAGGACATGAAGTGGATCCTCGTCGAGGCGGCCGGCCGGATCCTCCCCGAAGTCGGCGAGGAAATGGGCCGGTACACGGTGCGCGAACTGCGCCGCCGCAACATCGACGTACGCCTGGAGACCCGCCTCGACTCCTGCGAGGACCGGGTGGCGGTCCTCAGCGACGGCGCGCGCTTCCCCACCCGCACCGTCGTGTGGACCGCGGGCGTCAAACCCCACCCCGTACTCGCCGCCTCGGACCTGCCGCTGAACGAACGCGGCCGCCTCACGTGCACCGCCCGGCTGACCGTCGAAGGCACCACGCACGCGTGGGCCGCGGGAGACGCGGCCGCCGTCCCCGACGTCACCGCCGAGGAGGCCGGCAAGGAGTGCGCGCCCAACGCCCAGCACGCGGTACGCCAGGCCAAGGTCCTCGGCGACAACATCGTCGCCTCCCTGCGCGACAAGCCGCTCCAGGAGTACAGGCACAAATACGTGGGCTCCGTGGCCTCCCTGGGACTGCACAAAGGTGTCGCGCACGTCTACGGACGCAAGCTGAAGGGCTACCCTGCCTGGTTCATGCACCGCGTCTACCACTTGAGCAGAGTGCCGACCATCAACCGCAAGTCCCGCGTGCTCGCCGAATGGACCCTCTCCGGCCTGTTCAAACGCGAGATCGTCTCCCTCGGATCGCTCGAACACCCCCGTGCGGAGTTCGAACTCGCGGCCGGAGGCGAGCGCCCGAAGGAGTCCCCCTGACCCGCCACAGGAACTCCCCGCACAGGACCGGCGTCAGACGGATGTCAGTCCGGTCGGTCAGACTGCTCGTGTGACCATGGGCAGGCCGCCAGGCCGACACCCGGGACCGTCCGTCTCGACATGCTGTGTTCCCGATCCAGAAGCGACACCACGAGGCCTACCGCAGTGAACTTCACGCGCTGGAGCGCCCGGCTCCCCGGAACGCAGCGCCGCGCAGCAGCGCGGACCGAACAGGCGGTCGCCGCCGCACCGCGCGGCGACGGCTCCGTCCCCGCGGCCCGCGCCGAGCGGCCCACCGACGGAGCGGAGGCCGGCCCCCCGGACCCCGCCCCCGACGGCACCCGCCCCGACGGGGTCGACGAACTGCCGGTCCGCGAGGTGCTCGACCGCATCCCGGCCCTCGTCGCCCTCGTGCACGGCCCCGACCACCGCATCGCCTACGTCAACGACGCGTACGTCGCCGCCTTCGGCCCCCGCCCCGTCGGTGAACCCGCGCGCGTGGCCCTGCCCGAACTGGACGAGCTGAGCCTGCTGCCGCTCCTCGACCAGGTCCTGCGCAGCTCCAGACCCCGCACCGTCAAGTCCCGCAAGGCACCCTCCGGCCGGTCGTACACCTTCACGTGCACCCCGGTCACCCTGCCGCTCGGCAGCGTGGCCACCGTCCCCGAAGAGGCGGGCGGCGTCCTGGTGTTCGCCGCCGACGTCACCGACCACGCCGAGGCCGCCGAGCGCCTGCGCACCAGCGAGCGCGCCCAGCGCGAGACGGCCGTCACCCTCCAGAAGTCCCTGCTGCCCCAGGAGCTGGAGCAGCCCGACGACCTGCGCATCGCCGCCACGTACCAGCCGGGCGGCACCGAAGCGGCGGTCGGCGGCGACTGGTACGACGTGATCACCCTCGGCGGCGGCCGCACCGCCCTCGTCATCGGCGACGTGATGGGCCGCGGCGTGCGCGCCGCGGCCGTCATGGGCCAGCTCCGCACCGCGGTGCGCGCCTACGCCCGCCTGGACCTGCCGCCGCACGAGGTCCTGCAGCTCCTGGACGGCCTGGCCGCCGAGATCGACGCCAGCCAGATCGCCACCTGTGTCTACGCGGTGCACGACCCGAACGAAGGAAGCCTCGTCTACGCCTCCGCGGGACACCTGCCCATCCTCGTCCGCGACGAGAACGGCACCATCCACCGCGCCGAGGAACCCACAGGACCCCCGCTCGGCACCGGCGGCTGGCTGCACACCTCCGGCTCCGTCCCGCTCGGCCCCGGCTCCACCGCCGTCCTCTACACGGACGGCCTGGTCGAACGGCGCAGCGAGGACATCGACGAAGGGGTGGCCTCCCTGGAGCGCGCCCTGGCCGGCGCCACCGGCACGCCCCAGGTGGTCTGCGACCGCCTGATCCGCGCTCTCGGCGTCACCGCCGACCACGACGACGACGTCGCCGTCCTGGTCCTCCAGCACCCGGCCCGCACCGGATCGGACGCCGAACTCTTCCGCAACGCCGCCCTGGAGCTTCTCGGCGGCGTGGAAGCGGCGCCACGCGCGCGTGCCTTCGCCACCGGCGTCCTCGCCAGCTGGCGCTTCTCACCGGAACTGCACGACCTGGGCGTCCTCGCCGCCAGCGAACTGGTCGCCAACTCCCTCCAGCACGGCACCCCGCCGATGCGGCTCCGCCTGCGCCGCACCGACCGCCGGCTGATCATCGAGGTCACCGACGGCGACGACCACCTGCCGCGCCGCCGCCGCGCCGAACCCGCCGACGAGGCGGGACGCGGCATCGCCATCGTCGCCACGATCGCGTCGAACTGGGGCTCGCGCCGCACACCGGGCGGCGGCAAGGCCGTCTGGTGCGAGTTCGCGCTCCCCAAGTAGCGGGCGTTACGCGTCGGCCGTGGCGGGCGCGGCCGTAGTAGGGCCGCCCTGCGCCACCACCGGGCTCTTCGCCAGCGAGGGCTGGTTCTGCACGGGGGTGAGCCCGCGCCCGAGACGCACCGCGAGCACCGTGATGCCCAGTGAGAACAGCACGAACGTCACGATGTACGGCACGTGCAGCGCGGCACCCATCGGCCCGCCCACGGCCGGACCGACCGCGAGGGCGAGCTGCTTCACCAGGGCGAAGGCCGAGTTGTACTGACCGACCATGCCGCCCGGCGCCAGATCCGCGACCAGCGGCGCGACGGTCGGCGACAGCATCGCCTCACCGAGCCCGAAGAGCGCGTACGTCGAGATGAACGCGGCGGTCGCCATCGCCTGGCTGCCGTGCCCGAGCCCCGCGTACCCCGCGAGGATCCACGCGAAGGCCCAGATCAGACCGACGGAGGCGATCACCCGAGACCGCTTGCGCCGCTCGACGAACTTCAGGACCGCGAACTGCGCGACCACGATCATCGCCGTGTTGGCGGCGAGCGCGATGCCGAGCGTCGACGGCGAGATCCCGGCGGCCTCCACGCCGTACGCGGAGAGCCCCGACTCGAACTGCCCGTAGCAGGCGAAGAAGATCACGAAGCCGAGCACGCACAGCTGCACCATCGCCTTGTGCTTCAACAGCGCACGCAGCCCGCCCTGCGGCGCGGCGGCGTCCTTGGGCATCGCGTCCTGGATGGACGGGGCGTGTGGCAGCCGCACGGTCAGCGCGATGGCCGCGAGCACCAGGAACATCACCGACTCGATGGAGAACAGCAGCGTGAAGCTGCCGGGCCGGTCCTCGTCGACGATCTGACCGCCGATGAGACCACCGATGCCGAGACCCAGGTTCTGCAGGAAGAACTGCATGGCGAAGGAGCGCGTACGGGTGGCCGGCGTCGACGACCAGACGATCATCGTCGCGAGCGCCGGCTGCATGACCGCCGTACCCGCGCCGAGCAGCGCCGCGGCGAGGATCGCCGTCGTCTCGGCACTCGCGAGGCCGAGCGCGACCGCGCCCACGGAGGCGACGACCGCCGCGCCGACGAGCACGGGCAGCGGCCCGCGCCGGTCGATGACGCGGCCGGTGATGGGCAGGACGATCAGAGCGGCCATGGCGAAGGCGGCCAGCACGATCCCCGCCGTACTGGCCCCAAGGCCCCGCACCTGCGCCACGTAGACGTAGAGGAACGGAACCGTGAACCCGATGCCGAACGCGCTCAGCGCGCTGCCTGCCTGAATGCGACGCATCGCTGCGCCCATCGCCCTGGTCACTTTCACCTGCCTTAGGAGTCGTAAGCGAAGACTTCGAAGCTAAAGTTAGAACCTAAACTGTACACACCGAAGGACTTCAATGCCAAGTCGGGGCGTGCCATACTGCGGCCATGGGTGACACCCCCGGCCCGAGCGAGCCGACACTTGAAGAACAGATCGCCGCGTATCAGCGGGAGTTCCAGGACCTCGACCCCCAGGTCGAGGAGATCGTCTCGGCCCTCGGCCGCCTGAACCGCCGCATGAACGTCGCCTACGGGCGCCAGACCGCGACCCTCGGCATCAGCAACGCCGAGTGGGAGGTCCTCAAGGCACTCGTCCTCTCGGGCGCCCCGTACCAAATGGGCCCGGGCGACCTGGCCAAGCGGCTCGGGCTCACGCCGGCCGCGATGACCCACCGGATCGACCGCATGGTGGCGGAGGGCCTGGTCACCCGCGACCGCGACGAGTCCAACCGCGTCCGCGTCATCGTGGAGCTGACCGCGGAGGGCCGCGAGAAGTGGCTCGAGGCGATGCGCCTGGCCACGGTCTTCGAGGAGGACCTCCTCCAGGACCTGTCCCAGGAGGAGAGGGGAGCCCTCGGGGAAGTACTGACCCGTCTCCTGCGCCGCGTGGAACACGCCCAGCCGGACGCCGGCGGCCGCCTCACGGACCTGGACTGAGGGGCCGTCCGGAGCACGCCGGGTGGGGGTTGACAGCCACCTCCCCGCCCCGTAAGGTTCTTCGGGTTGCCACGGAGCCGTAACGGTTCTGCGACAGCACCTCCCGCCGCTGCTGAGCGGCAAACCAAACTCTGCACAACCTCCCAACGGAACGCATTCGGCATGCCCGAATTCAATTCCAAGGCTCGATTATGAGTCGCCGGGAAAACCCGCTAGAGTTTGAGACGTCGGAACGGCCCAACAGCCGTGAGGACAACGCCCGCTGACTGGGAGTCAGGCCCGAAAGGATCTGATAGAGTCGGAACCGCCGGAAAGGGAAA
>NZ_JBVJRV010000005.1:449724-751383 GCF_055607265.1 Streptomyces sp. NPDC037013 | reverse complement strand
GGTTACATTCCGAACCCGGAAGCTAAGCCTCATAGCGCCGATGGTACTGCAGGGGGGACCCTGTGGGAGAGTAGGACGCCGCCGAACTCCTTTTGATAAGAGCTGGTCCCCGAACTTCGGTTCGGGGACCAGCTCTTTTTTGTTTTGCGTAACGCTCCGTTCACGTTGCGCGGCCAACATCCGCAGACATGGGGACAGTTGGAATGTTGCGCGCCGCGGGTGTCGGTACCGGTGACGAGGTCGTCGTGCCGGCCTACGGGAGTGCCGAGGCGGCCGAGGACGTGGTGCTCGCCGGTGCGGTGCCCGTCTTCGCGGACATCGACCCGGCCACGTACTGCCTCGACCCGGAGGCCGTCGCCGCCGTGCTGACCTCCCGTACGGCCGCTGTGGTCGTCGGGCACCGCTTCGGCCGGCGGGCCGATGTGGGGCGGCTGCGGGAAGTCGGGGGCCGGCACGGGCTGTTGGTCCTGGAAGAGGGCGAGGAGACGGCGTCGCACGACGAACTCGCTCTGCGGCGGGCCCACGCCGCGTATCTCAGCGGGCGGCTCAGCGGTGTCGTGACGCCCGACGGCGGGGACCGGCACAGCTATCAGCAGTACGTCGTGCGGGTGCCGGGGAACGGCCGGCCCGATCGGGACGCGTTCGCACGCGCCGTACGGGCCAAGGGTGTTGACTGCCGGGTGCCGGTGAAGACGCCCGTGCACCGCATGCCGCGGTTCTGGCGGGACGTGCGGCTGCCGGAGACCGAGCGGGCCGCCGACGAGACGCTGGCCCTGCCGATCGGCGCGGGGATGGCACGGCGTGATCTGCAGCGTGTGGTCTCCGCGTGCAATGCGCTCGGCGGGCTGCTCCAGCCGGCTTTCTGATCCGCGGCGGCAGTGGTTCGAGGCACCCTTCGATTTCAGGTATGATCTATTTCGTTGCCGCGGGGAAAACCCCCGAAGGCAGCAGGCCCCTATAGCTCAGTCGGTAGAGCGTCTCCATGGTAAGGAGAAGGTCAGCGGTTCGATTCCGCTTGGGGGCTCAAGTAAAGAAGGCCCCCGCCCAGTTGGGCGAGGGCCTTCTGCCGTTTGACGCTCAGTCCTTCTGCAGGCCAGGGATCCGCATCGCGAGGATCGCCATGTCGTCCGAGGGTGCGTCCGTGGCGAAGCGCTCCACCGCGCGCATGATGCGGGCCGCGACCGCGCCCGCCGTCAGGCCCGTGCAGGTCGTGAGGACCTCCGCGAGGCCGTCGTCGCCGAGCATGCGGGTGCCCTCGCGGCGCTCGGTGACGCCGTCCGTCACGCAGAGCAGGACATCGCCCGGGTCGAGCGTCATCGTCTGCTCGTACAGCTCCAGGTCGTCCATGACGCCGAGCAGCGGCTGCGGTTCCGCGTACGGCTCGACCGTGCCGTCCTGGCGCAGGCGCAGCGGCAGCGGATGTCCGGCACAGACGATCTTCAGGACCGCCGAGCCGTCCTCCTGGGGCCACAACTCGCCGTACAGGAGCGTCAGGAAGCGGCTGCGGGCGCCCTCGTCGAGGATCGCGGCGTTGAGGCGCTCCAGGACGGCGGGCCCGCCGAAGCCCTCGCGGGCGAGCAGGCGCAGGGCGTGCCGGGCGAGGCCGGTGACGGCCGCCGCCTCCGGGCCAGTGCCGCAGACGTCGCCGATGGCGAAGCCATACGCGCCGTCGCGGATGGGGAAGAGGTCGTAGAAGTCACCGCCGACTTCGTTGCCCTCGCCGGCCGCGCGGTAGATGACCTCGACCTCGACGCCGGGGACCTGCGGGAGGCCGGGCGGGAGCAGGCTGCGCTGGAGGGACTGGCTGATCGCCATGCGCTCGGAGTAGAGGCGGGCGTTGTCGAGGGCGAGCGCGGCCCGGCGGGAGAGATCTTCGGCCAATTCCAGGATCTCTTGGCGGAAGTGCTCGTCGGCGGGCTTGCCGAGCGTGAGCATGCCGATGACGCGGTTGCGGGCGACCAGGGGCAGGACGACGGTCTCGCCGCCCACCGCCGACGCCGTGGAGAGTGTGGTGCCGATGCCGGAGCCCAGGGTCATGGGCTCGCCGAGGCCCAGGCTGCGCATCGAGGTGCGCAGGGCCGCCTGGTGCGCGGCCTCCGAGGGGGCGGCCCAGATGCGGGCGCCCGGTGTGGGGACCGGGTCCGGGGGGTCGATCTTGGAGAGGAGGGCCTTGAGGCCGTCGATGCGCTCCTCGTCCTCGTGCAGGACATACGACAGATACGGCTCGGCGGACTGGTCGGCGATCGTGTAGACGGCACACCAGGTGGCGAGCGTGGGGACCGTCATCTGGGCCATGAGGGCCAGGGTCTGGTCGCGGTCGAGGGTGCCCGCGAGGAGGTCCGAGGCCTCGACGAGGAAGGAGAGCGAGCCGCGGCGGAGGCGTTCCAGCTCGCCGAGGCGCGCGGACTCCACGGCGAGGGCGATGCGGTCGGCGGCGAACTGCAGGCGCAGGGCCTCTTCGTTCGAGTACCGCCCGGAGGCCTCTGCGGCGACGCCCAGGGAGCCGGTGAGGCGGCCCTCGACCTTCAGCGGGACCGTGACGACCGAGCGCATGCCCGTGCCGGCGAGCAGGGGCACCGCGCCCGGGACGACCGTGAGGTCCTCGTGGACGGCCGGCATGCGCGCGGAGCCGTAGCGGCCGGGGGCCGACTCGACCTGGACGCGCGCGAAGCGCTGGCGGGCCGAGGGCAGGCCCGTGGAGGCGCGGACCTCGAGCTCGGTCTCGTCGTCGGTGGCGAGCAGCAGGAAGGCCGCGTCGCCGTCGAGCATGTCGCGGGCCCGCTCGACGGTGCGCTGGAGGAGGCCGTCCAGGTCGTCGGGGGCGGGGGAGCCGATGAAGACCTCGAAGGGGTCCGTGGCGTGCGGCTCGCTGCGGGTGCCCGGCTCGGGGGGCGCGCCGCGCAGCGGGGTCTGGAGGACGGCGCGCTCGTCGTCGCGGACGAGGAGGCAGACCGTGGAGGGTTCGCCGTCGTTGTCGCGGACGCGCAGGTGGGAGGCGTAGACGGGGATCACGCAGCCGTTGGCGCCGCGGACGCCGTAGCTGCCCTCCCAGCGGGAGAGCCGCAGCGCCTCGGCGATGCCGGTGCTGGTGCCCGGTGTGTGCGGCCAGGCCGCGAGGTCGTTGAGGGGCTTGCCCATGACCTGCTCGGCGGCGTATCCGAAGAGTTCTCCGGCGTCCTCGTTCCAGGCGGAGATGGCGCCAAGGCGGTCGATCTGGATGACGGCGACGCGGACCCTGCCGTCGGCGATGGGCAGGAGGTCGGCGGGGAGCGAGGGGCCCGCCGTGCGGGTGCCGACGGGGCGGTGGGGCAGGTCGAGCTGGAACCAGACCTGCTTGTTGGTAGGGGTGTAGTCGACGCCCCAGCGGCTGGCGAGTGCCGCGCAGAGCTGGAGGCCGCGGCCGCCCTCGCGGTCGGGGCTGCCCATGTTGACCGAGGACTGCTGGAGCGGGATCTCGCGTTCCGGATAGTGGTCGGAGACCTCGATGCGTACGGCGTCGTCGCTGCGCAGACACTCGACGTCGGCGGCCGTGCCGGCGTGCACCACGGCGTTGGTGACCAGTTCGCTGGTGAGGACGACGGCGTCGTCGACGATGTCCGAGAAGCCCCAGCCCTGCAGGGTGTCGCGCACGAAGGAGCGGGCCGTCGCGACGGAACGCCCGACGGGTTCGAAGGTGGCAGCCGCGCGCGCGGTGATCACAGCACTCCTCGTACGAGTATCGACAGTGTCGACTGTATCGACGCCCAGTTCTCCCGAACCCATGGTGACGGCCGCCCCTCCGATGCCCGCTTGTTCGTGTACCACCGCCCTGGCCGGGCAGGACCGGGGTGGTTGGACAGCCGGATGCAAGGTTACTTACCTTCGCCGTCCATGCGGATGCCGGTCGTCAGTCTTTCCGCCCGGAGGGTGTGCGGACGGTGTGCGAAGCTGCCGAACTGTTATGGCCTGGTTCGGCCATGGTGAAACACTGGGCAAGCTCATGGAAACACCCCAGAAGAACCCGAGCAGTACCGGTCGACCCTTGCGGGAGGGACACAGTGGAGTCTGGCGCAGCGACGCGGGGCACTAAGACGCGCGCGAAAGACGGACAGTCCCTGAACAAACAGCGCAAACCGCGCAACGGGACGACGGCTTCCGTGGATGCGGCGGCTCTGAACAGGCTGCTCGCGGCCCTGGTGGCGATGCGGGACGGCAACTTCCGCAAGCGGCTCACGGTCTCCGGCGACGACGTGATGTCGGAGATCGCCGCCGTCTTCAATGAGGTCGCCGACCGGAATCTGCACCTGACAGGTGAGCTTTCGCGGGTGCGGCGCATGGTCGGACGTGAGGGAAAACTCACGGAACGGCTGGAGGCAGGAGCGAGCGAGGGCTCGTGGGCGGCGGCGATCGACGCGTCGAACGCGCTCGTCGACGATCTCGTACGTCCCGTCTCCGAGGTCGGCCGGGTACTGTCCGCGGTCGCGGAGGGCGACCTGGAGCAGCGGATGGAGCTGCGGGCGCAGGGGATGGACGGGAACGGTCACCCGCTGCGCGGTGAGTTCCTGAAGGTCGGGCGGACGGTCAACAACCTCGTCGACCAGCTCTCCACCTTCACCGACGAGGTCACGCGCGTGGCCAGCGAGGTCGGCACCGAGGGCAAGCTCGGCGGGCAGGCCAGGGTGCGCGGGATGTCCGGGTCGTGGAAGGACCTCACGGACTCCGTGAACACCATGGCGTACCGCCTGACCGCCCAGGTGCGGGACATCGCGCTGGTGACGACGGCGGTCGCGAAGGGTGACTTGTCCCGGAAGGTCACGGTTCATGTCGCGGGCGAGATGCTGGAGTTGAAGAACACCGTCAACACGATGGTGGACCAGCTCTCGTCGTTCTCCTCCGAGGTGACGCGCGTCGCCCGTGAGGTCGGCACGGAGGGCGAGCTCGGCGGCCAGGCGCAGGTGCCGGGTGTGGCGGGCGTATGGAAGGACCTCACCGATTCGGTGAACCTCATGGCCGGCAATCTCACCGCCCAGGTGCGGGGGATCGCGCAGGTCACGACCGCGGTGGCCAACGGCGACCTGTCGCAGAAGGTGACGGTGAGCGCGCGCGGCGAGGTCGCCCAGCTCGCCGAGACGATCAACCAGATGACCGAGACGCTGCGGACCTTCGCGGACGAGGTCACGCGCGTGGCCAACGAGGTCGGCGCGGAGGGGCAGCTCGGCGGCCAGGCCAATGTGCCGGGCGCCGCGGGCACCTGGAAGGACCTGACCGACTCGGTCAACACGGTCTTCCGGAACCTCACCACGCAGGTGCGGGACATCGCGCAGGTGACGACGGCGGTCGCCAACGGCGACCTGTCGCAGAAGGTCACCGTCGATGTCGCGGGCGAGATGCTCGAGCTGAAGAACACCACGAACACGATGGTCGACCAGCTCTCCGCCTTCGGCTCCGAAGTGACCCGGGTGGCGCGGGAGATCGGGGTCGAGGGCGAGCTCGGCGGCCAGGCACAGGTGCAGGGCGCGGCCGGTACGTGGAAGGACCTCACCGATTCGGTGAACACCGCCTTCCGCAACCTCACCGGACAGGTGCGCAACATCGCGCAGGTGACGACGGCCGTCGCCAACGGCGACCTGTCGCAGAAGGTCACGGTGGACGTCTCCGGAGAGATGCTCCAGCTGAAGAACACCGTGAACACGATGGTCGACCAGCTGTCGTCCTTCGCCGACCAGGTCACGCGGATGGCGCGGGACGTGGGCACGGAGGGCCGGCTCGGCGGTCAGGCCCGGGTGGACGGCGTGAGCGGTACGTGGAAGGACCTCACCGACTCCGTCAACTTCATGGCGGGCAACCTGACGTCGCAGGTGCGGCAGATCGCGCAGGTCACCACGGCGGTGGCGCGCGGTGACCTGTCGCAGAAGATCGAGGTCGACGCGCGCGGCGAGATCCTCGAACTCAAGAACACCATCAACACGATGGTCGACCAGCTCTCCGCCTTCGCGGACCAGGTGACCCGGGTGGCCCGCGAGGTGGGTACGGAGGGTCGCCTCGGCGGTCAGGCGCAGGTGCCCGGTGTGGCCGGTGTGTGGCGCGATCTGACGGACTCCGTGAACGGCATGGCCGGGAACCTCACGGCGCAGGTGCGCAACATCGCGCAGGTGGCGACGGCGGTGGCGCGCGGTGACCTGTCGCAGAAGATCGACGTGGACGCGCGCGGCGAAATCCTGGAGCTCAAGAACACCCTGAACACGATGGTGGACCAGCTGTCCGCCTTCGCGGAGCAGGTCACGCGGGTCTCCCGCGAGGTGGGTACGGACGGCATCCTGGGCGGCCAGGCCGAGGTGCAGGGCGTCTCCGGCACCTGGAAGGACCTCACGCAGTCCGTGAACGGGATGGCGAACAACCTCACCCTTCAGGTGCGGAACATCGCCGAGGTCACCACGGCCGTCGCCATGGGCGACCTCTCCAAGAAGATCACCGTCGACGCGAAGGGCGAGATCCTCGAACTCGTCACGACCGTCAACACCATGGTCGACCAGCTCTCGTCCTTCGCCGAGCAGGTGACGCGGGTGGCCCGCGAGGTGGGCACCGAGGGCCAGTTGGGCGGCCAGGCGCGGGTGCCGGGTGTCACGGGCATCTGGAAGGACCTGAGCGACAACGTCAACCTGATGGCCAACAACCTGACCAGCCAGGTGCGGAACATCTCCCAGGTGTCGGCGGCGGTCGCCAACGGCGACCTGACCAAGAAGGTGACGGTCGAGGCGCGCGGCGAGGTCGCGCAGCTCGCCGACACGGTCAACACCATGGTGACGACGCTGAGTTCGTTCGCCGACGAGGTCACGCGCGTGGCCCGCGAGGTGGGCACCGACGGCATCCTGGGCGGCCAGGCGCGCGTGCCGGGCGTCTCCGGTACGTGGAAGGACCTCACCGAGTCCGTGAACTCGATGGCGTCGAACCTGACCGGTCAGGTCCGCAACATCGCCATGGTCACCACCGCCATCGCCAAGGGCGATCTGACCAAGAAGATCGACATCGACGCCCGGGGCGAGATCCTGGAGCTGAAGACCACCATCAACACGATGGTCGACCAGCTGTCGTCCTTCGCCGAGCAGGTCACCCGGGTCGCCCGCGAAGTGGGTACGGAGGGGCAGCTCGGCGGCCAGGCACGCGTGCGTGACGTCGACGGCACCTGGCGCGACCTGACCGAGTCCGTGAACGAGATGGCCGGAAACCTCACCCGGCAGGTGCGGGCCATCGCCAAGGTCGCCACGGCGGTGACCCGCGGTGACCTCAACCTGAAGATCGAGGTCGACGCGGCCGGCGAGATCCAGGTCCTGCAGGACAACATCAACACCATGATCGCGAACCTCCGCGACACGACCCTGGCCAACAAGGAGCAGGACTGGCTCAAGGGCAACCTCGCGCGGATCTCCGGCCTGATGCAGGGCCGGCGCGACCTGGAGGACGTCGCCTCGCTGATCATGAGCGAGCTGACGCCGGTCGTCTCCGCGCAGCACGGCGCGTTCTTCCTCGCGATGCCCACGGACGACGGCCAGGACCTCGGGGGCGACCACGAGGACGCGTACGAACTGCGGATGCTCGGCAGCTACGGATACTCCATGGGATCCATGCCGACGTCGTTCCGGCCCGGCGAGACCCTCATCGGGACGGCCGCCAAGGAGCGGCGCACGATCCTCGTGGAGAACGCGCCCTCCGGCTACCTGCGGATCGCGTCGGGGCTCGGTGAGGCGCCTCCCGCGCAGGTCATCGTGTTGCCCGTGCTCTTCGAGGGGACCGTCCTCGGCGTGATCGAGCTGGCCGCGTTCCAGCCCTTCACGCAGATCCAGAAGGACTTCCTGAACCAGATCGCCGAGATGATCGCGACGAGCGTCAACACCATCAGCGTCAATACGAAGACCGAGGTGCTGCTCAAGCAGTCGCAGGAGCTGACCGAGCAACTGCGGGAACGCTCGGCCGAGTTGGAGAACCGGCAGAAGGCGCTCCAGGACTCCAACGCGGAGCTGGAGGAGAAGGCGGAGCTCCTCGCCCAGCAGAACCGCGACATCGAGGTGAAGAACACCGAGATCGAGGAGGCCAGGCAGGTCCTGGAGGAGCGCGCCGAGCAGCTCGCGGTCTCGATGCGCTACAAGTCCGAGTTCCTCGCCAACATGTCGCACGAGTTGCGCACCCCGCTCAACTCCCTGCTGATCCTGGCCAAGTTGCTCGCCGACAACGCCGACGCGAACCTCACCCCCAAGCAGGTCGAGTTCGCCGAGACGATCCACGGCGCGGGCTCGGACCTGCTCCAGCTGATCAACGACATCCTCGACCTCTCCAAGGTCGAGGCCGGCAAGATGGACGTCTCCCCGACGCGCATCGCCCTGGTCCAACTCGTCGACTACGTAGAGGCCACTTTCCGGCCGCTGACCGCCGAGAAGGGGCTCGATTTCTCCGTACGGGTCTCTCCGGAGCTGCCCGCGACGCTGCACACGGACGAACAGCGCCTGTTGCAGGTGCTGCGCAACCTCCTGTCGAACGCGGTGAAGTTCACCGACACCGGAGCCGTCGAGCTGGTCATCCGGCACGCCAGCAACGACGTGCCCGACTCGATCCGCGAGCAGCTCCTGGAGGCGGGCTCGCTGCGCGACGCCGACGCCGACCTGATCGCCTTCTCGGTGACGGACACCGGCATCGGCATCGCGGCCAGCAAGATGCGGGTCATCTTCGAGGCGTTCAAGCAGGCCGACGGCACGACCAGCAGGAAGTACGGCGGCACCGGTCTCGGTCTCTCCATCAGCCGGGAGATCGCGCGGCTGCTCGGCGGCGAGATCCACGCCCAGAGCGAGCCGGGCCGCGGCTCCACCTTCACGCTCTATTTGCCGCTGCACCCGAGCGAACTGCCGCCCCAGGGCTACACGCAGCTGGCACCCGCGCCCCAGCCGCGCGAACTGCCCGCACTGGAGGAGGCGCCCGGCACCGAGGAGGCGCAGCAGCCCGAGGCGGCCCCGGCCCCCCACGACACCGTCTCCGGCCCCGCCGCCCTCTTCCGGAGGAGGCGCCGGCCCGCGCCCGCGCAGGAGCCCACGGCCCTGCCGGGACAGCCTGCCGCGGCACCGCAGGAGCCGCGGCCCCAGGAGCGGGCGCCCGAGCAGTGGCCCGCCGCGGGGCAGGAGAACCAGGCGGCGCGGCCCGGTTTCCACTTCGGCGGCGAGAAGGTCCTGATCGTCGACGACGACATCCGCAACGTCTTCGCGCTCACCAGTGTCCTGGAGCAGCACGGCCTCGCGGTGCTGTACGCGGAGAACGGCCGGGAGGGCATCGAAGTGCTGGAACAGCACGACGACGTGACGGTCGTTCTGATGGACATCATGATGCCCGAGATGGACGGTTACGCGACGACGACGGCGATCCGCAGGATGCCGCAGTTCGCCGGACTGCCGATCATCGCGCTCACCGCCAAGGCGATGAAGGGCGACCGGGAGAAGGCGATCGACTCCGGGGCCTCCGATTACGTGACGAAGCCGGTCGACCCGGATCACCTGTTGTCTGTGATGGAGCAGTGGATGCGCGCAGAGTGACCGAGAACGGGCTTCGTCACAGCCAGTTGCTGACAGACTGTGGCCGAAGCCGTGTAGAAGCGCGGTATCCGGGGAACCTTCTGGTCTCCCACCGCGTTTCTGCTACGTGCACAGTGACATCGCGGTGACAGGGTGTGGCGACAGGCGGGGTGCGGCTACCATGACCGGCACAAGGACGGGCGGCGCAAGGGAGTCGTCCTCTGGGGCGGCGCCCGGTGTTTCGCCGGGGCGAGGAGGGCGGGCCATGGTGCAGAAGGCCAAGATCCTCCTGGTCGATGACCGGCCGGAGAATCTGCTGGCGCTGGAGGCCATCCTCTCTGCGCTCGATCAGACACTGGTGCGGGCATCGTCCGGGGAGGAAGCGCTCAAAGCACTACTCACGGACGACTTCGCGGTCATTCTGCTGGACGTTCAGATGCCGGGAATGGACGGTTTCGAAACCGCCGCGCACATCAAGCGGCGGGAGCGGACCCGGGACATCCCGATCATCTTCCTCACCGCCATCAACCACGGACCGCATCACACCTTCCGCGGTTATGCCGCGGGCGCGGTGGACTACATCTCCAAGCCGTTCGACCCGTGGGTGCTGCGCGCGAAGGTCTCGGTCTTCGTCGAGCTGTACATGAAGAACTGCCAACTGCGGGAGCAGGCGGCGCTGCTGCGTCTCCAGCTCGAAGGCGGCGGCGGCAAGGCCGCGGCCGGCGACGCCAAGGAGCCCGCCGGTCTGCTCGCCGAGCTGTCGGCGCGCCTCGCGGCGGTCGAGGAGCAGGCCGAGGCGCTCTCCAAGCAGCTGGACGACGATTCGGCCGACGCGGCGGCGGTGGCCACCGCCGCCCATCTCGAACGCAAACTCACCGGGCTGCGGCGGGCTCTTGACGCCCTGGAGCCGGGCACCGGCAGCGGCGCCCCCTCGGTCCCCTCGCAGAACTGACGCGGCAAGGGGCCCCACTGACGAGGTTCCGGCCCGCGCGCGGCGGGTGAACCTCCGTCAGTTCTCCGCCACGGCAGGGGCGACACAAACGGGTGAAGCAGTGGGCACACGTGTCCGCAGTGGTCGACACCGGTAACCTCACACCCATGGCCTCACGTCAGTCCGCAGCCAAGAAGACGCCCGCGAAGAAGGCGGCCGCGCCGACGAAGGCCCCGGCGAAGAAGGCCGTCGCCAAACCGCCGGCGAAGAAGGCCGTGGCCAAGAAGGCACCCGCGAAGAGGGCCCCGGCCAAGAAGGTCGCGGCGAAGAAGCCGGCGCCCAGGCCGGTGCCCAGCCCCACGGGGGGCGTGTACCGGCTCGCGCGCGCCATCTGGCTCGGCATCGCCCACGGCGTCGGCGCGATGTTCCGCGGCATAGGGCGCGGCGCCAAGGGCCTCGACCCGGCGCACCGCAAGGACGGCCTCGCGCTGCTGCTGCTCGGCATCGCCCTGATCGTGGCGGCCGGCACCTGGTCCAACCTGCGCGGCCCGGTCGGCGACCTCGTCGAGGTCCTCGTGACCGGCGCGTTCGGCCGTCTCGACCTGCTGGTGCCGCTGCTGCTGGGCGCCATCGCCGTACGGCTGATCCGGCACCCGGAGCGGCCCGAGGCCAACGGCCGCATCGTGATCGGCCTCTCCGCCCTGGTCGTCGGCGTCCTCGGCCAGGTCCACATCGCGTGCGGCTCGCCCGCCCGCAGCTCCGGCATGCAGGCGATAAGGGATGCGGGCGGCCTGATCGGCTGGGGCGCCTCCACCCCGCTGATCTTCACCATGGGCGAGATCCTCGCGGTGCCGCTCCTGGTGCTCCTCACCGTCTTCGGGCTGCTCGTCGTCACGGCGACGCCCGTCAACGCCATCCCGCAGCGGCTGCGGCTGCTCGGCACCCGGCTCGGCGTGGTCCAGGCGGAACCGGAGGCGGACGCCTTCACCTACGACGACGAGCGTTACGACGAGCAGTGGCGCGAGGCCCTGCCCGCACGCTCCGCGCGCCGGCGCACGCCCGCCCCGGACGCCTACGGCCCCGACGCGTACGGCCCGGACCAGGCGGAGGAGGAGGCGCTCTCCAAGCGGCGCAGGCCCCGCAGGACCCCCGTACAGCCGGACATGGACCGGCCGATGGACGCCGTGGACGTGGCGGCCGCCGCGGCCGCCGCCCTGGACGGGGCCGTGCTGCACGGCATGCCCCCTTCCCCGCTGGTCGCCGATCTGACGCAGGGCGTCTCGGGGGAGCGGGAGGACCGCGAACGGGGCGGGGAGCGGGAGCAGGCGACGCCTGTACCGCCCGCGCGCGCCACGGACGCCCCGGTGCCCGGCAAGCTGAAGAAGAAGCCGGAGGCGCCCGCACAGGGCGTCGTGCAGGACCTCACCAAGCCCGCCCCCGAGCCCCCGCGCGAACTGCCGCCCCGTGCCCAGCAGCTCCAGCTGGCCGGCGACATCACCTACGCGCTGCCCTCGCTCGACCTTCTGGAGCGCGGCGGCCCCGGCAAGACCCGCAGCGCCGCCAACGACGCGGTCGTGCACTCGCTGACGAACGTCTTCACCGAGTTCAAGGTCGACGCGCGCGTCACGGGCTTCACGCGCGGCCCGACGGTCACGCGGTACGAGATCGAGCTCGGCCCCGCCGTGAAGGTCGAGAAGATCACCGCGCTGGCCAAGAACATCGCGTACGCGGTCGCCTCGCCCGACGTCCGGATCATCTCGCCGATCCCCGGCAAGTCGGCGGTCGGCATCGAGATCCCGAACACCGACCGCGAGATGGTCAACGTCGGCGACGTGCTGCGCCTGGCGGACGCGGCCGAGGACGACCACCCCATGCTCGTCGCGCTCGGCAAGGACGTCGAGGGCGGCTACGTCATGGCCAACATGGCGAAGATGCCGCACATCCTGGTGGCCGGAGCCACCGGATCCGGCAAGTCGTCCTGCATCAACTGCCTGATCACGTCGATCATGATAAGAGCGACGCCCGAGGACGTACGGATGGTCCTCGTCGACCCCAAGCGGGTCGAGCTCACGGCGTACGAGGGCATTCCGCACCTGATCACGCCGATCATCACCAACCCGAAGAAGGCCGCCGAAGCGCTCCAGTGGGTCGTCCGCGAGATGGACCTGCGCTACGACGACCTCGCCGCCTTCGGCTACCGGCACATCGACGACTTCAACCGGGCCGTGCGCGAGGGCAAGCTCAAGACGCCCGAGGGAAGCGAGCGCGAGCTCCAGCCCTACCCGTATCTGCTGGTGATCGTCGACGAGCTCGCCGACCTCATGATGGTGGCGCCGCGCGACGTCGAGGACTCGATCGTGCGCATCACGCAGCTCGCGCGGGCGGCCGGCATCCATCTGGTGCTCGCCACCCAGCGTCCCTCCGTGGACGTCGTGACCGGTCTGATCAAGGCGAACGTGCCCTCCCGGCTCGCCTTCGCGACCTCCTCGCTCGCCGACAGTCGCGTCATCCTCGACCAGCCGGGCGCGGAGAAGCTCATCGGAAAGGGTGACGGTCTGTTCCTGCCGATGGGGGCGAACAAACCCACCCGTATGCAGGGCGCCTTCGTCACCGAGGACGAGATCCACGCGGTCGTCCAGCACTGCAAGGACCAGATGGCACCGGTCTTCCGGGACGACGTCACGGTCGGCAGCAAGCAGAAGAAGGAGATCGACGAGGACATCGGCGACGACCTCGATCTCCTGTGCCAGGCCGCTGAGCTGGTGGTTTCCACCCAGTTCGGGTCCACGTCCATGCTCCAGCGCAAGCTGCGCGTCGGCTTCGCCAAGGCGGGCCGGCTGATGGACCTGATGGAGTCGCGCTCCATCGTCGGCCCGAGCGAAGGCTCAAAGGCACGTGACGTTCTTGTGAAACCTGATGAGCTGGACGGAGTGCTCGCCGTGATCCGCGGGGAGGCTCACCCATAGGGCGGGCAAGGCTCACCCATAAGGGATTGGCAGGCAACCGTTTCCCTTCGGCACACGTCAAGTTGAGGGAGACAAGAGCACGATGTCCCGGCATCAGGATGTCCGGCCATTCTGATGGCGTACAAAGTCCGTCCGTCCGGTTGCCCCACCCTTTCAAGACCCCCCTAAACTGAACCTCCGGCAGGTGGCTACACGCTCGAAAGGCGCCCCCGTGTCCATCGGCAACTCCCCTGAAGACGACCGACCTTCGGACGACCGCCCCGACCGCTCCGACCGCGCCGCGGACGAGAGCCCGGCGGACGGGCCCCAGGCCGCCGACCACCGGGCCGACGACCGGCCCTCGATCGGCCGCGTCCTCCAGCAGGCCCGCGTCGCCTCCGGCCTGACCGTCGACGAAGTCAGTACGTCCACCCGGGTGCGCGTCCCCATCGTGCACGCGATCGAACAGGACGACTTCTCCCGATGCGGCGGCGACGTCTACGCCCGCGGTCACATCAGGACGCTGGCCCGCGCCGTCGGCATCGACCCGGCCCCGCTGCTCGCCCAGTACGACGACGGGCATGGCGGTCACCCGCCCGCGCCCACGCCGGCGGCGCCCCTCTTCGAGGCCGAACGCATCCGGTCCGAACCGCGCAGGCCGAACTGGACCGCCGCGATGGTCGCCGCGATCGTCGCGGTGATCGGCTTCGTCGGCTTCACCGCGTTCCGCGGCGGCGACGACGGCGACAGCTCGCAGTCCGTCGCCGAGGGCTCCACGCCCGCCCCGGCCAAGACCCCGCAGAAGCCGAAGCCGCCCGCCAAGCCGGCCGACCCCAAGCCCGACCCGTCGAACAGCGCCATCGCCGGCGTGCCGCGCGACAAGGTCACGGTCAAGGTCGTCGCCCCGGACGGCCGCAGCTGGATCTCGGCCAAGGACCACAACGGCCGCACCCTCTTCGACGGCGTCCTGGAGCAGGGTCAGGACAAGACCTTCCAGGACAAGCAGAAGATCGACCTGGTCCTGGGCGACGCGGGCGCGATCGAGCTGTACGTGAACGGCAAGCAGGTCGACAACGAATTCGAGCCCGGTCAGGTCGAGCGCCTGTCGTACACGAAGGGCGATCCGCAGGCCGGCTGACCAAGCCCCGCGGGGCGTCTGACCAGCGACGCTCCGCCGGGTGAGGGGACAGACGGATGAAGCGCCGCCGGCCCGGGGCCGACCGGCGGGTAACCCTGGCGGCCGGTGCCGGGGCGGGGACGAAGTAGTCTTGAGACCATGCCCGAACGCCGCACCGTCGCCCTTGTCACTCTTGGCTGCGCCCGTAACGAGGTGGACTCGGAGGAGCTCGCAGGCCGCTTGGAGGCGGACGGCTGGCAGCTCGTCGAGGACGCCGAGGACGCGGACGTCGCCGTCGTCAACACCTGCGGCTTCGTCGAAGCCGCCAAGAAGGACTCCGTCGACGCCCTCCTCGAAGCCAATGACCTGAAGGGTCACGGCAAGACCCAGGCCGTCGTCGCGGTCGGCTGCATGGCCGAGCGGTACGGCAAGGAGCTCGCCGACGCGCTCCCCGAGGCCGACGGCGTGCTCGGGTTCGACGACTACTCCGACATCTCCAACCGCCTGCAGACCATCCTGAGCGGTGGCAGCGTCGAGGCCCACACCCCGCGTGACCGGCGCAAGCTGCTGCCGATCAGCCCCGCGGAGCGCCAGGACGCCGGGGCCGGTGTCGCCCTGCCCGGGCACGCCCCCGTGGCGGCCCCCCAGGACCTGCCCGAGGGCGTCGCGCCCGCGTCGGGGCCGCGCGCCCCGCTGCGCCGCCGCCTCGGCACCAGCCCCGTCGCCTCCGTGAAGCTGGCCTCCGGCTGCGACCGGCGCTGCTCGTTCTGCGCCATCCCGTCCTTCCGCGGCTCCTTCATCTCGCGCCGCCCCTCCGACGTCCTCGGCGAGACCCGCTGGCTCGCCGAGCAGGGCGTCAAGGAGGTGATGCTCGTCTCCGAGAACAACACCTCGTACGGCAAGGACCTCGGCGACATCCGTCTCCTGGAGACGCTCCTGCCCGAGCTGGCCG
Source organism: Streptomyces sp. NPDC037013 (assembly GCF_055607265.1). Classification (NCBI taxonomy): domain Bacteria; kingdom Bacillati; phylum Actinomycetota; class Actinomycetes; order Kitasatosporales; family Streptomycetaceae; genus Streptomyces; species Streptomyces sp. NPDC037013. The sequence continues at coordinate 735,908 of NZ_JBVJRV010000005.1, read as the reverse complement.
CCGTCGACGGGATCGAGCGGGTGCGCGTCAGCTACCTCCAGCCCGCCGAGATGCGCCCCGGCCTCATCGACGTGCTCACCTCGACCGAGAAGGTCGCCCCCTACTTCGACCTCTCCTTCCAGCACTCCGCCCCCGGCGTGCTGCGCGCCATGCGGCGCTTCGGCGACACCGACCGCTTCCTGGAGCTCCTGGACACCATCCGGAGCAAGGCGCCGCAGGCCGGCGTGCGCTCCAACTTCATCGTCGGCTTCCCCGGCGAGAGCGAGTCGGACGTCGCGGAGCTCGAGCGGTTCCTGACGGGCGCCCGCCTGGACGCCATCGGCGTCTTCGGCTACTCCGACGAGGAGGGCACCGAAGCGGCCACGTACGACGAGAAGCTCGACCAGGACGTCGTCGACGAGCGGCTCGCGCGCATCGCGCGGCTCGCCGAGGAGCTCACCTCGCAGCGTGCCGACGAGCGGGTCGGCGAGACCGTCGAGGTCCTCGTCGAATCCGTCGACGAGGAGGAGGGCCCGCTCGGCAGGGCCGCCCACCAGGCCCCCGAGACCGACGGCCAGATCCGTCTGACGGGCGCCATCGCTGGGGGTGCCCTGGAGGTCGGCCGTATGGTCGTGGCAAAGGTCGTCGGCACGGAGGGCGTGGACTTGGTGGCCGAGTGTCTCGAGGAGGCCGGCAGATGACCGGAGTCCCGGCATCCGCGAGCGGCTCCGGCGCGCAGGGCGCTCCGGGCGCCACGCCGGTGCGGGGCGGGAAGCTGGGCGCCGCGGCGGTCAACCAGGCCAGCCTGTGGAACGTCGCGAACCTGCTGACCATGGTCCGGCTGCTGCTCGTGCCCGGCTTCGTCATGCTGCTCCTAGGCAACGGCGGATACGACCCGGCCTGGCGCTCCTTCGCCTGGGCCGCCTTCGCCGTCGCCATGATCACCGACCTCTTCGACGGCCACCTGGCACGCACGTACAACCTGGTCACGGACTTCGGGAAGATCGCCGACCCGATCGCCGACAAAGCGATCATGGGTGCCGCGCTGATCTGTCTCTCCTGGCTCGGTGACCTTCCCTGGTGGGTGACCGGCGTGATTCTCGGGCGTGAGCTCGGCATCACGCTGCTGCGGTTCTGGGTGATCCGCTATGGCGTCATTCCGGCCAGCCGGGGCGGGAAGATGAAGACGCTGGCGCAGGGCACGGCGGTCGGGATGTACGTCCTCGCCCTGACCGGGCCGCTCGCCTCACTGCGCTTCTGGGTGATGGGGCTCGCCGTGGTGCTGACCGTGGTGACCGGGCTCGACTATGTGAAGCAGGCCGTCGTGCTGCGCAGGCAGGGCAGGGCCGAGGCGCGTGCCGCGGCCGCCGAGGCCGCCCGGGAGGCGGCGAAGTGACGTCCCGCGGGCTCTCGTCCGGCGAGACGCCGGTGGCCGGTCTGCTGCACCTGCTCGCCGCGCGCGGCGAGACGCTCGCCGTCGCCGAGTCGCTGACCGGGGGCCTGGTGGCCGCCGAGATCACGGCGACGCCCGGGGCCTCGAAGGTCTTCCGCGGGTCCGTGACCGCGTACGCCACCGAGCTCAAGCGGGACGTCCTCGGCGTCGACGGCACTCTGCTGGACGAGCGCGGGGCCGTGGATCCCGAGGTGGCGCGGCAGATGGCGGCCGGCGTGCGCCGGGTCCTCGGCGCGGACTGGGGGATCGCGACCACCGGGGTCGCCGGGCCCGACGCGCAGGACGGCCGGCCGGTCGGCACCGTGTACGTGGCGGTTTGGGGGCCGGATTCGGCCGTTGTTCCGACCGAAAACGGGGGCAGGCGGCCGGAACTCGCGGTTTCCGGATCGAATCCCGAAAACATGCGCGGTTACGCCGATGGCGGAGCCGCCGGCAAAGTCGCTGCCCTGCGGTTGAACGGTGACCGTTCGGAAATCCGTAGGGAGAGCGTACGGAGCGTGCTTACGCTGCTTCTCGAGCAGCTGTCCGGCGAACGTGCCGAGAATGGGCGGGCACAGGATACGGAACAGAACGGGGGGAATTGATGTTTGCAGCCCTGAGTGAACACGACATCGCTCCCCGCACGGCCGCCGCGCGAGGCGGTACGGTGGGGCGTGAAGGATGCGGCTACGCGGTCCGAGGAGGGAGCCACCGATGATTCTGCTCCGTCGCCTGCTGGGTGACGTGCTGCGTCGGCAGCGCCAGCGCCAGGGCCGTACTCTGCGCGAAGTCTCCTCGTCCGCCCGAGTCTCGCTCGGCTATCTCTCCGAGGTGGAGCGGGGGCAGAAGGAGGCTTCCTCCGAGCTGCTTTCCGCGATCTGCGACGCGCTTGACGTACGGATGTCCGAGCTCATGCGTGAAGTGAGCGACGAGTTGTCGCTCGCCGAGCTGGCTGAGTCTGCAGCAGTCCCGGAGCCGGTGCGCGCACCGGTTCGCTCGATGCTCAATTCCGTCTCCGTGGCCGGCGTGCCACCGGAACGGGTCACGATCAAGGCACCCGCGGAGGCCGTGGACGTCGTCGCGGCGTGATGGCGCGCTGCTCTCAGGAGCAGCCTCCCGAAGTGTGTGGAAGCCCCGACCGGGTACTCGGTCGGGGCTTCTGTGTTGTTCGAGGTGGACCCTACGTGACCGCTGTTACACGAATCGACCTATTTGGCGCTTTTATGACATGGTTGGTGGGGATTTACCTCATTCGCTCGTGAGTTGGAGGAGACAGATGTACGTCGTGAAGAGCCCGCTGTCCGATGCGGATCTGAAGACGGTCTCGGAGGCCCTGCAGGGCGCGCTCGTGGACCTGGTCGACCTGTCGCTGGTGGCCAAGCAGATTCACTGGAATGTGGTCGGCCCGCGCTTCCGCTCCGTGCACCTGCAGCTGGACGAGGTCGTGGACACGGCCAGGCAGCACTCCGACACGGTGGCCGAGCGCGCCTCCACGCTCGGCGTCTCGCCCGACGGGCGCGCGGCCACCGTGGCGCAGAGCACCGGCATCGGCGCGGTCCCGGACGGCTGGGTCAAGGATGTCGACGCCGTCGGGGCGCTCGTGGACGCGCTCGGCGCGGTGATCACCCGAATGCGTGAGCGTGTCGACGCGACCGGCGAGGCGGACCCGGTCAGCCAGGACATCTTCATCGGGATCACGGCCGACCTGGAGAAGCACCACTGGATGTTCCAGGCCGAGAACGGCTGACCGGACGACGCGTCCGGGAGGGCGCTCCGCCGAGGGGCGCTCTTCGCGTTCTCACGGGGTGGTGCCGCCGTTCGTGCGCCGTGCGGCTTCCGGCGACGGCGGCACGCCCTCCCGTGGGGTGAACCCGGGCGCTTAGCGTCGTCCTCGCGTCGAGCGGGAGGTGGCATCTGTGGCAGCGGTGAGCGGGACGGTCATAGGGACGGTCATATCCTGGCGCACCGTGCGGTGGGTGCCCGCCCTCGTGTTCGGTGCGCTGTGGTGGTGGGGCGTGCTGCGGCTCGCCCTCGTACCTGAGGCGGGTGTTCTCGAAGGGGCGGTCGCGGCCGGGGGGTGGGGCCTGAGCGTATTGCCCGTCCACTGCGTCTCGAGGTCGCGGGCGACGGGGGTGGCGGGGGCGGATGGATCGACGGGATCGGTCGGGTCGGATGGATCGGCTGGGCAGGTTGGATCGGCCAAGCAGGGGGACCCGCGGGCGCGTGGCCTTCTGCGGCGGTGGGTGAGTGAGCGAGTGGTGCCGGCCTGGTGGGGGTCGGCGGACGCGGAGGCGGGGCCCGCGCGTGGGACGACGACCGCGTGGGAGCGGATCACCAGGGCATGGCGACGCCGCCGTTCGGGCGGAGGATCTGGCCCGTCGTGAAGGACGAGGCGTCGGACGCCAGGTGCAGCACGGCGTGCGCGACGTCTTCCGGTTCGCCCACGCGGCCCAGGGGTGACATGCGGGCCATGATCTTCTCGGTGTGAGGGCGGGGTTCGGGCGCGGTGGCGGTGGCGGTGTCGCTGGCTGTGGCGGTGTCGGTGTCGGCGCGGGACGTCATGGGGGTGCGGATCCAGCCCGGTGCGACGGCGTTGACGCGGATGCCGTGCGGGCCGACTTCCGTGGCCAGGGTCTTGGTGAGCTGGACGACGGCCGCCTTGGCCGCGCCGTAGCAGAGGAGGCCGGGGCCGCCGGTGTCCACGGCGCCCGATGCCATCGTGATGATGCTGCCGCCGGAGCCCGTCTCGATCATGGTGCGGGCCGCGGCCTGACAGGCGTACAGGACACCCTTGAAGTTGATGTTCAGGACGCGGTCGAGGTCCTCGTCGCGGGTCTCCAGGACCGGGCTGCTGTGCATGACGCCGGCGATCGCGGCCATGACGTCCAGGCGGGGGCCGGTGTTTCCCTCTGCCGCGGCGGCGCTCACCGCTCGCTCGACCTGACTCCTGTCCGCGACGTCCAGCGGATACGTGTGTGCGGTGCCGTCGGCCGCCTTGATGAGGGCGGCGGTCTCATGGAGTCCCCGCTCGTCGATGTCAGCGCAGTGGACGGTGGCGCCCGCCTGCGCGAGGAGCAGAGCCGTGGCGCGTCCTATGCCGCTGGCGGCGCCGGTGACGAATGCGGTGCGTCCGGTGAGGTCGTACGCGGGGACGGGCATGACGGGACGGTACGGCTACATCTGACGGGTCGTCAACTGGTCGGGGAGGGCACTGCGTCGGGGATGTGGGAGGCGGGATCAGGGGGTGGGCCCCTGCTGGCAGGTGGGGCACCAGTAGGTGGGGCGGCTGCGGGAGCCGTCGCCTTGTTCGCCGAGCCGGATCGGGGTGCCGCAGCGCATGCAGGGGCGGCGCGCGCGGCCGTACACGTACAGGCGGTGGCCGTTGCGGTCGCGGCCGGTGGTGGTGCGCGAGGGCCGTTCGCGGTTGGCCTCCAGGAGCTTCTTGGAGAGTGCGGGGACGCGGGCCGCCGTCTCCTCGGAGAGCTCGCCGACGGGGAGCCAGGGTGTGACGCCCAGGAGAAAGCAGATCTCGCTCTTGAAGACGTTGCCGATGCCCGCGAGATTGCGCTGGTCCAGGAGTGCTTCGCCGAGCGGGCGGTCGGGTGCGGCCAGCAGGTTGGTCAGCGCGCGCTCCGGGTCCCAGTCGGGGCCGAGGAGATCGGGGCCCAGGTGGCCGACGGCCTTCTCCTCTTCGCTGGTGCGGAGCAGTTCGAGGACGGGGAGGCGGTATCCGACGGCGGTCCGTTCGGCGGTGCCGAGGATCGCCCGGATCTGGTGCCCGGGGCCGCCGCTCCAGCGCTCGTCGGGGGCGTACAGCCGCCAGGAGCCGTCCATCCGGAGGTGTGAGTGCAGGGTGAGGCCGCCCTCGATGCGGGTGAGCAGGTGCTTTCCGCGGGGGGTGACGTCCAGGACGGTGCGCCCGGTGAGGTCGACGGTCGCCAGCTTGGGCACGCGGAGGTCGGAGCGCGTGAGGGTGTGCCCGGCGAGGGCGGTGTGCAGGCGCCGGGCCGCTTGGAGGACGGTGTCACCTTCGGGCATGGATCCAGAGTGGCATGACGTGGGGCGGGGCGGCGGCTTGGTGGCCGGCACGTCCGCCCCTGGGTGCGGTCACAGGCCGCTCACCGCTCATGCGGGATGGGTGCACGGTGGCATGGCAGCCCGGGTGTACGAGCGGTACGGGTGTACGCGCGGCACCCGCACCGGCGTCACGCGCGCAGGCGCAGGCCGCGCGGGGTGGCGTGGAAGCCGGCTCCTTCCAGGAGAGGGGCGAAGGGGGAGGTCAGAGCGGCGGTGCCGTTGACCCGCTCCACCGTGACCGTGCCCAGGGAGCCCGCCCGGGCCGCCGCGGCGAGGGCCTCGGCGGCGGCGTGCAGTCGGGGGTCATCGGCGATCGGGTCCTCCGGGGAGGCGGGCCAGGCCAGCAGTGTCTTGCCGCCGCGCTCCATGTAGAGGGTCAGGTCGCCGTCGACCAGGACGACGAGGGAGCCCGCCTTGCGGCCGGGCTTGTGTGTCGTGTCCTGCGGTGGTTCGGGCCAGGGGAGCGCGGCGCCGTACGCGTTGGCCGGGTCGGCGGCGGCGAGGACGACGGCGGCCTGCGCGTCGGTGGCGCGTGTGCCGTCCGTACGGTCCCGGGTGTTGGCGGTGGCGCGCAGCCGGTCCACCGCGCCGTCCATCGCGAACTGGGCGGCGCCCAGCCCTTCGACGACATAGCCGCGCCGGGCCTGGCCGGTGTCCTCGAAGGCCGACAGGACGCGGTACACCGCGGAGAAGCCGCCCTCGACCCCTTCGGCGGCGACCGCGCCGCGGGTCACCACGCCGTGCCGGTCGAGGAGGGTGCGGGCCAGGGCGTGGGCGCGCAGGGTCGGGTCGGGCTCCCGGGTGGGGAGCAGGGACCAGCGGCCCGCGGCCGTCGGGGGGCCGGTGCGGGAGGTGGGGCGGGCGGCCCCGGTCAGGCTGCCGTAGCGCCCGCGCGGGATGCTGCGTTTGGCGCGGTGGGCGGTGGCTCCCGCGGTGCGGCCCGAGCCGAGGAGCGAGCGCATCGGGGACAGCGTGTCGTTGGTGAGCCGGCCGGACCAGGCCAGCTCCCAGATCGCGTCGGCCAGTTGGGGGTCGAGCACCTCCGGGTGGGTGGTGGCGCGGACCTGGTCGGCGATCTGGCGGAAGAAGAGGCCGTACCCCCCGGAGAGGGTGTCAAGGACCGACTGGTGCAGGGCGCTGAGCTCCAGGGGGTGCGCGGGGGGCAGGAGCAGGGGCGCCGCGTCGGCCAGGTAGAGGGAGACCCAGCCGTCCTTGCCGGGCAGGGAGCCTGCGCCGGCCCAGATCACCTCGCCGGACGCGGTCAGTTCGTCGAGCATGGCCGGGTGGTAGCCCGTGACGCGTGACGGCAGGACGAGCTTTTCCAGCGCGGAGGCGGGGACGGTGGCGCCCTGGAGCTGTTCGACGGCGCGCACCAGGCCCTCGACGCCGCGCAGGCCGTGGCCGCTCACGCTCTGCCACTGGGGCAGGAACTGGGCGAGCGCGGGCGGGGGCACCGGTTCCAGTTCGTGCCGCAGCGCGGCCAGGGAGCGGCGGCGCAGGCGGCGCAGGACCGCGGCGTCGCACCACTCCTGGCCGATGCCCGCGGGATGGAACTCCCCCTGCACCACACGGCCGTTCGCCGCGAGACGCTGCAGGGCGCCCTCGGTGACGGCCGCTCCCAGGCCGAAGCGGGCGGCGGCGGTGGCGGAGGTGAACGGGCCGTGCGTGCGGGCGAAGCGGGCCAGCAGGTCACCGAGCGGGTCCTTGACCGGCTCCATGAAGGCTTCCGGCACGCCTACGGGCAGGGCCGTGCCGAGGGAGTCGCGCAGGCGGCCCGCGTCCTCGATGGCCGCCCAGTGCTCCTCGCCGGCGATGCGGACCCGGATCGCGCGGCGGGCGGCCGCGAGCTCCTCGGCCCACGCGGGCTCGGCGCCGCGTTCCGTCAACTCGGCGGTGGTGAGCGGGCCGAGGAGCCGCAGCAGGTCGGCGACGCCCTCGGCGTCCTTGACGCGGCGGTCCTCGGTGCGCCACTGGAGCTCCTGCTCCAGCTCGGTCAGGACCTCGGCGTCCAGCAGCTCGCGCAGCTCGGCCTGGCCGAGCAGCTCCGCGAGCAGCCGGGAGTCCAGGGAGAGCGCGGCCGCGCGCCGCTCGGCGAGGGGGGAGTCACCCTCGTACAGGAACTGGGCCACGTACCCGAAGAGGAGCGAGCGGGCGAAGGGGGAGGGCTCGGGGGTGGTGACCTCGACGAGGCGGACGCGGCGGGATTCGATGTCGCCCATCAGCTCGGTGAGCCCTGGCACGTCGAAGACGTCCTGGAGACACTCCCTGATCGCCTCCAGGACGATCGGGAACGAGCCGAACTCGCTCGCCACCTGGAGCAGCTGGGCGGCGCGCTGGCGCTGCTGCCACAGCGGGGTGCGCTTGCCGGGGCTGCGGCGCGGCAGCAGCAGCGCGCGGGCGGCGCATTCGCGGAACCGGGAGGCGAACAGCGCCGAACCGCCCACCTCGTCCGTGACGATCTGATTGACCTCGCCCTTGTCGAAGGTGACGTCGGCGGCGCCCACCGGGGCCTTCTCGGTGTCGTACTCCATGGGGGGAGCGGTGGGCTCCTGGTCGAGCAGGTCGAGGCCCATCAGGTCGGCGTCGGGCAGCCGCAGCACGATGCCGTCGTCGGCGTGCATGACCTGGGCGTCCATGCCGTACCGCTCGGTGAGGCGGGCGCCGAGGGCGAGCGCCCAGGGAGCGTGCACCTGGGCGCCGAAGGGGGAGTGCACGACGACCCGCCAGTCGCCCAGCTCGTCACGGAACCGCTCGACCACGATCGTGCGGTCGTCCGGGATGTGGCCGCACGCCTCGCGCTGTTCGGCGAGGTACGACAGGACGTTGTCGGCGGCCCAGGAGTCGAGGCCCGTGGCGAGCAGCCGCTCGCGCGCGTCCTCCCGCGAGAGCGCGCCGACCTCCCGGAGGAACGCGCCGAGCGCGCGGCCCAGTTCTAGCGGGCGGCCCAGCTGGTCGCCCTTCCAGAAGGGCAGCCGCCCCGGGACGCCCGGGGCGGGGGAGACCAGGACGCGGTCGCGCGTGATGTCCTCGATGCGCCAGGAGCTCGTGCCCAGCGTGAAGACGTCGCCCACCCGGGACTCGTACACCATCTCCTCGTCGAGCTCCCCGACCCGGCCGCCGCCCTTCTTGGGGTCGGCGCCCGCGAGGAAAACGCCGAAGAGGCCGCGGTCGGGGATCGTGCCGCCCGAGGTGACCGCGAGGCGCTGGGCACCGGGCCGTCCCGTGACGGTGCCCGCGACGCGGTCCCAGACCACGCGCGGGCGCAGCTCCGCGAAGGCGTCCGACGGATACCGCCCGGCGAGCATGTCCAGGACGGCCGTGAACGCCGACTCCGGGAGCGAGGCGAAGGAGGCCGCGCGGCGCACCACCGTCAGCAGGTCGTCGACCTGCCAGGTGTCGAGCGCCACCATGGCGACCAGCTGCTGCGCCAGGACGTCCAGGGGGTTGGCGGGGACGCGCAGGGACTCGATGGAGCCGGTCCGCATCCGCTCCGTGACGACGGCGGCCTGGACCAGGTCTCCCCGGTACTTGGGGAAGACGACTCCGGTGGAGACGGCGCCGACCTGGTGCCCCGCGCGGCCCACGCGCTGCAGCCCGGAGGCCACCGACGGCGGCGACTCGACCTGCACGACCAGGTCGACCGCGCCCATGTCGATGCCGAGCTCCAGGCTGGAGGTGGCGACGACGGCAGGCAGCCTGCCCGCCTTGAGGTCCTCCTCGACCTGCGCGCGCTGCTCCTTGGAGACCGAGCCGTGGTGGGCGCGGGCGAGGACCGGTGGCGCGCCCTTGGCGGCGCCCGACTCGGCCATCAGCTCCGCGGGGGAGTGGTCCTCCGGGAGGGCCTCGCCGGTCGCCCTCTCGTACGCGATTTCGTTGAGGCGGTTGCAGAGGCGCTCGGCCAGGCGGCGGGAGTTGGCGAAGACGATGGTCGAGCGGTGTGCCTGGACGAGGTCGGTGATGCGCTCCTCGACGTGCGGCCAGATCGAGGGGCGCTCCGCCTCCGCCGCGGTGCCGTCACCGGACTCGCTGACCGGGGAGCCGCCCAGCTCTCCCAGGTCCTCCACCGGGACGACGACGGACAGGTCGAACTCCTTGCCGGACTCCGGCTGGACGATCTCCACCTTGCGCTTGGGGGAGAGATAGCGGGCCACCTCGTCCACCGGGCGCACCGTCGCCGACAGGCCGATGCGGCGCGCGGGCTTCGGCAGCAGCTCGTCGAGCCGCTCCAGGGAGAGGGCGAGGTGTGCGCCGCGCTTGGTGCCCGCGACCGCGTGCACCTCGTCCAGGATCACCGTCTCGATGCCGGTGAGCGCGTCGCGCGTGGCGGAGGTGAGCATCAGGAACAGCGACTCGGGCGTGGTGATCAGGATGTCCGGCGGGCGGGTCGCCAGGGCCCGGCGCTCGGCGGCCGGGGTGTCACCCGAACGGATGCCCACCCGGACCTCCGGCTCGGGCAGGCCCAGGCGCACGGATTCCTGGCGGATGCCGGTCAGCGGGCTGCGCAGATTGCGCTCCACGTCGACCGCCAGGGCCTTCAGCGGTGACACGTACAGCACCCGGCAGCGCTTCTTCGGGTCGGCGGGGGGCGGCGCCGACGCCAGCTGGTCGAGTGCGGCGAGGAACGCGGCCAGGGTCTTTCCGGAGCCCGTGGGCGCGACGACCAGCACGTCGGAGCCCTCGGAGATGGCCTGCCACGCGCCGGCCTGCGCCGAGGTGGGCGCGGAGAAGGCCCCCGTGAACCAGCCGCGGGTCGCGGGGGAGAAACCGTCTAGGGCGCCGGGGACGCCATGGGCACTGGACGCGGAGCTGACCATGCCCCCATCGTGCACCCCGCCACTGACAACGGCGCCGACCTGCGGAAAAGAGGTTGCGGGCACGTCGCAGAATGGGGGCATGACGGGTAGGGCCGAACAGGCGCGGCACTGGAGGTACACGGAGCTGCCGGGCGTCGACCTGCTGCGGGCCCACTACATCCACCGGACGTTCGTGCGCCACACCCACGAGCACTTCGTCATCGCGGGGATCGCCGAGGGCGTCGACGTCTTCCACCACAGCGGTGCCGACCGGCATGCGGGCCCGGGGAGCCTCGCGCTCATCAACCCCGACACCCCGCACACGGGCCGGGCCGGGGACCCCGGCGGCTGGCGGTACGGGGCGGTCTACCCGGCGCCCGAGGTGGTCGCCGCCATCGCGGCGGAGACGACGGCGCTGCGCGGGACGCCCGGATTCATCCGTCCGGTCCTCGACGACCCGTACTCCGTGGCGCTGGTGCACCGGGTGCTGCGCGCCGCGGAGGAGGGCAACGCCCTCGCCGCCGACACGCTGCTGCGGGTGGCGGTGACCCGGCTGCTGCGGCTCAACGGCGGGCGGCTGCCCCGGCGCACCGTGCGCACGGCGGGAGCCAGGATCGCGGCACACGCGCGTGCCGTGCTGGAGGAGAGCCTCGCGGACCCGCCGAGCCTTGAGCGGCTCGCCACCGGCCTCGGCGTCAGCCCGTTCGCCCTGCTGCGGGCCTTCCGGGACGCGTACGGAATGCCTCCGCACGCCTGGCTCACCGACGCGCGCGTGCGCCGGGCCCGCCGCCTCCTCGACGCCGGCACGGCGCCCGCCGAGGTGGCCGTCGCGGTGGGCTTCACCGACCAGCCGCACCTGAACCGGCATTTCACCCGCGCCGTGGGGGTGCCGCCCGGCGCGTACCAGCGCGAGCGCAAGAACGTACAAGACCCGGCCGCGCCCCACTCGTAACGTTCGGGGCGTGGCAGAACAGACGACCCCCACGGGCATAGACCAACCGGACGGCAGACACACGCAGGGCAGGGAAACGGAAGGCAGGGAAACGGAAGGCAGCGATGCGCAGGGCGAAAGCACGGCGGGCGAGGGCGCGGAAGGCGCGCCCCCGGAGAAGGCGGACGGTGCCGTCGTGCGGGACGCCCTCGGGGTCGGCATCGCCGTCGGCCTCTCGGGCTTCGCCTTCGGGGTGACCTCGGCGGGGAGCGGGCTCACCCTCCCGCAGACATGTGCGCTGAGCCTGCTGGTGTTCACCGGGGCCTCGCAGTTCGCCCTGGTCGGCGCGCTCGCGGGAGGCGGCAACCCGTTCACCGCCGCGGCCGGCGCCTTCTTCCTGGGGGTGCGCAACGCCTTCTACGGACTGCGCCTCTCGCAGCTCCTCGCCCTCCCGCGCGCGGTACGGCCGTTCGCCGCGCACTGGGTCATCGACGAGACCACCGCCGTCTCGCTCGCCCAGCCCACGCGGCGCAGCGCCCGCATCGGCTTCACCGTCACCGGGCTCACCCTCTACGTGCTGTGGAATCTCACGACCCTGCTCGGCGCGCTGGGCGCCGAGGCGATCGGCGACACCGACGCCTGGGGTCTTGACGCGGCCGGACCGGCCGTCTTCCTGGCCCTGCTCGCACCGATGGTGCGCACGTCCACGGAGCGCGCCGTCGCGGGCGTCGCCCTCCTCCTCGGGCTCGGTCTGCTGCCGGTGCTGCCCGCGGGCGTGCCCGTCCTGGTGGCGGCCCTCGCGGTGCCGACCGTCCTCTACGTAGCGGGCCGAAAAGCGCGTAAGGACAGCAGGGGAGAGCTCCGTTGAACATCTGGATCGCCATCGGGGCGACCGTCGTCGGCTGCTATCTCGTCAAGCTCGTGGGGCTGCTGGTGCCCGCGGGCGTGCTGGAACGGCCGCTCGTGCGGCGCATGGCCGCCCTGCTCCCCGTGGCGCTGCTCGCGGCGCTCACGGCTCAACAGACCTTCGCCGAGGGGCGGGAACTCGTCCTGGACGCCAGGGCGGCGGGGCTCGCCGCGGCGGCCGTGGCGCTGCTGCTGCGCGCGCCGTTCCTCGTCGTCATCGCGGCGGCCGTCGTCGTGACGGCGGGGGTGCGGGCCGTGACGGGGTGACCGGAGACGCCCGTCGCCGCCGTTCGTCAGCCGATGTGCCGTCCGTACGCCCGGAGGGTGCGCAGCGCCTCGATGGTGACGATGGGGCGCGCCTCCAGGGCCGGGCCCGGCGCCCACTGCCGCCAGCGCACCGGCCAGCCGCCGTCCTCCTGCTGTTCCCGCGCGAGGAAGTCGAGTGAACGTTCCATCTCCGCGTCGGTGAACCACGCGCGTGCGAGCGACTCGGGGAGCTTGGCGAAGTCGTGCGGGAAGTGGTGCTCGCCCGGCGCGTAACCGGGCGCCACCGGATACGCGTCGAGGTCATCGGGGTCGAGCGCCGCGAGCCGCTGCTCGCGCACGAGGCGCCCGAGGCGGTCGGCGGCGGCCTGCGCGCGCGGGCGGTCGGGCACGCCGTCCAGGAAGGCGACGGCCGCCTGGACCTCGTACGGATGCGACTTCCCCAGCGTCTCGACGGCCTCCCAGCAGAAGTCCGTGGCCCGGAACAGCCAGGCGTGCCACACCTCGTTGCGGTGCAGCAGGCCCACCACGGGGCCGGTGGCCAGAAGTTCGCTGGGGGGATCGTCCACGATCGGCACGAACGGCGCCGAGGGGTAGCCGCGTTGGCCGGGATGGATCGCCGGAAGCGCCCCGTCGGCCGTCGACATCGCCGTCAGATACCGGCACACGCGCTCCACCCGCTGCCCGCCGCAGCGGCGGATCGAGTCCAGGACGCGCAGGGCGTGCCCGGTGTGCAGCGGCTGGCTGACGGGTCCGCGCAGATCCGGTTCGAGCGCGAAACCGTACCCGCCGTCCGCGGTCGCGTACGAGGTCAGGGCGGTCTCGACCGCGTCCGCTGCCGCGGCGCCGCCCGCGCCATCGAGGAAGTGGTACGCGAACCGTCGCTGCTCCAGGACGCGCGCGGTGAGCCAGACGAAGTGCTCGGCGCGGGCGACCGGGGAGAGCGCCGCGTCGGGGGAGGGCACAGCGTCGGGGGATGCTCCGGTTTCGGCCATGCACCGACCGTAGGGCGGAAAGCGTTCTCGGCAAGCCCCCCGCGCCCGGCTGCACTCTCAGGGGCGCGATACTGGAGGCATGCGGTTGACGGTCTTCTGGCAGCGGATGGCGGCACACTTCGGTGCGGGGTACGCCGACTCCTTCGCGCGCGATCACGTGATGGCGGAACTGGGCGGCCGCACGGTCCATGAGGCGCTGGACGCGGGCTGGGAGGCCAAGGACGTCTGGCGTGCGGTGTGCACGGCCATGGACGTGCCGGCCGACAAACGCTGACCACGGCCGGCCGGACACGAGGGATGAGCCCGCTGTGACCGGAGCGTCACCGGAGGGCTCCACGCGCGCGTGCAGCCGCCTCGGGGTGTCGCGCGTCCGTCCCGGGATGTCGCGTACCCGTCCCAAGATGTGAGGGTGGCGGTCGATTGTCGGCGGCGTGGGCGAGACTGGCTGCGTGGCACCGACAGAAGAGACCGCGCAGGTCACCCAGGACACCGCAGCATCCGGCACGACGCCGCCCGCACAGCCCCCCACCGGGGCCGAGGCAGGGCCCGGCGCCCGTATGCCGCGGTGGCTGCCGCGCGCCATGGTGCTCGCCCTCGCCCTCATCGCCTGCTTCCAGCTGGGCAGTTGGGCGTTCCACCAGCTGACCGGACTGCTGATCAACATCTTGATCGCGTTCTTCCTGGCGCTCGCCGTCGAGCCTGCGGTGAGCTGGATGTCCGCGCGCGGGCTGCGCAGGGGCTTCGCCACCTTCCTGGTCTTCCTGGGCGTCTTCATCGCCAGTGCGGGGTTCATCACCCTGATGGGTTCGATGCTTGCGGGCCAGATCGTCGACATGGTCGAGGACTTCCCCGACTACCTCGACAAGGTCATCAGCTGGATCAACCAGACCTTCCACACGGAGCTCTCCCGCGTCGAGGTCCAGGACAGCCTGGTCCACTCCGACTGGCTCCAGAAGTACGTGCAGAACAGCGCCAGCGGCGTCCTGGACGTCTCCGCGCAGGTGCTCGGCGGTCTCTTCCAGCTCCTGACGATCATGCTGTTCTCGTTCTACTTCGCGGCCGACGGGCCGCGGCTGCGGCGCGCGCTGTGCTCGGTGCTGCCGCCCGCCAAGCAGGCCGAGGTGCTGCGGGCCTGGGAGATCGCGGTCGACAAGACCGGCGGGTACCTCTACTCGCGCGGCCTGATGGCGCTGATCTCCGGCATCGCGCACTACATCCTGCTCCAGGTGCTCGGCGTCCCCTACGCGCCCGTGCTCGGCGTCTGGGTCGGCCTCGTGTCGCAGTTCATCCCCACCATCGGCACCTACCTCGCGGGCGCCCTGCCGATGCTGATCGCCTTCACGGTCGACCCCTGGTACTCGCTCTGGGTACTGATCTTCGTCGTCGTGTACCAGCAGTTCGAGAACTACGTGCTGCAGCCCAAGCTCACCGCGAAGAGCGTGGACATCCACCCCGCCGTCGCGTTCGGCTCGGTCATCGCGGGCACGGCGCTCCTCGGGGCGGTCGGCGCGCTCATCGCCATCCCCGCCGTCGCGACCCTGCAGGCCTTCCTCGGGGCGTACGTGAAGAGGTACGACGTCACGGACGACCCCCGGGTGCACGGGCACCGGCGCCAGGTCGGAGCGCCCCTCCTCGCGCGCGTCCGGCGGGCGCTGCGCGGCCCGAACAGGCCGGAGGCGCCCCCGACGTCCGGCGGCGCCCGGCCGAAGCCGGACGAGCGGCAGTGAGGGAGCGGGCCGGCCGACAGGGCTGAGCCCTCGGCGGCAGAAGGCGTCCCGCGCCAGGAGAAGCGCCATGCCGCGCGTGCGAACCGGCGCTCGGTCGGCGAGACCGCCGGTCCGCACCGACCGTGCCACCTGCGGCGTGCCACGCTTGACACTAAAATCGAACATCCATTCTTATGGGGTGTCCGGCGGCGATTTTCCGGGGGTTGCGCGGAGGATCCACCGGGACGCTCCAGAGGTTTTCGGAGAGGGATGACCTTGAGTTATCCACAGGCTGGACGGGCGTCGGGGCGGATTGTCAGTGGCAGGCGTTAGCGTCTTTGACGTGAAGCGATCGACTCAAGCAAATCGGGTGGAACCCATGGCAGGAACCGACCGCGAGAAGGCGCTGGACGCCGCGCTCGCACAGATTGAACGGCAATTCGGCAAGGGCGCAGTGATGCGCATGGGCGAGCGGCCGAACGAGCCCATCGAGGTCATCCCCACCGGGTCGACCGCGCTCGACGTCGCGCTCGGCGTCGGCGGCATCCCGCGCGGCCGTGTGGTGGAGGTGTACGGACCGGAGTCCTCCGGTAAGACGACCCTCACGCTGCACGCCGTGGCCAACGCCCAGCGGGCGGGCGGCGCGGTGGCCTTCGTGGACGCGGAGCACGCCCTCGACCCCGAGTACGCGAAGAAGCTCGGCGTCGACATCGACAACCTCATCCTGTCCCAGCCGGACAACGGCGAGCAGGCACTCGAGATCGTCGACATGCTGGTCCGCTCCGGCGCCCTCGACCTCATCGTCATCGACTCCGTCGCCGCCCTGGTGCCGCGCGCGGAGATCGAGGGCGAGATGGGCGACTCGCACGTGGGTCTCCAGGCCCGCCTGATGAGCCAGGCGCTCCGGAAGATCACCAGCGCGCTCAACCAGTCCAAGACCACCGCGATCTTCATCAACCAGCTCCGCGAGAAGATCGGCGTCATGTTCGGCTCCCCGGAGACGACGACCGGTGGCCGGGCCCTGAAGTTCTACGCCTCGGTGCGCATGGACATCCGCCGCATCGAGACCCTCAAGGACGGCACGGACGCGGTGGGCAACCGCACCCGCGTCAAGGTCGTCAAGAACAAGGTCGCGCCGCCCTTCAAGCAGGCCGAGTTCGACATCCTCTACGGCCAGGGCATCAGCCGCGAGGGCGGCCTGATCGACATGGGCGTCGAGCACGGCTTCGTCCGCAAGGCCGGCGCCTGGTACACGTACGAGGGTGACCAGCTCGGCCAGGGCAAGGAGAACGCCCGCAACTTCCTGAAGGACAACCCCGACCTCGCCAACGAGATCGAGAGGAAGATCAAGGAGAAGCTGGGCGTCGGCGTGAAGCCCGAGGCGGCCCCTGCCGACGAGCCGGCCACGGGCACGGACGCGGCGGCGGTCCCGGCCGACGACGCCAAGACGGTGCCCGCGCCGGCGGTCAAGACCACCAAGTCCAAGGCCGCGGCGGCCAAGAGCTAGTCCGTGACACGACGAACCGACTGGGCGGACCACACCGCCCCCGAAGACCGCACCGGCCCCACCGGCCGGGGGTACGGGGACGGTGCGGATCACGACGGCACAGGCCGGGACGACACCCGTGGCGGCGGCTTCGACGGCGGCGAGGACGGCGGGTTCCGTGACGGCGACCGCCAGGACGGTGACCGTCGAAGCCGTGGGCGCCGGCGACGGCGTGGCGGCTTCGGCGGCCATCAGGACAGCGGCCCCCCTTCCTCGTCGAGGGCCGAGAAGGGGGAGCCGCCGACGGGGGACCCGGCTGAGAGGGCGCGGGCGATCTGTCTGCGCCTGCTCACCGGCACCCCGCGCACGCGCAAGCAGCTCGCGGACGCGTTGCGCAAGCGGGAGATCCCGGACGACGTGGCGGAGGAAGTGCTCTCCCGCTTCGAAGAGGTCGGCCTGATCAACGACAGTGCCTTCGCCGACGCCTGGGTGGAGTCCAGGCACCACGGCCGCGGCCTGGCCCGCCGCGCGCTCGCGCGGGAGCTGCGCACCAAGGGTGTGGAGTCCACGCTGATCGACGAGGCGGTCGGGCAGCTCGACCCGGAGCAGGAGGAGGCGACCGCGCGGGAGCTCGTCGCCCGCAAGCTCCGCTCCACGCGCGGCCTCGACCGCGACAAGCGCCTGCGCCGCCTCGCGGGCATGCTCGCCCGCAAGGGCTACGCGGAGGGCATGGCGCTCCGGGTGGTCCGCCAGGCCCTGGAGGAAGAGGGCGAGGACACCGAGGACCTCGGGTACGAGGCCTTCTGAGCGGGCCGCCCCCACGGGGGTGGGGCGGCAGGCCAGATCGGTCCAGCACCTCAACTCGGGCTCCGCAGGGTGGGGTTGTCCCCCCTGCGGAGACGCCGGGTCACCGCAGTGCACAGAGACCTGTGCACAGACGACTGTGTACGCATGACACAGGAACCCGGCACCACCACCGCGACGACCTGGGCCGACGACGGCATCCGGGCTGACGGGGGCGCTCGGGCGGACGAGGGCGCTCGGGCGGACGAGGGCGCTCGGGTCGACGACGGCGCTCGGGCGAGGGGCATGGCGGAGATCGGCGCCCCGACTCAGCCCGGCGACCCGGGCCAGACCCGTGGCGCCGTTGCTCGGGTCGACGACGCCGCTCGGACGACGGACCCGGCGGGGAGTGGTGGCTCGGCTCAGCCCGGTGGCCCGGCCGAGACCGGTGGCCCGGCCCAGCCTGGCGAGCCGTCCCAGCCCCGTGGCGTCGATCCGACCTCAGCCGCCGATCCGACCCCGCCCACCAGTCCGATCCCAGCCACCACTTCGACCCCACCCGAAACTCCCCCCACGCCCCCACAGACGCTCCCGCCGCCCCCGCAGCCGCCCCCGCACGAACTCACCGACCTCCGCGCCCTCAAAGCGCTCGCGCAGCCGCGGCGGCAGCAGATGTTGCAGCACCTCACCCTGCATGGCCCGGCCACCTCCGCGACGCTCGCCCGGGCCCTCGGCCTCAACACGGGCGCGACCAGCTACCACCTGCGCGAGCTCGCCCGGTACGGCTTCGTCGAGGAGACGCGCGGTGCGGGGCACGGACGTGAGCGCTGGTGGCGGGCGGTCCCGGGTGACCGGCGCTTTCCTCCGCGCAGCCGGCAGAGCCCCGAGATGCGGCTCGTCATGGACGAGCTCAACCACCTCGCGTACGCCGCGGATCTGGAGCTGTTCGCGCGACTTCAGCGCGACGGCAGCGGTGAACTCGGCGACTGGCACGACGCGTTCCCCTCCTCGCGCGGCACCATCCGGCTGACGCTCCCGGAGCTTCACGACTTCTTCGAGGAGTACATCGCGCTGCTCAACCGCTACAAGCGGCCCGAGGCCGACACCCCGGACGGCGCTCGCACCGTCCTCACCCGGTTCCTGGCCTTCCCCGCGCCTTCCGCCGGCCCCGCACCGTCCGCCTTTCCCGCACCGTCCGACGACCGAAGAGAGAACGATCCCTCATGATGCTGCGCTACGCACTGCAGACGGTCAGAGACCGCAAGGGCGGATTCCTGGGCGCCTTCCTGGCGCTGATGTGCGCCGCGGCCCTCATCACCGCCTGCGGCACCCTCCTGGAGACCGGCCTGCGCGGCACGATCAAGACCGAGCGGTACGCCGCGGCTCCCGTGATCGTCTCCGCGGACCAGAACGTCCACCAGACCACGGTCAAGCACAAGAAGGGCAAGACCAAGGTCAAGCACAAGGCGAAACCGATCGCCGAAAGAGCCTGGCTGAGAGCCGACGAGATCGAGAGAAGACTCGAGAAGGCGCCCGGCGTCCACGCGCTCGTGTCCGAACTCACCTTCCTCGCACAGCCGTTGACGCCCGCCTCGGCCGGGGGTGCCGCCAAGCCGTCGTACGGGCACGCCTGGCGGTCCGCCGCCCTCACGCCCTTCCGGCTCGTCGACGGCCGGGCGCCGCGCACGGCCCACGACCTCGTGATCGACCGCGATCTCGCCGACCGCGCGGGGCTGCGGCCGGGCGACCGCCTCACCGTCCAGTCGACGCGGAGCCCGCGCGCCTACCGCATCACGGGTGTCGCCGCGCCCGACGGCGGCGCACTGGCCCACCAGACCTCGCTCTTCTTCTCCGCCGCCGAGGCCGAGCGGCTCGCCGCGCACCCCGGCCAGGTCACCGCCTTCGGTGTCGTACCGGAGCGCGGCACCACGGCCGCCGACCTCCAGAAGTCCGTGACCCGCGCGCTGGACGGCACGACGGCGCAGGTCAGCGCGGGGAGGGGACGTGGGCCCGTGGAGTTCCTCGACGCGGCGGGAGCCCGCGTCAAGCTGGTCAGCATGGGCGGCGCCATGGGCGGCACGTCCCTGCTCGTCGCGATCCTCGTGGTCGTCGGGACCTTCGCCCTCTCCGTGCAGCAGCGCCACCGCGAACTGGCCCTGCTGCGCGCCGTAGCCGCCACACCGAAGCAGATCCGCAGGCTCCTCGGACGTGAGGCCCTGATCGTCGGCGCCGGTGCGGGAGCCGTCGGGGCGCTCGCCGGCATCCCGCTCGGCGGCTGGCTGCACGGCCGGTTCGTGGACATGGGAGCCGTCCCCGCCACCCTCGAACGCACCGTCAGCGTCTTCCCGCCCCTCGCCGCCGTGGCCGCCACCGTGCTCGGCGCCTGGGCAGCCGCCCTCATCGCGGGGCGCAGGATCGTCCGGATCCGCCCGGCGCAGGCCCTCAGCGAGGCGCGGGTCGAGCGGTCCCGGCCGGCCTGGAGCCGTGTCGTCGCGGGTCTGGTGCTGCTCGCCGGTGGAGCCGTCCTGGTCGCCGTGTTGAGCGCGCTGCGGACCGAGGCGGCGTCGACTCCCGTGACCTTCCTGGCCGTTGTCGTCTTCGCCTGCGCCATCGCGCTGCTCGGGCCGTTCGTGGTCAGGGCGGCGGCAGCGCTCCTGCGGGGCCCGCTCCGGCTGGCGGGCCCCGGCGGCAAGCTCGCCCACGCCAACCTGCGCGGCAACGCGGCCCGGATGGCCGCCGTCGTCACTCCGCTCGCCCTCCTCACCGGCATGACCTGCACGGTCCTCTTCGCCCAGCCCACCCTGGACGATGCGGCCCGCGCCCAGACCCGTCAGGGCATCAGCGCGGACTGGGTCCTGACGGCCAAGGGCCCCGGCATCCCGGCGGAGGCGGCACGGAAGCTGCGGTCCGCCGAAGGGGTCGACGCCGCCACCGAGGTCGTCCGTACGACGGTGCGCGTCGGGCTCGACAAGTACCCGGCGCAGGGCGTCACCCCCGAGGGGCTCACCCGCACCTGGGACCCGGACGTCACCGCAGGGACCCTGGCGGGCTTCGACGAGGACAGCGTCGCCGTCAGCGGGCTCGCGGCCGACCGGCTCGGGCTGAAGCCGGGCAGCACGCTCAAGTTCACCCTGGGCGACGGCACGAAGACCGAACTGACCGTCCGCGCCGTGTACGCACGCGGCCTCGGGTTCGGCGATCTGACCATGGCGCACGACCTGGTCGCCCGGCACGTCGACAACCCGCTCGCCACCACGGTCCTCGTCAAGAGCGACCGCACACAGGAACAACTCGCGGCAGCCGTCGAGAAGTTCCCCGGCCTGCGCGTGCTCGACACCGTCGCCGCCGACAGCCTCCAGGCAGAGCTCCGGCAGACCAACGCCGAGGTGAACCTCCTGGCGATGGGCCTCGTCCTGGCCTTCACCGCCATCGCCGTCGTCAACACCCTCGCCATGTCCGTCTCCGAGCGCATACGGGAGTTCGCGATGCTGCGTCTCGCCGGTGCCACCCGCCGCCAGGTCCTGCGCATGCTGCGCACCGAGGCGCTCGCGGTCCTGCTCATCGGCGTCTCGCTCGGCAGCGGTGTGGCACTCGCCGTCCTGACCGCCTTCAGCGTGGGCATGACCGGCAGCGCGGCGCCGACGGTCGTGCCCCTGGCGTACGTCTCCGTGATCGCCGTCGCCGGACTGCTCGCTCTGGCCGCCACCGCGCTGCCGGGCCGCGCCGCCCTGAGGCCGCTCCCCGTCACGGTGGCGACCGCCAAGGAGTGAACAAGGCCTACGGGCGGGGCGGGGGGGCGCCTACCTCCCCGCGGCCGTCACCGGCAGTCCCGCCGCCCGCCACGCCTGGAAGCCACCGACCAGATCGGTGGCGTGGCGCAGCCCCAACTGCCGCAGGGAGACGGCCGCGAGGCTGGACGCGTACCCCTCGTTGCAGATCACGACGACGCGTACGTCATGGTCGGTGGCCTCAGGGACGCGGTGACTGCCCTGCGGGTCGAGCCGCCACTCCAGTTCGTTGCGTTCGACGACGAGCGCGCCGGGGATCAGCCCGTCGCGCTCCCGCAGCGCCGCGTAACGGATGTCGACGAGGAGGCCGCCACCCTCGGCGACCTCGTACGCCTCCTGCGGGGTGAGCCGGTCGAGGCCGAGCCGCACGCGCTCCAGCAACTCGTCGATGCCGACCGGGCGTTCTCCCTCGTCCCCGCTCACTGCCAGTCCTCCGGGCGCTCCACGGACTCCAGCCGCAGTACGTCGCCGGTACGGCTGTACCGGCGGATCCGCGGCAGGGGCGGGTAGTAGGCGTGGACGGAGACGGCGTGCTCGGTCGGGGACTCATTGAGCACCTCGTGCACGTGGTTGCGGCCGAAAGCGCGGCCCTCGCCCGCCGTCAGCCGCCGTTCGCGGTCGACGTCGTCGGAGAGTTCCAGGGTCTTCCACCCGTCGGTGGGCAGGCGCGCGGCGAGCGAGTTCTCCTTGAGGGTGCCCGCGGCGGTGAGGAAGGCGCCGACGGACTCCGCGTGGTCGTGCCAGCCGGTTCCGGTGCCGGGCGGCCAGCCGATCAGCCAGGCCTCACTGCCGCCGGGTCCCTGCAGACGCACCCAGGTGCGGCCCTCGGGGTCGAGCGGCAGGGAGGCGATGAGGTCGGAGTCGGCCGCGGTACGGCGGACGAAGTCGAGGAGTTCGGCCGAGGTGGGCGCCGAGGAACGCGCGGGCGCGGGCGCGGTGGAGGAAGGAAGTGCAGACACGGGTACCGTCCTGGAGGTTCGCGGAAGAGCGCGCGAGACGACCCGGGACGGGTGCTCGGCGCGCGAGAAGAAGGCGAATTCAGCAGGACGGGTGACACACGCAGCCTGCATAGCGGACGAGGTCCATGTGGACCCTCCGCCACAGGCGTACATCGGTGTCGGTCACGATCCGGAGTAGACCATGGGGGTCGGGGGCGGTCAACCCTGGCTCAGCATGCGGTCGGGCGATCTCGGCGGCGCGGCTGCGGGTCTCGGGCGCCCCGGTCGGGGTCTGCTCCCGGACCCGACCGGGGCCCTTCCTTCTGCGACCGGGTGCCCACGCTCACCCCCGTGGCCGAGCGGCCCCCGCCGCGTTCTCCTCCCGGCCGGCCCGCGCCGGTCGCTCCGGCCGCTCCGGACGCCCCGACCCGTTCCCCCGCGCCGTGGGCGCCGGACCGCCCAGTGCCGCTTCGGCCGCCGCGTACAGCTCGGCCGGGCGTACCCCGGCGAGCGCCGTGACCAGGTGGCCGTCGGGCCGTACGAGCAGGACGGAGTGGGCGGCGGCCCCGGGATAACTCTCCGCGACGAGCAGCTCGGCCGGGTGCGGCAGTGCCGAGACGGCCGCGGCGAGGCGCGGCATGATCCCGGCCGTCACCCAGTGCCGCCGCTCCCACACCACGGTGCCCGGCGCGACGAGGACGACGATCAGGTGGTCGCGTCCGAGCCGGTCGCGCAGCTGGACGAAGGAGCCGTCGGGCGCGGTCACCCGCACGTCGGCGACCGGCGCCCCGGGCTCCGTGCCGACCGCGATGACCGACTCGGAAGGGGCGGGCGCCAGCGGCGACTCGGCGTACGACGAGGGCGCGCCGAGCGGCCCGCGTCCCACATGGCCGTCCGTGAGGAGGGTGTCGTGCCCCCGCGCGGTGCCCGGCACGTACGAGCGCAAGCCCTTGCCGCCGCGCAGCACGGGCAGCGCCTGGTCGGCGGCGCGCAGGCGCGCGGCCACGGCGGCCCGCCGCTCGACCTGATAGCTGTCGAGCAGCGGCTCGCGTGCGCCGTGGTGCCAGGCGAGCGCCAGCTTCCAGGCGAGGTTCTCGGCGTCCCGCAGCCCTTCGTCGAGCCCTTGGGTGCCGAGCGCGCCGAGGAGGTGCGCGGCGTCCCCGGCGAGGAAGGCGCGGCCGACGCGCCACCGCCTGGCGAGCCGGTGGTGGACGGTGTGCACGCCGGTGTCAAGCAGCTCGTACGGCGGTGTGGAGCCGCCGCACCAGCCTGCGAGCGTTTCCCGGATGCGCGCGACCAAGGCGTCGGGCGTCACCAGCTCGCCGCGCGGCGGGAGCAGCCAGTCGAGCCGCCACACCCCGTCGGCGAGCGGGCGGCCCGTCACCTCGGCGCCCCCGCCGGGCCACGGGGGCATCCGATGCAACAACGCCTGACCCGGCCAGGGAAGTTCCGTGCGGAGCGCGGCCACGGCGTGTCGTTCGACGGCGGTGCGTCCGGGAAAGCGGACGTCGAGGAGTTTGCGCACCGTGGAGCGGGAACCGTCGCAGCCCACCAGATAACTGCCACGCCACCAGGTGCCCTTGGGGTCGCGCGTGTGTGCGGTCAGACCGGTGGGGTCCTGCTCCAGGGAGTCGAGTTTGCTCTCCACCGCGATCTTGACGAGGCGCTCGTCGGCGATGGCCTCGCGCAGCGCGCCGGTCAGCACGTGCTGCGTCAGGTGCAGCGGGGCGGGCGTCTCGTCGTCGAATGCGATCTCCCGCATCAGCTGTTTGCGCCGTACGGAGCGCCAGCCGGCCCATCGTGCGCCCGACTCCGCGTCGCCGAACGAGTGGCCCGCGAGCCGCTCCGCGAACGCCGCGGTGTCCTCCCGCAGGACGACGGTCCGCGCGGGCCGCTGCTCGTCTTTGCCGGGGCCCTCGTCGAGGACGACGGTGGGCACCGAGTGCCGGGCGAGGGCGAGGGCGAGCGCGAGCCCGACGGGGCCCGCGCCGACGACGATCACCGGGTCCACGGCGCACGCCTTCCGGCCCGGCGGGCTCCGAGGGTCCGGACTGCCCGGAAGCGCTGGACGTACGTACAGGAACTGGCAGTTGGAGCCCGGTGCACGATCACAGAATGTATGCAACCCATTGCTTGTGCCCGCGTCAAGCGACGGCGGCGTCGACGCGGCCCGCACAGCGGCCGTCACGTCCGATCGTCTCATCGGTCGTCAGTTCGCATCGCCGCGTGCCCAGGTGGGCGCTGGTCAGAGCCCGACCGGGACCGCGACCGAACCGGAGGGAGCCACCGCTCGCTGCCCGTGGGGTCCCGGCACCGCCTGCCGGTCCCCACCCGCGCCGGCACGTAACCGTCCGTGTCGTGCCACTCGCGCACGCGGAACGCACACGGAACGCATACGGAACGCATACGAAAACGGGGGAGGCAGTGGCGCTGTCGCCACTGCCTCCCCCCGGCACCACGAGTTCCCGTCGTGCTCTTCCGTTCACCCGCGCTCTCAGGTCGCCTTCGACGGCGGCTCGTCCGGGCCGTCCAGGCGCGGGGCGGGACCCTTGGGATCTGCCGGGGCGGCGTCGGCCGGCTCGCGGTCGCCGACGGCGGGGCCGAGCGGTTCGGACGGGTCGAGCACCCCGGGGGCCTCGGCCGGCTCGGCGGCGGCCGCCACGGCGATCCCCGTCTTGGTCCGCCGGCCGCGCCTCTCCACCCAGTTGGCGAGGCCGGACAGTGCCATGCACATCGCCACGTAGATCGTGCCGACGACCATGATCACCGGGACGTAGATGTACTGGCCGTTGACGAGCGTGGTGTTGGCCAGCTGCCGGGCCGCGTACAGCAGCTCCGCGTACGTGATGATGTAGCCGAGCGAGGTGTCCTTCAGCGTGACCACCAGCTGGCTGATGATCGTGGGCAGCATGGACCTGACCGCCTGCGGCAGCAGCAGCATCGTCATGACCTGCGTCTTGCGCAGTCCCAGCGCGTACGCCGCCTCCACCTGACCGCGCGGCACGGCGTTGAAGCCGGCCCGGAGCACCTCTGCCTGCACCGCGCCGTTGTAGACGGCGAGGCCGATGACGAGCGCCCAGAAGCCGTTGTTGGCCCCGACGGCGCCCAGGTCGCTCTTGTAGGTGAGGAAGAGCACCCACAGGGCGTAGATCGTGATCAGCAGCGGGATGGCCCGGAAGAGTTCGATGAACCCGGTGGCCAGCCAGCGGACCGGGCGGTGGTCCGAGGCGCGGGCGACCGCGAGCAGCGCGCCGAGCACCAGGGAGAGCACGCCGGCGAGGGCGAAGACCTTCAGCGTGGTGACGATGCCGTCGCGGATGATCGTCCGCACGTTGGAGTAGTTGAAGGTCTCCCAGACGGCGGAGTCGAAGTGGCCGCGGTCGGCGAGACGCATGATCACGACGGCGGCGAGGGCGAGGATGGCCGCCGTGCCGATGACGGAGTAGATGCGGTTGCGCATCCGGGCCTTGGGGCCCGGCGCGTCGTACAGGACGCTGGAGCTCATCGCGCGACCTCCAGGCTCCGCTCGAGCAGCCGGAACAGGCCACTGATGGTGAATGTGATGAGGAGGTAGCCGAGCGCCACCCAGAGGAACAGCCAGGCGATGGCGAAGCCCTGGTCGCTGAGGGTCTTCTGCCAGCCGAACAGCTCCGTGACGCTGAACGCGCCCGCGATGGCGGAGTTCTTCGTCAGGGCGATGAAGATGCTGCTCAGCGGCGGCAGGACGGTGCGCACCGCCTGGGGCAGGATGATCGTCCCGAGCGTCTGGAAGAACGTCATCCCCAGGGAACGGGCGGCCTCCGCCTGGCCGAGGGGCACGGTGTTGATGCCGGACCGGACGGCCTCGCAGACGAACGACGAGGTGTAGACGCTGAGCACGATCAGCGCCTTGGTCCACGGGTCGAAGCCGAAGTCGAAGACCTGCGGCACCGCGAACCAGATGGTGAGAAAGAGCAGCGTCAGCGGGGTGTTCCGGAACAGGGTGACCCACGCGGCGCCGAAGAACCGCAGCGGGGGTACGGGCGAGACCCGGAAGCCGGCGAGCACGACGCCGAGGAACAGCGCGAGCACGCCACTGGCCACGGTCAGCCAGATCGTGCCTATGAATCCCTCGCGGAATTCCGCCATATGGTCGAGCAGTACATTCACGGGGATGTCCTCGTGGGCGGCAGTGGTCGGGCAGGGGAGCCGGCCCCGTAGACACCGCCTGGGCGCCTACGGGGGGCCGGTCAACTCACTGCCGGGGAGTGGAACGGTCGATCAGAGGGTCAGTAGCGCTCGAGGGCCGGCGGCTCGGTGAACTTGGCGCCCGAGAGACCGAGCGTCGCGTCGTACGCCTTCTTGTAGTCGCCGTTCTTCTGGTGCGCCTCGATGGCGTCCGCGACCGCGTCGCGCAGCGCCTTGTCGCCCTTGTGCATGCCGATGCCGTACGGCTCCTTGGTGAACGGCTTCTCGACCACCTTCAGCGCCTTCGGCTGCTGCGCCGCGTAG
Source organism: Streptomyces sp. NPDC037013 (assembly GCF_055607265.1). Classification (NCBI taxonomy): domain Bacteria; kingdom Bacillati; phylum Actinomycetota; class Actinomycetes; order Kitasatosporales; family Streptomycetaceae; genus Streptomyces; species Streptomyces sp. NPDC037013. The sequence goes on along the minus strand of NZ_JBVJRV010000005.1, from coordinate 709,339 downwards.
CCCTTGAGGATGGCGTCGTCGGTGGTGACGGCGTCCACCTCCTTGTTGATGAGCTGCTGCACGCACTCGGAGTACTTGGCCAGCTCGACGGTCTTGGCGCCGTACTTCGGCTTCTTGATCTCCTGGAGGGGAGTCGAGCCGACGATGGAGCAGACCTTCTTGCCCTTCACGGAGTCCGGTCCCGTGATGGACTTCTCGTCGTGGCGGACGAGGAGGTCGGCGCCGGCCATGAAGTAGGGACCGGCGAAACCGACCTGCTTCTTGCGCTCGTCGTTGATCGTGTACGTGCCCACGTAGAGGTCGACGTCGCCCTTGGAGATGGTGGTCTCACGGACGCCGGAGTCGATCGTCTTGAACTCGATCTGGTCGGGCTTGAAGCCGAGGTCGGCCGCGACCATCTTGGCGATCTCGATGTCGAAACCGGAGCGCTTGCCGGCGCTGTCCTTGAAGCCCAGGTACGGCTGGTCGTCCTTGGCACCGATGACGATCTTGCCGGCCTTCTGGGCCTTCTTCAGGACATCGGAGTCGACCTTGACGCCGGACTTCACCTCGTACGTGGGCAGCTTCGGCGCGTTCTTCCCGCCGGTCGGGTCCTTCGGCTTGTCGCCGGCCGTGCCCTCCTCGCCACCACACGCCGTGGCGGTCAGTGCGAGAGCGGCGACAACGGCGGCCGTGGCGGCGGACTTACGGAGCTTCATGGTGAACATCCTCTGATTTGGACTGGAGTTGAGACGGCGTGGAAGCCTCAGTGCTTCAGGATCTTCGACAGGAAGTCCTTGGCCCGGTCGCTGCGCGGGTTGCTGAAGAACTGGTCCGGCACGGCCTCTTCGACGATCCGCCCGTCTGCCATGAAGACGACGCGGTTGGCCGCGGAGCGGGCGAAGCCCATCTCGTGGGTGACGACGATCATCGTCATCCCGTCGCGGGCGAGCTGCTGCATCACCTCGAGGACCTCGTTGATCATCTCCGGGTCGAGCGCCGACGTGGGCTCGTCGAAGAGCATCACCTTGGGGTCCATCGCCAACGCGCGTGCGATGGCGACGCGTTGCTGCTGTCCGCCGGAGAGCTGCGCGGGGTACTTGTCGGCCTGGGAGGCGACACCCACGCGGTCGAGGAGACCGCGCGCCTTGGCCTCCGCCTCCGCCTTGCCGATCTTGCGCACCTTGGTCTGGCCCAGCGTCACGTTCTCGAGCACGGTCTTGTGCGCGAAAAGGTTGAAGGACTGGAAGACCATGCCCACGTCCGCGCGGAGCCGGGCGAGTTCCTTGCCCTCCTGGGGCAGCGGCTTACCGTCGATCGAGATGTCACCCGAATCGACCGTCTCCAGGCGGTTGATGGTGCGGCACAGCGTCGACTTGCCGGACCCGGAGGGGCCGATCACGACGACGACCTCGCCGCGGGCGATGGTCAGGTCGATGTCCTGGAGGACGTGCAGAGCGCCGAAGTGCTTGTTGACGTTCTTCAGCACGACCAGGTCGTCGGCCCCAGACGGTATGGCGTCCTTGGTCACCGATACTTCGGTCACGGCTTGTTGCTCCATCCTCCTCGGTTGCGAGGACAGTAATAACCCAGTGCGACCAGCGTCATTACATCTGAGGGGAAATTGAGCATAACGATCCGGCCGCAACCGGACACTCCGTGTGAAGAGGCCCAGGGAGTGCGTACCGGGTGGGTAACGGAACGTGCCGACGACCTGAACCCCCTTGACGCGGTCCTTATGCATCGGCATGGATGCCTTGGTGCGCCGCGAACGGACCGGCCACCACTACCCGCCACGACGGAACGACGGATGAATCGGAGGGGGCCCCTATGCGACTGCTTCTCGTCGAGGACGACGATCATGTGGCCGCCGCCCTGTCCGCGGTCCTGGCCAGGCACGGCTTCGACGTCGTGCACGCCCGCAGCGGCGAGGAGGCGCTGCAGGCGCTGCTGCCCGCGCAGGCGGCTCCCTTCGGAGTGGTCCTCCTCGACCTGGGCCTGCCCGACCAGGACGGCTACGAGGTGTGCGGCAAGATCCGCAAGCGCTGCTCGATCCCGGTGATCATGGTGACGGCCCGCTCCGACGTACGGTCCCGGATCCATGGCCTCAACCTCGGGGCCGACGACTACGTGGTGAAGCCGTACGACACCGGGGAGCTGATCGCCCGCATCCACGCGGTCATCCGGCGGCCCACGCCGGCCGACGCGGTCACCCCCGGCGACAGCAAGCTGCGGCTCGGCCCGGTCCACATCGAACTGCCCACCCGTCAGGTCAGCGTGGACGGTTCGGTTGTCCAACTGACCCGCAAGGAGTTTGACTTGCTCGCCCTGCTGGCGCAGCGCCCCGGCGTGGTCTTCCGTCGGGAACAGATCATCAGCGAGGTCTGGCGCACCAGTTGGGAGGGGACCGGCCGCACCCTGGAGGTGCACGTGGCGTCCCTGCGGTCCAAGCTGCACATGCCGGCCCTGATCGAGACCGTGCGCGGCGTGGGCTACCGCCTCGTCGCCCCGGCCGCCTAGCCCGGAGCGAGAACAGGTGCGCTCCCGCCTCCTGCCGCTGCTGATCATCCTGATGGCGGGCGTCCTGCTCGCGCTCGGCTTCCCGCTCGCCGTCAGCGTCGCGGCGGCCCAGCAGCAGAGGGTGGTCGTCGACCGCATCGACGACACGGCACGCTTCGCGTCGCTCGCCCAGTTCGTCACCAAACGTCCCACCGGCTCGCGGGTGGCGGGCAGCAAGGACGAGCGCCGCGAGACGCTGCAGAAGGAACTCGACGACTACTTCGACGTGTACGGGATCCGCGCGGGCGTCTTCTACCGCGACGGCAGCCCCATGGCCAACTCCCCGAACGACTGGTTCCTGCCCCGCACCGGAGCGATCAGAGACGCCTTCGAAGAGGCGCTCCGCTCCCGCGGCAGCCACGACCCCGAGCAGGTGTGGCCGTGGCAGCGCGGACGGCTCGCGGTCGCCTCCCCGGTGATCAAGGACGGCGACGTCATCGCCGTCGTCGTCACCGACTCGCCGACCGGCCGCATGCGTTCCCGGACGCTGCACGGCTGGCTGCTCATCGTCGCCGGTGAATCGGCGGCCATGCTCCTGGCGGTCGGCGCGGCCCTGCGGCTCACCGGCTGGGTGCTGCGCCCGGTACGCGTCCTGGACGCGACCACGCACGACATAGCGACCGGACGGCTCAAGTCCCGCGTCGCGGCGGCGGGCGGGCCGCCGGAACTCAGACGCCTGGCCCGGTCGTTCAACGAGATGGCCGACAACGTCGAGGACGTCCTTGAGCAGCAGCGCGCCTTCGTCGCCGACGCCTCGCACCAGCTGCGCAACCCCCTCTCCGCCCTGCTCCTGCGCATCGAACTCCTCGCCCTCGAACTGCCCGAGGGCAACGCGGAGATCGCCTCGGTCCGCACCGAGGGCAAACGCCTGACCCAGGTGCTCGACGACCTCCTCGACCTGGCCCTCGCCGAGCACGCCGCGGCCGACCTGCACCTCACCGACGTCGGCGAGCTGGCCGCCGAGCGCGTCGCCTCCTGGCGTCCGCTCGCCGAGGAGCGGGGCGTACGGCTGACGGGCGAGTGTCCGGCCACCACCGGCTGGGCCGACCCGATCGCCCTCTCCAGCGCCCTGGACGCGGTGATCGACAACGCCCTGAAGTTCACGCCCGAGGGAGGCCCCGTCCACGTCGCGGTCTCCTCCGGAGACGCGACGACGTCCGTCGTGGTCACCGACGGCGGCCCCGGCCTCACCGAGGACGAGCTCGCCCGCGTCGGCGACCGCTTCTGGCGCAGCAACCGCCACCAGAACGTCAAGGGCTCGGGGCTCGGCCTGTCGATCTCACGCGCCCTGCTCGCGTCGGGCGGCGGCTCCATCGCGTACGCCCGGCACGAACCGCACGGACTGAAGGTCACGGTCAGCGTGCCGCGCAGCGAGCCCTAGGGGGACGCTCCAGGGGCGGTACGAGGGGACCGCGGCCCCTCCTGGGTCAGGGCTTGACCGAGCGGTAGTAGCGGCGAGCGCCCTCGTGCAGCGGGAGCGGGTCCGTGAACAGCGCGGTGCGCAGATCCACCAGCTGGGCGGCATGCACCTGATCGCCGATGTGGTCGCGGCTGTCGATGACCGTACGGGTCAGCCGCTCGGTCAGCTCGGGATCGGCCCGGTCCGTGGTGACCAGGAGGTTCGCCACGGCCAGCGTCGGCACGGCGGAACCCTGCTGCGCCTCGGGGTAGGCGTCGGCCGGCATCGTCGCGGCCCGGTAGTAGCGCGAGCCGCCGCCCTGCTTGTGCAGGGCGTCGACCAGGTAGCCGAGCTTCACCAGCTCGATGTCCATGTCCTCGGAGAGCTCGCGCACGGAATTGGTCGGAAGGCCGCCCGACCAGAAGAAGGCGTCGATGTCCCCGTGCTTCAGGAGGTCGGGCATGGTGTCGATCCCGGCGGCCACCGGTTCGATGTCGGTCACCGGGTCGAGCCCCGCGGCGTTGAGCACCCGGTCGGCTATCAGCCGCACCCCGGAGCGCTCCTGCCCCACGGCCACGCGCTTGCCCCGCAGGTCCTCGACGGTGCGGATGTCCGAGGACCGGCCCACCACGAGCTGGACATAGTCGTCGTACAGCCGCGTGCAGCCCCGCAGCCGGTGCCAGCCAGGGGCGCCGTCCAGGCGGTACGTCTCGACGGCGTCGGCGGCCGCGATGGTGAAGTCGGCCTTTCCGGTGGCCACCCGCGCGACGTTCTGCTGCGAGCCCTCACTGTTGAGGAGCTTCACGTCGACCTTCGGCATGTCCTGCGAGATCGCCGTCCGCAAGAGATTGCCGTACCGCTCGTACACGCCCTTCTGCACGCCCGTACTGAACGTCATCCGCCCGCTCGGGCTGTCGTCGCCCACGGGCAGCAGCCACCAGAGCAGCAGCCCGAACACCACGAGCGCCGCGGCCGAACCCTGCAGGGCGCGGCGGCGGCTGATGCGGGGGAGTGCCTTGAGCATGCGCGCGATCCTGCCAGCCCACTCACCGTGCTGACCAGGGCTGAGGCCACACTGTGCTGTTCCGGGGCGCTCGGCGGATACGGCCGCGGGGAATCCGCGGGCACGCGCGCGTGGCGACCCCGTACCCTGGGGGGCGAGATGAGCGCGAAGACTTACGAGGTGCGCACCTACGGGTGCCAGATGAACGTCCATGACTCCGAGCGGCTCTCCGGCCTGCTGGAGGACGCCGGCTACGTACGTGCGCCCGAAGGGGCGGACGGCGATGCCGACGTCGTCGTCTTCAACACGTGCGCCGTGCGCGAGAACGCCGACAACCGTCTGTACGGCAATCTCGGCCGCCTGGCGCCGATGAAGACCAAGCGTCCGGGGATGCAGATCGCCGTCGGCGGCTGTCTGGCCCAGAAGGACCGCGACACCATCGTCAAGAGGGCGCCCTGGGTCGACGTCGTCTTCGGCACGCACAACATCGGCAAGCTGCCGGTCCTCCTGGAGCGCGCCCGCGTCCAGGAAGAGGCGCAGGTCGAGATCGCGGAATCGCTCGAGGCCTTCCCCTCGACGCTGCCGACCCGCCGCGAGAGCGCGTACGCGGCCTGGGTCTCCATCTCCGTCGGCTGCAACAACACCTGCACCTTCTGCATCGTCCCCGCCCTGCGCGGCAAGGAGAAGGACCGCAGGACGGGCGACATCCTCGCGGAGATCGAGGCGCTCGTCGGCGAGGGCGTCTCCGAGATCACCCTCCTCGGGCAGAACGTGAACGCGTACGGCTCCGACATCGGCGACCGCGAGGCCTTCAGCAAGCTCCTGCGGGCCTGCGGGAAGATCGACGGCCTGGAGCGCGTCCGCTTCACCTCCCCGCACCCGCGCGACTTCACCGACGACGTCATCGCCGCCATGGCCGAGACGCCGAACGTGATGCCGCAGCTCCACATGCCGCTGCAGTCCGGCTCGGACACGATCCTCAAGGCGATGCGCCGCTCCTACCGGCAGGATCGTTTCCTGGGGATCATCGAGAAGGTCCGCGCCGCCATGCCGGACGCGGCGATCTCCACCGACATCATCGTGGGCTTCCCCGGCGAGACCGAGGAGGACTTCGAGCAGACGATGCACGTGGTCCGCGAGGCCCGCTTCGGCAGCGCCTTCACCTTCCAGTACTCCAAGCGCCCCGGCACCCCGGCGGCGACCATGGAGGGGCAGATCCCCAAGGAGGTCGTCCAGTCGCGCTACGAGCGTCTGGTGGCCCTCCAGGAGGAGATCTCCTGGGAGGAGAACAAGAAGCAGGTCGGCCGCACCCTGGAGCTGATGGTCGCCGAGGGCGAGGGCCGCAAGGACGGCGCCACGCACCGCCTCTCCGGCCGCGCCCCCGACAACCGTCTGGTCCACTTCACCAAGCCGGACACCGAGGTGCGCCCCGGTGACGTGGTGACCGTCGAGATCACCTACGCCGCGCCGCACCACCTCCTGGCCGAGGGCCCTGTGCTGAACGTGCGTCCCACGCGCGCGGGTGACGCCTGGGAGAAGCGGAACGCCGAGGCGGCCGCGAAGCCCGCGGGCGTGATGCTGGGCCTGCCGAAGATCGGCGCCCCCGAGCCGCTCCCGGCGGCCGTGGGCAGCGGCTGCGGCTGCGACTGACCCCGGAGAGGCCTGCGCTTATGCAGGGGCGGGCGCCCGTGTCGGCGCGGGCGCGTCGGGCGCTCGGGGCGCCCTTCCGTGCTCGTACCGCCTCTTGATCATCGGGATCGGACGAGATCGGGCGGGACCGGATCCGGCCGCCCGGGGGGCGCGTTACCCTGCGGATCATGCTTGTCGCCGCAGCCGTCTGTCCCTGTCCGCCCCTGCTCGTCCCCGAGGTCGCCGCGGGTTCGGCCCCCGAGATGGGTGCCGCGCGCGCGGCCTGTTCGGACGCCATCGCGGTGCTCGCCGCCGCCCGGCCCGACCGGCTCGTCGTCCTCGGCCCCGCCGAGCAGAGCGGCCGCGGCCCGCACCCCCAGGGCGCGCGTGGGTCCTTCCGCGGGTTCGGCGTGGACCTCGACGTGTGTCTCGGCCCCGCGCCGACGCACGAGGGCACCGACGCTGCCACGGCACCCGACGCGGCCGGGCAGCGGATGCTTCCGTCGTCGCTCGCCGTCGCGGGCTGGCTCCTCGAACGCGCGCGGTGGTCGGCCGCTCCGGTGGAAGGCCTCGGCGTGGGGGAACCACTTGCCGCCGAGCGGTGTATCCAAGTCGGAGGGGAGATCGGGGCGCGGGCGGACCGGGTGGCGATGCTGGTGATGGGCGACTCCAGCGCGTGCCGCACGCTGAAGGCCCCGGGGTATCTGGACGAGCGGGCGGCCGGTTTCGACGCGGAGGTGGGCCGCGCGCTCGGCACGGCCGACGTGGCGGCGCTCAAGGCGCTGGACGTGGGGCTGGCGTGGGAGCTGAAGGCGGCGGGCCGCGCCCCGTGGCAGGTGCTCGCCGGCGCGGCGGACGGCGCGGCACTGAGCGGCGAGCTGCTCTACGAGGACGCGCCGTACGGCGTGGGCTATGTGGTGGCTGCCTGGTCCTAGGCGGTACATGCGGGCGTGCGGCACGATCCGGTCGCGGCGGGCCCCCGGACTCCGCGGGGTGCGGGGCGGCGGCCAGGAGGGCCGTGCGCAGGCCGTGAGACGGACGGGGGCGCGGGGGCAGGGGGCAAGAGGACTCGACTGACGCGGGGGCTGCCTCGTGCGGCGGCCTCGGCACGGCACTGGGCCACAGAGCGCAGCGCGGGGCACACGGTGCACGGTGGCGGCCGCGAAGCCCGGTGCTTCGCGGCCGTCCGCCGTAGCGGCTCAGGAAGCCGGAGGGGGCGGCGGGGGAGACGGCGGCGACGGCGGCGTGGCACTGCCGCCCGCATCCTTGCCCGCGTCCCTGCTCTCGTCCGACCCGGCCATACGGTCCAGCGCGTCCTTCGCCTTCCCCGTACCCGCGTGGATCTTGTCGCTGTACTTGCCCTTGGTCTTCTCGTCGACGACCTTCGCCGCCTTCTCCAGACCCTGGTCGATCTTGTCCCCGTGCTGCTGCGCGAGGTCCGCGACCTTGTCCTTGGCAGGGGCGAGCTTGGCCTTCAGTTGGTCCAGGAAGCCCATGGGTTCACCTTCCCTCGCTGGGGAGCTATTTGCGGGCGCCCTCACCGGCCTCGCTGTCCGCGGCCGCGTCGGCGGACTGCTGCTTCGGGATCTCCACGCCCTCCGCGGCACCGGCTTCGGCAGCGGCCTCGGTGGACTCCGCGGTCTCCGAGGATTCCGAGGTCTCCTCCGCCGGCTCCTTCCCGGCGGCGCCCTCGGTGCCCGTTCCCGTATCCGTGTCCGTATCCGATTCGGCCTTGGCCTTGGCTTCGGCCTCGGCAGCGGGCTTCGCATCGGTGTCGGCCTCGGCCTCGGGGGAGCCCTCGGCCTCCGCCGGCTCGGCCGTGAGCGTGGCGGCAGCCGCTTCGGTCGTCGACGCCTCTTCGCTGTCCTTGGCCTTGCGACGGAACCGTGCAAAAACGCCCATATCTACTCCATACGTTACTCGTGTGGGCGAAATCCCGCCCCGCCCGGTGCGTCTCATTGCGGCGCCCGGGTGATCGGTCCTCGAAACCGGCGGCCGGAACCTCGCAACAGGCAACGACCCCGGAGCCGTGCCGTCACGTAGCTCGTTCGGGAAGGGGGCGCGCGGTTTGCGAGACTGGGGAGGTGAGCAGAGCAGCCCCCGCCCCGCGGGTCATCGCCGTCGTCGGTCCCACCGCGGCAGGAAAGTCCGATCTGGGCGTTTTCCTCGCCCAGCGGCTCGGCGGCGAAGTCGTCAACGCCGACTCCATGCAGCTCTACCGAGGGATGGACATCGGCACCGCCAAGCTGACGCCCGAGGAGCGCGGCGGCGTGCCCCACCACCTCCTCGACATCTGGGACGTCACGGAGGCCGCCAGCGTCGCCGAGTACCAGAAGCTGGCCCGCGCCGAGATCGACCGTCTCCTCGCCGAGGGGCGCTGGCCGATCCTGGTCGGCGGCTCCGGCCTCTACGTGCGGGGCGCCGTGGACCACCTGGAGTTCCCCGGCACCGACCCGGACGTACGGGCCCGTCTGGAGGAGGAGCTCGCGCTGCGCGGCCCCGGAGCGCTGCACCTCCGCCTCGCCGCCGCCGACCCCGAGGCGGCGCGGGCGATCCTGCCCAGCAACGGCCGCAGGATCGTGCGCGCCCTTGAGGTCATCGAGATCACGGGCAGGCCCTTCACCGCCAACCTCCCCGGCCACGACTCCGTGTACGACACGGTCCAGATCGGTGTCGACGTGGCGCGCCCCGAACTCGACGCGCGCATCGCCACGCGCGTGGACCGCATGTGGGAGCGGGGCCTGGTCGACGAGGTGCGCGCGCTGGAGGCGCAGGGGCTGCGCGAAGGGCGTACGGCGTCGCGTGCGCTCGGCTACCAGCAGGTCCTCACGGCGCTCGCGGGGGAGTGCACGCAGGAGGAGGCGCGCGCCGAGACCGTGCGCGCCACCAAACGCTTCGCGCGCCGCCAGGATTCGTGGTTCCGCCGCGATCCGCGGGTGAACTGGCTCAGTGGGGCCGAGGCCGACCGCGAGGAACTCCCGGCACGCGCACTGGCGTTGATCGAACGACCGGTCACAGCCTGATCACGTGATGGCATCGGGACGCTCAGGCGGTCATCCCGGCACCTGACACCGTGCCATCATCGACCATCGATCCACCGGTGGAGTCCGAAGTAGGAGGGCGCGTGGCGATGGAGGCCGGCCCTCGTGACACCGCACATGGCGGCGAAGAGCAGCTGAGTCCCGACGGTCCCGACGAGACCCCGGGCGGCGTCAGCGACGACGGACCCGGCGCCGACGAGATGTCGGCGGAGGCCGAGGTCGAGGTCGAGCTGCGCCCGCAGCGCCGGCTGCGCATCTGGCAGCTCGCGCCCATCGTCGTCCTGGCCGCGGTCGGATCCCTGATGTTCGCCTTCCCGCTCGCCTTCGAGTTCGGCGACGGCGGCGCGGTGGTCGCCATGCTCGGGCTGCTGATCAGCTGCTGCGCCGCCGGCTGGGGCATGATGGCCGCCCGCCGCGTCGGGCACACCTGGCCGGGGCTGCCCGAGCGCGGCTCCGGGCGCCGGCCGGACTGGCGGGTCGTCTCCGCGTACGCCCTGCTGTTCCTCGGCGCCGTCGCCCTCGCCGTGTGGCGGGTGGCCAGGCTCCGCTGACGCCCTTCGGAGGGCCGCCCGCCACGGCGGACGCCCCCGTGCGGCGGCAGGGACCACCACACCGCCCGGACCGAGTGTCGTGGCCACCCCGTACGATCGAGGAATGAGCACGCGGATCGCCTTCCTCAAGGGGCACGGGACCGAGAACGACTTCGTGATCATCCCCGACCCGGACAACGCCATCGAGCTGCCCCCGTCCGCCGTGGCCGCCCTGTGCGACCGCCGCGCGGGCATCGGCGGCGACGGCCTCCTGCACGTCGTGCGCTCCGCCGCCCACCCCGAGGCACGCCACCTCGCCGACCGGGCCGAATGGTTCATGGACTACCGCAACGGCGACGGCTCGGTCGCCGAGATGTGCGGCAACGGAGTGCGCGTCTTCGCCCGCTACCTCCAGCGCGCGGGACACGTCGGCGAGGGCGACCTCGCGGTGGCCACCCGCGGCGGCGTGAAGACCGTGCACATCGCCAAGGCCGAGGCCGGCGGCGAGATCACCGTCGGGATGGGCAAGGCGCTGCTCCCCGAAGGCGACGTCACCGTCGCGGTCGGCGACCACCGGTGGCCCGCGCGCAACGTGAACATGGGCAATCCGCACGCGGTCGCCTTCGTGGACGACCTCTCCGAAGCGGGCACCCTCTACGACCCGCCGCCCTTCAGCCCCGCCTCCGCCTACCCGGACGGGGTGAACGTCGAGTTCGTCGTCCCCCGCGGCCCGCGCCACGTCGCCATGCGCGTGCACGAGCGCGGCGCGGGCGAGACCCGCTCCTGCGGCACCGGCGCCTGCGCCGTCGCCGTCGCAGCGGCCCGCAGGGACGGCCTGGACCCGGCCGTGACCGGAGCCCCGGCCACGTACACCGTCGACCTGCCCGGCGGCCGCCTGGTGATCACCGAGCGGCCCGACGGGGAGATCGAGATGACCGGCGGCGCCGTGATCGTCGCGGAAGGCGAGATCACGTCCGAATGGCTCGAAACGGTACTCCCATGAACTGTCGCTCGAATGGGTGATCCGTTTCACGCTCGGCGAGAGGCGGTCAGCACCACGTGATGGGCTCGGTAGCATCAAGCACCGGCCCGGACGGAGTACGCCGCCGTCCGCTCACCGCCGGTCGACCCAGCCGGAGGTGCTCATGAGTGCGGAGGCCACCAACCCAGCCGCGCCCGGCCCCGTGACGCCCGGGGTCCAGCGCAGGCGCGGCCGCGCCCGTCTCGACCTGCGCAGGCTCGGCCGTGCCGCCCTGCTGGGATCCGGCACCCGGGACCGACTCCCCGACGCGATCGGCCATGTGGCCGAGGCCCACCGCGCCCACTACCCGGACGCCGACCTGGAGCCGCTGCGCCGCGCGTACGTCCTCGCCGAGTCCTCCCACCGCGGCCAGATGCGCAAGAGCGGTGAGCCGTACATCACGCACCCGCTCGCGGTGACCCTGATCCTCGCCCAGCTCGGCGCGGAGACCACGACCCTGACCGCGTCCCTCCTGCACGACACCGTCGAGGACACCGACGTCACGCTCGACCAGGTGCGGGCCGAGTTCGGCGACGACGTCTGCTACCTGGTCGACGGCGTCACCAAGCTGGAAAAGGTCGACTACGGAGCGGCCGCCGAGCCCGAGACCTTCCGCAAGATGCTCGTCGCCACCGGAAACGACGTCCGCGTCATGTCGATCAAACTCGCCGACCGGCTGCACAACATGCGCACCCTCGGCGTCATGCGCCCCGAGAAACAGGCCCGCATCGCCAAGGTGACCCGGGACGTCCTGATCCCCCTCGCCGAGCGCCTCGGTGTGCAGGCACTCAAGACCGAGCTGGAGGACCTCGTCTTCGCGATCCTCCATCCGCAGGAGTGCGCCGAGGTCAAGGCCCTGATCGCGGCCAACGAGGCGAGCGACAGCGATCCCCTGGGCGACATCGCGGGCGAGGTGCGCGGTGTGCTGCGCGACGCGGGCATCACCGCGGAGGTGCTCATCAGGCCGCGGCACTCCGTCTCCGTCCACCGCGTGCACCGCAAGCGCGGCGAGATGCGCGCATCGGACTTCGGCCGCATCCTCGTCCTCGTCAACGAAGACGCCGACTGCTACGGAGTCCTGGGGGAGCTGCACACCTGCTTCACCCCGGTCGTCTCGGAGTTCAAGGACTTCATCGCCGTACCGAAGTTCAACCTCTACCAGTCGCTGCACACGGCCGTGACCCGCTCCGACGGGGAAGTCGCCGAAGTCCTCATCCGCACGCACCAGATGCACCAGGTCGCCGAGGCGGGCGTGGTCGCCCTGCGCAATCCCTACGCTCCTCCTTCGGAGGAGCCCTCGGACGGCGCCGAGGACGAGCGGGTGGACCCGACGAGGCCCGGCTGGCTCTCCCGGCTCCTCGACTGGCAGCAGGCCGCCCCCGACCCCGACACCTTCTGGTCGACGCTGCGCGAGGACCTCGCCCAGGACCGTGAGATCGCCGTCTTCCGGCCCGACGGCGGCACGCTCGGCCTGCCCGCGGGCGCCAGTTGCGTGGACGCCGCGTACGCCCAGTACGGCGAGGACGCGCACGCCTGCATCGGCGCGCGCGTCAACGGCCGCCTGGCGACGCTCAGCACCGTCCTGCGGGACGGCGACACGGTCCAGCTGCTCATGGGCCAGGACCTCGTCTCCGGGCCCTCGCGCGAGTGGCTCGACCACGCGCGCACACCGGCCGCGCGGATCGCCATCCGGCGCTGGCTCGCCACCCACCCCGCGCCCCCCGCCCCCGCACCGTCCGTACAGCGACCGCCGCTGCAGGCCCCGGTCTCCGTGCCCAAACCGGAGACCTCCGCGGCCTCCCGGCCCGCCGCCGCGAACGCCGTCGTGGACCGCGAGGGCGCGACCGTGCGCCTCGCCGGCTGCTGCACCCCGGTGCCCCCCGACGACGTCACCGCCTTCGCCGTCCGAGGGGGCGTCGTCACCGTCCACCGGGTGGGCTGTCCCGCCGTGGCGCGGATGAAGGAAGTGGGGCGCCCGGAGATCGGCGTGCGCTGGGGGGACACCGCCGAGTGCCGCGTCACCCTGATCGCCGAATCGTTCGGCCGGGCCCATCTGCTCGCCGACCTCACCGAAGCGATCGCCCTGGAAGGCGTGGCGATCATCTCGGCCACCGTGGAACCGCCGACCCAGCAGCGCGTACGCCACACGTACACGCTGCAACTCCCCGACGCGGCACACCTGCCGGGCCTGATGCGCGCCATGCGGGCCGTTCCCGGCGTCTACGACGTGAACCGCGCCCAGCACCCGGCCGCAGCGGCGTACTGAGGCACCCCGCGCACCGCTGAGGCACCCCCTCGGCAGACTCGTTCGGGTGGCCCGGCGCGCGCCGTCACCTCCGGGAAGACGCGCGCTGATAGCGGTAGTTCATGCTGCTCACCCCTCGGGCAACGGCCTGTCGGCCGAAGGCCCTTCGCACCCCCCGTATCGCCGCCGCACTGATCGCGGCGACCGCCTCCGCCGCCCTCGTCGCGGCGAGCGCCCCCTCACCGGCCACTCCGCTCGGCATCGGCGACCCCCTCTTCCCGCACCTCGGCAACCCCGGGTACGACGTGACGGCGTACGACATCGCCTTCACCTACCGCGGTGACAACGGCAAACCCCTGGACGCCGTCACCAAGATCGACGCCGTGGCGAGCGCCCCCCTGGAGCACGTGAATCTCGACTTCACCCACGGCAAGGTGCGTTCCGTCGAGGTGAACGGCGAACCCGCACGCCACGAGAGCAGCGGCGAGGACCTGGTCGTCACGCCCGCCCACCCGGTCCAGCACGGCGAACAGCTGCGGATCACCGTCCGGCACACCAGCGACCCCGTCCCCACGAAGAACGGCGAGGGCGGCTGGCTGCGCACCGGGGACGGGCTCGCCATGGCCAACCAGGCCGACGCCGCCCACCTGGTCTTTCCGTGCAACGACCACCCCTCGGACAAGGCCGAGTTCACCTTCCGGGTCACCGCTCCGAAGGAGCTCACCGCCGTCGCCAACGGCCTCCCGGTCGACAGGACCCGGCACGCCGGTGCCACCACCAGCGTTTTCCGCACGCACCACCCGATGGCGACCGAGCTGGCCCAGGTGTCGATCGGCCGCTCCAGTGTGCTGTGGCGGGAGGGCCCGCACGGCCTTCCGGTGCGCGACGTGGTGCCCACGAAGGACCGCAAGGTGCTGGAGCGCTGGCTGAAGAGGACCCCGGGCCAGATCGGCTGGATGGAGGGGAAGGTCGGCCGCTACCCCTTCGAGGCCTACGGCCTGCTCATCGCCCACGCCCAGACCGGCTACGAACTGGAGACACAGACGCTCTCTCTCTTCGAGAGAGAGCTCTTCACCCGCCCCGAGTTCCCCGAGTGGTACGTCGAATCGATCATGGTGCACGAGCTCGCCCACCAGTGGTTCGGCGACAGCGTCAGCCCGCGGAACTGGTCCGATCTCTGGCTCAACGAAGGCCACGCCACCTGGTACGAGGCCCTCTTCTCCGAGGAGAAGGCGGGCAAGCCGCTGGCCACCCGGATGCGGGCCGCCTACGCGCAGTCGGACAGCTGGCGGGCGGCGGGCGGGCCGCCGGCCAGGCCGAAGGGACCCAAGCCGGGCAAGAAGATCAGCATCTTCCGTCCCGTCGTCTACGACGGCAGCGCCCTGGTGCTCTACGCCCTGCGCCAGGAGATCGGGCAGCGCGCCTTCGACCGGGTGGAGCGCGAATGGGTGCGCATCCACCGCGACGGCAACGTCGCGACCGAGGACTTCGTGCGGCTCGCGTCCCTGGTGGCCGGCCGTGACCTGAGCGGGTTCTTCGACGGCTGGCTGTACGGGAAGAAGACCCCGCCGATGCCGGGGCACCCGGACTGGAAGACCGCGAAATAACCCGGGTGACGAGACGGGCCGTGTCGTGCAACCATCTTCTGGTCGACGGCACGCCCGTGCTTTCCGGGGCACGCCCGTGCTTTCCGGTCCGGGACGTTCTCCGGGACATCCCCTCGGGGACATCTCAGGGACGGTCCCGGCGGGATCCGGGAATCTCCGGACGGGCTCCGGCGTTGTCGACTGTGACGGATCCCGCATCCGTCGCCTTTCCCATCCACGTATCGACGTAAGGACCAAATGACCTCCTCTTCTTCCCCTTCCCAGGACGCACAGAGCTTCGCGCAGAACTACCCCGAAGGTCTTCGGGCCGATGCCCTGATGGAAGAGGACGTCGCCTGGAGCCACGAGATCGACGGAGACCGGGACGGCGACCAGTTCGACCGCTCCGAGCGCGCGGCCCTGCGCCGCGTCGCGGGGCTCTCCACCGAGCTCGAGGACGTCACCGAAGTCGAGTACCGACAGCTCCGTCTGGAGCGCGTCGTGCTCGTCGGCGTCTGGACTTCGGGAACGGTCCAGGATGCGGAGAACTCCCTCGCGGAGCTGGCCGCCCTCGCCGAGACGGCGGGCGCGCTCGTGCTCGACGGCGTCGTCCAGCGCCGCGACAAGCCCGACCCGGCGACGTACATCGGCTCCGGCAAGGCCCTGGAGCTGCGCGACATCGTGCTCGAGACCGGAGCCGACACCGTCGTCTGCGACGGTGAGCTCAGCCCCGGCCAGCTGATCCACCTCGAAGACGTCGTCAAGGTCAAGGTGGTCGACAGGACCGCCCTGATCCTCGACATCTTCGCCCAGCACGCCAAGTCCCGAGAGGGCAAGGCGCAGGTTGCCCTGGCGCAGATGCAGTACATGCTGCCCAGGCTCCGCGGCTGGGGTCAGTCGCTCTCCCGTCAGATGGGTGGCGGCGGCGGTGGCGGCATGGCCACCCGTGGACCCGGTGAGACCAAGATCGAGACGGACCGGCGACGGATCCGCGAGAAGATGGCGAAGATGCGCCGGGAGATCGCGGAGATGAAGACCGGCCGCGACATCAAGCGCCAGGAGCGCCGACGCAACAAGGTGCCCTCGGTCGCCATCGCCGGTTATACGAACGCGGGCAAGTCCTCCCTGCTCAACCGCCTCACCGGCGCGGGCGTCCTGGTGGAGAACGCGCTGTTCGCCACCCTCGACCCGACCGTGCGCCGGGCCGAGACGCCGACCGGCCGGGTCTACACCCTGGCCGACACCGTCGGGTTCGTCCGGCACCTGCCGCACCACCTGGTCGAGGCGTTCCGCTCCACCATGGAGGAGGTCGGCGACTCCGACCTCATCTTGCACGTGGTGGACGGCTCGCACCCGGTCCCGGAGGAGCAGCTGGCGGCCGTGCGCGAAGTGATCCGCGACGTCGGCGCCACCGACGTCCCCGAGATCGTCGTGATCAACAAGGCGGACGCGGCGGACCCGCTGGTCCTCCAGCGCCTTCTGCGCAACGAGAAGCACGCGATCGCCGTCTCCGCGCGCACCGGTGCCGGTATCGCGGAGCTGCTCCAGCTCATCGACACCGAACTGCCGCGCCCCGCGGTGGAGCTCGAGGCCCTCGTCCCGTACACCCACGGCCAGCTCGTCTCGCGGGTGCACGCCGAGGGCGAGGTGCTCTCCGAGGAGCACACGGCCGAGGGCACCCTGCTCAAGGCGCAGGTGCACGAGGAGCTCGCGGCGGAGCTCGCTCCGTACGTGCCGGCCGCGCACTGAGTCCGACGCACCCGGCGGTTCGCCCACCCGTGGGCACGGCGAAGGCCCGCCCCCTTTCGCAGGGGGCGGGCCTTCGCGCGTCAGGCAGGTGTGCGGGCGGCTACTGCGAGCCGTACTTCTTGCTCATCATGTCGTAGACCTGCTCGGCGCCCCGGCCCAGCTGGGGGCCGGCGAGCCAGGTGTTCTCGGCCGGGCCGATCGAGGTGTTCGAGACGAGCTTCGTCTTGTCGCCCACCACCCGGAACCAGCCGCCGCCGGACGAACCGCCGGTCATGGTGCAGCCGATGCGGTACATCGTCGGCAGGGACGGCGACAGCGAGAGGCGCCCCGGCTTGTCGACGCACTTGTGCATCATCAGGCCGTCGTACGGCGGGGCGGCGGGGTAGCCCCAGGCGCCCATGGAGCTGACGGACGGTACGGAGGGGGTCGAGAAGTCGACGTCGAGCGCGTTGCCGACGGTCTCCTCCAGGGACTTGCCGCCCTGCTCCGGCTTCACGTGCATGACGGCGTAGTCATACGTCGCGCCGGCGCCGCCCGTCGGACCGCCGCCGTCGATCCACTCGTTGGAGGTCGAGACCCAGTCGGCCCAGTACTGGCCGTAAGGAGCGATCTCCTGGGGAGCCGCGTTGCGCAGCGCGGCCTCGGACTTGCCCAGGTCGTTGTAGGACGGCACGAAGGCGATGTTGCGGTACCAGCCGCCGTTCTTGCCCGCGTGCACGCAGTGGCCCGCGGTCCACACGAGGTTCGACTTGCCCGGGTTGCGCGGGTCCTTCACGACCGTGCCGGAGCAGACCATCGAACCCTCGGGGGAGTCGAAGAAGATCTTGCCGACGGGCGCCGCGTTCTCGTGGTACGGCGTCTTCTCGGGCTTGGCCCGCACCGGCGCCGGCTCGGGGTCGGTGGCGCCCTGGTCGGCGGCCGCGTCCTTCGCGGCGATGGTCTTGTTCGGGTCCTTGGCCTTCTTCATCCGCTCGGGCTTCCAGAGCCCCTTGATGACCGGGTTGGCGAAGTCCTTGGCCTCGCGCACCCAGTCGTCCTTGTCCCAGTTCCTCCAGGCGCCGTTCTTCCAGTCGTCCAGGTCGATGCCCTTCTCCTTGAGCTTGTCGGCGAGACCGCCGGGCAGCTCGGAGTCGGCACCGGAACCGGAACCGTCGGATCCCTGGGACGTCGTGGAGTCCGGCTTGTCGCTCGCCTTGTCGTCGCTCGGGCCGCAGGCCGTGGCGGTGAGCGCCAGGGTCGCCGCCAGCCCGGTGGCGGCGAGCGCGACCCGCCGTCCGCGGCTGCGCGCGAAGGGCGCACGAGTGGAACGCATGCTGCTGTTACCCCCGTTGGAACGTGTATTCGTCATGTACGTATGTGCCATGTACTTGTCATGTGTGGTCGCGGAGATCCGCGGGAACCGCGCGGTGACGCGACACCCCACTATGCCTGCGGGATGAGGGACGAACGGCGGCGGGGTGGTGAAGGTTTCCGGCGCCCCGCCGCCGCGGCGATCCATCGATCCGTCAGTCCATCTCGGTCGGACTACTGACCGGCGAACTTCTTGCTGACCGCGCCGTAGATGCCCTTGGCCTCCTTGCCGAAGCGCGGACCGGCGAGCCAACCGGCCGTCACCGGGCCGATGGAGGTGTTCGAGACCAGGGCGGGCTTGCCGTCCTGCCCCTGGGCGACCCAGCCGCCGCCGGACGAACCGCCGGTCATGGTGCAGCCGATGCGGTACATCGTCGGGTCGGGCTTGCTGAGCGAGAGCCGGCCCGGCTTGTCGGCACACTGGAACAGCTTCTGGCCGTCGAAGGGCGGAGCGGCCGGGTAGCCGGTCGCCGTCATGTTCTTGATCTGCGGCACGGCGGGCGCGTTGAAGTCCACCGGCAGCGCCGAACCGACGGTCTCCTCAAGCGACTTGCCCTCGCTGCCCTTCTCGGGCTTCACGTGCATGACCGCGAAGTCGTACGGGGCGCCCTTGCCGCCCGTCGGACCACCCTGCTCGATCCACTGGTCGGAGGTCTGCGCCCAGTCGCCCCACCAGACGCCGTACGGAGCGACCTCTTCCTTGGGGGCGTTCCGCAGTTCCGCGGCCGACTTGCCGCTGTCGTTGTACGACGGGACGAAGACCATGTTGCGGTACCAGCCGCCCTTGGCGCCGGCGTGCACACAGTGGCCCGCGGTCCACACCATGTTGGACTTGCCGGGGTGGGCCGGGTCCTTCACGACCGTGGCGGAACAGACCATCGAACCCTCGGGGCTGTCGAAGAACAGCTTGCCCGACGCGGGGGCCTGGCCGTGGTAGGGCGTCTTGACCGCCGCCGCCTCGACGGGCTCGGGCGTCGGGTCGGTCACGCCCTGGTCACTGGAGATGTCATTGTCGTCGACGCCCCGGTCGGGGTTCTTGTCCGCGTCCCGCATCCGGTCCGGGTCCCACAGGTCCTCGATGATCGGGTTGACGTAGTCGCCCGCCTCGCGGAGCCAGTCGTCCTTGTCCCAGTTCTTCCAGGCGCCGTTCTTCCACTCGTCCAGGTCGAACCCGTGCTCCTTGAGCTTGTTCTTCAGGTCGTCCGGGATCTTGAGCTTGTCGCCGCCGTTGCTGTCGCCGGGCTGCGAGGAGGACGAGTCGCCGCCGGCGTTGTCCTCGCCGGGGCCACAGGCGGTGGCGGTCAGCGCGAGAGTCGCGCCGAGCGCCAGAGCGGCCGCCACGGGGGAGGTTCTGGTGCGCACGCTCCTCCTATTGCGAACGGTGAAGAGCGGACGTATGGGTCGCATGGTGAGAATCCCCCTGGGCCTCGAAATCGTTCCAAAGTGCTGGACATCCGGGTGCGGAACACCCGTCGCCACCGGTGCGGCACCCCTTCGCTGGATTTGCTCCGATTTGCTCGGGGGAGCGGCGCACCTGTCGCTGATGAACGGCCCCCACACTATGCCGGTGCCGTTGGGGACGGCCGACGGAAGGGCAACGGTTCCGTCACGGCAAGGATCTTCTGTTGACCCGTGATCCTCCGCCGCCCTCGTCGTTGGTACGTACGGGGGAGCCGCGTCCTGCGTTCATCCCCCTGCCAACTCGCCCCCGTGTCCGCCCACATGGAGCTCCCCGGAGTCGCACCGGACGGACGCGCTCGTCCCCAGCGGGAGGACCAACAGTCGTGGCCGTGACCGAGCCTGCGCCCGCGGCGGTGTCCGCAGGACGTTCCGTGACGCAGCCCGCACCGCGTACAGCGCCGGACTCCGTCCCGAGTCCGGGACCGGAGCCCGATGGGCCTTCCCCTTCCGTGGCTCAGGAGGGCCCTTCCCGTTCCGTGGCTCAGGAGGGGATCCTGCGGCGCCAGTCGGCGCGGGAGTCGGCGGCGCGCACCTACGCGCGTGCGCTGCCGATCGTGCCGGTCCGGGCCCGGGGCCTGACGATCGAGGGCGCCGACGGGAACCGCTACCTCGACTGCCTCTCGGGCGCCGGGACCCTCGCGCTCGGCCACAACCACCCCGTGGTGCTCGAAGCGATCAGGAAGGTCCTCGATTCCGGGGCGCCGCTCCACGTCCTCGACCTGGCGACGCCCGTCAAGGACGCCTTCATCACCGAGCTGTTCCAGACGCTGCCGCAAGGCCTGGCGGACCGTGCCCGGATCCAGTTCTGCGGCCCCGCCGGCACGGACGCGGTGGAGGCGGCGCTGAAACTGGTCCGCGCGGCCACCGGCCGGGACGGCATGCTGGCCTTCACCGGCGCCTACCACGGGATGACGGCCGGAGCCCTGGAAGTCTCCGGCGGCGCACGTGACGTACGCGTCGCGCGCCTGCCCTACCCACAGGACTACCGCTGCCCCTTCGGCATCGGCGGTGCTCGCGGCGCGGAACTGTCCGCCCGATGGACCGAGAACCTCCTCGACGACACCAAATCCGGCGTACCGACACCCGCCGGCATGATCCTCGAACCGGTCCAGGGGGAGGGCGGAGTCTTCCCGGCGCCCGATGCCTGGCTCCGCCGGATGCGCGAGATCACCGCCGCACGCGGCATCCCGCTCATCGCGGACGAGGTGCAGACGGGCGTCGGCAGGACCGGCGCGTTCTGGGCCGTCGAGCACAGCGGTGTCACCCCCGACGTGATGGTGCTCTCGAAGGCGATCGGCGGCAGTCTCCCGCTGGCGGTCGTGGTGTACCGCGACGACCTCGACGTCTGGCCGCCCGGCGCGCACGCCGGCACCTTCCGCGGCAACCAGCTCGCCATGGCCGCGGGCGCGGCTACCCTCGCCTATGTCCGTGAGAACGGCCTCGCCGCACGCGCCGCCACCCTCGGCTCCCGCATGCTCACCCCACTCCGTTCCCTGGCCGCCGAACACCCCTGCATCGGCGAAGTCCGCGGCCGGGGCCTGATGATCGGCGTGGAACTGGTGGACCCGGATACGGATACGGTGCCGGTCGCCGCGGAGTCCGGACCGTCGGGCGACGCGCGTGCAGACGACCTTCCGACGGCCGCGCGGCCCTGCCCGCCGGCCCCCGAACTCGCGGCGGCCGTCCAGCGCGAGTGCCTGCGCCGGGGCCTGATCGTCGAACTCGGCGGCCGCCACTCCAGCGTCGTACGACTCCTCCCCCCGCTGACCATCACCGACGAACAAGCCGCCGCGGTCCTCGACCGCCTGGCCGACGCACTGGTGGCCGCGGCCCGCGCCCACCACGGATGACCAAGACCGGTCCCGGCCGCACCCGGCGGACACGCACCGCCGGACACGCACCTGACCTGTCGCCACACGGAGCTCCGAGCAACCTCACAAACCTCACAAGGAAGCCCTCTTGAACGCCACCCCCGCATCCGAAGGCCGCCCTCACCCCCACGCACCAGACGCGTGCGGCGCGCACACCTCACTGGTGGCGGAGTCCGGTACGGTCCCACGGCAGAAGGGTGGAGCCCAGGAGTCCGAGTGCCTGCGCGGCACCCCCAACGACCTGCTGGAGCACCCCGACGCGTACACCGCCGCACAGGCGGCGGCCGTCGAGAACCTCCTGCGCTGCTGGGTGAGGGAGAACAACCTCCCGGCACCGGACCGCGGAGTCCTGCGCATCCCTCTGGAGGCCAGCGGAACGGCCCTGCTCGTCCCCGTCCAGTACTGGTCGGCGACCGGCTGGCACCGCTTCAGCCTCCCCTGCCTGGAGGAAGGCCCGGCGGGTGCCCCGCCGGTGGACGCCGTCACCGTCGCGGCCCTCCTCAGCAGGGAAACCGCCCGCCGCGCCGCGACCACCCCAGAGGTGGGCACCGCCGCGACCGCGGAGACCAGCGCCGACGAAGCGACTGCGGCCGAAGCAGTCGATACCGTCGACGGCGCCGACCTGGTGGGCCGGGTCGCCGACTCGGTCCGGCGCACCGCCGAGTTCATCGCCGACCGGCGCAGCAGGCCCGACGACGAGCCCGACCTCTTCCTCGCCGCCGAACAATCCCTGCTCCTCGGGCACCCCCTCCACCCGACCCCCAAGAGCCGCGAGGGCCTGTCCGACACCGAATCCCGCCTCTACTCACCGGAGTTGCGCGGCGCGTTCGCCCTGCACTGGCTGGCCGTCGACCGCTCCGTACTGGCCTCCGACTCGGCCTGGACCGAGCGCGGCCGCACCGTCCCCGCCGACCAGCTCACCGCCCGCCTCGCCGGTGCGGACCTACCGCTGCCGGACGGCCGTGTCGCCCTGCCGGTGCACCCCTGGCAGATCCGCGAGCTGCGGCACCGCCCCGCCGCCGCCGAACTGCTCGATGCCGGGCTCCTCCAGGATCTGGGCCCGCATGGCGCCCCCTGGCACCCCACCTCCTCCGTCCGCACCCTCTACCGCTCCGGCGCCCCCGCCATGCTGAAGCTCTCGCTCGGCCTGCGCATCACCAACTCCCGTCGTGAGAACCTCCGCAAGGAACTCCACCGTGGCGTCGAGGTCCACCGCCTGTTGCGCAGCGGCCTCGCCGAAGAGTGGCAGTCGGTCCACCCCTCGTTCGACGTGGTCCGCGACCCCGCCTGGCTCGGCGTCACCGGCCCCGACGGCGCACCCGTGCCCGGGCTCGACGTCATGATCCGGCACAACCCCTTCGGCCCCGGCGACGACGCCACCTGCATCGCCGGACTCGTCTCACCCCGGCCGTCGGCGCTGCCCGCCTGCCAGGAGTACGGCACGGTGCGCTCGCGGCTCGCCGAGACCGTCACCCGTCTCGCCGGACGGACAGGGCGCCCTCGCGGAGCCGTGGCCGCCGAGTGGTTCCTGCGGTATCTCGAAAGCGTCGTACGCCCCGTGCTGTGGCTGGACAGCGAAGCGGGGGTCGCCCTGGAAGCGCACCAGCAGAACACCCTCCTTCAACTCGACTCCCACGGCTGGCCCGTCGGCGGCCGTTACCGTGACAACCAGGGTTATTACTTCCGCGAGTCCCGGCGTGCCGAACTCGAACGCCGGCTCGCCGGCATCGGCCGCGCCAGCGACACCTTCGTCTCCGACGAGGTGACGGACGAGCGGTTCGCCTACTACCTCGGCATCAACAACGTCCTCGGCCTCATCGGAGCCCTCGGCGCCGAACGGCTCGCAGACGAGCGGTTGTTGCTCGCCGCCTTCCGCCGCTTCCTCGGCGACGTCGCGTCCGGCCCCGACCGGTTGCGGACCCCGCTGCCCCGGATGCTGCTCGATTCACCCGTGCTGCGGTGCAAGGCCAACCTGCTGACCCGGCTGCACGGCCTCGACGAGCTCGTCGGCCCGGTCGACACCCAGTCCGTCTACGTCACCATCGCCAACCCCCTTCATTCCTGAGGAACATGCCCCCCTTCTCCTGACAGGAGCGTCGCTGTGACCCCCACCGATGCGAGCACCGACACCGATACCGGCACCGCCACCGCTGCCGGAAGCGATCCCGCCGCAGCCGGCGCCGACTGCGCGGACACCCTCGACCTGCGCCTGCCCGACGAGCTCGTCGCCCTGCTGGCCGAGGGCGACGGCCGGGCCGCCGCGTCGGACGACCTCCTGGACGGCGTCGGTGGATGGGGCCCGGCCACCACCGACGCCGGTGTCTTCCAACTCGTACCGGTGCGCATCGCCCGCGACCTCACGCTCATCAGCCGCTGGATGAACGACCCTGCCGTGGCCGCCTTCTGGGAACTGTCGGGTCCCGAAGCCGTCACCGAGACCCACCTGCGCGCCCAGCTCGACGGAGACGGGCGCAGCGTCCCCTGCCTGGGCGTGCTGGAGGGCGTGCCGATGAGCTACTGGGAGATCTACCGGGCGGACCTCGACCCGCTGGCCCGCCACTACCCGTCGCGCCCGCACGACACCGGAATCCACCTCCTGATCGGTGGCGTCGCCAACCGCGGCCGTGGGCTCGGCAGTTCACTGCTGAGAGCCGTCGCCGATCTGGTGCTCGACCACCGCCCCGCCTGTACACGCGTCGTAGCAGAACCCGACCTGCGCAACACCCCTTCCGTCTCCGCATTTCTGAGCGCCGGCTTCCGCTTCTCCGCCGAAGTGGAGCTGCCCGACAAACGCGCGGCACTCATGGTCCGTGACCGGGCCCTGCGCGCCGTCCTCTGACCCGATCACTTCTAGTACACCGCTCGACCCGATCCGGTTCCCTCACTGAGGAGTCCCCGTGCCGAATCCGTCCGCCCGTCACGTTTCCCGCCCCGCCGCCGAGCTGTACGACCCGCCCGAACTGAACCGGGACAGATGGCGAGGGGCCGGACGCCGCCTGCTGGCCAAGATGATCGGGGAGTTCGCGTACGAGGAGATCATCCGTCCCGTACCGGCCCCGGAAGACGTACCGGCAGGGGAGGAGGACACGGCCCCTCGCACCTACCGCCTCCACCTCGAACCAACAGGACCACGCGTCCGGCCGCCACAGCACGAACGACCGACGCAGCATCAAGAGCCGAGGCAGCATGAACCGGCGGCGCGACCTGAACATCCGCCGCTGACCGGAGCGGCGGAGCAGGACGGGGCCGCGCCGGAAGGGAACGAGGGCGTCCGCCTCACCTTCCGCGCCCGCCGCGGCTCGTACGGCAGCTGGTATGTGGACCCGGCCGGCCTGACCCTCACCGAGGGCGACGGGCCGGCTCTTCCGTTCTGCGACCCCGTGCGGTTCCTCGTGCTGGCCCGCCGCACGCTGGGTCTGGACGGAGCCACGCTCGGGCACCTCATCCGCGAGCTCACCGTCACGCTCGGCGCCGACGCCCGGCTCGACCACACGGCACTGAGCGCCGCCCGCCTCGCCGATCTCGGCTACGCGGAGCTCGAAGGCCATCAGACCGGGCATCCGTGGATCGTCCTCAACAAGGGACGCGTCGGCTTCTCCGCGGGCGACACCGACCGGTGGGCTCCCGAGGCCCGCCGCCACACGACCCTCCCGTGGATCGCGGTCCACACCGGCCTCGCCGCGTACCGGGGCGTCGCGGGACTGGAGACCGCCGAGCAGCTCTACGCCCGCGAGCTCACCGCCGACACCCGGGAGTGTTTCGCCGACTTACTGCGCGCACGCGACCTGGATCCGGAGGAGTACCTCTACCTCCCCGTGCACCCCTGGCAGTGGGACGAGATCGTGCTGCCGCTCTTCGCCTCCTCCATCGCCGATGACGCCATCGTCCCGCTCTGCAGCGACGGCGACCTGCGCCTTCCCCAGCAGTCCATCCGTACCTTCCTCAACATCTCCCGTCCCGACCGGCACACCGTGAAACTCCCCCTCTCGGTCCTCAACACCCTCGTGTGGCGCGGTCTGCCGACGGGCCGTACGGTCGCCGCCCCGGCCGTCACGGCGTGGATGCACGCACTGCGCGACGCGGACCCCTACCTGCGCGACGAGTGCGGAGTGATCCTGCTCGGGGAAGTGGCCTCGGTCGCTGTCGAGCACCCCGTGTACGACGGACTGCCGGAAGTCCCGTACCAGTACAGAGAGCTGCTCGGCGCGATCTGGCGCGAGCCCGTCAGCCGCTACCTCGCTCCCGGTGAGCGCGCCCGCACCCTCGCCTCCCTCGCACACACCGACCCCGACGGCCGGGCCTTCGTCGCGGAGCTCGTGGAACGCTCGGGACTCACCCCCGCGGTGTGGCTGCGCCGGCTCTTCGCCGCGTTGCTGCCTCCGCTGCTGCACTTCCTGTACCGCTACGGGACGGTGTTCTCCCCTCACGGGGAGAACACGATCGTGGTGTTCGACGAGAAGGACGTGCCCGTCCGGCTCGCGGTGAAGGACTTCGTGGACGACGTCAACGTCAGCTCCGTGCCGCTGCCCGAGCAGGACTCGATGCCGGACGCCGTACGCGACGTACTCCTCACGGAACCCCCCGGTTTCCTGACACAGTTCATCCACTCGGGTCTCTTCGTGGGCGTCTTCCGCTACTTCGCGCCCCTGTGCGAGGAGCAACTCGACGTGTCGGAGGCCGACTTCTGGTCGTCGGTGCGCGCCGAGATCCTGCGGTACCAGGCGCGCTTCCCCGAGCTGAAGGAGCGGTACGAGATGTTCGACCTGCTCACACCCCGTATCGAGCGGCTGTGCCTGAACCGGAACCGGCTCCACCTCGACGGTTACCGCGACCGGTCCCAGCGCCCGCACGCGGCTGTCCACGGCACCGTGGCGAACCCCCTCCACCAGCCTTGATCGCCGCGTTGTCAGTGGGGCACCGTAGGGTGGTCGCGCTATGACGAAGCCCTCCCTCCCCGAGCTCCTGCACGCCGCCGTCACCGCTGTCGGCGGCACGGAACGCCCTGGCCAGGTCTCCATGGCCGAGACCGTCGCCGAGGTGATCGACGACGGCTCCCACCTGCTGGTCCAGGCCGGTACCGGCACCGGCAAGTCCCTCGGCTACCTGGTGCCCGCCCTGGCGCACGGGGAGCGCGTGGTGATCGCCACGGCCACCCTCGCCCTGCAGCGCCAGCTCGTGGAGCGGGACCTGCCGCGCACGGTGGACGCCCTGCATCCGCTGCTGCGCCGCCGCCCCCAGTTCGCCATGCTCAAGGGCCGATCGAACTATCTGTGTCTGCACCGCCTCCACGAAGGCATGCCGCAGGACGAGGAGGAGGGGCTCTTCGACCAGTTCGAGGCGGCCGCTCCCACCAGCAAGCTGGGCCAGGACCTCCTGCGGATGCGGGACTGGGCGGACGAGACCGAGACCGGCGACCGGGACGACCTCACCCCCGGCGTGTCGGACCGTGCCTGGTCCCAGGTCTCCGTCTCCTCACGGGAGTGCCTGGGCGCCTCGAAGTGTGCCTACGGGGCGGAGTGCTTCGCCGAAGCGGCCCGCGAGCGCGCCAAGCTCTCCGACGTGATCGTCACCAACCACGCGCTGCTCGCCATCGACGCCATCGAGGGCGCCCCCGTCCTGCCGCAGCACGAGGTGCTGATCGTGGACGAGGCGCACGAGCTGGTCTCCCGCGTCACCGGCGTCGCCACGGGCGAGCTCACCCCCGGCCAGGTGAACCGCGCGGTGCGCCGCGCCGCGAAGCTCGTCAACGAAAAGGCGGCGGACCAGCTGCAGACCGCATCGGAGGGTTTCGAGCGGCTGATGGAGCTGGCCCTGCCCGGCCGGCTGGAGGAGATCCCCGAGGACCTCGGATACGCGCTCATGGCGCTCCGTGACGCCGCGCGTACGGTCATCACGGCGCTCGGCTCGACCCGGGACAAGTCGGTCCAGGACGAGGACGCCGTCCGTAAGCAGGCGCTCGCCTCCGTGGAGTCGATCCACGACGTGTCGGAGCGCATCACGAACGGCTCCGAGTGGGACGTCGTCTGGTACGAACGGCACGAACGCTTCGGAGCCTCGCTGCGCGTGGCCCCCATGTCCGTGTCGGGTCTCCTCCGGGAGAAGCTCTTCGCCGACCGTTCGGTGGTCCTCACCTCGGCCACGCTCAAGCTCGGCGGCGATTTCAACGGGGTGGGCGCCTCCCTCGGTCTCGCCCCGGAGGGCACCGAGTCCGAGGACGCCCCCGTCTGGAAGGGCCTCGACGTCGGCTCGCCGTTCGACTACGGCAAGCAGGGCATCCTGTACGTCGCCAAGCACCTGGCCCGCCCGGGACGGGAGGGCACCCGCGGCGACATGCTCGATGAGCTGGCCGAACTGATCGAGGCGGCCGGCGGCCGCACGCTCGGCCTGTTCTCCTCCATGCGCGCCGCCCAGGGCGCGGCGGAGGAGCTGCGGGGGCGCCTGGACATGCCCATCCTGCTGCAGGGCGAGGAGACCCTGGGCGAGCTGATCAAGGGCTTCGCGGCGGACCCGAAGACGTGTCTGTTCGGGACGCTGTCGCTCTGGCAGGGCGTCGATGTGCCCGGTCCCAGCTGCCAGCTGGTGGTCATGGACAAGATCCCGTTCCCGCGTCCGGACGACCCGCTGATGAGCGCCCGCCAGAAGGCGGTGGACGAGGCCGGCGGCAATGGCTTCATGGCGGTCGCGGCGACCCACGCGGCCCTGCTGATGGCGCAGGGCGCCGGGCGTCTCGTACGAGCCTCCGGGGACCGCGGAGTGGTCGCCGTCCTGGACCCCCGCCTGGCCACCGCGCGCTACGGCAGCTATCTCAGGGCTTCACTGCCCGACTTCTGGTACACGACGGACCGTAACCAGGCACGCCGATCACTGGCCGCGATCGACGCCGCGGCCAAGGCTGACGAGAGCTAGGGCCCGGGGCCTGGGGGCGGCCGCTTGGCGCGGACGCAGCAGGGCCCCGGAACCGGCGCAGTTGGTTCCGGGGCCCGGTCAGGGGCGGAGTCTCACACCCGCCGGAGCACCGCCACGACCTTGCCGAGGATGGTGGCCTCGTCGCCGGGGATCGGCTGGTACGCGGCGTTGTGCGGGAGCAGCCAGACGTGCCCGTCCTCGCGCTTGAAGCGCTTGACCGTCGCCTCGCCGTCCAGCATGGCCGCCACGATGTCGCCGTTCTCCGCGACGGGCTGACGGCGGACCGTGACCCAGTCGCCGTCGCAGATGGCGGCCTCGATCATCGAGTCACCGACGACCTTCAGGACGAAGAGCTCGCCGTCGCCCACGAGCTGCCGGGGGAGAGGGAAGACGTCCTCCACCGACTCCTCGGCGAGGATGGGGCCACCGGCCGCGATACGGCCCACGAGCGGGACGTACGAAGCGGCGGGCTTGCCCGTGGTGTCGGTGGGCTGGCTGCTGGGCTGGTCCGAGCCCCGCACTTCGTATGCCCGGGGGCGGTGCGGGTCGCGGCGGAGGAAGCCCTTGCGCTCCAGAGCCATCAGCTGGTGCGCGACGGAGGAGGTGCTGGAAAGGCCGACGGCCTGCCCGATCTCCCGCATCGACGGCGGGTAACCGCGCCGTTGCACCGAGTCCCTGATGACCTCGATCACCCGGCGCTGCCGGTCGGTGAGCCCCGAGCTGTCGGCACGGATGCCTGGAGGTCGGCCCGGCAGGGAGCGAGTGGGCTTGGGCCCCTCCTGGTTCGTGGCTGAGTCATTCATGGCATGCACCGGCTCGAGTCGGCTGGAGCGGTCCTGGGCAGTGATGGTGGCGCTGTCTGCGGTGGTGGTCACGTCGGTCGGCCCCTCTCGAGATGTTCTCTCCCTAGCTAGCCAACGGTAGTTGCTTTCGAAAGGTTGCGCCAAACACACGTTCGAGTGAAAAAGTGCAGATTGCCTGCCGCGATCATGTGTCCGGGTGTATGGCCAGCGCGCGGGCCGAACGGCAATTCGGTTCATTACGGTACGCTTCACCGCCGGGCCAGTGCCCCCCTCGGTGGGGCTCCCATACTGCCACCCGGCACCCCGTCAACCCGGCACCGGCCCCCGCGCCAGAGCGGCGCGAGTGACGGCCGCGTGCGTCCGGCGTGCGCTGAGGCGATCCGACACGCGCAGTGTCGAAAAAGCGGCCAAACCCCAGATCTAGTGGTTGGATTGCGGCAGCAGCCCAGAAGTTGTGGTCCCTGGTCTCTCAGGGGCTCAAGGATCGCCTATGCTTGGGGCTGCTTCGAGGGCCCCCAGGGCCCGTTGAGGCTTATGAGTCGTGCCGTGAAGGAGGGTTGGGAGTTTCATGCACTGCCCCTTCTGCAGGCACCCCGACAGCCGCGTGGTCGACAGCCGTACCACCGACGACGGCACGTCGATCCGCCGACGCCGCCAGTGCCCGGACTGCTCCCGTCGTTTCACGACCGTGGAGACGTGCTCGCTGATGGTGGTGAAGCGCAGCGGCGTCACGGAACCCTTCAGTCGTACGAAGGTCATCAACGGCGTCCGCAAGGCGTGCCAGGGGCGGCCGGTGACCGAGGACGCCCTCGCCCTGCTCGGCCAGCGGGTCGAAGAGGCGGTGCGTGCCACCGGCAGCGCGGAGCTCACCACGCATGACGTGGGGCTTGCCATACTGGGACCGTTGCAGGAGCTCGACCTCGTCGCCTACCTGCGCTTCGCGTCCGTGTACCGGGCCTTCGACTCGCTCGAGGACTTCGAGGCTGCCATCGGGGAGCTGAGGGAAAAGCGGCTTGACGCGGAGCCGTGCGACGCGGGCGGAGAGCGCGTCGTGAATGACCGCGGGGCCGGAGGGACTGTCGAAGTCCCGGTGCCCGCCACCGCCGCCGACTGACCGGCTGACCGACCGGCCGGCGGCGAACCAGACCTGTTGAGGGCGTCATCAGTGATGCCCTCGACACCAGACACACATCCGTGCCACGGGGAACATCGTGGCACTTCAGGGCGTTTTAGCCTGATACAGGGAGGCGGCATGACCGAGACGACGAGCGGCCCGGCACGAGGTTCCCGAGCCAAGGGATCCAAGGCCAAGGGTCTGCGTATCGAGCGCATCCACACGACGCCCGGCGTGCATCCGTACGACGAGGTGGTCTGGGAGCGCCGTGACGTCGTCATGACCAATTGGCGCGACGGCTCGATCAACTTCGAGCAGCGTGGCGTCGAGTTCCCCGACTTCTGGTCGGTGAACGCGGTCAACATCGTCACCAGCAAGTACTTCCGCGGGGCCGTCGGTACCCCGCAGCGCGAGACCGGCCTCAAGCAGCTGATCGACCGCATCGTGAAGACCTACCGCAAGGCCGGTGAGGACTACAACTACTTCGCCTCGCCCGCCGACGCCGAGATCTTCGAGCACGAGCTGGCTTACGCCCTCCTGCACCAGATCTTCAGCTTCAACTCGCCGGTCTGGTTCAACGTCGGCACGCCCCAGCCGCAGCAGGTCTCCGCCTGCTTCATCCTCGCCGTCGACGACTCCATGGAGTCGATCCTCGACTGGTACAAGGAGGAGGGCATGATCTTCAAGGGCGGCTCCGGCGCCGGCCTGAACCTCTCCCGCATCCGTTCCTCCAAGGAACTGCTGTCCTCCGGAGGCAACGCCTCGGGTCCCGTCTCCTTCATGCGCGGTGCCGACGCCTCCGCAGGAACGATCAAGTCCGGTGGCGCCACGCGCCGCGCGGCCAAGATGGTCATCCTCGACGTCGACCACCCCGACATCGAGGGCTTCATCGAGACCAAGGTGAAGGAAGAGGAGAAGATCCGCGCGCTGCGCGACGCGGGCTTCGACATGGACCTGGGCGGCGACGACATCACGTCGGTCCAGTACCAGAACGCGAACAACTCGGTCCGCGTGAACGACGAGTTCATGAAGGCCGTGGAGTCCGGCTCCAAGTTCGGTCTGCGTGCCCGGATGACCGGTGACGTCATCGAGGAGGTCGACGCCAAGTCGCTCTTCCGCAAGATGGCCGAGGCCGCCTGGGCCTGTGCCGACCCGGGCATCCAGTACGACGACACCATCAACGCCTGGCACACCTGCCCGGAGTCCGGCCGGATCAACGGCTCGAACCCGTGCAGCGAGTACATGCACCTGGACAACACGTCCTGCAACCTCGCCTCGCTGAACCTGATGAAGTTCCTGAAGGACGACGGCAAGGGCAACCAGTCCTTCGACGCCGAGCGCTTCGCGAAGGTCGTCGAGCTGGTCATCACCGCGATGGACATCTCCATCTGTTTCGCGGACTTCCCCACCCAGAAGATCGGCGAGAACACCCGCGCCTACCGCCAGCTCGGCATCGGCTATGCCAACCTCGGCGCCCTCCTGATGGCCACGGGTCACGCGTACGACTCCGACGGCGGCCGCGCCCTCGCCGGCTCCATCACGTCGCTGATGACCGGTACGTCGTACAAGCGTTCCGCCGAGCTCGCCGCGGTCGTCGGCCCCTACGACGGCTACGCCCGCAACGCCACGCCGCACAAGCGCGTCATGAAGCAGCACGCCGACGCCAATGCCGCGGCCATCCGCGTGGACGACCTGGACACCCCGATCTGGGCCGCCGCCACGGAGGCCTGGCAGGACGTGATCCGCCTCGGCGAGAAGAACGGTTTCCGTAACTCGCAGGCATCGGTCATCGCGCCGACCGGCACCATCGGTCTCGCGATGTCCTGCGACACCACGGGGCTGGAGCCCGACCTCGCCCTGGTGAAGTTCAAGAAGCTCGTCGGCGGCGGCTCGATGCAGATCGTCAACGGCACCGTGCCGCAGGCCCTGCGTCGCCTGGGTTACCAGGAGGAGCAGATCGAGGCGATCGTCGCCCACATCGCCGAGAACGGCAATGTGATCGACGCCCCCGGTCTGAAGCCCGAGCACTACGAGGTCTTCGACTGCGCCATGGGCGAGCGTTCCATCTCCGCGATGGGCCACGTCCGCATGATGGCCGCGATCCAGCCGTGGATCTCCGGCGCCCTCTCCAAGACGGTCAACCTCCCTGAGACCGCCACCGTCGAGGACGTCGAAGAGGTCTACTTCGAGGCGTGGAAGATGGGCGTCAAGGCGCTCGCGATCTACCGCGACAACTGCAAGGTCGGTCAGCCCCTCTCCGCCAAGAAGAAGGAGGAGGAGAAGGCCGAGATCACCGAGAAGGCCGAGGACACGATCCGTACCGCGGTCGAGAAGGTGGTCGAGTACCGCCCCGTCCGCAAGCGTCTGCCCAAGGGCCGCCCCGGCATCACCACGTCCTTCACGGTGGGTGGCGCCGAGGGTTACATGACCGCCAACTCCTACCCGGACGACGGTCTCGGTGAGGTCTTCCTGAAGATGTCCAAGCAGGGCTCGACCCTCGCGGGCATGATGGACGCCTTCTCCATCGCCGTCTCGGTCGGTCTGCAGTACGGCGTGCCCCTGGAGACGTACGTCTCCAAGTTCACGAACATGCGCTTCGAGCCGGCCGGCATGACGGACGACCCGGACGTGCGGATGGCGCAGTCGATCGTCGACTACATCTTCCGCCGCCTGGCGCTGGACTTCCTGCCCTTCGAGACGCGCTCCGCGCTCGGCATCCACTCCGCCGAGGAGCGTCAGCGCCACCTGGAGACCGGGTCGTACGAGCCCACCGAGGACGAGGTCGACGTCGAGGGCCTGGCGCAGTCCGCCCCCCGGCAGACCGAGTCCCTGAAGGCGGTCGCCACGCCGAAGGCCGAGTCCGAGGTGGTCAAGGACCTCCCGCAGCAGGCGCACACCAGCGCCGAGCTCGTGGAGATGCAGCTGGGCATCCAGGCCGACGCACCGCTCTGCTTCTCCTGCGGCACGAAGATGCAGCGCGCCGGCTCCTGCTACATCTGCGAGGGCTGCGGCTCGACGAGCGGCTGCAGCTGACCGACGCCGTGAGCCCGGGGCGGTGCCCCGCCGGACGCCACCAGCGTCCGACGCGGCCCGCGCGGGTGGCCGGTGGGTGGCTGATCAGTTGTTCGGTTGTTGTCGAAGGGGATCGGCCCGATGGGTCGGTCCCCTTCGGCGTGCGGCGAGCGTCAGCGGGCGCCTCGCCGATGTGTCAGCGCGCGCTGCCCATGAGCGCGGCGAACGAAGTCGGATCGGCGTCGAAGCCCCGGATGTACTCGCGGAAGGACCAGGTCCCGGACTCGTCCCGGGTGAACTCCGCGAGGGTCGACGCCGTGTACCCCGCGACCTCGGCCAGGTCGCTCTGCGCCAGGTCCGTGTAGCCCTCGCGGACCCGCACCGCGGTGTTCGCGATGTCTCCAAAGACCTGCGGCTCGTCCTGGCGCTGTATGGCCACTCCCACCACGACCCGTACGAAGGTGGGGGCGAGCCGGTCCAGTTCCAGCGTCATCACCTCGTCGAAACCGAACCCCTGGCCCGTCCGGCTGTCCCGGTTGAGGGTGATCGTCCCGTCGGGGGAGCGGCTGTCGAAGTGCACGAGGTAGACGGGAGCCCCGTACGGAGCGTCCGCCGCATAGGTCGCGGCGATGATGTCGAGGTCGTGGGGCGCGGTCCCGGCCGGGCTCGGATCCCACTTGAGCCCGATCTCGACCTTCTTGATCCCCTTGCTGACGCTGCTCATCGGAGTTCCCCCTCCTTGTGACCCGGCCGCGCTCCGTGCACCGGGCATCTCCGCACACACGCTACGTCGTACCCCTGACAACGGTGTAGCACCCCTGGTCAGAGGCGGAGAGCCAACGGAACCAGGTGTGGGGTGAGTTGGCGGCCCGCGTGATCGGCAGGGCCGCGGTGGGATCATGGGGCCATGACATGGAACGGGGAAGAACTCGACATCGACGCCTACTTGGCGAGAATCGGGCACAAGGGCGGGACGAAGCCGGACCTGGAGACACTGCGCACGCTCCACAGGGAGCACGTGGCGGCCATCCCCTTCGAGAACCTCGAGATGATGCTCGGCCGGCCCGTGCCGCTCGACCTGGCGGCGTTGCAGAGCAAGATGCTGCACCACCGGCGGGGCGGCTACTGCTACGAGCAGAACCTGCTCTTCGCGGCCGCCCTCGAACGCATCGGGTTCGACGTCACCGGGTTGGGCGCCCGGGTGAGGGCCGGGGCATCCGTCACGCGCGCGGTGACGCACATGCTCCTGAAGGTCGAGGTGGAGGGCGAGGCGTTCCACTGCGACGTCGGCTTCGGCGCCGACGGACTGCTCGAACCGATTCCGCTGCGCGCCGGTGTGGAAATGCGGCAAGGAGAGTGGCGTTACGGGATCCGGCAGGAGGACGAAGGCGTCCTGGTGCTGCGGACATGGACCAACGGTGACTGGCTCGACCTGTACGCGTACACCCTGGAACGTCGGCTTCCCGTCGACTACGTAGTGATGAACCACTACACGTCGACCCACCCCAAGTCGTCGTTCATCCGGCGCCCCGTGGTGCAGAGGAGCGCTCCAGGGGTACGCCGCATGCTGGCCGGCGACCAGCTGAAGGTGGTCCATCCCGACGGTACGGTCGACGAACGAAGCGTTCCTGTGGGCGAATTGACGGGCGTTCTCGACCGGGAGTTCGGTATCGAGCTGGACGCCGATGACTCGGCCGAGCTGATCCGGGTGCACTACGCCGGAGCGTGACCCGGGCGTGGCTCCGCGCCGTACGATGGCGCGGTGCTGGTCAAGTGGACTCGCTGCACCGTGGTGGACCGACGGGGGTTCGAACGAGGGCAGCGAAAGTGGGCGGGGCTTTTGGGGGAGCCGGGGTTCCGGGGACAGGGCGGGGGGTGGAGCCGGGGACGGCAGGGCGTCGCGCACGTCTTCGCCTTCTGGGAAAGTCGTGCCTTTTACGACTCCTTCATGGCGCGCTCGCACGATCGTCTCGCGACCGCCCAGGCCGGCACCTTCAAGAACGTCCAGGCCAAGCTCTTCGACCACCGGTTCGACGTGAAGACGGGGTTCGAGCCGCGCTTCACCGACGCGGACGTGGTGCGTGTCGCACACTGCCGGGTCAGGGAGGCGCGGGTCGAACACTTCGCGCTGATGCAGGAGAAGGTCTGGAACCCCGCCATGGCCGGCTCGCCGGGCATGGTGCGCGGGCTTTTCGGCGAGGCGCCCGGCCACGAGTTCCTGGTGCTCTCCATGTGGCAGTCGGCGGCCGAACACGGCAAGTACCGCGCCGAGCGGGTGGAGCGCCTGTCACTGCGGGCACAGACGGACGCCGACATCTCCGCGCTCGCCGGGGACATCGTGGAGTTGGAGCCGTCGTGGACGGTGTGACGCTGTGACAGGGTGGGCGCCCGGACCCCCGACCGACGGGTGACGGGCGCACGAGCGACGGGCGAGTGCAGTGCCGTCACTGCCGGGCGCCCCGCCGGGCGAAGGCGCCCGCCCGCGTGGCGGCGACGGCCGCCGCCGCCGATTGGTCGGCGAGCGCCGCGTCGATCGGCTCACGCGTGATGAACACGCGCAGCAACAGCGGGGCGGAGACGGCGCGGACGAGCGCGGCCGCGTCGGTGTCCGAGGGCGCCTCGCCGCGTTCGACGGCGCGCTCGACGACTGCCTCGCAGCGGCCGAACCGCTCGGCGTAGAAGGCGTGCAGGGCCTCGGCGGCCCGCTGCGACTGGAAGGCGGCGGCGACGAACGCCGTCGGTGCGGCCGCCGCCGTGTCGTCGGAGAAGGACTCGACCACCTCCCGGGCGAGCTCGCGCAGGTCGCCTTCCAGGCTGCCGGTGTCCGGCGGGGTCCACGTGTCCTCGCCCGCCATGGCGAGAGCGTCGGCGACCATCCCTTCGAGCCCGCCCCAGCGGCGGTACAGCGTGGTTTTGTGCACGCCCGAATGGTCGGCCACGTACTCGACGGTGAGCCCGGGGTACCCGTGGTCCGCGAGGCCGCTCAGCACGGCGTCCCGGACGGCTGCGCGAGTACGGGCCGTGCGGCCGCCGGGGCGGCGGGTGCCGGGGGCGGGGTCGGGGGTGGGGTCGGAGGCGGGGCCGGGTCCGGAGTGTGCGGTCGCGGTTTCGTCGGGCTGCCGGGGCGGCGCGGACTCAGCTCCTGACGCGAACCCGGCGGAGCCACGCCTCCCGCCTCGCCCGGCGCCTTCTGCACCACTGCCCTGACCAGCACCAACACGCTTCTCCGCCATGGTCTCGCTCCCTCGCCTCATTCGGGTCGGTACCTCCGCGTCATTGAGGCCGGCACCTCGCGTCGAGAAAATTATCGCTACTCGTGTTGCATTAGATCCGGCAGTCTGCCACACTCATCGTAATGCGACGCGAGTAGCGTTTGCTGGGTGCGGGTGAAGCGGGGGTGACCATGCCTACTCAGATCTCTCTGCGTGGTGTGACCAAGGCGCGTGGGGACCGGCTGCTTCTCGACGGGGTGTCCCTCGCGGTCCGGCCGGGCGAGCGCATAGGAGTCGTG
The DNA here is from genome assembly GCF_055607265.1 of Streptomyces sp. NPDC037013. Taxonomy (NCBI): domain Bacteria; kingdom Bacillati; phylum Actinomycetota; class Actinomycetes; order Kitasatosporales; family Streptomycetaceae; genus Streptomyces; species Streptomyces sp. NPDC037013. The sequence goes on along the minus strand of NZ_JBVJRV010000005.1, from coordinate 672,570 downwards.
GGGGAGAACGGTGCGGGAAAGTCCACCCTGCTCCAGCTGATGGCCGGTGAGGAGCTGCCCGACGAGGGTGAGGTGGTGACCGTCGTCGAGCGGGGAGCGGGGCTCCTGGAGCAGACTCCGCGCCTCCCGGCGGACCGACTCGTCTCGGACGCCATCGACGCGGAGTTGGCCGAACTGCGGTGCATGGAGCGGCGGTTGCGTGAGCTCGAAGGTCTCCTGGGTTCCGCGTCCGAGCGGCAGCTGAGTGAGTACGGCGACCTGCTGACCACCTTCGAACTGCGCGGCGGCTATGAGGCGGACGCGCGCGTCGACAAGGCGATGCACGGACTGGGGCTCGGACACATCGACCGGAACAGGGCCCTGGGCAGCCTGTCCGGCGGCGAACAAGCGCGGCTCGGGCTCGCCTGCCTCATCGCGGCGTCACCCGAAGTCATGCTCCTGGACGAGCCGACCAACCACTTGGACGAGAGCGCGCTGGACTGGCTGGAGAGCACCCTGTCCGCACATCGCGGGACGGTGATCGCGGTCTCTCACGACCGCACGTTCCTGGAGCGTGTGGCCACCGCGATCCTGGAAGTGGACGCGGACCGCCGCTCGGTGGTGCGACACGGCGGGGGCTACCACGGCTTCGTCGCGGAACGGGCCGCCGCCCGGCAGCGCTGGGAGCAGGAGTACGCGCAGTGGTGCGAGGAGACGAGCCACCTCCAGGAGTTCATGGCGGGCACGGCCCACTCCGTCGCCGGCGGCCGCGGCATGAAGGACAACAACAAAATGGCCTACGACCGGGCCGGAGGGCGAGTCCAGGCCTCGATCTCGGGGCGCGTACGGAACGCTCAGGAGCGACTCCGCCGACTGCGGGAACAACCGGTGCCGAAGCCTCCCGAACCGCTGAACTTCAGGGCACGCCCCGTGACGGGCGCGGCGGAAGGACCACTGGTGACCTTGCGGAACGTACGGGTCGGCGATCGCCTCGCCGTGGACACGCTCACGATCTCGGCCGGCGAGCGGCTGCTGATCCATGGAGGCAACGGCGCGGGAAAGTCCACTCTGCTGCGCACCATGGCGGGCGTCCTCGAACCCGAAGAGGGCACCGTCGTCCGCAGAGGCCGGATCGGCTACCTCGCCCAGGAGATACCGGTACGGCAGCCCGCCGAGCGCGTCCTCGAAGTGTTCGGCAGGGGCCTGGGGCTCACCGACGAGGAGAACCGGGAACTGCTTCTGTCGTACGGCCTGTTCCGACCCCGCGACCTGCACGTCCCGGTGGGGGCGCTCTCCGCGGGGCAGCGCCGGAGGCTGGCCCTTGCGCGGCTGCTCGCCAGACCCGCCGACCTGCTGCTGCTCGACGAACCCGCCAACCACCTGGCACTCGGCCTGGTCGAGGAGCTGGAGGCGGCGCTCGACCGGTGGACAGGAGCGCTGGTGATCGTCTCGCACGACCGATTGCTGCGTCGGCGCTTCACGGGCCGAATACGCCGGATGGAGGCCGGACGCCTACCCGACTGAGCCGCCCGTCGAAGACCCGATCTAGGGTTTCCGTATGGCACGTCCGCGGCGCATCATCCTGGTCCGGCACGGCGAGTCGGCCGGCAACGCCGACGACACCGTGTACGAACGCGAGCCCGATCACGCGTTGGCGCTCACCGAGACGGGCTGGTCCCAGGCGGAGGACACCGGCAAACACCTGCGGGAACTGCTCGGCAGCGAGCGGGTGAGTGTGTACGTCTCGCCGTACCGCCGCACCCACGAGACCTTCCAGGCGTTCCGGCTCGACCCCGAGCTGGTGCGTGTGCGGGAGGAGCCGAGGCTGCGCGAGCAGGACTGGGGGAACTGGCAGGACAGGGACGACGTACGCCTGCAGAAGGCATACCGCGACGCGTACGGCCACTTCTTCTACCGGTTCGCGCAGGGAGAGTCGGGGGCCGACGTCTACGACCGGGTCGGGGCCTTCCTCGAAAGCCTGTACCGGAGTTTCGAGGCCCCGGACCACCCGCCGAACGTCCTCCTGGTCACGCACGGACTGACCATGCGGCTGTTCTGCATGCGCTGGTTCCACTGGTCGGTCGCCGAGTTCGAGTCGCTGTCCAACCCGGGCAACGGAGAGATGAGGATGCTGGTGCTGGGCGAGGACGGCAAGTACACGCTGAACCAGCCGTTCGAACGCTGGCGAGAGCCGGAGCCGTACGGCGTCACCGGATAGAGTGGCAGGGCGATGATCGCTGACTCCTCTCCCGACCGGCGCCTCGAGCGCGCTCTGGCCAGCCTGCGCGGACTGGCGGTGGGGGATGCGCTGGGCTCACAGTTCTTCGTGCCCGCGCATTACCCCCTGCTCAAGCGTCGGCAGCTGCCCGACGCGCCCTGGCAGTGGACCGACGACACGGAAATGGCCTGCTCCGTGCTGGCCGTCCTCATCAAGCACCGCCGGATCGACCAGGACGCGCTCGCCCAGTCGTTCGCCGAGCACCATGACTTCGACCGCGGTTACGGCCCCGCCGTGAACCGGTTGCTGCGGCAGGTCAGGGAAGGCGGGGACTGGCGGGAGCTGGCCTCCGCGCTCTTCAAGGGGCAGGGCTCCTGGGGGAACGGTGCCGCGATGCGGATCGCCCCCCTCGGCGCCTGGTACGCGGACGACCCGGAGCAGGCGACACACCAGGCGGAGATCTCGGCATACCCCACGCACCAGCACCGTGAGGCGGTCGTCGGAGCGATGGCGGTGGCCGCCGCCGCAGCGCTGACGGCCGCGCCCTCGGGCCCGCCGACGCCGCAGGAGCTCCTCGACGGTGTCATCGCCCTGGTGCCGCGCAGTGCCGTGGGGGCGGGGCTGCGCCGGGCGCGGGACATGCTCGACTACGGCGACGCGGGGACGGTCGCGGCGGTGCTGGGCTGCGGCCGGCGTACGACCGCGCATGACACGGTGCCGTTCGCGTTGTGGTCCGCCGCCCGCGGGCTCGGTTCGTACGAGCGAGCGATGTGGGAGACCGCGCAGGTGGGCGGGGACATGGACACGACCTGCGCCATCGTGGGAGGCGTCATCGCGTCCGGCGACGGTGGGGCGCCGCCCGAGGAGTGGCTGGAGCGGACCGAGGCGCTGCCCGGGTGGCTTCCGGAGGGCGTGGCCTGACGGCCTGTTCCAGGGATCCGGGCCCGTCGTGGTGAGGCGGGCCTTGGCGTCACGGCATGGTTCCGGGGCGGGGCTGCCCGTAGGGGCCGGTTCGGGGCCAAGGCGCCACTGTCACTGTCACGGTCGTGCCACAGGCGTGGATCGGACGGAGAGGGCGGGGGCGGTGCCCGGATACGCTGAGGCGCCCGCCAGTTGATCTTGGCTCGCATGCGTTGAACGAGATGCCGGTCCTGGCAGACGCGTGGCACCCACCTGTTGGGCGCCGCGCACTGCGCGCGGGAGCCGGCCGGGGAGGGGTCCCGTGCCTGACACACCAGCCGGACGTGACAGATCAGCCGGACGTGACGGATCAGCCGGACGTGACGGATCAGATGTGCCCGGGGCGGCCGGCGGAGAGCCGCAGGATGCCGTGCCGGTGGGCGGGGAGCGGGTGCGGGAGGGGTCGCGGTCACATCAGGCTTCTCGTTCGAGACAGGAGAGCGGGGGTGGGCACAGCGGGCAGGACGGGCACAGTGGGCAAGGTGGGCGTGCGGCGTCGGGGGCCCAGGGCGGCTGGGGCTATCCCGTCGTGGCGGAGCAGCCGCCGTTGCTCGCTGATCTGCGAACGGATCCGCCCGGTCCGGTAACTACGGCGACGCTCTGTGCTGCGCTGGCGACCGGGTTGGCGAGCATGCTCCTGCTCGGTGACGGCGTGGCGCTGAATCTGCTGCTGGTGGCCGTTCCGGCCGTGCTCGCCGGCTACTTCGCGGGGCGGGGGAGCGGGCGCCGGCCTCGGCCCTGGTCGCTGGTGTGGGCGGGCGGGGGGCTCGCGCTGCTCACCGTGCCGGCGTTGCGGGACGCGGGGTGGCCGTCGTTCCTCGCGATCATGGCGGCGTTCACGCTCGGTTCGCTGGCGCTGCACGGGTGCCGGACCTGGATCGGCGTACTCCTGAGTCCGCTCGGCGTCTTCGAGGCGGTTCCGGCGGGGCTCCGGTGGGGCTGGCTCGGGGTGCGTGAGCGGGCGGGCGGTGCGCGGGGGGCCGCGCCCGTGCTGCGAGCCGTCGGGGTGGCGGCCGTACTGCTCCTCGTCTTCGGGGCGCTCTTCGCCGGGGCCGACGCCGCCTTCGCGGACCTGCTCGGCGAGCTCATACCCGACGCCTCGGTCGCGGGGAGCCCCTGGCGCGTCCTGCTCCTGATCGTCGGGGTGGTGGTGGCGCTCGCCGTGGCGCGGGCCGCCGCGTCCCCCGTGCGCTGGGACCGGCTCGTGGTGAACCCGGGCCGGGCTCGCGGCCGGGTGGAGTGGGCACTGCCGCTGATCGTGCTCAATGTGCTGTTCGCGGCGTTCAACGCGGTCCAACTGGCCGTGCTCTTCGGGGGGTACGACGCGGTCCTGGACGAGACGGGACTCTCGTACTCCGCCTATGCGCGGCAGGGGTTCTGGCAGCTGCTTCTCGCCACTCTGCTCACGCTGGCCGTCATCGTGTTCGCCCTGCGCTGGGCTCCCCGCGGCGGAGCGCGGGACCGCACGCTGGTGCGCGGTGTGCTCGGCACGCTCTGTGCGATGACGCTCGTCGTGGTGGCGTCCGCGGTGCGGCGCATGGACATGTACGTGGACGCGTACGGGTTGACCAGGCTGCGGATCTCGGTCGTGGCCGTGGAGCTCTGGCTGGGCGTGATCATCCTCTTGATCATGGCCGCGGGGATCTGGGGCGCCCGCTGGCTGCCGCGTGCCATGGCGGCGGTCGCGGCGGCGGGGGTGCTGGCCTTCGGGTTCCTCTCGCCCGATGCCATGATCGCCGAGCGGAACGTGCAGCGCTTCGAGGAGACCGGGAAGTTCGACCTGGAGTACGCGCGGCAGCTGTCCGCGGATGCCGTGCCGGCCCTGGACGAGCTGCCGGAGCCCCAGCGTTCCTGCGCGCTCAAGGACATCGCCGACGAGCTCGGTGCCGAGCCGGGGCCGTGGTTCGCGACCAGCCTGGGGGAGTCCAGGGCGCGGCGGATCATCGAGGAGCGGCCGCTGTCGGTGGACCCGGCCGTCTGCGGCGAGAGCCGGACCAGCACCTACGGCTCGTACGGATGACATGGCTGACATGGCTGACACGGCCCGGTGTACCGGCGAGGGCGTGGCCTTCCGAGCGGCAGGGGGAAGCGGGTGCCGGGCCGATTTCGCCGTCGTGGTCGGTCCGGCACCCGCCGTTCAGTGGTGGTCCGGCGCCCCGGGCCAGGCCGTCGGGGCGCGGAGCCGGCGTCCCGGCTCTCGCGCCCCGACGGGGTCGGTGCGGCCGGTCAGCCGGCCGCGGGTCCGGCGGCGCTCGCCGTGCCGGCCAGTGCGTCCAGGTCGCTCTTGCGTACGCGGATCACCAGCGCGGCGGTGGCCAGGGCGAGCACCGCCATGGCGACGGCCGGGATGAAGGCGGTCGAGATGCCCTCGGACAGCACCTCGTGGCCCCAGGGGGCGGGGAGTTCGTGGGTCTTGGCGAACTCCGCCTTCTGTTCCGGTGTGCCGTGTGCCATGAAGTCCGCCACCTGTTTCTTGCCTTCTTCACGGCTGGCCGTGCCGAAGACCGTGGTGAGGATGGAGAGGCCGAGCGAACCGCCCACCTGCTGCGTGACGTTGAGCAGGCCGGAGGCCGCGCCCGCTTCCTTGGGGGCGACTCCGGAGACGGCCGTCAGCGTCAGCGTGACGAAGTTCAGCCCCATGCCGAAGCCGAACAGGAGCATCGGGCCGAGCACCCCGCCGACGTACGAGCTGTCCGGGCCGAGCAGCGTCTGCCAGCCGAGACCCAGGGCGACGATGATCGAGCCCGTCACCATGAACGGCTTGGGGCCGAGGACCGGCAGGAACTTCTGCGACAGACCCGCGCCGACCGCGATGACGAGGGAGACCGGCAGGAAGGCGAGGCCGGCCTCGATCGGGGAGTAGTCCAGGACGTTCTGCACGAAGAGGACGACGAAGAAGAACATGCCGAACATCGCGGCGGCCAGACTCAGCATGATCACATACGTGCCCGAGCGGTTGCGGTCGGCGAACATCCGCAGGGGCGTGATCGGCTCCTTCGCCCGCTTCTCGACGAAGAAGAAAGCCAGGAGCAGGACGATTGCGGCACCGAACGAACCCAGGGTGACGCCGTCGCGCCAGCCCTCCTCCGCCGAGCGGATGAACCCGTAGACCAGGGAGGCCATGCCGAGCGTCGACGTCAGTGCGCCCAGGATGTCGAAGCGGCCGGGGTGGCGTTCGGATTCGTTGATGTAGAGGGGGGTGAGGGCGGCGATCAGGATGCCGATGGGCACGTTCACGAAGAGGACCCAGCGCCAGTCGAGCCACTCGGTGAGCATGCCGCCCGCCAGCAGTCCGATCGCGCCACCGCCCGCCGAGACCGCGGCGAAGACGCCGAACGCGCGGTTCCGTTCGGGGCCTTCGGGGAACGTCGTCGTGATGAGGGCCAGCGAGGTGGGCGAGGCGATCGCGCCTCCGACGCCCTGCAGGGCGCGTGCGGCCAGCAACTGCCAGGGTTCCTGGGCGAATCCGCCGAGGAGCGAGGCGAGCGTGAAGAGGAGGATGCCGGTCATGAAGACGCGGCGGCGTCCCAGGATGTCACCGGCGCGGCCACCCAGCAGCAACAGCCCGCCGAAGGTGAGGGTGTAGGCGCTGATGACCCATGTCAGGTCGGTCGTCGAGAATTTGAGCGCTCCCTGGATGTGGGGCAGCGCGATGTTCACAATCGTCGCATCCAGGACCACCATGAGCTGGCAGGCCGCGATGACGGTGAGGGCGAGGCCGGGGTGTCCCTCCCGGCGGGCCGCTCCGGGCTTCTGGTTCTTGGTCAGCTGAGAGGTCGTTGCCATGATCCCCCGCAAGTTCCTTAGTGAACGGTTCCGTTCACTGTGCACTACGACGGTAGTGACTCCACTTGAGTGAACGCAAGCGTTCACTCACCTTGGTTCAGAGACTTCCTGCTTGCTCAACGGAGAGAAACAGATGGCTACTTCGCGCTGGACGACCGTCCCCGCTCGGACGGTTTCCCCACGGCGCCGCGGCCCGGTCCTGGAGCGGGCGATCCTCGACGCCACCTTGGAGCAGCTCAGCACGGTCGGCTGGAGCGGGCTGACGATGGAGGGCGTGGCCGCGGGCGCGCAGACCGGCAAGGCCGCCGTCTACCGCCGCTGGCCGTCCAAGGAGGACCTCGTCGTCCATGCGCTGCGAGCGGGGCTGCCGCGCCTGGTCGGCGTCCCCGATTCCGGCAGCGTTCGGGAGGACCTGCTGCAGCTGTGCAGGCAGATGAGGGCGACGATGTTCTCGCGGCCCGGGTACGCCCTTCGCGCCGTGCTTCACGAGTGCGACACGGCAACGGCCGAGCGCTTCCATGACGTGATCTTCGAGGGTGTCATCGGGCCGAGCGTGAAGTTGATCAAGGAAGTCCTGCGCCGCGGGATCGAGCGCGGAGAGGTTCGTTCCGGTGGGGTGGACGCCTATGTGTGCGACGTGATTCCGGCGATGCTGATGTACCGCACGAAGGTGTGCGGCAGCGAATGGGGGGACGAGGAGTTCGAGGCCTTGATCGACCAGGTGATGGTGCCCCTGCTGCGTGTGTGAAGGGGTGCGGTCGGGGCTGGAGGACGGCCGTGCGGTCGGACAGGGAGGGTGGCCCGGGGGGGGGCTCCACGGCACCGAGGCGGCGGCTCGGCGGCGACTCGGAGGGCCTGGGTGTCGGGGGCGGCCCGCGGCGGCGTAGGCTGATGTCGCCATGCCGTACGAACCACCCACCCACACCGTCGAGCGCTCCCTGCGCGCCACCACCGGAGCGAAGATCGTCGCCGGTGTCGACGAGGTCGGGCGCGGCGCGTGGGCGGGCCCGGTCACCGTCTGTGCGGCGATCACGGGTCTGCGCCGGCCGCCCGAAGGGCTCACCGACTCCAAGCTGATCACCCCCAAGCGACGCCATGAGCTCGCGCAGGTGCTGGAAAGCTGGGTCACGGCGCACGCCCTCGGTCACGCCTCGCACGAGGAGATCGACGAGATCGGGATGACGGCCGCGCTGCGGCTCGCCGCGGTGCGCGCCCTGGAGGGGCTGCCGGTCCGTCCGGACGCGGTCATCCTCGACGGAAAGCACGATTACCTCGGCGCCCCCTGGCGGGTCCGTACGGTGATCAAGGGGGATCAGTCCTGTGTGGCCGTCGCCGCGGCTTCGGTGATCGCCAAAGTCCGGCGCGACAAAATGATGGCCGAACTGGGCATCGAACATGCAGACTTCGGTTTTGCGGCCAACGCCGGCTATCCGTCGCCGGTGCACAAGGCCGCGCTGGCGGAGCGGGGGCCCACCCCGTACCACCGGCTCACGTGGGCGTATCTTGATGCGCTGCCCCAGTGGCGGCACCTCAAGAAGGCCCGCAGCTGGGCGGACGGAAATGTTCCGGAAATCGAGGGTCAGCTCGGCTTTGAGTTCTGACGCTTTTCCGGCACTTCCGGTCGCACTCATGTGCCACCCGCCGACGCGACTCGCATCGGCGTTTGATAGACAACACTTCATGCCTCTCATTCCCGAGGAGCCTCAGATTCACGAGAGTGCCCAGGGTCCCCGCGCCACGCCGGCCAGCGGCCGTACCGCGCCGACCCCCCGCCCCGTACCCGGTCCGCGTCCCGCGGCTCCGCCGCGCCCCGGCCGTCCGGGTCCTGCCCGGCCGACGCCGCCGGCGCAGCGCGCGCCGCGCGACGCGGCCGTCAAGCCCGGGTCCACGGCCCCGGCTGCCACCGGTCTCACCGCTTCCGGACCCTCCGCCTCCGGTACCGCTCCCTCCGGGGCGACCGCCGCCGGAGCGTCCGCGGGCGGTGTCGCCACCGCTTCGGCCTCGGTCCCGCAGATCCAGCTGATCCCGGCCTCGGCCGAGGGCGCGCTGGACGCGGCCGAGGAGGCCGTCGACCTGCTCCTGGACTCCGGGCGTGCCCCCGGGGAGGTCCTGGTGATCACCACCGGCGACCCCCACCCGTGGGCCACGCACGAGCTGTCCTTCGGCGAGACCGCCTACTGGGCCCAGCACGACGCGGGCGACGACGTCTTCTATGCCGACGCCGCCGCCCTCACCCGTGCCGCGACCCGGCCCGTGGTCGTCGTCGCGGTCAACGGCGGCAGCGAAGAGACCGCGGTCGCGGCGCTGCCGGCGGCGCTCACCCGCGCCGGTGCCCTGCTGATCGTCTGCGGTGACCCGCAGCGGATCAACTCCATGCTGGGCGCCGGGGTCTGACGGCGACGTCGTTCGGCGGGCGCCCTCCGGCGCCGGCCGTTCGGTGTGCTGTTCGTGGTGGGTGCCGTGCGGTGGTCCCGTCCGGGACGTTGCCGCGTTTCGGCCGGTACCGCGCGGTGGTGTCATTGGTCCGTGCGGCGCAGGCCGCGCGGAAGCACGGTGCGGTGGTCGGCGTGTGCGCGTGTGCGCCGGGCCGGACCTTCGCGTACCCGGCGCGTTCTTGACCCATGCCGAACGCCCGCCGACGCCTGTCCGTCGTACGGACAGCGCCGCGACGTCCGGTGAACGCGGAGCCCGTGGAGTGGATCAGCGGGCCGCCGCGCGCCGCAGGACGTCGGAGGCCGCGCCTCCGGTACGCGGTGCCGGCGGATCGGTCCCGGCGAAGGCCTCGGGCCGTGAACCGGCGCTCGGCCGACGCCCGCCGCGCCCCTCGCCGAGCACCTGCCAGCCGTCGTGCGTCAGCGTGATGTACGCGCCGCAGCGCAGTCCGTGCAGGGTGCAGGCGTCCCGCAGGCCCCACATCCAGGCACCGTCCACCTGCGTCCAACGGGCGTCCCCGGTACGGCAGTAGAGCAGGACGGCGGTGCGCACCGGAGTGCGGCGCCGCAGGTCGTGCGGGATGATCCGGCGCAACTGCGCGAGCAGCGCGTTGCGGAAGACCCAGCCGTCCGTCGGGGGCGCCTGGTGGCTGAACGAGGCGCTCGCCCGCAGCCGTTCGTCCGGGTCGAGCACGGCCACGACGGCCGTCGCGGGACTCGGCCGGTGGCGCGTGTGGAGACCGGCGACGATCTCACGGGGGTTGCCGAGCAGGGGAATTCCCGCGGCCGACCACTCGGCGGGCTCCAGCATCCGGGCGGGACGGTGGGCGGAGCCGGCGGACAGCTCGGGCGACGCCGGGGGCTCCGGCACGGACGCCGCGGCGGACGAGGTCAATCCGGAGGTCACGGTCCTCCCTTCGGCTACGCGCCCCCGAGGGGGGCGGGGTCGGACTGGGGGAGCGCACCGCGACAGAGCCCTGCCGGACCAGCCGGTCGAGCCGGTTCGGCCGGAACACGGGAGCCGCACGGGAGCGGTTCCAATTCTTCCCTTCGCGGCCGCCCGCGGCAATGAGCCGGGGGCAATGCGCACCGCGGGCCCGGGGGAACGGTGCATCACCCATATTCCTGCCCCGAACGCCGGCCTTCGACGCGTGTGCCGACCGTGGCGGATTGGGCGATTGTCAGTGGCATCGGGTTGCATGGGTGCATGGACAACCTGGAGCTCCGCACCGAAGCCGACGCCATCCTCGCCGAGCTCGTCGGTGACCCGGGGGGCTCCGCGCGGCTGCGCGAGGACCAGTGGCAGGCGGTGGCCGCCCTGGTCGAGGAGCGGCGGCGGGCTCTGGTCGTGCAGCGCACCGGCTGGGGCAAGTCGGCGGTGTACTTCGTGGCCACCGCGCTGCTGCGGCGGCGCGGCGCGGGACCGACGGTGATCATCTCGCCGCTGCTCGCGCTGATGCGCAACCAGGTCGAGTCGGCCGCGCGCGCCGGCATCCAGGCGCGCACCATCAACTCCGCCAACCCGGAGGAGTGGGACGCCATCTACGGCGAGGTCGAGCGCGGCGAGACCGACGTCCTCCTCGTCAGCCCGGAGCGGCTCAATTCGGTCGACTTCCGTGACCAGGTGCTGCCCAAGCTCGCCGCGACGACGGGCCTGCTCGTGGTGGACGAGGCGCACTGCATCTCCGACTGGGGCCACGACTTCCGGCCGGACTACCGCAGGCTGCGGTCGATGCTCACCGAGCTTCCGGCCGGCGTGCCGGTCCTCGCCACCACGGCGACCGCCAACGCCCGCGTGACCGCCGACGTGGCCGAGCAGCTCGGCACCGGCGCCGGTGAGGCCCTGGTGCTGCGCGGCCCGCTGGACAGGGAGTCCCTGCGGCTCGGCGTCGTCCGGCTGCCGGACGCCGCGCACCGGCTGGGCTGGCTCGCCGAGCACCTCGGCGAGTTGCAGGGTTCCGGCATCGTCTATGCCCTGACCGTCGCCGCCGCCGAGGAGGCCACCGCCTTCCTGCGCCAGCGCGGCTTCGATGTGGCCTCCTACACCGGCCGCACGGAGAACGCCGACCGCCTCCAGGCCGAGACCGACCTCCAGGAGAACCGCGTCAAGGCCCTGATCGCCACCTCGGCGCTGGGCATGGGATTCGACAAGCCGGACCTCGGCTTCGTGGTCCACCTCGGCTCGCCGTCCTCGCCGATCGCGTACTACCAGCAGGTGGGCCGCGCCGGTCGCGGGGTGGAGCACGCCGACGTGCTGCTGCTGCCCGGCAAGGAGGACGAGGCCATCTGGCGTTACTTCGCCGACACCGCCTTCCCGCCCGAGGAGCAGGTCCGCCAGACCCTCTCCGCGCTCGCCGACGCGGGCCGGCCGCTCTCCGTGCCGGCCCTGGAGGCCCTGGTGGAGCTCCGCCGGACCCGTCTGGAGACCATGCTCAAGGTTCTCGACGTGGACGGGGCGGTCAAGCGGGTCAAGGGCGGCTGGATCTCCACCGGCCGCGAGTGGGTGTACGACGCCGAGCGGTACGCCTGGGTGGCCCGGCAGCGCCAGGCCGAGCAGCAGGCCATGCGCGACTACGTGAGCACCGACCAGTGCCGGATGGAGTTCCTGCGCCGTCAGCTGGACGACGAGGGGGCGGCCCCGTGCGGCCGCTGCGACAACTGCGCCGGACCCTGGACGGACTCCGCCGTGTCGGCCGAGGCGCTGACCGGCGCGGCGAAGGAGCTGGACCGCCCCGGGGTGGAGATCGAGCCGCGCCGCATGTGGCCGACGGGCATGCCCGCTCTGGGAGTTGACCTCAAGGGACGTATTCCGGCCAAGGAGCAGTGCTCCACGGGCCGGGCCCTGGGACGGCTCTCGGACATCGGCTGGGGAAACCGGCTGCGTCCGCTCCTGGCCGAGCAGGCGCCCGACGGCCCGGTGCCCGACGACGTCCTGCGCCCCGCCGTGGCGGTCATCGCCGACTGGGCGCGTTCGCCGGGCGGGTGGGCGCCGGACGTCCCGGATGCCGTGGCCCGGCCGGTGGGCGTTGTGGCCGTGCCGTCCCGGACCCGTCCGCAGCTCGTCGGGTCCCTCGCCCAGGGGATCGCGTCCGTCGGCCGTCTCCCCTTCCTGGGCACGCTCGCGTACACCGGGCCGGACGGCGCCCACGCGGCGCGCCGCAGCAACTCCGCGCAGCGCCTGCGGGCGTTGTCCGGTGCCTTCACCGTCCCCGACGACCTGGCCGCCGCCCTGGCCGGTTCGCCGGGGCCCGTCCTGCTCGTGGACGACTCCACCGACTCCGGCTGGACCCTCGCGGTCGCCGCCCGGCTCCTGCGCAGGGCGGGCGCCGAGCAGGTGCTGCCCCTGGTCCTCGCCGCGGCGGGCTGAGCCGGTCGCGGCGAGGAGACACCCGGCGCGCGGGGAACTGCCGCCGCGTCAGGGGCGGCTGGTCAGGTAGCCGCCCATGGAGGTGAAGTACTCCGTCGCGGGCAGCTCGCGGCCGTCCTCGGTCCGTACGCGCGTGATGGCCAGGCCGTGGTTGCGGCCGGTGCGCGCGTCGGCGCCGGCGACGATGACCACGCCCTCGCCCTCGCGGTAGAAGATGCGGCCGGGCGTACCGCCGTAGCGGTTCTCGGAGACCACGGCGGAGACGATCTCCAGGCGCTTGCCCTTGTGGAAGCAGAAGGCGCTGGGGTACGGCGCCGACTGGGCGCGGACCAGGCGTTCGAGGTCCTCGGCCGGCCAGGTCCAGTCGATGCGGATGTCCTCGGCAGAGCGCTTGTGGAAGAAGCTCGCCTGCGAGCGGTCCTGCTTGGTGAACTCCGTCTGCCCGGAGGCGATGAGGTCGAGCGCGCCGATGGTGACCGGGGCGATGAGGTCGACGGTCTTGTGGAAGAGGTCGGTGGCGGTGTCCTTCGGGCCGACCGCGACCGCCTCCTGCCGGACGATGTCACCGGCGTCGAGTTCGCCGTCCATCATGTGCGCGGTGACGCCCACTTCGGACTCGCCGTTGATCATCGCCCAGATGATGGGGGAGAAGCCGGCGTACTTCGGCAGCAGCGAGTCGTGGACGTTCAGCGTGCCGTGGCGCGGCAGGTCGAAGATGCGCGGGGGAATCCACGTACGCCAGTTGTTGGCGACGATGATGTCCGGGTCGGCCTCCTTGAGGCGCTGGAACAGCTCTTCGTCGTCAGGGCGGTTGCGGATCAGCACGGGGACGCCGTGCTCCTCGGCGAGGTCGGCGACGGAGTCGCTCCAGATCTTCTCGTACGCGTGCTCGCTCTTGGGGTGCGTCACGACCATCACCACGTCGTGCTCGGAGTCCAGGAGGGCTTGCAGGGTGCGGTGCCCCCAGGTCTGGTAACCGAACATGACGACCCGCATGGGGTTCCTCCTCAGAGCAGGGAATGGCCGACGACAAGTAAAGCAAGCCTTACCTTATTAGGCAACGCGTCCACTTGACGCCCCAGTTGAAAGGCCGGCCGGCCCGCCCCGGCCGCAGTCGATCTTCGCGCCCTGACCCCCGCTCGGTTCACCGGGTGGGTCGACAGCTTCGCAGGATTAGCTTAGGCTCACCTAAGTTCGAGTGGGTCGCTGTGTCGACGCGCCCACCATCTGTACCTTCCCCCACGCCTGACAGGCGGCTTCCCCGCACGATGGGAGTGACATGTCACAGGTTCTTCCTGGCGACGCACCACTGGTCCACGACCTCATTGGCATCGGCTTCGGTCCGTCCAATGTGGCGATGGCGATCGCGCTCAGCGAGCACAACGCAGGCGTCGGCAGGGAGGAGACGGTCACCGCCCACTTCTTCGAGCAGCAGCCGCGCTTCGGCTGGCACCGCGGGATGCTGATCGACGACGCGACCATGCAGGTGTCCTTCCTCAAGGACCTGGTGACGCAGCGGAATCCCACCAGTGAGTTCAGCTTCCTCTGCTACCTGAAGAGCAAGGGGCGCCTGACCGACTTCATCAACCACAAGAACCTCTTCCCGCTGCGGGTCGAGTTCCACGACTACCTCGAGTGGGCCGCGGCCAAGGTCGACGACCAGGTCTCCTACGGCCACGAGGTCGTCGGCGTCACGCCGTACGTGAGCGACGGCGTCGTGGAGTACCTGGACGTGACGGTCCGTTCGGCGGAGGGCCTCGCGGTCCACCGGGCCCGCAACCTCGTCGTCGGCACCGGACTGCGCCCCCTCATGCCCGAGGGCATCGAGCGCGGCGAGCGCGTCTGGCACAACTCCGACCTCCTGTCGAAGGTCGACGGTCTCGCGGCGGCCCACGAGGCGGCGGGCACCTCGCCCTCCCGCTTCGTCGTCGTGGGCGCCGGCCAGAGCGCCGCGGAGAACGTCGCCTACCTGCACCGCCGCTTCCCCGATGCCGAGGTCTGCGCCGTCTTCTCGCGCTACGGCTACAGCCCCGCCGACGACAGCAGCTTCGCCAACCGGATCTTCGACCCCGACGCCGTCGACGAGTACTTCGACGCCCCCGAAGACGTCAAGCGCCGGCTGATGGACTACCACGGCAACACCAACTACTCCGTGGTGGACATCGACCTCATCGACGACCTGTACCGGGAGATGTACCGGGAGAAGGTCCTCGGCACGGAGCGGCTGCGCTTCCTCAACATCTCCCGCCTCACGGGCGTCAAGGAGACCGACGACAGCGTCCGCGCCACCGTCAAGTCCCTCGTCACGGGTGAGGAGTCGGCGCTCGACGCCGACGTCGTGGTGTTCGCCACCGGCTACAGCCCCGCCGACCCCGTCGGCATCCTCGGCGAGGTCGCCGACCGCTGCCTGCGCGACGACACCGGCCGCGTCCGCGTCGAGCGCGACTACCGCATCGCCACCGACCCCGACCTGCGCTGCGGGATATACCTCCAGGGCGGTACGGAGCACACCCACGGCATCACGTCGTCGCTCCTGTCCAACATCGCGATCCGCGTCGGCGAGATCCTCGACTCGGTGCGCGCCCGCGACGCGGAGTCCGCCTCCACCGGTGCCCGTCCGGTGGCCGACGAGACCGGCAGCGCCGCCCGCTAGCCGGGCCGCCGGTCCGCCCACCGGACCACCCGCGGGGCCGGTTCTCCCCACCGGCCCCGCCCGCCGTCCCGTCCCACCGGCCGTGCGTCCCGGTCCGATCAAAGGGATAACGTACGTCGAATGAGCACGACTGCAGTTGAGCGCCCCGTAGCGAGGGGGACAACAGAGGCCCGCCGCCGCCGGGTTGCCGGCCTCGGCGCGCTGGCCGCGGCCCTGGTGATCGCGGCCGCGCTCTCCCTGGCCGTCGGCGCGCGCTCGCTGAGCCCCACCGAGGTCTGGCACGGCCTGTTCGACGCGCCCGACGCGGACCAGCGGCTCACCGAGATCCGGCTCATCGTGCGGACCGTGCGCCTGCCCCGGACGGTGCTCGCGGTCGTGGCGGGCATCGCCCTCGGCGTCGGCGGCGCCCTGATCCAGGGGTACACGCGCAACCCCATCGCGGACACGGGCCTGCTGGGGGTCAACGCCGGCGCCTCGTTCGCCGTGGTGTCGGTCATCGCCGTCTTCGGCCTCTCCAACCCGTACCAATACGTCTGGTTCGCGTTCGTTGGAGCGGCGGTCGCCGGCGTCGTCGTGTTCGGCCTGGCGAGCATCGGACGAGGGGCCGGCAACCCCCTCACCCTCGCGCTGGCGGGGCAGGGGATCACCGTCTTCCTCGCCGCGATGACCACGGCGGTGGCGCTCTCGGACCAGAAGTCGCTCAACGCGCTCCGCTTCTGGAACGCGGGCTCGGTGGCCGGGGTCGGCTTCGACGTCATCTGGCCGGTGACCCTCTTCATCGGGGTCGGCCTGCTCCTCGCGCTGACCAGGCTGCCCGCCCTCAACCTGCTCAACCTGGGCGAGGATGTGGCCCGCGGACTCGGGGTGAACATCGCGCTGAGCCGGACCATCGGCATCCTCGCGATCACCCTCCTCGCGGGGGCGGCGACGGCGGCGTGCGGCCCGATCGCCTTCCTCGGACTCATGGTCGCGCACGTGGCCAGATACCTGACCGGCCCCGACTACCGCTGGCTCGTGCCGTACGCGGGCCTGCTCGGCGCCCTCGTGCTGCTGGTCTGCGACATCGTCGGGCGACTCGTGGTGCGGCCCGGGGAGTTGGAGGCGGGCGTCGTCGTCGCGCTGCTCGGGGCGCCGTTCTTCGCGGTCCTGGTGTGGCGAGGAAAGTTCAAGAACGCATGAGCGGGACAGAGAAGCACGCGAGCGCGACACCGGAGCGCACCAGCATTAGTGGGGCACAAGAGCGCATGAACGGGACGGACGTGAAGCCCTCGGTGGCGCCGGGGCTGCGGCTCGGCCCGATGTCGTTCGTCTGGCGGCCCTGGCTCGTCCTCGTCACGCTGCTGCTTGCGGCGGCGACCTTCCTGGTGTTCTGCCTCTCCATCAGCGTCGGCGACTTCCCCATCGACATCTCCCGCGTGATCGCCACGCTCGTCGGCCGGGGCGAACAGGTCGACGAGTTCGTGATCATGGACCTGCGGATGCCGCGGGCGCTCGCCGGACTCGTCGTCGGCATCGCCCTCGGCGTCTCCGGGGCCATCACGCAGGCGGTCGCGCGCAACCCCCTGGCCAGCCCGGACATCCTGGGCATCACGGGAGGCGCCAGCGCGGTCGCGGTCTTCCTCGTGACGGTCACGGGCGGGACCGCCGCCGCGGTCGTCGACTCCGTGGGGCTCTCCGCGGCGGCGCTCGCCGGCGGACTCGGCACGGGCCTGCTCGTGTACTTCCTCGCGTGGCGGCGGGGCGTCGACGGGTTCCGCCTCATCCTCATCGGCATCTCCGTCAGCGCCGTGATGGAGGCGATCACGACCTGGTTGCTGACCTCGGCGGACATCAGGGACGTGGCCAGGGCCCAGGCGTGGCTGGTCGGTTCGCTGGACAACCGCTCGTGGGACGAGGTCCGGGTGGCGCTCTGGTGCTCCCTGGCCCTGCTGCTCGTCGTGGCCGCCGCCTCCTTCCAGTTCAAGCCGCTGCATCTCGGCGACGACGTGGCGGCCGGGCTCGGCGTCCGGTACTCGCGGGTGCGTGCGGTCCTGCTGCTGTGCGCGGTGCTGCTGGCCGCCGTGGCGGTGAGCGCGGCGGGCCCGGTGCCGTTCGTCGCGCTGGTGGCGCCGCAGGTGGCGATGCGTCTGACGCGGCACCCGACGCCGCCGATGGCCGCCTCCGGCCTGGTCGGCGCGTTGCTGCTGATCGGCGCCGACCTGACGGCGCGCACGGTGCTGCCCGGCTCCCTGCCGGTCGGTGTGGTCACCGCCGCGATCGGCGGGCCCTTCCTCGTCTATCTCCTGGTCCGGGCGAACCTCAAGTAGCCGCCCGGGAGCCGGGACGCCCCGTGGAGCTGATACAAAGGTGAGGCAAACCTAATATTAGGGGGGCTTGTGGTCGCTCAGTCCATCACCGAGATCGAGTCCGGGGTCGAGGACCCCGCACGGCTCGCCGCCAGGGGCGTCACCGTCGGCTACGGCAGCCGGACGGTCATCGACGGCCTCGACGTGGCGATCCCGCCCGGCGTGATCACCACGATCATCGGCCCCAACGGCTGCGGCAAATCGACCCTGTTGCGCACCCTGACGCGGCTCCTCAAGCCCGCCAAGGGATCCGTCGTGCTCGACGGCCAGGACATCGACAAGCTCAAGACCCGGGACGTGGCGAAGAAGCTGGGCCTGCTCCCGCAGGCGCCGGTCGCCCCGGAAGGGCTCACCGTGGCCGACCTGGTCGCCAGGGGCCGCCACCCGCACCAGAGTTGGCTGCGGCAGTGGTCATCGGACGACGCCGGCGTCGTCGAGCGCGCGCTGGCCATGACGGGCGTCTCCGACCTGGCCGACCGCCCCGTCGACTCGCTCTCCGGCGGGCAGCGCCAGCGCGTCTGGATCTCGATGACCCTGGCCCAGGGCACCGACCTGCTGCTCCTCGACGAGCCGACCACCTACCTGGACCTAGCGCACGCCATCGACGTCCTGGACCTCGTGGACGACCTGCACGAGTCGGGCAACACCGTGGTCATGGTCCTGCACGACCTCAACCTGGCCACGCGCTACAGCGACAACCTCGTGGTGATGAAGGCGGGTTCGATCCTCGCGCAGGGCCACCCCCGCGACGTGATCACCGCGGAGCTCCTCTACGAGGCCTTCGGGCTGCGCGCCAAGGTGGTCGACGACCCGGCCGCCGACCGCCCGCTGATCGTGCCGATCGGTCGTACGCACGTACAACTCGGCTGATCCCTTGGTGGAATGCGCTGGTAAGGCTAGGCTAACCTCACCTAAGCAGGTTAAGGTTTGGCTGCCCTGAAACTGGGGCTCAGCGTTCAGCGCGAAAGCAAGGGAATCCGGATGCTCCTCCATCGAACGACGCTCACGAAGCCCTGGCGGCGGCTGGCGGCGGCAGTGACCGCCGCGACCCTCGGCGTCGGCCTCCTCGCCGGATGCGGTTCCGGTTCGGAGGACTCGTCGAGCGACGACACGCAGGCGGCCGCGGGCGGCACGTTCCCGGTCACCGTGGAGCACGCGTTCGGATCCACCAAGATCACCAAGGCGCCCAAGCGGGTCGTCACCGTCGGCTACACCGACGACCAGGCCGTCCTCGCCCTCGGCACCAAGCCGGTCGGCATGGTCGACCAGTACCCGAACCCGTCGGGCAAGTCCCCCGACATCAACACCCAGTGGCCCTGGGTGAAGGACAAGTGGGGCGGCACCAAGCCCGAGGTCGTCATGGAGAACGGCGACTCCGGCCCCAACTACGAGAAGATCGCCGCCCTGCGCCCGGACCTGATCATCGCGGTCTACTCCGAGATCGACAAGGCGGGCTACGACAAGCTCTCCAAGATCGCCCCGACAGTGGGCCGCACCAAGGGCGAGAAGGAACTGTTCAGCGCGCCGTGGCAGGACAACACGGTGCACATCGCCAAGGCGCTGGGCAAGGAGGACGAGGGCAAGAAGCTCGTCAAGGGCATCGAGGGCAAGCTCTCCGCCGCGAAGAAGGCGCACCCGAAGTTCGCGGACCAGACCTCCGTCGCGCTCTCCTGGTACAAGGACGCCATCAACCCGTTCACCTCCAAGGACGTGCGCGGCCGGCTCCTGACGGGCATCGGCTTCAAGTACCAGACCAAGATCGACAAGATCGCGGGCGGCAAGTTCTCCACCGAACTCTCGCCCGAGCGCACGGACCTGGTCGACGTGGACCGCATCATCGTCATCAACGACAAGGCCGACACCGCGTCGTTGAAGAAGTTCGAGCTGTTCAAGAACCTGAAGGCCGTCAAGAAGGGCCACGTGTCCTACCTGCTCGACAGCGAGGGCCCGGCGGTCGGCGCGGCGATGTCCCAGGGCACCGCGCTCTCCCTCCCGTACGCGATCGACGAGCTCGTCAAGTCGGTCGAGTAGCAGTGCCGTTCAACCCGTCCCGTCCCCGCTTCGACTTGGCGTACGTGTGAGCACCACCGAGACCCGCACCACCGAGAACCCCGCCGCCCCGGCGACCCTGCGCACGGCGACCGGACGCGAGGCCACCCGGTGGGTCTCGAGACACTGCCGCGAGGTGCCCTGGCTCACGAGTGCCACCGTGCTCAGCACGGTGGCCGGGGCCGCGCTGCAAATCCTCCCCGTCCTCCTCCTCGGCCGGGTGGTCGACGGGGTGGTCGGGGGCGATTCGCGCTCGGTCCTCACCACCGTCGGCGTGCTGATGGCGGTCGCCGCGCTGCTCGGCGCGGTGGCCACCGCCCTGTCGACCTATCTGATCGGCCGGCTCGGCGCGGACCTGCTGGCGCGGCTGCGCGAGGGCGCCGTCCGCGCGGTCCTCGGCATGCCGAGCGCACGGATCGAACAGGTCGGCCGGGGAGACGTGCTCTCCCGGGTCGGTGACGACGTGGCCGTGCTCTCCAAGGGAATCCGCACGGCCATCCCCACGGTCTTCTCGGCGGGCGTACTGGTCTTCATCGCCACCGTCGGCATGTTCGGCCTCGACTGGCGGCTCGGCCTCGCGGGCGCCGGCGCGCTGCCCGCGTACGCGCTGGCCCTGCGCTGGTACCTGCCGCGCTCCGCGCCGCTCTACCGCAAGCAGCGGGTGGCCCAGGCGGACCGGGCGCAGGCGCTCATCAGCGGCCTGAACGGGATCGACACGGTCCGGGCGTACCGCCTGGAGGACTCGGTGCGCGAGAGGGTGAACAAGGAGTCCTGGCGGGTGCGCGACCTCGGGATCGACGTCTTCCGCTTCTTCGGCCGGTTCGTCGGCCGGGAGAACCGCGCCGAGTTCATCGGACTCGTCCTGATCCTCGTCGTGGGATACGCCCTGCTGGAGGCCGATGCCGCCACCCTGGGCGAGGTGTCGGCGGCCCCGCTGATGTTCCACCGGCTGTTCACCCCGCTCGGCGCCATCATGTTCACCTTCGACGAGGCGCAGAAATCCGGCGCGAGCCTGACCCGTCTCGTCGGGGTGCTGGGGGAGTCCGCGGAGGAACGCCTCGTGGGTGACGCCTCCGTCGAGGCGGCGGGCGAGGGGCCGCATCCGGTGACCGTGCGGGGCCTGACGTTCCGTTATCCCGGCGCCGACGAACCCGTCCTGAAGGACGTCGACCTGACGATTCCGGCCGGTGGTTCGCTCGCCCTGGTGGGCGCGACGGGCGCGGGCAAGTCCACGCTGGCCGCGCTGATCGCGGGCATCGGGACCCCGCAGGCCGGGTCGGTGCGCGTCGGATCGCAGGACCTGGGCGAGCTGGACGAGGCGGCGGCGCGGGCCCTGGTGAGCATCCTGACGCAGGAGACACATGTGTTCTCCGGTCCGCTCGCCGAGGATCTGCGGCTCGCCGCACCGGGTGCGACCGACGCCGAACTCATGGACGCCCTGCGGACCGTCGGCGCCCACGGGTGGGTCGACGCGCTGCCCGAAGGGCTGGACACCATGGTCGGCGAGGGCGGTGAGCGGCTGGACGGCACCAAGATCGCCCAGATCGCCCTGGCCCGGCTCGTGCTGGGCCGGGCGCCGGTGGTCGTACTCGACGAGTCGACGGCGGAGGCGGGCAGCGAGGGCGCCGCGGAGCTGGAGCGTGCCGTGCTGGCGGCGTGCGCGGGGCGGACCACGCTCTTCGTGGCGCACCGGCTGACGCAGGCGATGGCGGCGGACCGTATCGCCGTGCTCGACGCGGGGCGTGTGGTGGAGCAGGGCACCCACGACGAGTTGGTGGCCCTGGGTGGCCGGTACGCGCGTCTGTGGCGGGCCTGGCGAGAGGGTAGTTAGGCAACCCTAATTTAGGTTAGCCTAACTGCGATGACCTGGAAGGGACGCTGTCTTCGATGATGGAACCGAGCGCTCGCCTCGCACTGCTTTCCCCCGCCCACCTGGCCGGCATACGCCGGCGGGTCGGTGACCACGCCGACCGGACCATCGCCGAGGCGTGCGCCATCGGCCTGGACTACTGGGCCACGGCCCGCAGCCCCGAGGGCATCGAGCTCACCCCCGCCACCCTCTTCGCCGACGTCCTCGGCTGGGTCGACAACGGCGGTACCGGGCCCGGCAGTCGGGAGGCCGGCACGGACGGCTGGCACCTCCCCGTCCCCGACGGGGTCACCCCGGCCGACGCGCAGCGCGCACTGGACGACCTGGCCGACTTCCCGGACCGCCCGCTCGGCACCATCGCCCCGGTCGGCACCGAGGAGCGGCTGAAGACCCTGGCCGAGTGGAACGACACCCACGCCGACCGGGTCCGCCCGACCATCGTGGAGATGTTCCGCGAGCAGGCGCTCAAGAGGCCGGACGCCGTCGCCGTCGTCGACGAGCACCGGTCGCTGACCTACCGTGAGGCGGCCGAGCGGTCCGCCCAGTTGGCCCACCACCTCATCGACCGCGGCCTCACCGCCGAACAGGTCGTCGGCATCTCCCTCGGCCGCTCCGCCGACATGGTGATCGGCCTGCTCGGCGTCCTCCAGGCCGGCTGCGCCTTCGTGCCGCTCGACCCGCAGTGGCCCGCCGAGCGCCGGGCCGTCGTCATCGAGGACGCCCGCGTCGTCCTCCAGCTCAACGCCACCGGCGAACACGCCCCGGACGAACCGGAAGCCGTCGCCGTGGACCTCGGCGACTGGGCGTTCGGCTCGCTTCCCGCGCAGGCGCCCGACGTCACCGTCGCCGGCGACGCCCTCGCGTACGTGATCTTCACCTCCGGTTCGACCGGCCGGCCCAAGGGCGCGATGATCCGCCACGAGGCGATCAGCGAGCGCCTGCTCTGGCAGGTCGACGAGATCCTGGGCTTCGGCCACGACGACGCCTCCCTCTTCAAGGCGCCGCTCTCCTTCGACATCTCCATCAACGAGATCTTCCTGCCGCTGGTGAGCGGCGGCAGGCTGGTGGTCCTGCGGCCCGGCGGCGAACGCGACCCGCACCACCTGCTCGGCGTCATCGCCGAACAGCGCGTCACCTTCACGTACTTGGTCTCGTCCATGCTGGACGTGCTCCTGGAGATGGCCGGCGACTCCGGCCGCCTCGACAGCCTGCGGCACGTCTGGTGCGGCGGCGAGGTGCTGACACCCGAGCTCTACGAGCGGTTCCGCACCCGGCTCGACATCCCCATGTACCACGGCTACGGCCCGGCCGAGACGACGATCGGCGTCTCCCACGTCATCTACCGCGGCGCCGCAGAACGCCTGTCGACGTCGATCGGCAGGGCCAACCCCAACACCCAGCTGTACGTCCTCGACGACGAGCTGCGCCCGGTCCCCGTCGGGGTCGGCGGCGAACTGTACGTGGGCGGCTTCCTCCTGGGCCGCGGCTACGTCAATGCGCCCGGCCTGACCGCCTCCCGCTTCGTCGCCAACCCCTTCGCCTCGGACGGGTCGCGGCTCTACCGCACCGGTGACCTCGCCCGGTTCGCCCCGGACGGCTCCCTCGACTTCCTCGGGCGCGCCGACAACCAGATCAAGATCCGCGGCATGCGCCTGGAGATCGAGGACGTCGAGGTCGGCCTCGCCGAACACCCCGCCGTACGCCACACCTGTGTCGTCGCGAAGAAGAACACGGCGGGCGGCACCTACCTCGTCGGCTACGTGATCCCGGCCGCCGGCGAGGAGCGGCTGACCGCGGACGACGTCAAGGCCTGGGCCGCCCGGCACATGGTCGAGTACATGGTGCCCACCCACATCGTCGTGATGACGGAGTTCCCGCTCACCGCCAACGGCAAGCTCGACCGCAACGCGCTGCCCGAGCCCACGGCCACCACGGGCACGATCGCCCCGCCCACCACCGAGAACGAGCGCGCCGTCTGCGCCGCCGTCGCAGCGGTGCTCCAGCTCGACCAGGTCGGCGTCGACCAGGACTTCTTCCAGCTCGGCGGCGACAGCATCCTGACCATCTCGCTGCTGAGCGCCCTGCGCGACGCCGGCCTGTACGTCACGGCCCGCCAGATCTTCACCCACAGCGTGGTCGGCGCCCTCGCCGCGGTGGCCAGCCGTGAGGACGTCTCCACCGTCGACCACGGGGACGTGGCGACCGGCACCGTCGTCGGATCGCCCATCGTGCAGTGGCTCGGCGAGACCACCGGAGCGATCGACGGCTTCGTCCAGTCCGTGGTGGTGAACACCCCGGCGGAGCTGACGCCCGAGGCCCTGGACCGGATCCTCGCCGCCGTCCTCGCACACCACCCCATGCTCCGCGCCCGGCTGGTGCGCGGCGACCGCTGGAGCTTCGACATCCCGGACGCGGCCCCGGCCGGGCCCGCCTGGCAGGAGAGCGACCTGCCGCTCGACGCGTGCGTCGCGCTCGCCACCGACGGGCTCGCCCCGGACGACGGCGTGATGCTGCGCGCCGTCTGGCGCCGCGCCGACCGCCAGCTCGTCGTGGTCGTCCACCACGTGGTGATCGACGGCGTCTCCTGGCGGGTCCTGATGGAGGACCTGGCCACGGCCTGGCGCCGGTTCACCGCGGGCGAGCCGGTCGAACTGCCCCCGGTCGGCACGTCGTTCCGGCGCTGGACCCAGCTCCTCGACCGCGCGGACTTCACGGCGGACCTCGACCACTACCGGCGTCCCCTGCCGGGAGACGACCGGCCGGTGGGCCGACGCGCCCTCTCCGACGCCGACACCGTCGCCCGGGAACGGCTGCAGACCGTCACGGTCGGACCCGAGGTCACGGCCGCGCTCCTCGGCGAGATCCCCGCCAAGTTCCACGCGGGCGTCAACGACGTGCTCCTGACCGCGCTCGCCGTCACCCTGGCCCGGTGGCGCCGCGACCTCGGCCAGGACCAGGCGTTCGCCCACATCGAGCTGGAGGGCCACGGCCGCGAGGGACGCTTCGTGGCGGACGCCGCCGGCTTCGAGCCCGAACTGTCGCGCACCGTGGGCTGGTTCACCACCCTGTTCCCGGTGACCGTCGACCCCGGCACCGCCGCCGACCTCACCGCTCCCGAGTACCTCGCCGCCGCACTCAAGGCGGTCAAGGAAGACCTCGCCCGGGTGCCCGGCAACGGCCTCTCGTACGGCGCCCTGCGCTACCTGGGCGACGCCCGGTTCGACGCGCCCGCACCGCAGGTGCTCTTCAACTACCTGGGCCGCTTCGACGCCGGCGCCTCCGGCGACTGGCAGCTCACCGGCGCCACCGGCCAGCTGGGCGAGAAGCGCGACCCGCGGATGCGGCTGCCGCGCGCCCTGGAGTTCAACGCGATCGCCGAACCGGCCGCCACCGGCGGCGAGTACGAGCTGGTCACCACCATCTCCTGGCCCGACGGCATGTTCACCGACGAGGACATCGCCACGCTCGGCGGCTACTTCCGCACCGCCCTCGCCGGTCTCGCCGCGCTCGACCAGGGCGGCCACACGCCCAGCGACTTCCCGCTGGTCCCGCTCACCCAGGCCGACGTGGACGCCCTGGACGGCCCCGCGCTGCGCGACATCCTGCCGCTGACCCCGCTGCAGGAAGGCCTGTACTTCCACTCCGTCTTCGACGACGACTCGGCCGGCGCCTACGTCGAGCAGCAGCTCCTCACCCTCCGGGCGCCGGACGGCGACGTCGACGCCGACCGCCTCGCGGCCGCCGCCACCCGCCTCCTCGCGCTCTACCCGAACCTGGCCGCACGGTTCACCGCCCTCGCCGACGGCCGTGTCGTCTCCGTCCTGGAGAGCGGAGTCGAGGCGCCCTTCACCGTCCTCGACCGCCCCGGCATCACCGACGCCGAGATACGCGAACTCGCCGAGCGCGACCGCCGCGCCGGGTTCGACCTGGCCACCGGGCCGCTGATGCGGTACACGCTCATCCGTGCCGACGCCGGCCGCCACGTCCTGGTGCAGACCGTGCACCACATCATCGCCGACGGCTGGTCGGTGCCGCCGATGCTGCACGCGCTGCTCGCCGAGTACCACGCGCCCGGCACGGTCCACCCGATCGGCGGCTTCGCCGACTACGTCGGCTGGCTCGCCGGACGCGACGACGACGAGAGCGACCGGGTGTGGGGCGAGGAGCTCGCCGAACTCCCCGGCGCCTCTCTGGTCGCCGAGGGACACACCCCCTCCGACCGGTTCGCCGACACCGCCGTGCAGCCCGCCGACGACATCGATGCCGCCGTCCGGGCGGCCGGAGTGCCGCTGAGCGTGGCCGTGCACAGCGCCTGGGCCGTGACCCTGGGCGGCATCCTGCACGGCGACGACGTCGTCTTCGGCTCCACCGTCTCCGGGCGCGACGCCGATGTGCCCGGCATCGGGGACATGGTGGGCCTGTTCATCAACACCATTCCGGTGCGCGCCCGTTGGGCGGCCACGACCACGGCACGCGACCTGCTCGCCTCGGTGCGCGAGCACCAGAGCGCCGTACTGCCGCACCAGCACGTCTCGCTGGCGCGGATCGCCCGCCAGGCGGGGGCGGGATCGCTCTTCGACACGCTGGTGGTCTTCGACGTCGCCACCGACGTCGACGGCCTGCGCACCCCCGGTGCCGAGCTCGTCATCACCGACATCGTCAACGAGGGCGCCCCGCACTACCCCTTGACCCTGGTCGTGGAGCGCGCGCCCGACGGCCGCCCGCGCTTCAACCTCATCTACGACGGCGAACTCCTGCGCGAGGAGAGCGCCCAGGAGATCCTGCGGACCTTCGACCGCACCCTCACCGGCCTGCTCACGCGGCCGGACGCCCTCGTCGACGACCTGGCATCCGCCGGGGACCGGCTGCCCGCCCGCATCGAACCGACGACCCTGGGCGGCCTGTTCGACGCCGCCGCGCACCGCGACCCGGCGGCCACCGCCGTCACCCAGTGCGCCCTGGACGGCACCACCCGCTCCCTGACCTACGGCGAACTCGCGGCCGCCAAGGACGAGTTGGCCGCCACCCTGCGCGCGGCGGGGGTGGGCCCCGGCAAGCGGGTCGCCGTCGCCGTGCCCCGCTCCGTGGAGCAGGTCGTCGCCCTGGTCGCGATCGTCACGGCGGGCGGCGCGTACGTACCGCTGGACCTCGCCTACCCCGACGAGCGCCTGGAGTACATCCTCGCCGACGCCGCCCCGCAGGTCGTCCTCGTCGACCGCGACCAGCGCGACCGCTTCACCCGCCTCCTCGACCGGACCGGCACGACGGCCCGCGTCCTCGTCCAGGGCGACGAACCGCCGACGGACGCGCCGAAGACGCCCGCGGCCGGAGCGGGCTGGCACGACCCCGCGTATGTGATCTACACGTCCGGCTCGACCGGCCGGCCCAAGGGCGTCGTCGTCCCGCACTCCAGTGTGGTGACGCTGCTCGCCAACACCCGGCCCGACATGGAGTTCGGACCGCACGACGTGTGGGTGCAGTTCCACTCCTTCTCCTTCGACTTCGCGGTCTGGGAGCTGTGGGGCGCGCTGGCACACGGCGGTGAGCTGCTCGTGCCGGAGTACGGCCTGACCCGCTCGCCGCTCGACTTCCACCGGCTGGTCCGCGAGCGCGGCGTGACGGTGCTCAACCAGACGCCGTCGGCGTTCTACCAGTTCATCGAGGCCGACCGGCACGCCGGCGAGCCGGTCACCACGCTGCGGAAGATCATCTTCGGTGGTGAGGCGCTGGACCTCGGGCGGCTGCGCGCCTGGGTCGACCGGCACGGCACAAGCTCGCCCGAGCTGGTCAACATGTACGGCATCACCGAGACGACCGTCCACGTCACCCACCGGGTCCTGACCGACGACGACTTCCGCTCCGACGACGACGTCAGCCCCATCGGCGGCCCGATCCCCGGTCTCGTCACCTACCTGCTCGACGACCGGCTCCGGCCGGTCCCGCCGGGCCGGGTGGGCGCCATCTACGTCGCGGGCGACCAGGTGTCGCTCGGCTACCTCGGCCGGGCCGGCCTGACCGCCGGCCGGTTCGTGGCGAACCCGTTCGCGGACGACGGCTCCCGGATGTACCACACCGGCGACCTCGCCCGCCGCACGCTCGACGGCGAGCTGGAGTTCGCGGGCCGCGCCGACGACCAGGTGCAGCTCAAGGGCTTCCGCATCGAACTGGGCGAGGTGGAGTCCGCGGTCCGGGAACTCGACGGAGTGACCGACGTGGCCGTCACCGTCGCCGACGGCGGCGACCACCTCGTCGCGCACGTCGTGGGCCGGGTCCCCGGTGACCTCGCGGACCTGCTCTCCGCGAAGCTGCCCGTGCACATGGTGCCGGGCCGGGTGCTGCTCCTGGACGCCCTGCCGCTGACGGTCAACGGCAAGCTGGACCGCGCGGCGCTCACCGCGCGCGCCGCCGCCGTCCCCGACGGCACGGACGACCCGGCCGGCCACGACGCGCCGGCCGGTGCGGGCGACCGCGCGCTCGACCAGTTGGTCGGCATCTTCACCGAGACGCTGCCCGGCGCCGTCGCGGACGCCGACACCGACTTCTTCGCCGCCGGCGGCGACAGCATCGTCGCCATCACCGTGATCAACCGGGCCAGGGCGCTCGGCCTGCCGATCGCGCCCCGGGACGTGTTCCTCTTCCGCACGCCGCGCGCGCTCGCCGAGCACCTGGGCGAGAGCGCACCGCGGGCCGCCGCCGCGCCCGCACCGGACCGGCGTACGGACGGCCCGCTGCCGCCCACGCCGATCATCCTGCGCCAGCGCGAACTCGGCGGCTCACTCGACCGGTTCGCCCAGGCCAGGACCGTGCCGGTCCCCGAAGGCACCGGCTTCGCCGACATCCGGCGCGCCGCGAACGCCGTCGTGGCCGCGCACCCGGCGCTGCGGCTGCGGCTGCGCGTCGAGCACGGCGTGTGGGCGCTCGGCACCGAACCCGCCCGTGACGTCACCGTCGTACGCGACGAAAGCGCCGCGGCCGACCCGGCGGCGGCCGCGAACGAGGCCGCGGGGCGGCTCGACCCCGAGGCCGGGGACGTCATCGCGTTCTCCTGGCTCGAGGCGAGCCGCACCCTGGTCGTCACCGTCCACCACATCGCCGTCGACGCGGTGTCCTGGCTGGTCATCCTCGACGACCTGGCCACCGCCCTGAGCGGGGCGCGGCTCGCGCCGCCGACCACCTCCTACGCCGAGTACGCCGAGGCGCTGACCCTCCGCGCCACCGAGGCGAGCGACACCCTGGGGCACTGGATCGACACGCTGCGGGCGCCCGAACTCCTCCCGGCCGTCGGCGCGTTGCGCGAGACCACCGTCGTCCTTGCGCCCGACGTCAGCGACCTGGTGACGCGCACCGCGCCCGCCGCCCTCGGCGTCGGCCTCACCGAACTGCTCTGCGGCGCGCTGCGCACCGCGCTGACCCACGTCCAGCCCTCGCCCACCGACCTCGCGGTCGAGCTGGAGCGACACGGCCGGGTGCCCGCACTCGACCACCACGACTACACGCGCACCGTGGGCTGGTTCACGTCCATCGCACCCGTGCGGCTCACCGCGCACACCGACCCCGTCGCCGCGGCGCGCGAGGTCGCCGAGCGCCAGCCGGACGAGGAGGGGCACGTCGCGTACGGCAGGCTGCGGTACCTCAACCCGCAGACGGCCCCGCTGCTCACCGCCCGCCCGCAGGTCCTCTTCAACTACCTGGGCCGGGGCAGCGAGTCGCAGGCCGTGCACGTCACCTGCGGCGACCAGGGCAGCCCGTACGCCGTCGAGGTCAATGCCTGGACCGACGACGCCACCGGCAGCCTGCATGCCGCGTTCACCCTCGCCGATGGCGTCCCCGACGAGATCACCGAGTACTGGACGAGCGCGCTGGAGCGCGTCGCGGACGCCTCCGTGACCGCCGAGCGCACCGCGCCGGTCACCCCCCTCCAGCGCGGCCTGTTCTTCCAGGCCCAGCTTGCGGGGGCGGCCGGACACTACGTCGCGCAGAGCTGGTTCACCTTCGACAGGCGCCTGGACGCCGACGCGCTGGCCCGTGCGATGGAGTACGTCATCGCACGGCACCCGGTCGTCGGCGCAGGATTCACCACCGACGACGACGGGAACCCCGTCCAGGTCCTCAAGGCGGGCCGTCGCGTCGACGTCCGCACGGTCGAGCTGACCGGCGACGCCGAGGTCGAGGCGTTGCGCGCCCGCGACCGCGACACCGGCTTCGACCCGGCCGAACCGCCGCTGATCCGGCTGACCGTGGTCCGCCTGCCCGGCGACCGCGACGGCCTGCTGTTCAGCTACCACCTGCTGCTGTGGGACGGCTGGTCCCGCGAGATCGTGCTGCGGGACCTCTTCGACGCCTACGAGGCCGTCCTCGCGGGCGAACCGCTCGACGCGAGCCCGGCCACGCCGAGCTTCGAGGAGTACGCCAGGGAGCTGGACGCCAGGGACGCGGCCGTGTCGGAGCGCTTCTGGGCGGAGCACCTGGCCGAACTGCCGGGCCCGACCCTGCTCGCCGGACCGGCGCCGGCCCTCTCCCAGGAGCTGCCGCCCGCCCTCGTGCACACCCTCTCCGCCGAGCAGTCCACGCTGCTGCGGGAGACGGCCAAGGCCCACGGCGTCACCCTCAACTCGGTGCTCACCGGTGCCTTCGGCCTGCTGCTCGGCGCGCACACGGGTCGCGGCGACGCGGTGTTCGGCGTGACCGTCTCCGGACGCGACGGCGAGGGCCTGTCCGACATCGTCGGCGTGCTGCTCAACACCGTGCCCATGTGGACGAGGGCCCGCCCCGACGAGACCGTCGGCAGCTACCTGTCCGCCGTCCAGGCCGCCCGGGTCGAGGCGATGGAGCACGAGCACCTGGGGCTCGGCGAGATCCAGCGGGCCAGCGGCCACGACACCCTGTTCGACAACCTGTTCGTGCTCCAGAACTTCCTGGACATGGACGCGTTCGCCGAGATGAACTCCCGGCACGGCATCACGTCGGTGAAGGCCGACGACTCCACCCACTACCCGTACACCTGGGTCGTCACCCCCGGCGACCGGCTCACGGTGAAGCTGGAGCACCGCCACGGGGACACCGACGACGCCCGCCGTCTCCTCGACGACTACGTACGGGTCCTGGAGGACCTGGCCCGCTCCACCGGACCGGTCGGCGCCCTGCCCGGCCTCGGCCGGCGGCCCGAGCCCGCCCCGCGCACCGAGGTCGGCACCGACACCGTCGTCGACCGGTTCGACGCGGCGGCCGACCGCGACCCCGACCGGATCGCGCTCGTCGCCCACGGCTCGACCATGACCTTCGCCGGACTGCGGGACCGCAGCCGCGCCGTGGCGGGCGTGCTCGCCGCACGCGGCATCGGCCCCGAGACCAACGTGGGCCTCGCGATCCCGCGCTCCCTCGACTCCATCGTGGCGCTCTTCGCCGTGCTGCGTGTCGGCGCCGCGTACGTGCCGCTGGAGCTCGACCACCCCGACGAGCGGATCGCGGCGATCGTCGCCGACGCCCGCCCGGACGTGATCCTCACGGTGAGCTCGGTCTCGCCCCGGCTCACCCCCGAGGTCGCGGGAGACGGCGAACTCATCGAACTGGACGGCCCGTTGCCCGCCGCCGAACCGTACGTGACGTTCGCGCCGGACGACCCGGACCGCCTGCGGCACCCCGCGTACACGATCTACACCTCCGGGTCGACCGGAAAGCCCAAGGGCGTGGTGACCGAGTACGCCGGGCTCACCAACATGCTGATCAACCACCAGCGGCGGATCTTCGAACCGGTCCTCGCCGAGCACGGCCACCGGACCTTCCGGATCGCGCACACGGTGTCGTTCGCCTTCGACATGTCGTGGGAGGAGCTCCTGTGGCTCGCCGACGGCCACGAGGTGCACATCTGCGACGAGGAACTGCGCCGCGACGCGCCCGCCCTGGTCGCGTACTGCCTGGAACACGGGATCGACGTCGTCAACGTCACCCCGACCTACGCCCAGCAGCTGGTGGCCGAAGGCCTCCTCGACAAGCCCGAACGGCGGCCCGCACTGGTGCTGCTCGGCGGCGAGGCCGTCACCCCGGCGCTCTGGCGGCGGCTCGCCGAGACGGAGGGCACCGTCGGCTACAACCTCTACGGACCCACCGAGTACACCATCAACACCCTCGGCGTCGGCACCTTCGAGTGCCAGGACCCGGTGGTGGGCGTCGCGATCGACAACACCGACGTGTACGTCCTCGACCCGTGGCTGCGGCCTCTGCCGGACGGTGTGCCCGGCGAGCTGTACGTGTCCGGCGTCGGCATCGCCCGCGGCTACCTCGGGCAGCCCGCCCAGACCGCGCACCGCTTCGTGGCGTGCCCGTTCGGCGCGCCCGGCGAGCGGATGTACCGCACCGGTGACCTCGTCGTGCGCAGGCCCGACGGGAACCTGACGTACCTGGGCCGCACCGACCAGCAGGTCAAGATCCGCGGCCACCGGGTCGAACCGGGCGAGGTCGAGGCGGCGTTCGCCGCCCACCCGGCCGTGCGGTTCGCCGCCGCGGTCGCCCAGCCGGACCCGCAGGTCGACGGCGCCTATCGGCTCGCCGCCTACCTCGTGCTCGACGACGGCGACCTGGCCGACGTCGCCGCCGAAGTGGGCGCCGCGCTGCCGGACTTCATGCGCCCGACGCACTACGCCCAGGTCGACGCCATCCCGCTCACCGTCAACGGGAAGGCCGACACCAAGGCGCTGCCCGAGGCCAAACCGCTGGGCGCGCTGACCACGGCGGGGGAGCGCGGCCCGCGCACCGAGACCGAGACCGTGGTCTGCGAGTTCTTCGCCGAAGCCCTGGACCTCGACGACGACGAGGTGAGCGCGGTGAGCGATTTCGTCTCCCTCGGCGGACACTCCATGCTGGCGGTACGACTCATCGGGCTGCTCCGCCGCGAGTACGGCCCCGTGGTCACCATCCGTGACCTGTTCACCCTGCGAACCCCGGAAGCGATTGCCCGCCATCTCGATGACAACTGAGCCGACCCCCGACCCGCAGCGGCCCCGCAAGGGGTCCGACATCCTCAGGACCGCCCTGCGCCGCAACATCGGCGCCATGGCCCTTGGCACCCTCCTCATGGGCCTCTACCAGGCCGGTGAGACGGCGTTCCCCATCGCGCTCGGCCTCATCGTCGAGCACACGATGCGGGACGACCGCACGCTCGGCGCGCTCGGCCTCTCCATCGCCGCGCTCGCCGTGATCATCACGACGGTCTCGCTGTCGTGGCGGTTCGGCATGCGCGTCCTGCAGAAGGCCAACACGACCGAGGCGCACCGCTGGCGGGTGCGGGTCGCCGGCTGCGGGCTCCAGCCGGTGGCCCGGGACGTCGACCTGAAGTCCGGCGAGATCCTGACCATCGCCACCGAGGACGCCGACCAGACCGCCGACATCATCGAGGTGGTGCCGCTCCTGGTCAGCTCGCTGGTGGCGGTGGTGGTCGCGGCGGTCGCCCTCGGCATGGCCGACCTGCGGCTCGGCCTCCTGGTGATCGTCGGCACGGTCGCGATCCTCACGGTCCTCAGCGTCATGTCCAAGCGGATCGGATCGAGCACCCGCGAGCAGCAGTCGCGGGTGGCGCGGGCCGGCGCGAAGGTCGCCGACCTGATCACCGGCCTGCGCCCGCTGCACGGCTTCGGCGGCAACCACGCGGCGTTCCGCTCCTACCGGGCCGTCAGCGCGGAGGCCAGACACCAGTCGGTCACGGTCGCCAAGGTCAACGGCGTCTACGCCGGCACGGCCCAGGCCCTCAACGCGGTGCTCGCCGCGGCGGTGACCCTGACGGCGGGCTGGCTGGCCTTCGAGGGCGGCATCACCATCGGTGAACTCGTCATGGCCGTGGGCCTCGCGCAGTTCATCATGGAGCCGCTGAAGATGTTCTCCGAGATGCCCAAGTACGTGATGATCGCGCGGGCGTCGGCCGAGCGGATGGCGCTGGTGCTCTCGGCGCCGCCCGTGACCGAGCCGGGGCCTGCCCGCCCGGCCGCGGGCGGCGACCTGGAGGTCGACGGCGTCCGGTACGGCTCGCTGCACGACCTGCGCTTCACAGTGAAGGCCGGCGAATTCGTGGCGATCGCCGGGTACCAGCCGCGCGCCGTCGCCGACCTCGCGTCGATCCTCGCGGTGAACGTCCCGCCCGGCGCGTACGAGGGCGTGGTGCGCCTCAGCGGACAGGAGCTCGCCGACCTGTCGGTCGAGGCGGTCCGCGAACACATGCTGGTGAACCCGTACGACGGGGAGATCTTCGCCGGCACCCTGCGCACGAACATCGACCCTTCGGGGACGAGTGGTTCGGTCCCCGAAGCGGTTGAGGCGTCCATGCTGACCGACGTGGTCGCCCTGCACCGCGAGGGCCTCGACTACGCCGTCCGCGACCGCGGCGCCAACCTCTCCGGAGGCCAGCGCCAACGACTCTCTCTGGCCCGCGCGCTCGCCGCCGACACGGAGGTCCTCGTCCTGCACAACCCGACGACGGCGGTCGACGCGGTCACCGAACAACTCATCGCCCGCAACATCGCGAAGCTCCGCCGCGGCCGCACCACCCTGGTGATCACCAGCAGCCCGGCCCTCCTGGACACGGCGGACAGGGTCCTGATCCTGAACGACGGCAAAATCACAGCAGAAGACACCCACAGAAACCTACTGACCCACGACCCGTCGTATTGCGCGGCGGTGGCTCGCTGAGGGGGGAAGGGAGCGGGGGGCGCGCTGGATCCCCCGCGGGGCGGCAGATGACGATGGCGCTGGGGCCGGATAAGGGGCGCGGGGAACTGCGCGAATCCCCCGACGGGGTGGCAGACGACGATGGTGCTGGGGTCGGATTAGGGGCGCGGGGAACTGCGCAAAAACCCCCACGGCGTGGCAGACAACGACGATGCGGGAGGCCGGATAGGGGGCGCGGGGAACTGCGCAAACACCCCCCAAGCCCCCTGCAAGGCGTGCCTCAGCTCAACACCCACCCCACATCCCTGAGCACCGCCCCCCGCCACCCCACCCGATCATGCTCGGCAGCCCCCCGAGAAACCCGAACCCCCGCCCCCGCCTCACGAACCATCGCCTCCACCGGCTCACAGTGACGCAACATCGCCCCCTCGTGCTCCCCGACATCGAACGCGATCCGCACCCCGCCCAGATCCAGACCGGGACGCCGCTCCCGCAGGAGCGCGGCGATCGCCCCTCCGGCCGGACCGCCCAGCGGATCCGCCGAGCCGACCGCGCCGGGCGCCCACCAGAACGACGGCGACTGACAGGCGACGCGGGACACCAACTCCGGGAACTCCAGCGCCGCGTACACCGCGCTCAGCCCCCCGAGGCTCTGCCCGACGACGACCAGCCGGTCCACCTCCACAGGAACCCCGCACTCCGCCACGAGCGGCAGCAGTTCGTCGCGGACGGCCTCCCACAGAGCGGGCTCGCACGCGAACTCGGCCTCCCGGTCCTTGGCCGGGAGGAAGACGAGGGTGACGGGAGGCAGCTCGCCCGCGGCGAAGGCCGCGTCGAACGCGGTCATGGCCGGGTGCAGGTACAGCCAGTCGTCCCCGTCGAGCAGCAGGACCAACGGCCCGCCGCCGCCCACGGGATGGACCCGCACGGTGCGCCGCCCGCCGAGCCGTTCGCTGGCCCACCGGATCCGCGTGCGCGGCACGGGCAGGATGTCGTCGGCGCCGAGGAGCGGCCAGTGCGGCTGGGCGGGGGCGTCGGGGGTCGCCGCGATGGACCGGTCGCCGCCCGCCCCGGCGGGGTTCAGCGGATCGGCGTAGGCCGCGCCGTCGACGAGGAACTGGTAGGTCACCCGCAGCCGCGCGGGCATGCTCACCTCGGCGTACCAGCAGTCCGTGTCGCCCCACCGCCCCAGGGCCACCGGTTCCGACCAGCTCTCGAAGCCGATGGTCGCCGGGGAGCCGCGCCAGAGGAACAGGGTCGTCCAACCGCCGTCGTCCGCGGGCACCGACGCGGGCGTCCGGGCGTCCGCCCAGAACTGCTCGGTGCCCGGTACGCCGGTCAGCCCGTACTCGGCGAAGACGTTCTCCGTGCCGGCCGCGCGGCCGGGGGCGGTACCCGTCATGGCCGGCCGCCGAGGGGGCAACGGTCGATCAACAGGCGCATGCACGTCTCCTTGTGAGAGGGAAGGGAGAGAGGCTAAGCTCGCAGTAATTTAGGGGAGCCTAACCTAATCCGGTAGCTCTCTTCCATGGCAGCCATGGCTTCGGCAGCTTCCGTAACTTCCATGACTGCCATGCCTTCCTTACCGTCCGTACCGTCGCGCCCGAGGAGACCCCGACAGATGAGCACCAACCCCTTCGACGACCCCGAAGGCCGCTTCCTGGTCCTGGTGAACGACGAGGGGCAGCACTCGCTCTGGCCGTCCTTCGCCGAGGTGCCCGGAGGGTGGACGACCGTCTTCCCGGAGAACACCCGGGAGGCGTGCCTGGAGTACATCGAGACCAACTGGACGGACCTGCGCCCCCGGTCCCTCGCGACGGCCACGGACACCGCCACGGACAGCTGACCTCCGACAACCCGAGGGCCGCGACGGCCACGAAGGGCGCGCGGGCGCGGCGGGACACCCCTGAGGCACCCCATGCTCTGCACCAGACTGACGAACGCGCGTTTCCTCACGATGGATCCGGACCACCCCGTCGCCCACGACCTGGGCATCTGGCGGGGCCGGATCGTGGGCCTGGACGACGCCGTGACCTCCCTGCCCGCACGGGAGGTGGTCGACCTCCAGGGCGCCACCGTGCTGCCCGGCTTCATCGACGCCCATGTGCACCTGGCGTGGACCGGGCTCCAGCAGAACACAGTGAGCGTCGCGGGCCGCACACGCGTCGAGGACGTACTCGCCGTCGTGGCGGAAGCGGCCGCGGAGGCCGCCCCGGACGCCTGGGTGAGTCTCGCCGGTTACGACCAGCGCGCCCTGGGCCGCCACTTGACCGCCGCCGAACTGGACACGGCCGGCCGGGGACGCAAGGTCTTCCTGCTGCACGAGTCCGGACACGGCTGTGTCGTCAGCACCGCCGTCCTCGACCTGCTCCCCGACGACATCCCGCACGGCGACGGCGCCCCGCACGGGGAGGGCACTCCGCACGGGGAAGGCACTCCGCACGGCGACGGCTTCCTCGCCGAAGGTGCCATGGGTGCCGCCCGCGCCCTGCGCCTGCCGTACTCCCAGCGCGAACTCGCCGAAGCCATCGGCCGAGCCGCCCGGACCTGCCTGGCCGAGGGCGTCACCGCCTGCGCCGAGGCAGGTATCGGCGGCACCCTCTTCGGCCACAGTCCGGTCGAGCTGGGTGCCTATCAACTCGCCCGGGAAGAAGGCCTGTTGCCGCTGCGCGTCCAGCTCATGGTCTCCGCGGACCGGCTGCGCCAGGTGGCCGCGCACGAGAGCGACGGCATCCCGCGCGCCCTCGATCTCGGCCTGCGCACCGGGTTCGGCGACGACCGGCTCTCCGTCGGCGCGCTGAAGATCTATACCGACGGCGGGATGATGGCCAGGACCGCCGCGCTCACCGAGCCGTACGAAGGTCTCGACCACGCGAGCCACGCGGGCCAGTTGCAGGACGACCCGGACGTGCTCGCGGACACGATCGTCGCCGGCCACCTCGGGGGATGGCAGCTCGCGGTCCACGCCATCGGCGACCGCGCGGCCGACCTCACCCTGGACGCCCTGGAACGGGCCCAGCACCTGCGCCCCCGGCCCGGCGCCAGGCACCGCGTCGAACACGCCGGCCTGATCCGCCCCGACCAGCTCCCGCGCCTCGCGCGGCTCGGCGTCAGCGCGGTCGTCCAGCCCGGCTTCCTCCGCTCCTTCGGCGACGACTACGCGGAGGTCATGGGCGAGCGACGGGCCCCCTGGCTCTACCGCGGCCGCTCCTTCCTGGACCACGGCATCCCGCTGGTCGGCAGCTCGGACCGCCCGGTCGCGGACGGATCGCCGCTGCGAGCCATCCAGTTCATGGTCGAGCGGGCCTCCGCGTCGGGCCGGGTGATCGGCCCGCGCGAAGGCATCACCGTCGACGAGGCCCTGCACGCCTACACCGTCGCCGGCGCCTTCGCCTGTCAGCGGGAGGACAGCCTGGGCAGCCTCACGCCGGGCAAACTCGCCGACCTCGTCGTGCTCGGCGACGACCCGCGACGCGTCGACACGTCACGCATCGGCGACATCGAGGTGGTGGCGACCTACGTCGACGGCCGGACGACGGGGGAGGCGTAGATGGCTGAGCCGTACGGCGATGACGTACGGCCAAAGCGTCCCCGTCGTACGGCCAAAGCGTCCCCGTCGTACGGCCAAGGCCCCCCTCAGCGGCTCGTGAGGATGACGAGCTGCCGGGTGGCACGGGTCATCGCGACGTAACGGTCGACCGCCCCCTCGATGCCCTCGCCGAACGTCTGCGGATCGACGAGGACGACCAGGTCGAACTCGAGCCCCTTCGACAGTTCCGGGGTCAGTGACCGGACGCGTGGCCTCGCCCGGAACGTGGGATCACCGA
This sequence comes from Streptomyces sp. NPDC037013, assembly GCF_055607265.1. Classification (NCBI taxonomy): domain Bacteria; kingdom Bacillati; phylum Actinomycetota; class Actinomycetes; order Kitasatosporales; family Streptomycetaceae; genus Streptomyces; species Streptomyces sp. NPDC037013. Next base: position 634,430 of record NZ_JBVJRV010000005.1, on the reverse strand, counting down.
TGACGCAGGCGATCCCCTCGGCATGCTCGTCGAGCCAGGCGTCGAGGATCGAGTCCCGGTCCGCCACCTGCCCGTGGACGACGGGGAGGCCGCTGCTGCGGATCGACGTCGGCACGTTGGCGTCCGGGAGTTCGGCGCGGATGACCGGTTCGGCCTCTGCCATCACCTCTTCGGGGGTGCGGTAGTTGATGCCGAGCGAGGCCATCGTGACGCGGTCGAGCCCGATGCGGTGCAGGCGTTCCTCCCACGACTCGGCGAACCCGTGCCTGGCCTGGGCGCGGTCCCCGACGATGGTGAAGCTCCGCGACGGGCAGCGCAGCAGCAGCATCTGCCACTCCGCGTCGGTCAGTTCCTGCGCCTCGTCCACGACGACGTGCGCGAACGGCCCGGCGAGCCGGTCCGGGGCATCGGCGGGCAGGGCGCTCTCGTCGATCAGGCTCTCCTGCAGATCCTTGCCGCGCAGCATCCGCACCGCGCCCTCGCTGTCGTCGCCGGCCGAGGAGAAGTCGGCGGCCGAGAGGATCTCGTCGATGACACCGGCCATGCGCTCGCGTTCGGCCGCGACCGCGGCGTCGTGGCGCCGCTTGCGCCGCGCCGCCTCGGGGTCGCCGAGCCGCTGCCGTGCCGCGTCGAGGAGCGGCAGATCGGACACCGTCCAGGCCCGGGGCGCCTCCTTGCGCCCCAACTTCCTTACGTCGTCGGGGCCGAGCCAGGGCGCGCACATGCGCAGGTACGCGGGGACCGTCCACAGGTCGGAGACCAGGTCGGCGGCGTCAAGGAGCGGCCAGGCGCGGTGCAGCGTCGTGACCAGCTCCCGGTCCTGGCGCAGTGACCGCAGGAACAGCTCGGGAGAGACGCCGCGCTCATCCCAGCCCACGCCCTCCCCGTCCATGCCGTACATGTCTTGCCGGCCCATGTCTTGCCGGCCCATGTCCTGCTGGCTCATGTCCTGCTTGTCCATCAGGATCGTGGCCAGTTCCTCCCAGATCTGCTCGCGCGCCTCGTTGTGCGGGGTGCCCGGTCCCGGCGCCCGGAACGCCTCGGCCCAGTCGTCCGCGCTGATCCGCACCTCGGCCCAGGGGGTGGAGACCGTCATGGTCTCGGTGGGCGGCTCCTCGTAGAACCTGACGGCCTTTTCGATCGCCTCGACCATGGCGGCGGACGACTTCAGACGGGCCACCTGCGGGTCGGTCTCGGGGAGCGCCGAGGCGCCCTCTGCGACCAGGTCCCGCAGGGTGCAGGTCTGTACCCCCTCCTCGCCGAGGCTGGGCAGGACGTCCGCGACGTACCCCAGGTAGGGCTCGTGCGGGCCGACGAAGAGCACGCCGCCGCGCCGGTGCCCGAGGCGGGGGTCGGAGTAGAGCAGATACGCGGAACGGTGCAGGGCGACAACCGTCTTCCCGGTGCCGGGCCCGCCGTCGACGACGAGCGCGCCACGGGAGCCCGCGCGGATGATGGCGTCCTGGTCGGCCTGGATGGTGCCGAGCACATCGCGCATCCGCGCCGAACGGTTGCTGCCCAGACTGGCGATGAAGGCCGACTGGTCATCGAGGGCGGCATGGTGTTCGAGACCGTCGGCGGTGAACACCTCGTCCCAGTAGTCGCTGATCCGCCCGCCGGCCCAGCGGTAACGGCGGCGGCTCGCGAGGCCCATCGGGTTGGCGTGGGTCGCCGCGAAGAACGGCTCGGCCGCCGGGGAACGCCAGTCGACGAGCAGCCGACGGCCCTCGCTGTCGGTCAGCCCGAGCCGCCCGATGTACAGGGGCTCGGTGCCGTCGGCGGTGACGACGTGCCCCAGGCACAGGTCGAGGCCGAACCGGCGCAGGGCGCGCAACCGGCCGCTCAGCCGGTGGATCTCCGCGTCCCGGTCCATCGCCTCCCGGCCGATACCGCCGGGAGCCCTGCGCAGATCGTCGAGGCGGCCGGAGAGTTCGGCGATGGTCTGGTCGAGGCTCTCCGCGATGGCCGCGAAATGCCGCTCGTCGTCGGCGATGAGAGCCGGGTCGGCCTTGGCCGAAAGGTTGGCGGGAAGGTTGAAAGCACTGGTGGCCAGGGGATTCACGTCATCAGCTCCGATCCGAGGCCAGTGATTGTGCGGCACCACCGGGGCCTTGCCGCAAGCCCCCCGGTGCGCTATAAGTTGAAAGTGGCAAGAGGTGGGTACTTCCCTCTTGCCTTTCTTGTTGCCGGGATCTGGACGGGCCTGTTCGGGTCTGTACGGGCCGTAGATCCCACGGCCTACGGCACGCGCTGGAACCCTCTGAACTCTGGGGTACGCGGCCCGGCTGGACTGATCGAATTAGGTAAAGCTAACCTTACTTCGCTGGTCGTCGGGGAAGTGCACGGCGACGAGCCGTCCTTCGCCCGTGGAACCGAGGAAGGTAAGCCTTGATCACGGCTACGCCGCGCCCTGCCCCGCTGCCGCACACACTCCCCGCGCCGGCCCCCTGCGTGCGCTCCGCCCGCGAGGAGGACGCCGCCGCGCTCGTCGCCCTCTCCCAGCCCTTCGTGCGCTCGGGTGCGCTGCGGGAACGGCCTGCCGCGCTCTACGCCGCCCAAGCCGCCGACTTCCTGGTGGCGGGCGCCTCCGGAGGTCCGCTCGAAGGGTGCGTGGGCCTGCGCGTACACCCGGCCGACCCGGCCGACCCGGGGGAGCGCCGCGGGCCGACAGGCGTTCTCTACAACTTCTGCGTGGCCGGGCACCGGCAGGGACGCGGAGTGGGAGGCGGACTCCTGCGCGCCGTACTGGCCCTCGCGCGTGCCCAGTCGCTCGACGCGCTGTTCACGGCGACGACCGGCGGCGGCGACCTCTTCCTCCGTTACGGATTCACGCCCACGACCCCGCGCCTGGCGCCCCCGGCCTGGGCACAATCCCTCGACCCGCGACGCAACGCACAGATCCTCGCGCGCAGGGTGTGAGCGAGGAGTCCGCGGAGTCGGCGAAGTCGACGAAGCCGAGGAAACCCACCAAGTGGCCCGCGAGTTGTCCTCGCGGGCCACTTTCGCGTGCGCGGGCGCGTCGGGTGGAGGCCTCGGGCGGACACCTTCTGCGAAGTCAGACAGTGCACTCGTCGTGACCGGGCCGACCGCGAGGGATGACCGTGGTGCTGGTGCTGGTGCTGGTGCTGGTGCTGGTGCCGGTGCCGGTGCCGGGCTCCCCGGAACCTGAGTGGACGCTCGAACCGCCCCCGTCCGGGACCACGGTCGTCCCGGGGCTCGTCTCATCCAGTACGCCCCGCAGCACCGCATGCGGCACGCGTCCGTCGAGCACGTGGGCCTTGCGCACCCCGCCGCGCACCGCCCGCAGGCAGCCCTCCATCTTCGGCAGCATGCCGCTCGCAAGACCCGGCAGCATCTCGTCCAGCGCGTCCGCCGTCAGGCGTTCGATGACCTCGGTGCTGTGCGGCCAGTCCGCGTACAGGCCCTTGACATCGGTGAGCATCACGAGGCGTTCGGCGTCGAGGGCCACGGCGAGCGCGGACGCCGCGAGGTCGGCGTTGACGTTGTAGACCTCGCCGCCCCTGCCGCGGGCCACGGGGGAGACCACCGGTATGTGCCCCTGCTCCAACAACGTGCGCACCATACTGGGGTTGACGTCCACCACGTCCCCGACGAGACCGATGTCCACCGGCTGTCCGTCCACCCACGCCGGCCGCCGCACGGCCGTCATCGTGTGGGCGTCCTCGCCGGTCATCCCCACGGCGAAGGGCCCGTGGGCGTTGATGTGGCCGACCAGTTCCCGCTGGACCCGGCCGGTCAGCACCATGCGGACCACGTCCATGGTCTCCGGGGTGGTGACGCGCAGGCCCGCCTCGAAACGGGTCTCCAGCGCGAGACGGTCGAGCATCGCGCTGATCTGGGGTCCGCCGCCGTGCACGACGACGGGGCGCAGTCCCGCGTGCCACAGCTCCACGACGTCCCGGGCGAACGTCCGTTGCAGATCCGCGTCCACCATGGCGTGGCCGCCGAACTTGACCACGACCACGCCGTCCCACGGCTCCCCGTGCCTCTCCGTCGGGTGGAGAAGCGCGGTGGCGGAGGACGGCTCGACGTCGGCATGCCCGTGTCCGCCGAGGGTCGTCCGACTACCGAGGGCCGTCTGATCGCCGACGGTCGTCCCCATCTCTGCCCCTACCTCGTCCACCCGGTGTACCTCGTCCACGTCCTGTACCTCGCTCACCCCGTTCATGAGCTGTACGCGCTGTTCTCGTGGACGTACGCGGCCGTGAGGTCGTTCGTCCAGACCGTCGCCGACTCCGCACCGGAGCGCAGGTCGACGGTGACCGTCACCTGGCGCCCCGACAGGTCCACGGCGTCCCGTGACTCCCCGGCCGCACCGTCCCGGCACACCAGGACGCCGTTGATCGCCACGTCCAGGCAGTCGGGGTCGAAGGCGGCGGAGGTCGTGCCGATCGCCGACAGCACACGTCCCCAGTTGGGGTCCTCGCCGTGCAGGGCGCACTTGAGGAGGTTGTTCCTGGCCACCGACCGGCCCACTTCCACGGCGTCCCGCTCGGACGCCGCGCCGACCACCCGCACCTCGATCTCCTTCGACGCGCCCTCCGCGTCCGCGATGAGCCGGTGCGCCAGCTCCAGACACACGCCGTGCACGGCGTCCGCGAACGCGGCCGGGTCCGGGCGCACCCCCGAGGCGCCCGACGCGAGGAGCAGCACGGTGTCGTTGGTGGACATGCAGCCATCCGAGTCCACCCGGTCGAAGGTGGTGTGCACGGCTTCCCGCAACGTGGCGTCGAGTTCGGGCGCGCTCACGTCCGCGTCCGTGGTGAGCACCACCAGCATGGTCGCGAGGCCGGGGGCGAGCATGCCCGCACCCTTCGCCATGCCGCCCACGGTCCAGCCGGGACCGGCCGCCATCGCCGTCTTGTGCACCGAGTCGGTCGTCTTGATCGCCACGGCCGCGTCCTCGCCGCCGTCGCCCGACAACCGCGCCGCCGCGGCGTCGATGCCCGCCGTCACCCGGTCCATGGGCAGCGGGACGCCGATGAGTCCGGTGGAACACACCGCGACCCGGTCAGCCGCGGCACCGACGGCCCGTGCCGTGTGCCCGGCCATCGTTCGGGCGTCGTCCTCACCCGCCGGGCCGGTGCAGGCGTTGGCGCCACCGGAGTTGAGGACGACAGCGGACAGCGCGCCGTCGGCCACCGCGGCCCGCGTCCAGCGCACGGGTGCGGCCTGTACGCGGTTGGACGTGAACACCGCGGCCGCCGCGTCGGACGGCCCGCGGTTCACCACCAGAGCCAGGTCCCGGTCGCCGGAGGCCTTGATCCCGGCGGAGACTCCGGCGGCGACGAATCCCCGGGCAGCGGTCACGCTCACGGAGCCACTCCATTCATCGGCAGGCCCATCTCTTCCGGCAGGCCGAGGGCGACGTTCATGCTCTGCACCGCGCCACCGGCGGTGCCCTTGGTCAGGTTGTCGATTGCGCCGACGCATATGAGCCGGTGCGCCGCCTCGTCCACGGCCACCTGCACCTGGGCGGTGTTGGACCCGAGTACGGCCGCGGTCGATGGCCAGACGCCCGGCGGGAGCAGCCGTACGAACGGCTCGTCGCCGTAGGCGGTTTCGTACGCGGCGCGCGCGTCGGCCTCCGCGGCACACGCCGTCAGACCGGGGCGCAGGCGCGCCGAGCAGGTGGCGAGGATGCCCCGGGGCATGGGGGCCAGGGTGGGGGTGAAGGAGACGGTGACGCGTTCACCCGCGGCCTGGGAGAGGTTCTGGGTCAGTTCCGGTGTGTGCCGGTGACCGCCTCCGACGCCGTACGGCGACATCGACCCCATCAACTCCGCACCGACCAGGTGAGGTTTGGCCACCCGGCCGGCCCCCGACGCGCCGCTGGCGGCGACGACGACGGCCTCCGGCTCCACCAGCCGCGCCAGGAAGGCCGGGTACAGGGCGAGGGTGACGGCCGTCGGATAGCAGCCCGGTACGGCGATACGGCCTGCCCCCTTCAACGCGTCCCGGGCGCCGGGCAGTTCGGGCAGGCCGTAGGGCCAGGTCCCCGCGTGCGGGGTGCCGTAGAACCGCTCCCAGTCGGCCGCCTCGCGCAGCCGGAAGTCCGCTCCGCAGTCCACGACGAGGGTGGTGTCCGTCAACTGCCGTGCCAGTTCGGCGGACTGGCCGTGCGGGAGGGCGAGGAAGACGACGTCGTGGTCCCGCAGCTGCGCGGCCGTCGTCCGGCTCAGGACCCGGTCGGCGAGGCCGGGCAGCTGTGGCTGCACCTCTCCGAGCCTCCGGCCCGCGCTGCTGTGCGCGGTCACCGCGCCGATCTCGACCTCCGGATGCGACAGCAGCAGACGGAGGATCTCCCCGCCCGCATAGCCACTTGCTCCGGCCACCGCGGCCCGTACTGTCATGATCTCCGTCTCTCGTGGTGTCCGGTCATCTGCTGCGTCGTTGGGGCGCCAGGCGAGTCGACCTTAGCTTAGCCTAACCTAATTAACCATCGTCGGGATCTCTGCTCGCCCCCTTCTCCTCGCCTCGTGGATCGAGCCGCGTCAGGTCAACTGTGCGCTCGACCGAGGCGGTAGGTCGAGCGACCGCGATTTGCTGTGGATAACTTTTGGCGTGCTCCTGATCGGGGTTATCCACAGGGTCAACCGGAGTCGTGCGATCCGCGGGAGAGTCGGCGCATGACGAAAAACCAGAGCGAAGCAGCCGGCCCGATCAACCCCAACAACTCCGCCCGCCCCCGGGATTCGTTCGACGAGCCGGCGGTCACCCTGCGCACCCCTGCCGAACTGGCGGATGCCCTGCCGTATTTGCTCGGCTTCAAGCCCGAGGACAGCATCGTGCTCATCGCCTTGCACGGCGCGCGAGGGCGGTTCGGCGGACGGGTGCGCCTCGGTGTCCCCGATCGGACGGAGGACTGGCCGTGCGTGGCGGACCAGCTCGCCCAATGCCTGGTGGGCGGCTGCGAGAGGAGGGGCGCACGCCCGGACGGCATCGTGGCCTTCCTGTGCCAGGAGCCCATCGGCGTAGAGTCGGGGCGGCAGGTCATGGAGCGGCTGCGGCCGTTGGCCCAGGCGCTGCGCACGGCGTGCGGCCGCCTCGACGTCCCGGTGCTCGAAGTCGTGTGCGTATCGGAAGGGCTCTGCTGGACCTATTGCTGTCCGGACACCCGCTGTTGCCCGCCCGAGGGCATGCCCCTGCTCGCACCGGGTACGTCCGTCCTGGCCGCGGCGGCCACGTATATGGGCGTCCGGGCGAGCCTCTCGCAGAGCGAGATCAGGGGGCGGCTCACCCCCTGGGAGGCCGCTGCGGCGACGGACCAGGAGCGCGCCCTCGACGCGGCGGGCCTCACGCTCATCCCCAGGATGCTGAACGAGTTCGCTTTGCCCGGGGTGCACCTGCACACGGCAACCCTGAGCGGCGGCCCCATGAACGGCGGATCCCCGAACGGGGTGAATCCGGACGCCGAGAGCCCGGACAGTGAGGAGCCCGGGCACGAGGACCGGAGCACGGAAACCGGGGCGGTCGAGGAGGAGACGCTAGACCTGGCCCGCCGGATCATGGCGCGTCTGGCCGCCGCACCCCCGATCACGGACGCACTCGATGCGGACAGGCAGGACGACGAGTTGATCGCGCACGACGAAGCGGCCGCCCTCATCCTCGGCCTCCAGGTGCGGACGACCCGTGACCGTGCGGCGGAATGGATGGAGGGCGCCGAGGCGCTGCCCGCGTTGCGTCTCTGGCGGGCGCTGGCCCGCCGCTGCGTCGGCGCGTACGCGGAGCACGCGGCGGCCCCCTTGTCCCTCGCGGGCTGGGTGGCCTGGTCTCTGGGTGACCTCGCGGAAGGCCAGGAAGCCCTGGACATGGCCCTGTGCGCCGACCCCGGATACGCCTTCGCCCAGCTCCTCAACCGCGCCTGCAATGAAGACGTCGACCCGGAGTCGATCCGCCGCTGCCTGCGCAGGGAGCGCGCCGACCGTGAGAGGGATGCCGCGGCGGGGCGCGGAGAAGGCCCACGAGTCCGAGAAGGCGCAGACACAGACGCAGACACAGACGCAGACACAGACGCAGACACGGACGCAGGCACCGTCGGCGGCGAAGGTGAGGAGCGAGAGCCGGACAACGCCTCCGAGACGACATCGGACGGTTCTTCTCCCCGTCGACGCCGTCGCCGGCTGCCGCGCCCGGTCGGCAACGACCGCCACCGGCTCCGGAGCTCCGACGGCCCCAGGCCCTTCGGAGGCATGCGAATCCCCGGTACCCCGGGCACGGGCCCGCGGAACCGCCGTCGCACCATCCGGCGCGGCACACGGGACGACCGATGAGCGCCTGGTGGTGGCGGTGGGTCCGATGGATGGCGTGGCCGTGGGCGGCATGGCTGCGGTGGGGCCCGGCTCGCCGGAAAGGGCGCGGCCAGATGGTCGGCTTCCCGCCCGGGGAGCGTGACTTGGAGCCGGGTCGGCCCGTTCACCTGAGTGGCGGTACGCGCAGCAGGGTCGCGCCGCCGCACGTCCTCCGACTTCCCCTAGCGCAGACAACGCAGAAGAAGCTGCCCCATGTCTCTTCCCGTTCCGTCTTCCGTCTCCGACAGAGAGGGGCCCCGGCGGGCCGTGCAGGCCCGCGCGCCCCTGTCCGGTGGCCCGGCCCGGACGCCGGCTCCGGCCCCGCGCCGCCCCGTGGAGCTGCCACCCGCACACACCGTGCTGACCTGCGTCGCTCTGCCGGCGTTCGCGATCTCCCCGGAGCAGGGACAGTTGACCGGCCGCGGCCTGGAGGGCTTCTACCGCGCGGGACGCAGGGCCCTCTCCCGTTGTCAGGTACGGGTGGCGGGACGCGAGCCCGTCGCCGTGCAGGCCCGCATGCTGTCGGCCGACAGCGCACGGTTTGTCGCGACGCTGCGTCTGTCCACGGACGGCGGACCCGACCCGGAGATCGTCGTCGAGCGAATCCGTCACGCGGACGGCACCGAGCGGATCACCTTGCACAGCGCGGCCGTACGACCGCTCCGGCTGCCCGTCGAGGTCTCGCTCGGCACGGACCTCGCGGAGATGGGCGCGGTCGCCTCCGGCAGGGCGGGCCCCGAACTGCCCGCCAGCGTGTACGACTCCGGCATGCGGTGGTCGTCGGCCACGGCCCACTGCACGGTGACGGCCGACCCCGCACCCGACGACGCCATGGCCTCCGCGGGGCTGCTGCGCTGGGAGATCGAACTGCCGCCGGGCGGCTCACGCAGCGTCGAGCTGCGGGTACGGCCCGACGGTGCCGGGCCGGTCCGCGCGGGGGGACACGGCGGGATGCGGTCCGTCGCCGGGGCACGGGCGATCGGCGACGACCCCAGGGTCCAGCCGCTCCTCGCCCGGTCCGTCGAGGATCTGCAGGCGCTGCTGCTGCGCGACGCCGAGCACCCGACCGACATGTACGCGGCCGCGGGGGCGCCGTGGCGCTGCGGCCTCGCACCGGCCGAATCGCTGGCCGCAGCCCGTATGGCACTGCCCCTGGGTACGCGGATCGCCGCGGGCACGCTGCGCACCCTGGCCAGCAGCCAACTCACGGGCCCCGGACACCGGGCGGGCATGATCCCGGGCCCCTTGCGGGACGCGGGCCCCCACCTCCCACCCGGCTGCACCGGCACCGAGGCGACCCTCCTCTTCCCGGTTCTCCTCGCGGAGGCGTGGCGCTGGGGACTGCCCGCCCAGGAGGTCGAGGAGCTGCTGCCCGCCGCGGAGCGCTGCCTGCGCTGGCTGCGCACCGCCGTCGGCGACGGCGTGTTCCTCCACGACACCCACCCGGGCGCACACCCGTCCGGTCACGGCCCGCAGAGTGCCCTGCGGGCAGGGGCCGCGCGCGCCGAGGTCCAGGCGTACGCGCACCGGGCCGCGCTGCTCGGCGCCGACCTGCTCGACGCGCACGGCCGCAAGGACTCCGCCGACCTGCGGCAGTGGGCGGCACGCCTGCGGTCCGCCTTCCGGGAGGAGTTCTGGGTGGAGGACCGGGCCGGGGGCAGGCCGGCCGCCGCCCGGTTGCCCGACGGACGGCTCGTGCCCCACCTCACCGGGGGAGCGGCCCACCTCTTGGACACCGGGCTACTCGGGGCGGGCAAGCTGGCCCCCGGCCTGCTCGACAAGGTCAAGACCGAGCAACTCGCCAGGCTGCTCGGCGGTCCCGCCATGGACTCCGGCTGGGGGTTGCGCAGCCTGGGAGCCAAAGAAGCCGGGTACAACCCGTTCGGCCACCGGGGCGGATCGGTCCGCGTACAGGAGACGGCGGTCGCCGTCACGGGACTGATGGCCGCCGGGTACGAGAAGGAGGCGAGCTCATTGCTGCGCGGCCTGCTCTCCGCGGCCGAGACCTTCGGCCACCGGCTGCCCGAGATGTACGCGGGGGAACAGCGCACGGAGGGCGGGGCTCCACTGCCACACCCGGCCGCCTGCCGCCCGGCGGCCACCGCCGCTGCCGCCGGGGTTCACCTGCTCGCGGCGCTCGCCGGCATCCGGCCCGACGCACCCGCCGGCACGATCACGCTGAGCCCGGTCCGCAGTGCCCCGCTGGGGGAGCTGAGCCTGAGCGCGCTGAGCGTCGCGGGGGCTCCGTTCTCCGTCCGCGTCAGCCGACTCGGCCTCGCCATGGTCGAAGAGGCGGCCGACGGGCTGCAGTTGGGAGTGTGACCATCCGGCCTGACGTTCTCCAGCCCGGCGGGGGGGCGTTCCACCCCGCGCGGGGCGGGATGGAACGCCGACCGTGGGTCAGGCGGTCCTGGCCGGCCTGGGCAGACGGAACATCAGTGCCCACATCATGGCGAGCGCGGCGACGACGTACCAGACGCTGCCCGCGAACGCTGCGGTCACGGTGCGGCCGTGGCTGCCCGCGGGGGCGTACTGGAAGAAGACGACCGACGCCAGCGCGATACCGAGCGAGGTGCCGAGCTGCATGGCGGTGTTGAACAGTCCCGCGGCGGACCCGGCGTCCTCGTGGCCGACCTGGCTGAGCGTGAGCCCGGCCAGGCCCGCGCCGACCATGCCGAACCCGACGCCGACGAGGATCATCGGGGCGACGGCCGCCACGAACGGCACCTCGGTCTGCTGGGCGGACACCAGGAACTGGTAGCCCACCAGCGTGAGCGCGATGAGTACGGCACCGGCCTGCGGCACCCGCCGCAGGTGCGTATGCGCCTGCTTGGAGGCGAGCATCGCACCGGCCATGCCGCCGATGGAAATGGCGACGGACGCCGGAGCGAACTGCCCGGGCGAGAGTCCGAGGCCGGACTGCATGAACAGCACCCACGTCAGCAGGAACAGCCCGGAGACGAGCCCGAAGACCGTCTGGGCGGCGAGTCCAGCCGCGAACGCCCTGTTGTCGAACAGGGAGAGTGCGACCAGGGCGGAACCGCCCTTGCGGGTCTTCGCCCGCTGCTGGACCACGAAGCCCGCAAGGACCAGGGCGCCCGCGGTGAGCATGACGAAACTCCACGCCGGCCAGTGCTTCCCGCCGCCCACGGTCAGCGGGTAGGCGATCAGCAGCAGGCCCAGGGCCGAGAGCAGCATGCCCAGCGGGTCGAGGCGGCGGGCCTGCTGGTCGCGGGAGTCCGGGATGAACTTCAGGGCGAAGAGCACGGTGGCCAGGCCAATGGGCAGGTTGATCAGGAAGATCGCCCGCCAGCCGAGCCCGGCGATGTCGGCGGAGGTCAGGACGGCGCCGAGGACAGGGCCGAGGACCCCGCCGAGCGACATGATCATGCCGTACAGGCCGAACACCTTGGCCTGCGACTCACCCTGGAAGGTGACCGCCATGGTGGCCATGACCTGCGGGACCATCACCGCCGCACCCGCCCCCTGAAGAGCGCGCGCGGCGATCAGGAAGTCGGGGCCGGAGGCGATCCCGCACAGCAGCGACGCCAGCGTGAACACGACGGTGCCCACGACGAAGATCCGCTTGCGGCCGAAGAGGTCGCCCAGGCGCCCGCCGGTGATCAGGGCGAGCGCGAAGGCGAGGGTGTAGGCGGCGGGAATCCACTGCACCGCGGCGCTGGTGGCGCCGGTGTCCGCCTGGATGGACGGCAGGGCGGTGTGGACGATCGAGCCGTCGAGCGCGTTCATCAGCTCGGCGACCAGAATCACGGCCAGCGTGATCGTGGCGGCCCGGGCAGCCCCGGTGGGGCGCGGCCGGCCGGGGGTATGGGTGTCGGTTGACACGAGGAGAAGTCCTTGTCGTGCACGGAGAAAACGGGGACAGGGCAGGCCTGGGCATGCCCTGTGCGCCTACCGCGCGACAGAGGGAAAGAGGGTGCCATCAGCCCAGGCCATCGGGGACACCGCTGTGGAGGCATGCGTCAGCAGCCCGCGAACGCGGACAACCGGAAAGAGCGCCTCACAACGAGCGGCTACACGGCCTGGGAGATATGCCATCACCTCAAAACACAGCGCCGGGCCCCGGAACGGGCACCGGCGGAACCCTAGAAGGCTAAGCACTCCCGCAGACGCCCTGCAACGCAATATCGCCGCACAAGCGACGCCGCTGTCCGGCCCCGCGCACCGGCCTGCTCGAACGGACCTCGTGCAATAGGCGAAGGAGGTGTTTATCGTCAGGCAGACGACTATGATCGCGGCATGTCGCCCTACGACCCGTCGGCCTTCCCGCCCTTCGCAGTCACCGTCGACCTGGTCGTGCTGACCGTGCGCCGACACGCGCTCTGCGCACTGGCCGTACGCCGGGGTGAGCAGCCGTTCCAGGGGCGTTGGGCGCTCCCCGGTGGTTTCGTACGAGCCGACGAGGATCTGTCGGCGGCTGCGGCGCGCGAACTGAGCGAGGAGACGGGCCTCTGCGCCCACGACCCCGGCGCCCCGGCCCAGGCCAACGGGGCCCATCTCGAACAGCTCGCCACCTACGGCGATCCCAAGCGCGACCCGCGGATGCGCGTGGTCAGCGTCGCCCACCTCGCGCTCGCCCCCGACCTGCCCGCGCCCCGGCCCGGCGGTGACGCGCACAGCGCCCGCTGGGCCCCGGTCGAGGCCCTGCTCCACCAAGGGGGGTACGGCCGCGAGGGCGAACAGGCGGCCCCGCTCGCCTTCGACCACGCCCAGATCCTCGCGGACGGAGTGGAGCGCGCCCGCTCCAAGATCGAGTACTCCTCGCTGGCGACCGCCTTCTGTCCGCCCGAGTTCACCGTGGGCGAGCTGCGCCGGGTGTACGAGGCCGTCTGGGGCGTGGTCCTCGATCCGCGCAACTTCCACCGCAAGGTCACCGGCACCCCGGGCTTCCTGGTGCCCACCGGTGGCACGACCACCCGGCAGGGCGGCCGCCCCGCCCAGCTCTTCCGGGCGGGCGGCGCGACCCTTCTCAACCCGCCGATGCTGCGCCCCGAAGTCTGACGGTCGCGTCTGAAGGGCGCGTTCGACGGTCGCGGCCGCCGGTGCCCGCTCCGCCGGTCATGCCGGGGACGGGTGTTCGAAGGTCAGGGCGGGCCGGGTCGCCGCGCCCCGCCCTGACCGAAAAGCCGTAAATGTCGCGTTATCTTGCTGCAGTACCCACGGGGTTCGTCCGTCCCCGATCCGGTGGACGGACCCCGGCCGCCGCGCGGTCGCACATCCTGCGAGAGAAGCGATGATCCAGGCCATCGGACTGACCAGCAATCCCCGCCAGGAGCTCCCGCCCGCCGTAGACGACGTGTCCTTCGAGGCGCGCACCGGCCGTGTCACGGCGCTGCTCGACGCCGACACCGCCGGGCCGACCACGGTGCTGCGGCTGATGCTCGAACTCCAACAGGGCCGTGGCATCACGTACTTCAGAGGCCGCCCCCTGCACCGCATCGCCCACCCCTCACGTGAGGTGGGCGCTCTCCTGGGCGACGTCCCGGGGCATCCGGCACGCTCGGTCCGCGGACATCTGCGCATGCTCTGCGCCGCCGTCGGCGTGCCCGTCCTGCGCGCCGACGACGTCCTGGAGGTCGTCGGACTCGTCAGCCTCCGGGACCAGCGTCTCGGCACCCTCTCGCGCGGCATGGACCGCCGGCTGGGGCTCGCCTGTGCCCTGCTCGCCGACCCGCACACCCTTGTACTCGACCTGCCGAGCCACGGCCTCTCGGCCCGGGAAGGCGCGTGGCTGCACGGAATCCTGCGCGCCCACGCCGACCAGGGCGGAACGGTTCTGTTCACCACGGACGACCCCAAGGAAGCCGCACGCGCCGCCGACCGCGTGGTCACCCTGGACGCGGGGCGACTCGTCGCCGACCAGGAGGCCGCGGAGTTCGCGCGGACCAGGCTCCGCCCGCGCGTCGCCGTCCGGAGCCCGCACGCCGCCCGCCTCGGCGCGCTCCTTACCAAAGAGGCGCGGGCACGGCGACGCGCCATCGAGGTGGTCAGGGAGGACGGCACCAGGCTCTCCGTGTACGGCAGCAACTGCGCCGACGTGGGAGAGGTCGCGTACCGGCACGGCATCCTCGTCCACCAACTCGCCGACGAGATCGGCGACGCGGGACCGACACCGAACCGCCCCACCCCTCCGGTGCCGCCGGAACCCGCCCCGGGCCCCGGCCCCACGCCCCGCGCCGAGGCACCCGCCGCCTCTGACCACGCTCACCCGAACCCAGCCTCAACCCCAGCCCGGCCGCCCGAGCGCACCGAAGAGCCGGTCGGAACCACTGGCGAGGGCTCCGACTCGCCCGCACCGCCCTCATCCCTCGAAGCTCCGGTTCCGTTCTCTCTCCCTCTCTCTCCTCCTCCCGCACCCGGCGAAGCCTCGGTCGGCCCCACCGAAGCCCCCGTCACGGCATCCGTCGTGCCTCCCTCCCCACCCGCCCAAGACGAGACGCACACCCCCCCGTCACCGTCCGCCGACGGCCCGACCCCGTCCGGCCTGCTGGTTCCCCTGGCCCCGCTCGAAGTCGATGACACCGTTCCGCTCGAAGCCGTCACCAGGCCGCTGTCCACGCTCACGTCGGCCTCAGCCGCGCCGAGCGACACTCCGTCCAGCCCGAGCAGCGCTCCGTCCACCCCGCCGCGCGACGCTTCGTCCTGCCTCCCCCCGCCCATCACCGTCCGCCCCACCCGCAGCCCCCTGCGGCCCCTGCGCTACGAGGTGCGCAGGCTGACGGGTGTCGGCACCGGCTACTTCACCCTGGCCTGTGTCCTTGCCACTTCCGCCCTGATCGGCATCTTCCTCGCGCGGGCAGGACACACCCCGCAGGGGCGCCTCCTCGCGGCCTGGCCCGATGAACTTCCCTTGCCGCCCGCGGCCCTTGGAGCGGGCCTCCTCGGGGCGCTCGCCTTCGGCGACGAGTTCCGCCACCCCGCACTCGCGGCGGACCGGGGCACCGTGCCGCGGCGCCTCGGGATGCTCGGCGCCAAGCTGCTCGTGGCCGCCGCCACGGCGCTGCTGCTCGGCGTCCTCACGGTGGCCTCCGACGCCGCCGTGCTCCACCTTGTATACGGAGAGGAGCTCACGAAAGTTCCCGCGGACTGGCTTTCCCTGAGTGCCAGTTGGGTTTCCCTGGTGACGGGGTGCGCCTGGGCCGGGGTGCTGGCCGCGGGCGTCTTCCGGTCCACGACGGCGGGGCTCGCCGCGGTGCTCGCCGTGCCGATCATCGTCGTACCGCTCGTACAGAAAGCCGTCGAGGGACCGTCTGTGCGATCGGCGGCCGGGCTTCCGGGACGGCTGCGGGATCTCGCTCTGGTGCAGTGGCCGTTCGGTGCGGAGCGGTATCTGGCCGTCGTGGTGCGCATGATCGCCCAACCCGTGGGCGGTGCGCTGATGTTGTCCTTGACCGCTCTGCTCTGCGCATATCTGCTCACGGCGACGCGCGCGAGAGTCCGATGACGACCGCCCGGCGCCTTCCGGTGCCGGGCTGTGTGCCACCCCGTGGTTGACGTCCATTTCTTTCCGATAAGGCGTCAATTGCGACGGGGTAAGCGATCACCCTTTCGTGTGCTTTTCACCAAAGACCTCAAGGGAGTTGGGGGCGGAGCCGACAACTGATCCGTGAGTACCCTTGCGCACACCATGATGACCACCGCCCGCTCCGCCGACTCCGGTCTCGCCGGCCCGGGCGACCTCGACCGATACCCCTACGCAGAGCCCCCCGGCGGCGAGCGCGTCACCCCCGTATGGGACGGGCCCGACCAGGACCTGGGGCGTGTGGGCCGGCGCGCCGCCGGAAGCCGCGGCCGCGGACTGCACGGCCAACTCGTCCAGCAGCTCGGCCAGATGATCGTCTCCGGCGACCTCGGCGCCGACCGTCCGCTCGTCCCCGAGGAGATCGGCCAGCGTTTCGAGGTCTCCCGCACCGTCGT
The DNA here is from genome assembly GCF_055607265.1 of Streptomyces sp. NPDC037013. Classification (NCBI taxonomy): domain Bacteria; kingdom Bacillati; phylum Actinomycetota; class Actinomycetes; order Kitasatosporales; family Streptomycetaceae; genus Streptomyces; species Streptomyces sp. NPDC037013. Next base: position 618,180 of record NZ_JBVJRV010000005.1, on the reverse strand, counting down.
CCGCGAGTCCCTGCGCGTGCTTGAGGCCAAGGGCCTGGTCAGCGCCCGGCCCAACGTCGGCACGCGCGTGCGTCCCGTCAGCGACTGGAACCTCCTCGATCCGGACATCATCGAGTGGCGGGCCTTCGGTCCACAGCGCGACGACCAGCGGCGCGAGCTCGGCGAGCTGCGCTGGATGATCGAGCCCCTCGCCGCCCGGCTCGCCGCCGGGCACGGCCGCGAGGAGCTGCAGCAGCGCCTCGCCGACATGGTCGAGATCATGGGGCACGCGCTGACCCAGGGAGACGTGATCACGTTCTCCCGCGCGGACTCGGAGTTCCACTCGCTGCTCATCCAGGTCGCCGGCAACCGCATGCTGGAGCACCTCTCCGGCATCGTCTCGGCCGCCCTGCAGGTCTCGGGCGGACCCACCAGCGGCTGCGACCGCCACGGCGAGGCCTCCCTCGTGCACCACTCCCGCGTGGTCGACGCCCTCGCGGCCGGTGACGGCGCCGGCGCCGAGGCGGCCATGCGGCAGCTGCTGACCGTCCACCCCGAGGTGGAGCGCGTCGTGCCCGCCCCGCGCGAGCACTGACCGCGCGGCCGCCCCGACGCCGCGCTCGTGCACGCGCCCCGCGGCAGCGCTGAGCCGTCGCGTACGCCCATCCGTGCGCCCTCGGCGGCTCTGCCGCCGCTCCCCGTGTCGCCGGACCCCCAGGGGCTCATCGAGAGCCCGAAGGGGTCCGGCGACACGATCGTGGGGGTTTCTTTGCCGGGCATCGGGGGATCATTCGTGCATGTCTATAGGTCGCTTATGACCGTATCTAGATGCTTTTGACCGCTTACGGGGTGTGACTCGGGCCACGTAGATTGGGCGTAACGCTCCAAGGAACAGCGCGATGACCTAAGAGGTGATAGCCGAGGAAGGAATACAGACGTCGTTCGCGGCGCTGTGCAGCTCCCCGGCCCCGCCCGCGCCGTCGGCCCAATCCCCAGCCGCCGGTCGTCGGCTCCGGTCCACAATGGACGGGGCCGGAAGCCGTTTTCCAACGTTCCGAGAGGTTGTTCGTGTCGGCCAGCACATCCCGTACGCTCCCGCCGGAGATCGCCGAATCCGTCTCTGTCATGGCGCTCATCGAGCGGGGAAAGGCTGATGGGCAGATCGCCGGCGATGACGTGCGTCGTGCCTTCGAAGCTGACCAGATTCCGGCCACTCAGTGGAAGAACGTTCTGCGCAGCCTCAACCAGATCCTCGAGGAAGAGGGTGTGACGCTGATGGTCAGTGCCGCGGAGCCCAAGCGCCCCCGCAAGAGCGTCGCAGCGAAGAGTCCGGCCAAGCGCACCGCGACCAGGACGGTCGCGGCCAAGGCCGCCACGGCGAAGCCCACCGCCACCGCCGCCACTGAGGCGCCGACCGCGGACGGCACCGCCGAGGACGCGCCCGCGAAGAAGGTCGCCGCCAAGAAGACGACGGCCAAGAAGGCCGTCGCCAAGAAGACCACCGCCAAGAAGACGGCGGCCAAGAAGTCCACCTCCAAGAAGGATGCCGACGAGCTCCTGGACGAAGAGGCCACCGAGGAGGCACCCGCAGCCGGCAAGCCCGGCGAGGGCGAGCCGGCCGAGGAGGGCGCCCAGGGCTTCGTGCTGTCCGACGAGGACGAGGATGACGCCCCGGCCCAGCAGGTCGCCGCCGCCGGCGCCACGGCAGACCCCGTCAAGGACTACCTGAAGCAGATCGGCAAGGTCCCCCTGCTCAACGCGGAGCAGGAGGTCGAGCTCGCCAAGCGCATCGAGGCCGGTCTGTTCGCCGAGGACAAGCTGGCCAACGCCGACAAGCTCGCCCCGAAGCTCAAGCGCGAGCTGGAGATCATCGCCGAGGACGGCCGCCGCGCCAAGAACCACCTCCTGGAGGCCAACCTCCGCCTGGTGGTCTCCTTGGCCAAGCGCTACACCGGCCGCGGCATGCTCTTCCTTGACCTCATCCAGGAGGGCAACCTCGGTCTGATCCGCGCGGTCGAGAAGTTCGACTACACCAAGGGCTACAAGTTCTCCACGTACGCCACCTGGTGGATCCGTCAGGCGATCACCCGCGCCATGGCCGACCAGGCCCGCACCATCCGTATCCCGGTGCACATGGTCGAGGTCATCAACAAGCTGGCCCGTGTCCAGCGCCAGATGCTCCAGGACCTGGGCCGTGAGCCCACCCCGGAGGAGCTGGCCAAGGAACTCGACATGACCCCGGAGAAGGTCATCGAGGTCCAGAAGTACGGCCGTGAGCCGATCTCCCTCCACACCCCCCTGGGTGAGGACGGCGACAGCGAGTTCGGTGACCTCATCGAGGACTCCGAGGCGGTCGTACCGGCCGACGCGGTCAGCTTCACGCTCCTCCAGGAGCAGCTGCACTCCGTCCTGGACACCCTGTCCGAGCGTGAGGCGGGCGTGGTCTCCATGCGCTTCGGTCTCACGGACGGCCAGCCGAAGACCCTCGACGAGATCGGCAAGGTCTACGGAGTGACGCGTGAGCGCATCCGTCAGATCGAGTCGAAGACGATGTCGAAGCTGCGTCACCCGTCGCGTTCGCAGGTCCTGCGCGACTACCTCGACTAGGCATCGACGCTCGCCTGAGCACACCACGGAAGGCCCGAAGCCCGCGGCGCGCGGCTTCGGGCCTTTCCGCGTGCGCGGGTGCGCGGTGGGCGATAGTGGATCACCCTGGGTACGCCATGGCAACCCAGAGTGAGGAGATCGCATGCGACGTCCCTTTGCCCGAGCGTGGACGGGGGCGCTGGCCATCGCGGCCGGCGCCGCGTTCCTGCCGCTGGCTTCCCCGGTCCCCGCGACGGCCGACAGCGTGGTCGTCGGAGGCCACCCGGTGCAGGTGTCGGAGACTCCGTGGGTGGTGGCCCTCTCCAGTCGTGACCGGTTCGGGCGTGAACGTGCGGGACAGTACTGCGGCGGTGTGGTCGTCGGGCCCTCGACGGTCCTCACGGCCGCCCACTGCATGAGCAAGGATGTCCTGGGGGTGTCCCTGGGGCAGGTGTCGGACCTGAAGGTCATCGCGGGCCGCGACGACCTGCGGACGACGGCGGGATCAGAGATTCCGGTACAGGACATCTGGGTGAACCCGGAGTACGACAGCTACACGAACTCCGGGGACGTGGCGGCGCTCACCCTGGCCAAGCCGTTGCCCAAGGGGTACGCGATCCCCATGGCGGGGCCCGGGGACCCGGCGTATGAGGCGGGCACGGACGCGGCCGTCTACGGCTGGGGGGACACCACCGGATCCGGCGACTACGCCCGGACGCTGCATGCGGCACGCGTGAACGTCCTGGCCGACGCGGTGTGTGAGAAGGCGTATCCGGGCAGTGCCGACGGGCGGTACATCTCCCGCACCATGCTCTGCGCCGGGGAGCCGGAGGGGCGCCGTGACGCCTGTCAGGGGGACAGTGGAGGGCCGCTGATCGCCCGCGGGCGGCTCATCGGGCTCGTGTCCTGGGGAAGCGGCTGTGGGCGTCCTGGGAGCCCTGGCGTCTACACGCGGGTCTCCGACGTCGCGGGGAAGGTCTCCGCCCGCAGCTGAGGCGCTCATCCGTCCCGGCGGGGCCGCGGGGCGGACCGGGAGGGCCCAGAAAGGCCCTGGGTGCCCCTGTGACGAGAGCGGGCGGCCGTCCCTGCCTGTCGGCTGGGACGGCCGCCCGTCAACCGGCCTGGTGTGCCGGAGCTGGCTCGTCGTGGATGCGAGGTGTCAGCGTTCCTCTTCGGTGGTGCTCTCGGGAACGGCGGTCAGACGCTCCGTCTCGTCCTGTATCTCAGCGGCGATCTTCTTGAGTTCCGGCTCGAACTTGCGGCCGTGGTGGGCGCAGAAGAGCAGTTCACCGCCGCTCAACAGGACGACGCGCAGGTATGCCTGGGCGCCGCAGCGGTCGCAGCGATCAGCGGCCGTCAGGGGGCTCGCGGGGGTCAGAACAGTAGTCACGTCGCCTCTTCTCTAGCTCGACGAGCTGTCGTACCAGGGTCAACATCCAACCAGGCCGAAAACGTTCCCGCTCGTGGCTTTTCCTCGAACTTTTCTTTCGAGGTGGCTGTCCGTTGCCGGTTGGCGGCGAATGTGCCGTATTGCGTCTCTTACGTGTCTTACGGTTTCGCGCTGTCTGTCAGGTCAGGTCGTCCCCGGCTGGGTTGCCGGTTGTTCATGAGGACGTGCCCGGAGCCTAAATGGTTCATGCCTCGAAGGGAACGTGACGTGCGCTTCACTCCATCGAGGGATCGAACATGTATGCGAGCCTGGACTAGTCTGAGTTGAGACGAGGGTGGCGTGACAACGGCTCTACCAGGCCTCGGTACCCTCTGACCGGTAACCGAAGCCGCGTCCTTACCCCAAAGGACCCCCCTTGAAATTCAGCGAGGAGCGAACCGCGTGACCGCCGATACGTCCGTGCCGTCGACAGCATTGCTGACAGGAGCAGATCGGGACGGTTCCAACTACACCGCGCGGCACCTGCTCGTCCTGGAGGGGCTCGAGGCCGTCCGCAAGCGTCCGGGCATGTACATCGGGTCGACGGACAGCCGCGGCCTGATGCACTGCCTCTGGGAGATCATCGACAACTCCGTCGACGAGGCCCTGGGCGGGTACTGCGACCACATCGAGGTCATCCTCCACGACGACGCCTCCGTGGAGGTCCGGGACAACGGCCGAGGCATCCCGGTCGACGTCGAGCCCAAGACCGGCCTCTCCGGGGTCGAGGTCGTCATGACCAAGCTCCACGCGGGCGGCAAGTTCGGCGGCGGCTCGTACGCGGCCTCCGGCGGCCTGCACGGCGTGGGCGCCTCGGTGGTGAACGCTCTCTCCGCGCGCCTCGACGTCGAGGTGGACCGCGCCGGGCACACCCACGCGATCAGCTTCCGGCGCGGCGTCCCCGGCGCCTTCGCCAAGTCGGGCCCCGACGCGCCCTTCGATCCCTCGGCCAAGCTGAGCAAGGTCAAGAAGGTCCCCAAGACCCGCAGCGGCACGCGCATCCGGTACTGGGCGGACCGCCAGATCTTCCTCAAGGACGCCAAGCTCTCGCTCGACCATCTGCACCAGCGCGCCCGCCAGACCGCGTTCCTGGTGCCGGGGCTGACCATCGTCGTACGCGACGAGTTCGGTCTCGGCGACGGCGGCACGAAGGGTGAGGAATCCTTCCGCTTCGACGGCGGAATCAGCGAGTTCTGCGAGTATCTGGCCCAGGACAAGGCCGTCTGCGACGTGCTCCGCTTCTCCGGACAGGGCTCCTTCAAGGAGACCGTCCCGGTCCTGGACGAGCACGGCCAGATGACGCCCACCGAGGTCACCCGCGAGCTCGGCGTGGACGTGGCGCTGCGCTGGGGCACCGGGTACGACACGACGGTGAAGTCCTTCGTCAACATCATCGCCACCCCCAAGGGCGGCACCCATGTGAGCGGTTTCGAGCGTTCGCTGACCAAGACGATGAACGAGGCGATGCGCGCCCAGAAGGTGCTGCGCGTGGCCGAGGACGACATCGTCAAGGACGACGCGCTCGAGGGCCTGACGGCGGTGGTCACGGTGCGGCTGGCCGAGCCGCAGTTCGAGGGCCAGACCAAGGAGGTCCTCGGCACCTCGGCGGCCAACCGCATCGTCGCTAATGTGATCGCCAAGGAGCTCAAGGCGTTCCTGACGTCGACCAAGCGGGACGCGAAGGCCCAGGCCCGCGCGGTCATGGACAAGGCGGTCGCCGCCGCCCGTACGCGGATCGCGGCGCGCCAGCACAAGGACGCCCAGCGCCGGAAGACGGCCCTGGAGTCCTCCTCGCTGCCGGCGAAGCTGGCGGACTGCCGCAGCGACGACGTGGAGCGCAGCGAACTGTTCATCGTCGAGGGCGACTCCGCGCTCGGCACCGCCAAGCTCGCCCGGAACTCCGAGTTCCAGGCGCTGCTGCCGATCCGCGGCAAGATTCTCAACGTTCAGAAGGCGTCCGTCACGGACATGCTGAAGAACGCCGAGTGCGGGGCGATCATCCAGGTCATAGGAGCCGGGTCGGGCCGGACCTTCGACATCGACGCGGCGCGCTACGGGAAGATCATCCTGCTCGTGGACGCCGATGTGGACGGCGCGCACATCCGGATCCTGCTCCTGACGCTGTTCCAGCGGTACATGCGGCCGATGGTCGAGGCGGGCCGGGTCTTCGCGGCGGTGCCGCCGCTGCACCGCATCGAGCTCAGCCAGCCCAAGAAGGGCCAGGACAAGTACATCTACACGTACTCCGACCGCGAGCTGCGCGAGACGCTCCTTGAGCTGCAGCGCAAGAACGTGCGGTACAAGGACTCGATCCAGCGGTACAAGGGTCTGGGCGAGATGGACGCCGACCAGCTGGCCGAGACGACGATGGACCCGCGGTTCCGCACCCTGCGCCGGATCAACATCTCCGACCTGGACTCGGCCGAGCAGGTCTTCGATCTGCTGATGGGCAACGACGTCGCGCCGCGCAAGGAATTCATCACCAGCTCCGCGGCGACGCTGGACCGCTCGCGGATCGACGCGTAGCGCTCCGGCGGGCGGAGCCGAGGTCGGGTGAGATCAGGCGCCGCAAGGCGTTGAGCTGCGAGGGAGCCGGGTGCTCCACCCACGGGTGGAGCACCCGGCTCCACCCGTGTTCAACCCCTGCTCCGATCCCGTGCCCAGGCGATTTCCGTAGCGTCGAAGGCGTCGATCCTTCTGGGATCGGCCTCGTCCCACTCGTCGTGCGGAGGCTGACATGTCCGGGTTCACCAACGCGCTGGTGATCTGCGCCGTCGTGGTGCTGGTGGTGGTCCGCCAGTTCAAGGCGCAGCGGGTCGGCACGGACCGGAGCTGGTGGCTGATACCGGCCGTCCTGATCTTCCTGGCCGTGCGCGAGCCCGACCTGATCGACCCCCATCACCGCACGGCGTCCGTGGCGCTGCTCGCCGCCGAGCTGCTCGTGGGCCTCGCCATGGGCGCGGGCTGGGCGCGGACCTCGCATGTGTGGACCGAGCCGGACGGCACCGCGTGGAGCAAGGGCACCAAGGCCACCGCCCTGGTCTGGGCCGTCGGGATCGGACTGCGGGCCGGCCTCTTCGGCATCGGGGCGATACTGCAGGTGCGCCAGGGCAGTGCCACGCTGATGCTGGCCCTCGCGGCCACCCTGCTGGTCCGCAGCGGTCTCCTCCTGCTGCGATCCGGGCAGGTCGTGTACGGCCCGGTCGGCACGGCACACGAACCGATGCGGAAGGAACCCGTGTGAGCGCGGACCGCTGGACGAGATGGCCCTCCCGGGAAGCGCTCAGGTGGGCGGGGCTGAGCCTTGCCCGGCTGTGGTTCGTCAGGGTCCTGCGCGTGGTGATCCTCGCCAGCCTGCTGTGGGAGGCGTTCCACGCGGACCGCGGCTGGCGCCTGGCGGAGGGCGTGGCCATGGTCCTGGCCGTCACCTGGGTGGGCTGGGCGTTCTTCCGTATGTCGCTGGCCCACCGCCTGTGGCCCTCAATGGGGCTGATGGCCCTGCTGCTGGGGACCGCGTTCGCCGCGGAGAGCGCCGACTGGCGGATGCTCGCCCTCGTGCTGTGGTGCGGCTCCGCCTTCGCCGCGCTGGAGCGGCTGCCACTGGCCGCGGCCGTGCCCTGCGTGCTCGTCGCGATGACCGGATACGCGGTGTACAACGGCGACAGCTGGTTGATCACGGCCCTGACCGTCATAGGTCTCGTCCTGGCCGCGTACACCCTGCGGCTGGACGCCGAGGCGCGGGGCAGCGCCCATCGGCTGCTGGCCCAGGAGCGGGCCGCCCGCACCGCGGAGGCGGAGTCCGCGGCCCTGGCCGAGCGGGCCCGCATCGCACGCGAGATCCACGACGTGCTCGCGCACAGCCTCTCCGCCCAGCTCGTCCACCTGGAGGCGGCCCGGCTGCTGATCGAGGGGGACGCGACCAAGGAACAGGTCCTGGACCGGGTGGTGGCCGCGCGGTCCATGGCGAGAGAGGGGCTCGCCGAGACCAGACAGGCGCTGTCCGCGCTGCGGGGGGAGATGACCCCGGTCGAGGACTTCCTGCGCGAGCTGGTCACGTCGGACCGGGCGTCGGTCACCGTGTCGGGGGACCGCCGCGCACTGCCCGCCGAGTCGTCCCAGGCGGTGCGCCGCGTGGCACAGGAGGCCCTGACGAACGTCCGCAAGCACGCGCCGGGCGCCAAGGTCGAGGTGTGCCTGCGGTACGGGGAGGACGAAGTGCGGTTGGACGTGCGGGACTCGGGGGGCCGGTCGCCGGGGGAGCTGGCGGCCTCCGGAGCCGGGTACGGTCTGCTCGGGATGCGTGAGCGGGCCGAGCTGCTGGGCGGGTCCCTGGAGGCAGGACCGGGCGAGGAGGGGTTCGTGGTGACGCTGAGGGTGCCGGGATGACGAGGGACGACGGCGCCGCCGGGTTCGCGGGCCGGAGCGCGGCCGGGGCTGCCGCGGGCGGAAGCAAGCCACCCGCTCGGGTGATTGTGGTCGACGATCAGACCGTGGTGCGCGAGGGGATCGTGATGCTCTTGGGGCTGCTGCCCGGCGTCGAGGTGGTGGGGTCCGGCGCCGACGGCGAGGAGGCCGTTCGCCTCGTCGCCGAACTGTCCCCGGACGTGGTCCTGATGGACCTGCGCATGCCCCGCTGCGACGGAGCGGAGGCCACCCGGCGCATTCGCTCGGAGTATCCGGGGACACAGGTCGTCGTGCTCACCACGTATGCCGACGACGACTCGCTGTTCCCGGCGCTCAAAGCGGGAGCGCGCGGCTATCTGACCAAGGACGCCGGCGGGGACGAGATCGTCCGGGCCGTCGAGGACGTCCTCTCGGGCGACGCGGGTCTCGCGCCGGGGATCCAACGACGCCTGCTCGAGCGCCTGTCGGAGCCGGAGACCGTCACGACGGGGCAGCCTCCGGACGGCCTCACCACACGGGAGACCGAGGTGCTCGCCCTGATCGCCGAAGGGATGTCGAACCACGAGATCGCCCGGGCCCTGCACGTCTCCACCGCGACCGTGAAGACCCACATCAACAACCTCTTCGCGAAGGCGGGTCTCAAGGACCGTGCCCAGGCGGTCCGTTACGCCTTTCGGAACGGGCTCACCAAGCCGGAAGGGGGTTCCCGCCCCTGACGATGCCACCGGCACCTGACGATGCTTCACCTGATGGGGTGAAGAGCGGGAGGAGAAGAGTCAGGGATCTCCCCGTTCTGCCCATCCTTGGGCACGTGGCCGAACAGGGTCGCGGACTAAGGAGAGTTCGGTGGAGAAGCACGACGGGCCCGATGTGGTGCCGTCCCGGGCCGATGCCGGCCGAAGCGGGCCCGGCGACCTGAGGGACCCCTGGTACGACGCGCTCGCCTCCGGCTGGGGAGAGCTGGACGGCACGGGTGCGCCGGCTCCCGTGGTCGCGCCCCGGTCCGCGGACGCCCCGCAGCGGAGCGCGAGCCCGTCCGACATCTATCTGGAGGTGCAGCGCAGCGACGCCTTCCAGGAGGTGCGCCGCCGCTATCGGCGGTTCGTCGTCCCGGCCACGGCCGTCTTCTTCACCTGGTACGTGGCGTACGTCGTGGCCGCGACGACGGCACCGGGGCTGATGGCGCGCCCCGTCACCGGGGCCGTGAATGTGGCGATGGTGGCGGGACTCGGGCAGTTCCTCACGACGTTCCTGCTGACCTGGGCGTATACGCGTCACGCCCGGTTGCGACGGGACCGTGCCGCGCTCGATCTGCGCTGGGCCGTGTTCGAGCAGAAGAGGGAGCAGGACCAGAAGAGGGAGCGGGAGCGCGAGCGGGAGCGGGGAGCCGAGCAGGGGGTGGAGCACTGATGGGGGATCACCAGAACCTCGCGCTCCTGCTGTTCGGGGTGTTCGTGGCCGTCACGCTGGCCATCACCACCTGGGCGAGCCGCAACCGGCACGGCTCGGCGGAGGAGTTCTACGCGGGCGGACGACTCTTCTCCCCCATGGAGAACGGTTTCGCCATCGCCGGCGACTACATGTCGGCGGCCTCCTTCCTCGGCATCTCCGGACTGATCGCCCTCTTCGGGTACGACGGGCTGCTCTACTCGGTGGGGTTCCTCGTCGCCTGGCTGGTCGTGCTGTTCCTCGTGGCCGAACTGGTGCGGAACTGCGGGAAGTTCACGCTGGGCGATGTCGTCGCCGCGCGGATGAGGGAGCGGCCGGTGCGGATCGCGGCGGGAACTTCCTCGGTCACCGTGTCCGTTCTCTATCTGGTGGCGCAGATGGTCGGGGCGGGATCACTGGTGGCGCTGCTGCTCGGGGGCACGAGCGGGGCGGCGCAGGCATGGACGGTGATCGGCGTCGGCGCGCTCATGGTGATCTATGTGTCGCTGGGAGGGATGCGGGCCACCACCTGGATCCAGATCGTCAAGGCGGTCCTCCTGATGGGCGGGGCGATCGCGCTGACCGTGCTCGTCCTGGTGCGCTTCCACGGCGACTTCAACGACCTGTTGCGCTCCGCGGCGGACCGCAGCGGTCACGGTGACCGCTTCCTCGCGCCCGGCCTGAAGTACGGCGGGGACTGGACCGCGCGGCTCGACTTCATCAGCCTCGGGCTCGCGCTCGTGCTCGGCACCGCGGGCCTGCCGCACATCCTGTCCCGCTTCTACACCGTGCCGACCGCGCGGGCCGCCCGTCGCTCGGTCGTCTGGTCGATCGGGCTCATCGGCGGTTTCTACCTGATGACGATCGTGCTCGGGTTCGGCGCGGCCGCCCTGGTCGGCCCCGACGCGGTGCGTGGTTCGAATGCCGCGGGGAACACGGCGGTTCCGCTGCTGGCGCTCGATCTGGGCGGCGGCGCGGACTCCACAGGCGGAACGGTTCTGTTCGCGATCGTCGCCGCCATCGCCTTCGCCACGATTCTCGCCGTGGTCGCCGGCATCACGCTCGCCTCCTCCGCGTCGGTCGCCCACGACCTGTACGCGTCCCTGCGGCGTCACGACGCCAAGCCGCGCAGCGAGGTGGCCGTGGCACGCGTCGCCGCCGCCGGGATCGGGGTGGTCGCGATCGGACTCGGCCTGCTGGCCCGCGACCTCAACGTGGCGTTCCTGGTGGGCCTGGCCTTCGCGGTCGCCGCGTCCGCCAACCTGCCGGTGCTGCTCTACTCCCTGTTCTGGCGGAACTTCACCACGCGGGGCGCGGTGTGGTCGGTGTACGGGGGGCTGGTGCCCGCGCTCGTGCTGGTGATCCTCTCGCCCGTCGTCTCCGGCGGGCCCCACTCCCTCTTCCCCGGGGTGGACTTCCAGTACTTCCCCCTGGAGAACCCGGGCCTCGTCTCCATTCCGCTGGGCTTCCTGGCGGGCTGGCTCGGCACGGTGACCTCCCGCGAGGAAGCCGACGAGGCCAAGCACGCGGAGACGGAGGTGCGGTCGCTGACGGGCGCCGGGGCGGCGTAACGATTCCCGGGGTGTGATCGAGGGCCCGGGGGCTCGGGGCGTCAGATGCTGGCGGACCACTCGTAGCGGTGTTCGGGGCGGCCCGTGTCGCCGTACTTGAGGCTGAGTCTGACCCGGCCCGTGCGTTCCAGGAGCTTCAGATAGCGCTGGGCCGTCTGACGGCTCAGCCGCGTACGGTCCGCCAGCTCCTGTGCCGAGAGCGGCCCGTCCGCCGCCATCAGCGCCCTGCGCACCAGCTCCGCGGTGGTGGGGGAGTGGCCCTTGGGCAGTTCGGGCGCTGGGGTCGCCGAGAGGGCGCCGAAGATGCGGTCGACCTCGGCCTGTTCGGCCTCACCCCCGCCGTCCAGGGTGCGGCGCAGCGTGGCGTACGCGTCGAGCTTGGCGCGGAGGCCCGCGTAGGAGAACGGCTTGACCAGGTACTGGAGTGCGCCGTACCGCATGGCCGCCTGCACCGTGGCGACGTCGCGCGCCGCGGTCACCATGATCACGTCGGTCTGGTGGCCCCGCTCGCGCAGGCTGCGTACGACCGAGAGGCCGGTCTCGTCCGGCAGGTAGTGATCCAGGAGCACCAGGTCGACGGGTACATCCTCGATCAGGCGCAGGGCCTCGGCGGCGTTGTGCGCCTTGGCCGCCACGCGGAAGCCGGGGATCTTCCCCACGTAGGCGGCGTTGACGTCGGCGACGCGGGTGTCGTCGTCGACGACCAGGACCTCGATCATCGCGGCTCCTCCGGGGTTCTGACCGTCGAGGCGCCGGTGGCCGAGGCACCAGCGGCCGGTGCCCCGGCCGGCGAGGCACCCGTCACCGGGACGTTCGTGGCGTGGACTCGGTCATCGTGCTCCTCCGTAGGCGCCGGTCCGGGCTCCGTGAGCGCCTCGGGCAGGACGACGGTGAACTCCGCGCCCCCGTCCGGTGCCTCGCCGGCCCGCGCGCTGCCACCCTGCCGCTCGGCGAGCCTGCGCACCAGAGCGAGGCCGATGCCGCGCTTGCCGTGGGCCGGCGGCTCCTTGGTGGTCCAGCCCTCGGTGAAGACCGTCTCGCGCTGCCCTGCGGGGACTCCGGGGCCGGAATCGCGTACCTGGAGGACGACGGTGCGTCCCTCGGCGCGCACATCGACCTCCACGCGCGCGTGGAGGGTGCTCGCGGCGGCGTCGAGCGCGTTGTCGACGAGGTTGCCGACGATCGTGACCAGGCCGCCGGGGTCGACCAGCCGGTCCGGCAGCGCGCTGTGGCGCGGCACGGAGAGCGTCACGCCGCGCTCCGCGGCGACCGTGGCCTTGCCGACAAGGAGGGCGGCGAGCAGCGGATCACGGACCTTCTCGGTGATCTGCTCGGCGGTCACCCGGTGGGCGCCGGCCACCTCGCCGACGAACTCCGCCGCCTCCTCGTACATCTCCAGTTCGAGCAGGCCGAGGAGCGTGTGCATGCGGTTGGCGTGCTCGTGGTCCTGGGCGCGCAGGGCGTCGATGAGGCCGCGGGTGGAGTCGAGTTCGCGGCCGAGCTGCTCCAGTTCGGTGCGGTCGCGCAGGGTGGCGACGGCGCCGCCGTCGTCGGTCGGCATGCGGTTGGCGACCAGGACGCGCTGCCCGCGGACGGTCAGCAGGTCGGTGCCGGTGACCCGGCCCGCGAGCACGTCGGTGGTGCGGCCCGGGCCGAGGGCGTCGTCGAGCGGCCGTCCGATCGCCGTCGCGTCCAGGGCCAGGAGGCGCTGGGCCTCGTCGTTGAGCAGCCGTATCCGGCCGGCCCGGTCCAGCGCGACGACTCCCTCACGGATGCCGTGCAGCATCGCCTCGCGCTCCGCCAGAAGGGCGGAGATGTCGGAGAAGGCCAGGTCACGGGTCTGCCGTTGCACACGGCGTGAGATCAGGTACGCGGCGAGCGCGCCGACCGCGAGCGCCCCGCCCGCGTAGGCGAGCAACCCGGGGATCGAGTGCACCAGACGGGCTCGCACACTGTCGTACTCGATGCCTACGGAGACGGCGCCCACGATGGTCCCGTCCGCGTCCCGCAGCGGCACCTTGCCGCGGGCCGAGCGGCCGAGCGTGCCGTTGTCGATCTCCATGACGTCGCGGCCCGCGAGCGCGTCGCTGGGGTCGGTGGAGACAACGCGGCCGATCTGGCGGCGGTCGGTGTGGGACCAGCGCACGCCGTCCTTGTTCATGATCACGACGTACTCGGCACCGCTCGCCCGCCGGATCCGCTCGGCCGCCGTCTGGACGGGCCCCTCGGCCGTCGGCCGCGTCGCCACCAGCTCTTCGGCGATCTTCGGCTGGGCGGCCGTCGTCTGCGCGATGGCGAGCGCGCGGCGCATCGCCTGGTCGTCGAGCTGATCGCCCAGGGGCGCGAGGAAGAGGCCGGTGGCCAGTACCGCTACCCCCGCGGCGATGGCCAGCTGCATCAGCAGCACCTGCGAGAACACGCGCCGCGGCAGGCCGAGGCGGAGGCGTCGCGCAGGGGCGGTCGGGCTCATGGGTACGAACGGTACGGGCGTCGGCGGGGTACTTCGAAATCACTGTGGCGCGGATCTCGTACGGCGGCGGCCGCAGGGCATGTCTCCGGGCCGCATAAGAGTGCCTGGTGAGAGCCTGCGCGGACCGCCCGGCCCCGCACTGGGCGTGGTGGCGGCCGGAGTGCCCCCAGGTCTGCCCTTTCACTCCTCGTGCGTCCGGCTCCGACGTGCCTAGGGTCGGCGGGGACGACCGGAGGGTGAGGCGAGCGTGCGGGAGACAGAGCGGGCCGCGGAGCGGCAGACGGCGGCGCCGGTCGCCGCCGGGCGAGGGGCGCGCCCGACGGGCCTGGCCGCCCTGCAGCGGCAGGCGGGGAACGCGGCGGTGTCGCGGTGGGTGCAGCGCCAGACGGGCGACCTGAAGGAGCACTACGCCACGAGGCCCACCGAGCACCCCGAATGGGGGCCGTACCAAGAGCTGACGAAAGCCGCCGGCATCCCGCAGTCGCAGGCCGACGACGCCTGGCAGCTGCTGCTCGGCGGCGTCGACTCGCAGGGCGCGCTGAACGACGAGGCGAGGGCGAGGACCACCGTCCGCCAGGAGCAGCGCGAACTCCGCGCGTCGAACACGTGGTACCAGGAGTTCGTCCGGCTCATGACCGAGCACCTGGAGATCGGGACGCCCACCATGGCCCTGTGGTCGGGCGGCATCGAGACCAGCGACTACGCCTACGGGAAGGGGCACACGCCGCTGGAGCGGACCCGGATCGGCGGCGTGCTCAACGTGCTGGAGCTGCATCCGGACTGGAAGCTGAAGACCCCGATGTGGAACGTGCTCTCCAAGGCCTTCGTGGCGCGCGCGACCGGCCCCGTGCACATCTTCATGCGGGCCTACGGTCCGGAGAGCGTCCTCATCTCGCAGGAAATCCCCCAGCTGCGGCTGGTGCAGCGGCTGAACCCGGACGTGAAGCTCGTCTGGCACCCCGTCTACACGACCCCCGACGGGAAGCTGAGAGAGATCAGCGCTGACTACCGACTTGTCGACAACGCCGAGTACGAGGGACGGGACAAATGCGTGAGCGTCCTCTTCCAGTACCTCAGGAAGTTCCACGACGCGGGCAACGCCGAGGCCGCCCGGGCACATGAGGGCATGGAGCAGCTGATCGTCGCCAACGGGCACAGGGACGGCGTCTGAAGCGGCGCCGAGGAGCCGTCCCGGTGGGACGACTCAGGAAGCGTCCGGCGGCAGAGGCTCGTCCCCGGCGCCCGTGATCGCCCGCACCTCCGTGACGTCCATCCGCGCCGGCGACGCGAGGGCCGCGCCGCAGCTCTCGGGGCGGGGCGGGAGCGAGGTGCCCCGGACGACGCTGACGCGCCATCGGCGGCCGTCGGTGTGCGCGACGGTCACCTCCCAGTGCGGGGCCGTGCCGTCCGTCCGGATGACGCTCAACGCCCCGGCCGCGTTCTCGCCGGTGGCGGTGCGCACCGCCAACTCGGCGGCCTGCCCCGGGCGTTCCCAGGCGGAGTTTCCTCGGCAGCCGTCGGTGATGACACGACCCGCGCGGGCCGCGTCGAGGATCTCCTTGACGGCCGGTGCCCGCGTCCGGCCGTACGCATAGCCGTCGGGCAGCACCAACAGCGTGGGGGAGAACCGGTGGCCACCCAGATGAGTGATTTCCCAGGCGCCCTTCTCGCCCGAGGCGGCGAGTTCCGCGGCGAGCGGCCTGCCGAGCAGGGCGCAACAGCGGTCGCGCTTGCCGTTGGTGCAGACGAGCACCAGCGGGCCGCCCTTGTGTGCGGTGCCGAAGCCGCCGTGGTCGCCCGCGCCGAGCGCCGCGAAGTCGAGGTCCAGGAGGCGGCGCGGGTCGTCGGTCACCGCGCCGCGCAGCCAGGTGCGGCCGGGGACGGTGTGCCCGAGGTACACCTGGCGCCGGGTCGGAGCGTGAGAGTCCGCGTGACGGCCGGGGCGGCGGATGAGGGCGACGCGCACGCCGGTCCCCTCGGCGGCCGACTCCAGGGCGCGGCCGACGTCCGGGTCGAGATGGCTGGACTTCAGCGCCTTGGCGCCCCAGGGGCCGGGCTGTTCCAGCAGGAGCCATGTCCTGGCGGTGGCCGCGGTGCCCGCGAGAGGCTCACCCAGGTCCCGCGAGGCGGTCGCGCACGTACTCACACAGGCGAGCCTAACCCGCCCTGTCCCGGCCGGTGCACGCCGTCTCGAAGGTGACGGGGAGGGCGGGACGGGCGGGGGTGAAGGGGGTCAGTGTGACCGGGCAGCCGGTGCGGAGGGTGTCGACGGCGGGACCGGCATCGGCTGGGGCGGCCGGAGACCGACGTACCGGCCGCTGGGCCGCATGCGCAGCGGACGCTCCTCGTACTCCTCCAGGGCGTGGGCGATCCAGCCCGCCGTGCGCGCCACCGCGAAGATCGTCTCGCCCGCCTCGGCCGGCATCCCCGAGGAGGCCGTGAAGACGGCCAGGGCGAGGTCGACGTTGGCGTGCAGGTCGGTGTGGCGTGCGGTGGTGGCCACGACGTCACGGGCCGCGGCGAGGGCGGGGCCCGCCTGCGGCATCCCTTCGAGGAGCGCGAACAGCGCCCGCGCCCGCGGGTCCTCGCCGGGGTAGAGGCGGTGGCCGAGCCCGGGGACGCGGCGCCCCGCGCGCAGTTCGTCGGCGACGACGGGAGCCGCGCTGCCCCGGTCGAGCACGTCGAGGAGCATGCGGTGGGCCAGCCCGCTCGCCGCGCCGTGCAACGGTCCTTCCAGGACGCCGAGCCCCGCCGAGACCGCCGCGTAAGGGTGGGCGCGGGCCGAGGCCGCGACCCGGACGGCGAGCGTCGACGCGGCGAGGTCGTGGTCGACGAGGAGCGCGAGAGCGGTGTCCAGCGCGTGCAGCGCCGCCTCGTCGGGCTTGCTGCCGGTCAGCCGTGCCCACAGGTGGTGGGCCAGGGGACCTTCGGCACGGTGACTGGACAGGACCGGGGGAAGGGCCGCCACGAGGGTGGGGATCAGGGTGCGGCCGGTGCCGATGACCGCCTCTTCGGAGAGGTCGAAACGGAGCGGGTCGGCGGCCGCGGCGGAGATCGCCGCGACCCGCAGCCGGTCGGTCGGACCGCTGTGCTCCGGCAGCGCGTTGACGGCGCGACGGGCCGCGGCGACGGTCTCCTTGGGTGCGGTGAAGCCGACGCCGGGGCGCAGGACGCCGGTCCAGAGCCACTCGGCGACCTCTTCGTAGGAGTGGTCCAGGGCGAGCTGTGCGGCATCGACGCCGCGGAAGTAGTAGCGGTCCTTGTCGATGAGCGTGATGCGGGTGCGTACGGAGAGTTCGTCGGCCGTGGTCGGCGCGGCGGGCTCCCGCCTGTTCCTGCGGGCCAGCGCCTCGACCTCCTTCGCGTCGAACGTGCTGCCCCGTGCCCCCGGACCGCGGCGGCTGCTGAGCTGGCCGCGGCTCACGTACGCGTACACGGTCTCGGGCTTCACGCCGAGCAGCTCGGCGGCTTCCTTGGTGCTGAGCCGCCGACCTTCATGCGTGGTTCCTTGCTCCGTCATGGACGTCACCGTATCCGCATCCTGACACATGGATGTGTACATTGATTCAATCAATATTGACAGCGTATCAATCAAGGGTGGACAGTCGCATCAAGTCCAGGGAGGAAGTCGAGGAAGAACATGTCGATCAATGGCTCCACCACCGCCCCCGTCGAGCGCGTCGAGCCCGTCCAGGTCCCACGAGGGCTCGCGGGCGTCGTCGTCACCGAGACCGAGATCGGAGACGTCAGGGGATACGAGGGCTTCTACCACTACCGCCAGTACTCGGCCGTCGAGCTCGCGCAGAACCGCAGCTTCGAGGACGTGTGGCACCTGATGTTCCACGGCGACCTGCCGGACGCCGCAGAGGGTGCCGCCTTCGCAGCGCACACCGCGTCGCTGCGCCGCCTGCCCGACGCGGTGCGCGAGGCGCTGCCCGCCATCGCCCGCGCCTCCGTGCTCTCCGGCCCGCTCTCCGGGCTGCGCACCGCCCTCTCGCTCTTCGGCGCATCGAAGGGCTTCCGCCCGGTCTACGACATCGACGAGGGCCGGCGCCGCGCGGACGCCCTGGCCGCGGCCGCGGTGGTGCCCACGCTGCTCACCGCGTTGTACCGGCTCGGCCAGGGACTCGAACCCGTGGAGCCGCGCGAGGACCTGCCGTACGCCGCCAACTACCTCTACATGCTCACCGGTTCGGAGCCGGACGCGGCGCGGGCCCGGGCGATCGAGCAGTACCTGATCTCCACCATTGACCATGGATTCAACGCGTCAACGTTCACCGGCCGGGTCATCGCCTCGACCGGCGCCGACGTGGCGGCCTGCCTGGTGGGTGCGGTCGGCGCGCTCTCCGGTCCGCTGCACGGCGGCGCGCCGAGCCGGGCCCTGGACACCCTCGACGCGATCGGAACGCCCGACCGCATCGACGGCTGGATCCGCGAACGGGTCCTCGCCGGGGACCGCATCATGGGCTTCGGGCACCCCGTCTACCGCACCGAGGACCCGCGTTCGCGCATGCTCCGGGGCATCGCCCAGGAGTTCGGCGGCGAGCTGGTCGGGTTCGCGGTCGAGGTCGAGCGGCACGTCGAGGCGATCCTGGCGGAGCTGAAGCCGGGACGCGAACTGCACACGAACGTGGAGTTCTACGCCGGCGTCGTCATGGAGCTGTGCGGGCTGCCCCGCGAGATGTTCACGCCGACGTTCGCGTCCGCGCGCGTGGTCGGCTGGAGCGCGAACATCCTGGAACAGGCCCGGGATTCGAAGATCATCCGCCCGGCGGCGCGGTACGTCGGCGCGACCCCTCCGGTGCCGGTGCCACCCCGGACGCCGGCGCCCGGGTCGGGCGACTGACGGTTACGGCGGCGGTTCCGGCCCCGCGCGCCGCCCTGCCCCGCCCGGCACGCCGCCCCGGTCAGCGGCCAGGTCAGCGGCCCGTGCCCGGCGGCCCGCCCGGGTCCGGATCGGTGAAGGCCCGGTCGAAGAGGCGGAACACCTGCCCCTCGGGGCTCTCCGGGTGCAGCCGGGCCTTGTGGGCCCGTGTCGCGTTCCAGTACCGGCGGAACGCCCTGCTGCTCAGCAGGTTCCGCGCGTGCTCGATGAGGTCGTCCTCGGCGTAACTGCCCCAGCTGTAGGCGAGCACGTAGTGGTTGAAGGTGAGGTTGGCGAAAAGGTTCTGGCGCAGCGTCGTGTCCGGCTCCGCGCGGAAGTCGTTCCAGACGGCGGCCAGTTCCGGATCGTCCATGGCCATCTGGGTGAGCTGGACGTGGAGCGAGCGCATGTCGGCCTCCGCGCTGCGGTGCAGCTCGGCGCGGGACGCGCTCAGTTCCTCGCGCTGGAGGCTCAGTTCGTGGCGCTGCGAGCGCAGCTCGCGTTGCTGGAAGATCAGGGTGACCACCAGCAGGAGGAGGGCGACGCCGGAGAACACGGCGCTCACCCCGCCGAAGTAGTCCCCGAGGGAGCTGCGTTCCTCCGCCGTGCGCCGGTCGCTGTTGGTGGCTTCCACGCCACGGATGAGCCAGCCGCTGACGGCTATGGAGACGATCCCCACCAGGGCGATGCCCGCGGTGGCCACGGCGGTCCACGCGCAGACCGAGAGTGCGGAACGCCAAGCCTGCTGACGTGCCATCAATCCCTCCCCGGGTCCGCGGAATTCTTCCCTGGGGCCGAGGTGGGAAACGTGCCCGGCCCGTGTGGGGACCGGGCACGGGGGCGGTGCGGGAGCCGCCCCGGGCGGGTGGGCCCGGGGCGTCGGCTAAGCGTCCGGGATGTCGCGCTTGGCCAGCAGGAGGGTGTCGCGGCTGATCACGACGATCCGTTCGTCCGTGCGGCACTTGTGGCCCGGCGGCAGGTTGTGCCGCAGGGACTCGGTCGCGTCGGTGCCTATGACGGCGAAGTCCCCGTCAGAGAGCTCGAAGATGTCCGGGCAGGTTTCCCCGGAGAGGCTTCCGCGTTGGCGTGGGGCGGCACCCACGCGGCGTCGTATGAGACAGGTAGGAGCGGCCATGCTGGCCTCCTTGCAGCGGGCGGAGATCGTTAGCCTTCCACCGTGCGTGATGGAGTAATCGCACAGTGTGATGGAAAAAGGTTTCGGAACGCCGGGTCCGGGTGTGGCGGGGTTCCGTGTGCGGCTCAGGCCTCGGGGATGTCGGCCTTGGCTCGAATGAGGGTCTCTCGGGTGATGACGACGATACGTTCGTAGTCGGCACGTGCCGCATCCGTGGGCAGTTCGCCCTCGAGCGCCTCGGTCTTGTCCGTCCCGATGACGGCGTAGTCGCCGTTGCCGAGCTCGAAGATGTCGGGGCAGGTCTGGCCGGTTGCGCTGCCCCGCATATGGGGAGGCACGCCGATGCGGCGCACGATGTTCAAAGGGGATCCCTGTCCTTGGGGGTGAGGGGGCGGGCTGGGCGAGGAAAGGCTAAACCCTCTCCCGCTCAGGATGGCTCAATTTGTCCCTCAACCGGCCTCACTCGGCGGGTGGTTCACCCACCACCCACCAATCCTCGCCGTCCGCCTCCTGCAGTTCCCGGTCGAGACGGTCCGTCATCCGCCCGACCTTGGCCTCTTCGGACGAGCGGTCCAGGCTCGCGCGGTGGTGCCGGGTCGCGTCCCAGAACTCCCGGAAGATCGCGTTCTGGCACATGACGCGCAGGTGGCCGTGGAGCTCCTGGAGGGTCATGGCGCCGATGCGGTGGGCGTGCAACGCGTTGATGTACAGAGCGTTCGCGAACAGGAACTGCTGCTTCCGCTCAGGGGAGATGTGTCCTTCGTACGTGTCGAGGACCTCCGCCAGCGTGGCGTCCCCCATGGCCGTGCGCAGCAGGTCGAAGTGGAGCCGGTGCTGTTCGGTGAGCGCGGCCTGCTGCCGTTGGGCGGCCAGCGCCGCGCTCTCCTGCTCGGCCAGCCGTCGTGCGCGCTCCGCGAGGTGAGCCGCCTGGCGCCGCCCCTGGGAGCGGAGCAGCAGATACGTTCCTGTCGCGAATGAGAGCCCCGCCACCGCGGCCGGACCCACCCCCCGTATCGACATTTTCTGTGTGGTCATGTCAACCCCCGAATCGGCGACCGTCCGCCGGTCGTCGGGTGCGGGTCGACAGGGAGCGGACCGGCGAGCGGTGGGCGGGTGCGCTTGCCGTCTCCCAGGGTGCCGAGCGGCTCTGATCGGCGGGGAGGCGGAGAGGAGGCGCACGGAAGGAAGCGGAGGTCGCATGAACCGGCGCCGTGCCTGACGTGTGCCCCGCGAGCGCCGTTAGCAATCGTTCACTTCGCGGCCCGGGCGCGCCCACCTATCCTGGGGCCGTCGCCATCCGCCGTACGGGGTCCGCCGCGGTCCGTACCAGCCTCGACGAGAGGTCCGCGTTGAACAACCAGCAGATCCCGGTCGTCGTCCTCGCCGGCTTCCTGGGCTCCGGCAAGACGACCCTGCTCAACCACCTGCTGCACCGCAGCGGCGGCACCCGGATCGGCGCCATCGTCAACGACTTCGGCTCGATCGAGATCGACGCGATGTCCGTCGCGGGACAGCTCGGCGACTCGACCGTCTCCCTCGGCAACGGATGCCTCTGCTGCGCGGTGGACGCGAGTGAACTCGACGAGTACCTGGAGCGGCTCGCCCGGCCGTCCGCCCGTATCGACGTCATCGTCATCGAGGCGAGCGGGCTCGCCGAGCCGCAGGAGCTCGTGAAGATGCTGCTGGCCAGCGAGAACCGGCACATCGTCTACGGGGGGCTCGTCGAGGTCGTCGACGCCGCCGAGTTCGACGCCACCCGGGAGCGGCACCCCGAGCTCGACCGTCATCTGGGCATCGCCGACCTCGTGGTGGTCAACAAGACCGACCGGGTGGCGGAGGAGGATCGTGCGCGCGTCCTCGACGTCGTGCGGGGGCTCGCGGGGCGCGCGGCCGTCGTCGCCGCCTCCTACGGGCGCGTCGACGTGGAACTGTTCTTCGACCGCGCGCCGGTGGGGGAGCGGGTCGGGCAGCTCTCCTTCGACGACCTGCGCGACGACGCCGAAACCGCCGCCTCCGCCGAGGGCGCCGACGACGCCGCCGCCTCTGCCGACCACGCCGACTGCACCGGTGAAGGCTCCTGCGCGCGCGCCGGCCACGCGCACGCCGGCCATCTGCACTCCGCTTACGAGAGCCTCTCCTTCACCTCTGACGTGCCCATGGGGCCGCGCCCCTTGATGGCCCTGCTCGACAGCAGGCCCGAAGGGCTCTACCGCATCAAGGGATACGTCGACTTCGGCGCCGCCGACCCGCGGAACCGCTACGAGGTGCACGCCGTGGGGCGGTTCCTGCGCTTCTACCCCCAGCCGTGGGCCGCGGACGAGCCGCGGCTGACCCAGCTGGTGCTCATCGGGTCGGGTGTCGACGTACCCGCCCTGGAGAAGGATCTGGAGGCCTGTCGCGCGTACGCCCCACACGCCGACGAACACGGCATGTGGGGCGTCCTGCGCTACGTCCAGGAGCCGGACGAGGAGGGCTAGCCGGCCACCGGCGGCTACACCGGGCCCGCCACCGCGGCCACCGGCTTCTTCAGCGAGACGCCCGAACCGTCACGGCGCGGGTCGATCTCGGGCAGCTCGGCCGGGGTGCCGTTGCGCTGGGCCGCGCGCGGGGGCGTCGGGCCCGCCCAGGCGAAGCTCAGGCAGTCCTCGCCCTTCAGGAAGCGCTGGACGCGCACGCCACCCGTGGCCCGCCCCTTGCGCGGGTACTGGTCGAAGGGTGTGACCTTGGCCGTCGTCTGCACCGAGTCGTCGAGCGTGCCGCGCGAGCCGGCCACCGTGAAGACGACCGCGTCCACCGCGGGGTCCACCGCCGCGAAGGAGATGACCTTCGCGCCCGCGCCGAGCTTGATGCCCGTCATGCCGCCCGCCGGCCGCCCCTGGGGGCGCACCTGCGCGGCCTGGTACCGCAGGAGCTGGGCGTCGTCCGTGATGAAGACCAGATCCTCCTCGCCGGTGCGCAGCTCGGCCGCGCCGACGATCCGGTCACCCTCCCTGAGGGTGATGACCTCCAACTCCTCCTTGTTGGACGGATAGTCGGGCACCACGCGCTTGACCACGCCCTGCTCGGTGCCGAGCGCGAGGCCCGGCGAGGACTCGTCGAGCGTCATCAGGCAGATCAGCTTCTCGTCCTTCTCCAGGGCGAGCAGCTCGGAGACGGGCGCCCCTCCGGAGAGGTTGGGCGCGGAGGCCGTCTCCGGCAGCTGGGGGAGGTCCACCACGGAGAGCCGCAGCAGCCGTCCCTGGGAGGTGACCGCGCCCACTTCGCCGCGCGCCGTCGCCGGCACCGCCGAGACGATCACGTCGTGCTTGACGCGCTTGGCGTCGCCGTCGCCGAAGGGCTCGCCGTTCGCCGTACGCGCCAGGAGGCCCGTCGACGAGAGGAGCACCCGGCACGGGTCGTCCGCCACCTGAAGCGAGACGGTGGCGGCCGGGGAGCCGGCGGACTCCAGGAGCACCGTGCGCCGGTCGGTGCCGAACTTCTTGGCGACCGCGGCCAGTTCGGCGGAGACCAGCTTGCGCAGCTCCGCGTCCGAATCGAGGATCCCGGTCAGCTCGTCGATCTCGCCGTTGAGCCGGTCGCGCTCGGACTCCAGCTCGATCCGGTCGTACTTGGTCAGGCGGCGCAGCGGGGTGTCGAGGATGTACTGCGTCTGGATGTCGCTCAGCGAGAAGCGCTCCATCAGGCGCTCCTTGGCCTGCGCGGAATTCTCGCTGGAGCGGATGAGGCGGATGACCTCGTCGATGTCCAGGAGGGCGACCAGGAGGCCCTCCACCAGGTGCAGGCGGTCCCGCTTCTTGCCGCGGCGGAACTCGCTGCGGCGGCGCACCACGTCGAACCGGTGGTCGAGATAGACCTCGAGGAGCTCCTTGAGGCCGAGCGTGAGCGGCTGGCCGTCGACCAGCGCCACATTGTTGATGCCGAAGGACTCCTCCATCGGGGTCAGCTTGTAGAGCTGCTCCAGGACGGCCTCGGGGACGAAGCCGTTCTTGATCTCGATGACCAGGCGCAGGCCGTGCGATCGGTCGGTGAGGTCCTTGACGTCGGCGATGCCCTGGAGCTTCTTCGAGCCGACCAGGTCCTTGATCTTGGAGATGACCTTCTCGGGACCGACGGTGAACGGCAGTTCGGTGACGACCAGGCCCTTGCGGCGCGCCGTCACGTTCTCCACGGAGACCGTGGCGCGGGTCTTGAAGGTGCCGCGGCCCGATTCGTAGGCGTCCTTGATGCCGCTCAGCCCGACGATCTTGCCGCCCGTGGGCAGGTCGGGGCCCGGCACGTACTTCATCAGCGTCTCGAGGTCGGCCCCCGGATGCTTGATGAGGTGGCGGGCGGCGGCGATGACCTCGCCCAGATTGTGCGGGGGCATGTTCGTCGCCATGCCGACCGCGATCCCCGACGCGCCGTTGACCAGGAGGTTCGGGTAGGCCGCCGGGAGGGCGGACGGCTCCATCTCCTGGCCGTCGTAGTTCGGCTCGAAGTCGACGGTGTTCTCGTCGATCGACTCCGTCATCAGGGAGGTGGCGTCGGCCATCTTGCACTCGGTGTACCGCATGGCGGCCGGCGGGTCGTCGTTGCCGAGCGAGCCGAAGTTGCCGTGGCCGTCCACCAGGGGCAGGCGCATCGAGAAGGGCTGGGCCATGCGCACCAGCGCGTCGTAGATCGACGCGTCGCCGTGGGGGTGCAACTTACCCATGACCTCGCCGACGACGCGGGCACACTTCACATAGCCGCGGTCGGGGCGCAGGCCCATCTCGTTCATCTGGTAGACGATCCTGCGGTGCACCGGCTTCATGCCGTCGCGTGCGTCCGGCAGGGCGCGGGAATAGATGACCGAATACGCGTACTCGAGGAAGGAGCCCTGCATCTCGTCGACGACGTCGATGTCGAGGATCTTCTCCTCGTACGAGTCGTCGGGCGGCGGGGTCTTCGTGCTGCGGCGGGCCATCGCTGCTGCGGCTCCTTCACCAACAAGTGCGGGATCTGACGCCGACCATTGTGGACCGTCCCACTGACAACGCAGACCACGACCCGTTCGCCGGGGGCGTCGGCCGCGACTACGCCGAGGGCGGAGCGGGAACTTCGTCAGGTGCTGACACGCTTGCATACAGTGGCAGGACTGGCAGCAATTGTTCTGATCCAGCGATGATCCAGCGATCGAAGGGACGTACATGCCCATGGGTCACACGGCCACAGCCGGGGCCGGCTCCGGCGGCCTGACAGCGACCGAGCACCGGCTGGCCAACGGGCTGCGCGTGGTGCTCTCCGAGGACCACCTGACCCCGGTCGCCGCGGTCTGCCTCTGGTACGACGTCGGCTCGCGCCACGAGGTCAAGGGGCTTACCGGCCTCGCCCACCTCTTCGAGCACCTCATGTTCCAGGGCTCGAAGCAGGTGCACGGCAACGGCCACTTCGAGCTGGTCCAGGGAGCGGGCGGTTCGCTCAACGGCACGACGAGCTTCGAGCGGACCAACTACTTCGAGACCATGCCCGCCCACCAGTTGGAGCTGGCCCTGTGGCTCGAGGCGGACCGGATGGGCTCGCTGCTCTCCGCCCTCGACGAGGAGTCCATGGAGAACCAGCGCGACGTCGTCAAGAACGAACGCCGCCAGCGCTACGACAACGTCCCGTACGGCACGGCGTTCGAGAAGCTGACCGCCCTGTCGTACCCGGAGGGCCACCCGTACCACCACACCCCGATCGGCTCCATGGCCGACCTGGACGCGGCCACCCTGGAGGACGCCCGCGCGTTCTTCCGCACGTACTACGCGCCCAACAACGCCGTCCTTTCGGTCGTCGGCGACATCGACCCGGAGCAGACGCTCGCCTGGATCGAGAAGTACTTCGGTTCGATCCCCGGCCACGACGGCAAGCAGCCCCCGCGCGACGGCTCCCTGCCCGAGCGCATCGGCAAGGAGCTGCGCGAGGTCGTCGAGGAGGAGGTGCCGGCCCGCGCCCTGATGGCCGCCTACCGCCTCCCGGAGGACGGCACGCGCGCGTGCGACGCCGCCGACCTCGCCCTCACCGTCCTCGGCAGCGGCGAGTCCTCCCGGCTCTACAACCGCCTCGTGCGCCGTGACCGCACCGCGGTCGCCGCCGGATTCGGCCTGCTGCGCCTCGCCGGGGCGCCCTCGCTCGGCTGGCTGGACGTGAAGACCTCCGGCGACGTGGAGGTCCCCGTCATCGAGGCCGCCGTCGACGAGGAGCTCGCCCGCTTCGCCGCGGAGGGCCCCACGCCGGAGGAGATGGAGCGCGCCCAGGCCCAGCTGGAGCGCGAGTGGCTCGACCGGCTCGGCACGGTCGCGGGCCGCGCCGACGAACTGTGCCGGTACGCCGTCCTGTTCGGCGACCCGCAGCTCGCCCTCACCGCCGTGCAGCGCGTCCTGGACGTCACCGCGGAGGAGGTCCAGGAGGTCGCCAAGGCCCGCCTGCGGCCGGACAACCGCGCGGTGCTCGTCTACGAACCCGTGACCGTCGCCGACGAGCCCGCCGAGGCCGCCGAGGACGCCGACGAAGAGGAGGCGGCGAAGTGACCGAGGCCGCGACGATGCAGTTCCACCCGCAGCCCCAGGCGGGCACCGCCAAGCCCTGGGCCTTCCCGGCCCCCGAGCGCGGCACCCTGCCCAACGGCCTCACCGTCCTGCGGTGCCACCGCCCCGGCCAGCAGGTCATCGCGGTCGAGGTCCACCTCGAAGCGCCGCTCGACGCCGAGCCCGAGGGCCTGGACGGCGTCGCCACGATCATGGCGAGGGCCTTCAACGAGGGCACCGACAAGCACTCCGCCGAGGAGTTCGCCGCCGAGCTCGACCGGTGCGGCGCCACGCTCGACGCCCACGCCGACCACCCCGGCGTGCGGGTCTCCCTGGAGGTCCCGGTCTCCCGGCTGCCCAAGGCGCTCGGCCTGCTCGCCGACGCCCTGCGGGCCCCCGCCTTCGCGGACAGCGAGATCGAGCGGCTCGTGCGCAACCGCCTGGACGAGCTGCCGCACGAGGCCGCCAACCCGCCCCGCCGTGCCGCCAAGGAGCTGTCCAAGCAGCTCTTCCCCGCGACCTCGCGCATGTCGCGACCGCGCCAGGGCACCGAGGAGACGGTCGCGGCCATCGACTCGGCGGCGGTGCGCACCTTCTACGAGAAGCACGTCCGGCCCGCCACGGCCACCCTCGTCGTCGTCGGCGACCTGGCCGGCACCGACCTGGACGCCGTCCTCGCGGACACCGTGGGCGCCTGGACGGGCTCCCCGGGCGAGCCCCGCCCGGTCCCGCCGGTGACCGCCGACGACCGCGGCCGCATCGTGATCGTGGACCGTCCCGGAGCGGTCCAGACGCAGCTGCTGATCGGCCGCGTCGGCGCCGACCGGCACGACCGCGTCTGGCCCGCCCAGGTGCTCGGCACGTACTGCCTGGGTGGCACGCTCACCTCCCGCCTGGACCGCGTCCTGCGCGAGGAGAAGGGATACACCTACGGCGTACGGGCGTTCAGCCAGGTCCTGCGCTCGGCGCCGGACGGCACGGGCGCGGCGATGCTGGCCATCAGCGGCTCCGTGGACACCCCGAACACCGGGCCGGCGCTGGAGGACCTCTGGAAGGTCCTGCGCACCCTCGCCGCCGAGGGGCTCACCGACGCCGAGCGCGACGTCGCCGTGCAGAACCTGGTGGGCGTGGCCCCCCTCAAGTACGAGATGGCCGCCTCCGTGGCGGCCACCCTCGCCGACCAGGTCGAGCAGCACCTGCCGGACGACTTCCAGGCGCAGCTGTACCGCCGGCTGGCCGACACCGGCACCGTGGAGGCCACCGCGGCCGTCGTGAACGCCTTCCCGGAGGACCGTCTGGTGACGATCCTCGTGGGGGACGCCTCGCAGATCGAGGAGCCCGTCAGGGCCCTCGGGATCGGCGAAGTGAGTGTGGTCACGGGCTGACGGTGACGTGCGCACGGGCTGAGTGACAGTCAGGACATATCGGACCCCGGTGACCGCTTCGGCCGCCGGGGTCCTCATATGTCCGTATTCATACGGTGGTTGCCCGTCTGCCCTGTGGCGTGCGCTACAAAAGTCGAGTTCTGTTTGTGGATTGAAAGAGGCCCCGTTTAGCGTCGGTCCGGCTGTTCGTCGCGCAGTACGCCGCATCCGCGGCACCGGACAGTCATCGCCGAGTCCCCGTACGGCGCAAGCCAGGGGAGCCGGGGACCCACATGTCCCCTGGGGTGAATCGGGCACCTTGCCGCGAGGTGAGGGACCCGTAGGAGACCTTCCTGCTCCGAACCCGTCAGCTAACCCGGTAGGCGAGAGGGAAGGAAAGGAACACCCGCCACATGGCGTTCACCCGTGCCACCGGGAAGCACCGTCGTCCGAGCCGTCTCACGCGGACCACCGCGAACGTCGCGGGTGTCGCGGCGCTCACCACCACCGGTGTCATCGGAGGCCTTGCCGCCCCCGCGCTCGCCGCCGCCGACGAAGCGGCCGTGGAGCACACCGGCCTCACCCAGGCGATATCCGTCGGCGACTCGCTCGCCGACAGCGTCGACGCGCAGGCCGCAGCCCAGCGCCAGGCCGCCGACGACGCCGCTGCCGCCAAGAAGGCCGAAGAGGCCGCCAAGAAGAAGGCGGCCGAGGAGAAGCGCAAGGCGGAGGCCGAGGCCAAGGCGAAGGCCAAGAAGGAGCGCGAGGCCAAGGAGCGCGCCGCCCGCGAGGCCGAGCGCAAGCGCCTGAACACCTACGTGGCCCCGGTCTCCGGTTCGTACGTCTCCACGGGCTACCAGACCGGCGGCGCCATGTGGTCCTCCGGCAGCCACACCGGCATCGACTTCCACGCCGCCTCCGGCACCTCCGTCCACGCGGTCGGCTCCGGCACCGTCGTCGAGGCGGGCTGGGGCGGGGCCTACGGCAACAACGTGGTCATCAAGATGAACGACGGCACGTACACCCAGTACGGCCACATGTCGTCCCTCGGTGTCTCCGTCGGCCAGACGGTCACCCCGGGCCAGCAGATCGGCCTCTCCGGCTCGACCGGCAACTCCAGCGGCCCGCACCTCCACTTCGAGGCCCGCACCGGCCCGGACTACGGCTCGGACATCGACCCCATCGCGTACCTGCGCGCGCACGGCGTCAACGTCTGACCGACGCGTACCCCGCAGCACTGCACGAAGGCCCCGGCTCCTCACGAGCCGGGGTCTTCGCGTTCTCCACCGCTCCTTGGCCAAAAGACCTCCATGAATTCCGGATCTCCGTCTGAAATCGCGAAACTCTGCAATAGAGTCGTCGAAGACGAGAGGGCGGAGGTCCGTTCATGCGCATTCCCGCGCATTCGGTGTGCACGGCCATCCGGGACGACATCGTCGCGGGGGTCTTCGAAAGGGGCGGCCGGCTCGCCGAGGAAGTCCTCGCGCGCCGCTACGGCGTCTCACGCGTGCCCGTGCGCGAGGCCCTGCGCACCCTGGAGGCCGAGGGCTTCGTCGTCACCCGCAGGCACGCGGGCGCGTGCGTCGCCGAACCCACCGAGCAGGAGGCCGCGGACCTCCTGGAGGTCCGCACGCTGCTCGAACCGCTCGCGGCCGCCCGCGCCGCGCAGCGCCGCACGGAAGCGCACCTCAAGGTCCTGCGCGGACTGGTCAGGCTGGGCCAGCAGCGCGCCAGGAACGGCCTGGGGGAGGATCTGCGGTCCCTGGGCGGCTGGTTCCACGAGACGCTCGCCCAGGCGTCAGGCAGCCCCGGCCTCAGCGCGCTGCTCACCCAGCTCCGGCACAAGATCGCCTGGATGTACGTGGTGGAGAGCCCGGCGGCGCCGGCCCAGTCCTGGTCCGAGCACGCGGCGATACTCGACGCGGTGGCCCGCGGGGACGCGCCGCGGGCCAGGGCGCTCACCGCCGAGCACGCGGAACGGGCCGTGGCGGCCCACCGGCCGCGCCACGGACGCGGGTCCGGCGCCCGCCGCGTGAGGGATGCGCAACATGCCGTAAACACGGTGAGCCTCCGGAATTAACGGAGGCGCCGTATACAGGAAGAAGGAATTCTTCCGAACCCGAACCCGAACCCGAACCCGAACCCGAATGCGGGCCGCAGCGAAAACGTCGATGGGGTCACCCGAAATTCCGGGTGACCCCATCGACGTTTTCCAGGAATGTGTCCTAGACCGTCTCCGGAAGCTCCTCGAGCCCCTCCGCGACCAGCTTCGCCAGACGGTCGAGGGCGGCGTCCGCACCCTCGGCGTCGGAGGCCAGCACGATCTCCTCGCCGCCCTGGGCGCCCAGGCCGAGCACCGCGAGCATCGAGGCCGCGTTGACCGGGTTGCCGTCGGCCTTGGCGATCGTCACGGGGACGCCGGCGGCCGTGGCCGCACGGACGAAGATGGAGGCGGGTCGGGCGTGGAGGCCCTCGGCCCAGCCGACGTTGACGCGGCGCTCAGCCATGTGTTGCTGCCCTTCCAGGTGTCTCACACTTGTCTAGACCAGTGTCTCATGCCGTCACGGGTGCTCTGCCGGACGTACGTCCTGCTCCCGGCCGCCCTTCGACCCGTCCTAGCCTGCCCCGGCCCCGGCGGCCGCGCGACCCGTACCCTGGCCCCATGCAGACCCCGTCGGATCAGCAGGAGCGGCAGGACTATCCCTCCCACTGGGAAGCCGATGTGGTGCTGCGCGACGGAGGCACCGCCCGGATCAGGCCCATCACGGCCGAGGACGCGGACCGCCTGGTCAGCTTCTACGAACAGGTCTCGGACGAGTCGAAGTACTACCGCTTCTTCGCGCCCTACCCCCGCCTGTCCGCCAAGGACGTGCACCGCTTCACCCACCACGACCAGGTCGACCGGGTCGGACTCGCCGTCACGGTGGGCGGCGAGTTCATCGCCACCGTGCGCTACGACCGCATCGACGAGCGCGGCATGGCCGCCAGCGCACCCGCCGACGAGGCCGAGGTCGCCTTCCTCGTGCAGGACGCCCACCAGGGCCGCGGCGTCGCCTCCGCGCTCCTCGAACACATCGCCGCCGTCGCCAGGGAGCGCGGCATCCGCCGCTTTGCCGCCGAGGTGCTGCCCGCCAACACCAAGATGATCAAGGTCTTCACGGACGCCGGCTACCAGCAGAAGCGCAGCTTCGAGGACGGCGTCGTCCGCCTCGAGTTCGACCTGGAGCCGACCGACCGCTCGCTCGCCGTGCAGCGCGCCCGCGAGCAGCGCGCCGAGGGACGCTCCGTGCAGCGGCTCCTGACCCCCGGCTCGGTCGCGGTGATCGGCGCGGGCCGCGTCCCCGGCGGAGTGGGCCGCAGCGTGCTGAGCAACCTCCGTGAGTCCGGCTTCACCGGCCGCCTCTACGCGGTCAACAGCGCGTTCGACGAGGAGACCGGCGACGGCATCGACGGCGTGCCCGCCCACCGTTCCGTCACGGAGATCGAGGAGCCGGTCGACCTCGCCGTCGTCGCCGTCCCCGCCGACCGGGTCCCGCAGGCCGTCGCCGAGTGCGGCGAGCGCGGCGTGCGCGGGCTCGTGGTCCTCTCCGCCGGATACGGGGAGAGCGGCGCCGAGGGACGCGAGCGGCAGCGCGAACTGGTGCGCCAGGCCCGGTCGTACGGCATGCGGATCATCGGCCCGAACGCGTTCGGCGTCATCAACACCTCACCCCGCACGCGGCTCAACGCCTCGCTCGCCCCGCAGTCCCCCGCGCGCGGGCGGATCGGCCTGTTCACCCAGTCCGGCGCGATCGGCATCGCCCTGCTCTCCGGTCTGCACCGGCGGGGAGCGGGCCTTTCCACCTTCGTCGGCTCCGGCAACCGCGCGGACGTCTCCGGCAACGACCTGCTCCAGTACTGGTACGAGGACCCGGACACCGACGTCACGCTGATGTACCTGGAGACCATCGGCAACCCGCGCAAGTTCACCCGCCTCGCACGGCGTTCGGCCACCGCCAAACCGCTCGTCGTGGTGCAGGGCGCCCGGCACAGCGGCATCGCCCCGACCGGACATGCCGTCCAGGCCACCCGGCTGCCGCACGCCACGGTCTCGGCGCTGCTGCGCCAGGCGGGCGTCATCCGCGTCGACACCGTCACGGAGATGGTCGACGCCGGACTGCTGCTCGCCGGCCAGCCGCTGCCGTCCGGGCCCCGGGTGGGCATCCTCGGCAACTCCGAGTCGCTCGGGCTGCTCACCTACGACGCGTGCATCGCCGACGGGCTGCGCCCGCTGCCGCCCCGCGACCTCACCACGGGCGCCGTCCCCGCCGACTTCCGGGCCGCGCTCACCGAGGCCCTGTCCGACGACGGCTGCGACGCGGTGATCGTCAACGCCATCCCCTGGGTCGGCGAGGACGGCGCCACCACCGACCCCGAGACCCTCGCCACCGAACTGCGGGCCGCCGCGGCGGGCTGCCCCGCGAAGCCCGTCGCCGTGGTCCACGTCGAGCTCGGCGGGCTCGCCGAGGCGCTGGCCGCCGCCACCAGCACCCGCCCCGACGCCCCCGCCCCGGCCCCCGCTGCGGCCGGACCCTCCGGGGCCCCGGCCGAGCCCGCCCCCGAACCCTCGGAGCAGTACCGCATCCCCGCCTACCCCGCCGCCGAGCGGGCCGTACGTGCCCTCTCCGAAGCCGTCAAGTACGCGCAGTGGCGGCGCGAGGCAGCCGAGCCGGGGCGCGTGCCCGAGTACGACGACATCGACGAGAGCGGGACGGCCGGGCGCATCACGGAACTGCTCGCCGAGGACGGCGACCCGCGCGGGGCCACCCTCGCCCCGGACGACGCCCACGAACTGCTCAGGCGCTACGGCATCCGCGTACGGCGCGCCCTGCCCGCGCCCGACCCCGACGCCGCGGCCCAGGCCGCACGCGTCATCGGCTACCCCGTCGCCCTGAAGACCACCGCCCCGCACCTGCGCCACCGCGCCGACCTCGGCGGGGTGCGCCTCGACCTGACCGACGAGGAGCAACTACGCCGGGCGTACCGGGAATTGACCGACCTCTTCGGCAGCCCCGCCGAGCTGCGGCCCGTCGTGCAGGGCATGGTGCCGCGCGGCGTGGACACCGTCGTCCGCGCGGTCATCGACCCGGCGGCCGGAGCGGTGCTCTCGTTCGGTCTCGCGGGCGCCGCATCCGAGCTGCTCGGCGACACCGCGCACCGCCTCATCCCGGTCACCGACCGGGAGGCGGCCTCGCTCGTCCGCTCCATCCGGACGGCGCCGCTCCTGTTCGGCTGGCGCGGGTCCGCGCCCGTCGACACCCCGGCCCTCGAAGAGCTCCTCCAGCGGGTCTCCCGGCTCGTCGACGACCACCCCGAGGTGGTCGCCGTCTCCCTGGAGCCCGTGGTCGTCGCCCAGCACGGCCTCTCCGTGCTCGGCGCCTCCGTCCGCCTCGCGCCACCGCCGGCCCGCGACGACCTCGGCCCCCGCACCCTGCCCGGCTACTGAACCGGCCTGTGACGGGTACTCGGGGCCCCTTTTCGGGTACTGGTGGCCCCCGCGCGGCACCGGGGCGGCCGCGGGGCACCGTACGCCCCGCACCGGGCCGTAGGATGGACGGCATGGCAAAGACCGGTACGACGACCCAGGGGCTGCGCGCGGCGATCGAGCGCAGCGGCTACTACCCGGCCCTCGTGGCCGAGGCGGTGGAGGCCGCGATCGGCGGCGAGGCCATCGGGTCCTACCTGGTCCACCAGGAGACGACGTTCGACGCCAACGAAGTGCGCCGGCACGTCACCGTCCTCGTCCTGACCGGCACGCGCTTCATCGTCAGCCACACCGACGAGCAGGCGGCCGACAGCACGTCCCCGACGCCGTACGCGACGACCTCCACCGAGTCCGTCAAGATCGGCCGCATCTCCTCCGTCGTGGTCAGCCGCGTCGTCGCCAACCCCGAGAAGTACGTCCCCGGTACGCCGCCCCGCGAGGTCGTCCTGACCATCGGCTGGGGCGCCGTGTCGCGCCTCGATCTGGAGCCCGCGGCCTGCGGCGACCCCAACTGCGAGGCGGACCACGGGTACACGGGCAGCTCGACCGCCGACGACCTGAGCCTGCGCGTCAGCGAGGCGGGCGACGGCCCGGACGCCGTGCGGCAGACCCTCGCCTTCGCCCAGGCGCTGTCCGAGGCGACCGCGGACACCGCCCGCTGATGTCCCTGCCCTATTGGGACGACGTACAACCGCTCGCCCTCGACACCGCTCCGGTGCCCGCCTACGGCACGGGATCGCTGGCCGACCTGCTGCCCACGCTCGTCTCCCACCAGGGGGTCGACGGCTTCGCGCCCGCCATCCCCGAACTCGCCCCGGCCGACCGGAACTGCGTCTTCCTGATCGACGGCCTCGGCTGGGAGCAGCTCAAGGCCCACCCGGACGAGGCGCCGTTCCTGGCCTCGCTCCTGGGCAGCTCGCTGGGCGGCACGGGCCGGCCCCTCACCGCCGGCTTCCCCGCCACCACCGCGACCTCGCTGGCCTCGGTCGGCACCGGCCTGCCGCCCGGCGCGCACGGCCTGCCCGGCTACACCGTCCGCGACCCCGCCACCGGCGCCCTGATGAACCAGCTCCGCTGGAATCCGTGGACCGACCCGCACGCCTGGCAGCCGTACCCCACCGTCTTCCAGCGGGCCCACGACGCCGGGGTGCACACCGCGCAGGTCTCCTCCCCGACCTTCGAGCACACACCGCTCACCAAGGTCGCCCTCAGCGGCGGCACCTTCCGGGGCAGGCTCTCCGGAGAGGACCGCATGGACCTCGCCGCGGCGCAACTGGCCGCGGGGGACCGCTCCCTGGTCTACACGTACTACGCGGAGGTGGACGGCAAGGGGCACCGTTTCGGCGTCGACTCCGACGCCTGGCGCGGCCAGCTCATGTACGTCGACCGGCTGGCGCAGCGCCTCGCCGAGAAACTTCCGCCGCGCAGCGCCCTGTACGTCACCGCCGACCACGGCATGATCGACATCCCCTTCGACGAGCGGTCCCGGATCGACTTCGACGAGGACTGGGAGCTGCGCGCCGGCGTCGCCCTCCTCGGCGGCGAGGGCCGCGCCCGGCACGTGTACGCGGTCCCGGGCGCAGAGAACGACGTCCTGACGGTCTGGCGCGAGGTGCTCGGCGAGCAGTTCTGGGTGGCCTCCCGCGACGAGGCGATCGCGGCCGGCTGGTTCGGTCCACACATTGATCAACGTGTGTACGGGCGCCTCGGCGACGTCATCGCCGCCGCCCACGACGACGCCGCGATCATCGCCTCGGAGCGTGAGCCCAACGAGTCGGCCCTGGTCGGCATGCACGGCTCCATGACCCCCGTGGAGCAGTTCGTCCCGCTCCTCGAAGTACGCTCCTGACCGTCCCCCTGCCCATACGCCCCCGAAAGGTCCGCAACCCCCCATGCCCGAGCTGGTGTTCTTCTCCGGAACGATGGACTGCGGAAAGAGCACACTGGCTCTGCAGATCGAGCACAACCGTTCCGCCCGCGGACTCCAGGGGATGATCTTCACTCGGGACGACCGCGCGGGGGAGGGCAAGCTCTCCTCCCGGCTCGGCCTGGTCACCGACGCGATCGAGGCCGCGGACGACTTCGACTTCTACGCCCACCTCGTCGACCACCTCTCGCGGGGCGGCCGGGCGGACTATGTGATCGCGGACGAGGCGCAGTTCCTGGCCCCGGACCAGATCGATCAGCTCGCCCGCGTCGTCGACGACCTCGGCCTCGACGTCTTCGCCTTCGGCATCACCACGGACTTCCGCTCCAAGCTGTTCCCCGGCTCACAGCGCCTGGTCGAGATCGCCGACCGCGTCGAGGTGCTCCAGGTCGAGGCCCTCTGCTGGTGCGGGGCCCGCGCCACGCACAACGCCCGCACCATAGGCGGCGAAATGGTCGTCGAGGGCGCCCAGGTCGTGGTGGGCGACGTCGACCAGTCCTCGGACGAGGTGGGCTACGAGGTGCTGTGCCGCCGCCATCACCGGCGCAGGGCGACGGCGGCGACCGCCCGCGCGGGAGCCCTGTCGCCCGACGTGCTGCCGGTCGACACGACCCCCGCCCGGGCCTGAATCAGCCGCCGTC
This sequence comes from Streptomyces sp. NPDC037013, assembly GCF_055607265.1. Classification (NCBI taxonomy): domain Bacteria; kingdom Bacillati; phylum Actinomycetota; class Actinomycetes; order Kitasatosporales; family Streptomycetaceae; genus Streptomyces; species Streptomyces sp. NPDC037013. The sequence continues at coordinate 582,331 of NZ_JBVJRV010000005.1, read as the reverse complement.
GGGCGTGTGCACGACGGCGAAGACCGCGCCGTCCGGGTCGGCGACCGTCGCCGACCGCCCGTGGTCGCCCTCGTCGGCCGGTTCGACGACGTGGCCGCCGAGTCCGACGACCCGTTCGACCGCCTCGTCCACGTCGGCGACCTCGAAGTACGTCATCCAGTGCGGGCCCCGGTCGCGCGGCAGTGCCTGGCCCACACCGCGCACCGACGCCACCGGCCGGCCGTCCACGCGCAGTGTCGCATGGTCGAAGTCGGCCGAGACATCGGCCTCTTCGGTGCAGCCGAAGACCGACTCGTAGAACTTCAGTACGCCCGCCGTCTCCCGCGTCACCAGTTCGTTCCAGGCCGGCGTGCCGGGCCTGCCGAGCACCGCGGTCCCCAGATGGGCCACCGCCTGCCAGATGCCGAACACCGCGCCCGACGGGTCGGACGCGATCGCCAGCCGCCCGGCCTCGCCCGCGTCGATGGGCCCCACGCCGACCGTGCCGCCGCAGTGCCGCACCGCGTCGGCCGTCGCGTCCGCGTCGTCCGACGCCAGGTAGGTCGTCCAGGCGATGGCCAGATGCCGGTCGGCGGGCAGCCGGCCGATGCCCGCCACCTCGCGCCCGTCGAGCAGGGCGCGCACGTACGGCCCGAGCTGCTCCGGTCCCGGCCGGAACTCCCAGCCGAAGAGCGCTCCGTAGAACTCCTGGGTCGCGGTCAGGTCGTGCGTCATCAGACTCACCCAGCAGGGCGTGCCGGGCTTGCGCCGACCGGTTTCCGCGCCGTCCCCGCGCACGTGCCCCAAGGACTCCGAGGAGCCCCGTCCAGGGGGGACCCCATTCGCCCGCGCCTCGGTCATCGTCACCCTCTCCTCGGCCGTCGTGACGGCCGGTCAGCTACCACTCTCGAATGCGCGCACGATCGCCGCGCGGACTCGCGCCCGTGCAGATGCTCGCACCGCCCACCGCGTCACGCGGTCCGACCGCGCCGCGCTGTCCGGCTTCCCGCGGAAGATGCCCGGTTTCGGGTTGCTCATCCGTGAACGCGCGATGGCCGCGCGATGTTCATCTGTCGTACAGGGCGTGCATGGTTCCATACGCCCCGTGTTCGGGCGTGGTCCGGCCGAGCAGGGTAGCCGCACCTTGGCGGCGCGACCACCCCGTACGCAAGGATGGGCCCATGAATCCCATCATCTCCGCATCGCAACTCGCGGGCGAACTCGCGGGCCAGAACCCGCCGGTCCTGCTCGACGTCCGCTGGGAGCACCAGGGCTCCCAGCGCTCCGCGTACGAGGAAGGGCACATTCCGTCGGCCGTCTTCATCGATCTCGATGCTGACCTGGCGGGTCCCGCGGGCGCCGGCGGCCGCCACCCCCTGCCCGACGTGGCCCACTTCGGTGCCGTGATGCGGGCGGCGGGGGTCTCGGGGGACCGGGACGTCGTCGTGTACGACGGTGGCCAGAACTGGGCGGCGGCACGCCTGTGGTGGATGCTGCGCTGGACGGGGCACGCGTCCGTCCGCGTCCTGGACGGCGGCATCGGACTGTGGACCGGACCGCTCGAACGGGGTTCGGGCACGACCCCCGAGGAGGGCTCTTTCGAGCCGGCGCCGAACAGCACCGACCTGCTGGACGCGGACTCCGCCGCCGCTCTCGCCCGCTCCGGCCTGCTCCTTGACGCCCGCGCGGCCGAGCGGTACCGCGGCGAGGTCGAGCCGATCGACAGCGTGGCGGGGCACATTCCGGGCGCGGTGTCGGCGCCGACCACGGAGAACGTCGCGGAGGACGGCCGCTTCAGGCCCGCCACCGAGCTCGCCGGCCGCTTCAAGGCCCTGGGCGCGTCCGAGACTTCGGAGATCGGCGTCTACTGCGGCTCGGGGGTCTCGGGCGCCCACGAGGTCCTCGCCCTCGCGGTGGCCGGGATCCCGGCCGCGCTCTACGTCGGCTCCTGGTCGCAGTGGTCGGCCGACCCCGCGCGCCCCGTGGCGACCGGCCCGGACCCGCAGTAACTCCCGGACCCGAAGTAACTCGCTGATCCGCGACGGCTTCCCGGCCCGCGGTGTTTTCCGGCCACCACGGAGAGGGGGCCCACACCGACCGGGTGTGGACCCCCTCTCCATGGCATCCGCCGGGCGGCGGGGTGCCGTGGGTCACTCCTGCTTCTTGCGGCGCGTGCCGAAGACGATCTCGTCCCAACTGGGGACCGCCGCGCGGCGGCCCGGGCGCACGCCGTCGGCCTCGGCCTGGCGGTCCGTGGAACCGACCAGGCGGTCGCGGTGGCTCGCCACCGAGCGCGGCATGAGGACGTCCGCGTAGGCCGCTCCGGCGCCCGCCGACGCCGCCGGGGGCTCCTCGGCGTCCGCTTCCTGCTCGGGCTCCTCCTGGACGGACGGCGGCAGTTCCGTGGTGGTGGAGACCACGGGCCGCTCCGGTACGACCATGTCACCGCGGAAGCTGGGCACCGCTTCCAGCAGGCTGGTCAGCGAGTCGCGCTCCTGTTCGGCGACCGCGGAACCCGCGCCGGTGCCCTCCTCCGGCGGATCGGCCGGAGGCGCGGGGATGCTCGGGCGGTCCAACTGGCGTTCCAGGGCACGGTCGAGCGGCCGGTCCGATGCCCGGTCCCTGGGCAGCCGGGCGATGCGCGGCACGAACGGGAAGCTCGGTTCGGGCGCGGAGATGTCGTCCGTCTCGCCGATCAGCGAACGGGCCTCGTCGTCCACGGCCTGGACGAGCCGCCGGGGCGGGTCGTACGTCCAGCTCGCGGAGTGCGGCTCGGTCGCGACGCGGTAGACGAGCAGGACCTCCCAGGTGCCGTCGTCCCGGCGCCAGGAGTCCCACTGGACGGTGTCCTTGTCGACGCCCCGCATCATCAGCCGCTCCTGCACGGCCTCGCCGAGCTGGGGCCCGGTGTTCTCGCCGGGACGGCGCACGGGGGTCTTTCTGGCACGCTCCGCCATGAACGCGCGCTCCGCGAGCACGGGTCCTTCGAAGCGGCGGACGCGATCGACGGGGATGCCCGCGAGCTGGGCCACTTCTTCCGCGCTGGCGCCGGCACGTATCCGTGCCTGGATGTCGCGCGGGCGGAGGTGGCTCTCCACCTCGATCTCGATCTGTCCGAGTCGGGGCCTGTCGCCGCGGACGGCCGCACGCAGCCGCTCGTCGATCGGAAGCGTGTACTCCGTGCTGTCCGCAGCCTTCAGCACCAGCCGTGTGCCGTCGTTGCTGACGGCCACGACACGCAGTTCGGGCATGGGGACCTCCCGGGTGGTGCCTGCCGACGTCACGTGCGTCGCTGCTTCCGCTAGTCGAGTGTGGCCTGCCCGGGTGCAGCCTGCCACAACCTTGCCGAGTTGCCCGGCGTGTCGGGCATGGGCCCTGGATCGCCGTTATGGCACGGTTACCATTTCGCAACGCTAAGTGACGACGTTCGTCACCCTGTGCAGCGAGCCCCCCACCCGGCGGTTCTGGAAGGCCCCGGGCACCCTGGCGGGAGACCGGACCCAGGGCTCGCAACAGTACTCCATTCGGGCCATGCGGGTGGACCGCCGCGCCGCCGAACTTCTCGTGGCGGAAGGGAGTTGGCGCCCGCCCCTGCCCCGGTACCCCCGCGCGCGGGTGGCGCACTTCACGGAAAGTCCCGAATCGGAACTAAACACTTCGCCCATACGTCCCTGTCTCGTGTAGTCGGTCGAGAAAGGCAGGCAAGGGTCGGAGATGCGTGAAAAGCCGGATTCCGGCAAGGAGTCGAAGGAGTCCAAGGACCAGGAGGAGTCGGGTGAGCAGCGACGGCTCGATCTGAGTCTGCCGCAGGTGGCGGGGAGCGCCATCGCCGCGGTCGTGGCGGCCAAGCTCGCCTCGAACCTCGGCGTCTACGGGACGATCCTCGGCGCCGGTGTGGTGAGCGCGATCGCGACCTGCGGCGGCACCGTCTTCCAGCACTTCTTCAAGCGCACGGGCGAGCAGATACGTGACGTCACCGTGCAGGTCAAGCCGAAGGCCCGGCAAGTCCCGGTGAAGGCGGCCGCTCAGGTGCCCGAGACGTTCAGGGCCACCGGCCACACCGGGGCCGTGCGGGCCACCGGGCCGGTGACCACGACGTGGGGAAGACCGCAGGGCACCGGGGCGGACGCCGACGCGACGACGGCGCTGCCGATCACCACGGACGCCGATCCCACCGCGGTGCTGCCCCACGCCGACGCCGACCCGGCCACGGTGCCGCCGCCCGCGGACGCGGAGGCCACCACGGTGCTGCCCTCCGTCGGGGGCGGCGCGGGCGACGAGGCCGAGCGGACCCAGCTCCTGGGCGCGGTCGACGCCACCCAGGCACTGCCGCGCGACGACGCCACGCGCGTGCTCCGCGCCGCGGGCCCGACCCCGGCGCCCGCCCCGACGACGGCCTTCGCACCGCCGCCGCTCTCGGACGAGTTCACCGAGGGCACCACGCACCGGGCGCAGATCCGCAGCTGGAAGCGGCCGTTGATCGCCGCGGCCGTCGTCTTCGGCGTCTCCATGGCGGGGATCACCACATACGAACTGGTCTCCGGCAAGGACCTCAGCGGCGGCCACGGCACCACGATCGGCAACGGCTTCTCGGGGCACAACTCCTCTTCGGAGAAGCGCACGCCCGACGACGAGCCGTCCGGCCAGCCCTCGGACCACGGCACGCCGGGCACCGGTGACGGCTCCGGACAGGGCGACGGCAACGCCTCCCAGGACCCGGACGGCACCGGGCGCACCCCGGGCGGCGGCACCGGCGACGGCACGGGCAACGGCACCGACTCCGGTTCGAAGGGCGACCCGGACGACGGCACGGGCAGTGACACCGGCAAGGACGACGGCACCGACTCCGGGGACGACGGCTCCAAGACGGACCCGACGCCCACCCCCACCCCGCCCACCCCGACGCCCACGCCGTCCACTCCCGCGGACGGCGGCCAGGACGCCAGGGACGGCGGGACGCCCACTCCGTAGCGGCGGGTCAGGCGCCCAGGACCCGGCGCAGGTAGTCGTTGCCGAAGAGGCGGTCCGGGTCGAGGCGGTCGCGCAGGGCGGTGAACTCGCCGAAGCGGGGGTACGCCTCGGCGAAGTACTCCGCGTCGCGCGTGTGGAGCTTGCCCCAGTGCGGCCGCCCCTGGTGCGCGGTGAAGATCCGCTCGGCGGCCGCGAAGTACGCCTGGTAGGGCGTGCCCCGGTACATGTGGACGGCGATGTACGCGCTCTCCCGGCCCGATGCCGTGGAGAGCGCGATGTCGTCCGCGGGCGCGGTGCGGACCTCCACGGGGAAGCTGATCCGCAGCGGCGAGCGGTCCACCATCGCCTTCAGCTCGCGCAGGGTCTCCACGAGGGCCTCGCGCGGCACCGCGTACTCCATCTCCATGAACCGCACGCGGCGCGGGCTGGTGAAGACCTTGTAGGGAATGTCCGTGTACGTCCGCGCGGAGAGCGCCTTGCTGGAGATCTTCGCGATGCCGGGGATGGCCGCGGGGACGGCCCGGCCCAGGGAGTTGACGACCTGGAAGAGGCCGTTGGAGAGGAGTTCGTCCTCCACGAAGGCGCTGATCCTGCCGGGGGGAGCGGCGGGGCCCGGGCTGCGGTTGTTGCGCTTGGTGTTGCAGTTGCCGGTGTGCGGGAACCAGTAGAACTCGAAGTGCTCGTTCTCGGTGACCAGCGCGTCGAAGTCGCTCGTGACCCGGTCGAAGGTCATCGGCTCCTCGCGGGCGGTGAGGTAGAAGATCGGCTCCACCGCGAAGGTGATCGCGGTGATCACGCCGAGCGCGCCGAGCCCTATCCGGGCCGCGGCGAAGACCTCGGGGTTCTCGTCGGCGGAGCAGGTCAGCACCGTGCCGTCCGCGGTGACCAGCTCAAGGCCCTTGATCTGGGCGGCGATCGAGGCCGAGTCGCGGCCCGTGCCGTGCGTGCCGGTGCTGACGGCCCCCGAGACGGTCTGCTCCATGATGTCGCCCATGTTCGTGAGCGACAGGCCCTCGCGGGCGAGCGCCGCGTTCAGGCGCTTGAGCGGGGTGCCGGCCTCCACGGTGACCGTGCCCGCCGCGCGGTCCACGGCACGGATGCCGGTCAGCAGGTCGGGGCGTATGAGGACGCCGTCGGTCGCGGCGGTCGCCGTGAAGGAGTGCCCCGTGCCGACGGGCTTCGCCCTGAGACCGTCCTCCTTGGCGCGGCGCAGCGCCGCCGCCAGTTCGTCGACCGACGCGGGCGTGGCCTCGCGGACCGGCCGCACCGTCACGTTGCCCGCCCAGTTACGCCACGTCGCTGTGGTCCTGCCGCTGCCCGTGCCCGAACTCATGGGTCCCTCCCCGTCGCGGAACCGGCCTCTTCAGCCGGCGGTAGCCCAGGAACCCGACCGCGACCGCGACGGCACCGGAGACGCCCGGCACCCCGTACCCGGCGTCCGGCCCCGCGGCGTCGATGACCCAGCCGGCCGCGGAGGAGCCGAGCGCGACGCCGACCGCGAGTCCGGTGCTCACCCAGGTCATGCCCTCGGTCAGTTTCGCGCGTGGTACGTGCTGTTCGACGAGGGCCATCGTCGTGATCATCGTCGGTGCGATGGAGAGGCCCGCCACGAACAACGCCACGGCCAGCAACGGAAGGTTCCCGACCAGTTGAAGCGGGATCATACTCACGGCCATCGCACAGACGCCCAGCAGCCACCGGGGGGCCGGCGCCCCCTTGAAGTGGAGCAGCCCGAAGGCCGCGCCGGCCAGGCAGGAGCCGAGGGCGTAGACGGCGAGGACCAGGCTGGCCGCGGACTTGTGGCCCTGGTCCTCCGCGTACGCCACGGTGACCACGTCGATCGAGCCGAAGATCGCACCGGTAGCGACGAAGGTGGCGACGAGCACCTGGAGACCGCCCGAGCGCAGCGCCGAGCCCTTGGTGTGGTGTTCGCGCGGGTGCGGCACCGGCTCGGTGGCCCGCTGGGCCGTCAGCCAGAAGACGCCCACGGCGAGGAAGACACCGGCGAGCAGCGGACCGGCCTCCGGGAACCACACCGTGGAGAGACCGATGGAGATGATCGGCCCGAAGATGAAGCAGACCTCGTCGACCACCGACTCGAAGGAGTAGGCGGTGTGCAGCTGCGGGGTGTCGCGGTAGAGGGCCGCCCAGCGCGAGCGGATCATCGAGCCGACGCTCGGCACACAGCCGACCAGGGCGGCGAAGAGGAACAGCGCCCAGTCGGGCGCCTCGAACTTGGCGCTGAGCAGCAGCCCGGCGACCGCGGCCAGGGAGACCAGCGTCGCGGGCCGCAGCACCCGGCGCTGACCGTGCCGGTCGACGAGCCGGGAGATCTGCGGCCCGATGGCGGCCGCCGACAGGGCGACCGTCGCCGACAGCGCGCCCGCGAGGCCGTAGCGCCCGGTCAGCTGCGACACCATGGTCACGATGCCGATGCCCATCATCGACAGCGGCATGCGGCCGAGGAACCCCGCGCCGGAGAAGGCCTTGGTGCCGGGGGCGGCGAAGATGGCGCGGTAGGGGCTGGGCACGTGGACTCCGCTGGGGCTCCGGCCGGCCCTCCGTCAGGCGGAGGGCTCCGGGTAAGGCGTAAAGGTGGCCTATACAGCTTACGGCTCCGGTGCCGCGGGGCGCACCGGGTTTTTCCGATCGGCGGAGGCCGTTTTCCGGCTGTCGGTGGCGGGTGGCAGGATCGGATGCATGTCCGACGCGCTGGATTCGACTCCCTATGACGCCCTGCTGCTGCTCTCGTTCGGTGGCCCCGAAGGCCCGGACGACGTCGTCCCGTTCCTGGAGAACGTGACGCGCGGGCGCGGCATCCCCACGGAGCGGCTCAAGGAGGTGGGGCAGCACTACTTCCTCTTCGGCGGGGTCAGCCCGATCAACGACCAGAACCGCGCCCTGCTCGACGCCCTGCGCAAGGACTTCGCGGACCACGGCCTCGACCTGCCCGTCTACTGGGGCAATCGCAACTGGGCGCCCTATCTGACCGACACCCTGCGCGAGATGGTCACCGACGGCCGCCGCCGCATCCTGGTCCTCGCCACGAGCGCGTACGCCTCGTACTCCGGCTGCCGCCAGTACCGCGAGAACCTCGCGGACTCCCTCGCCGTCCTCGCCTCCGAGGGCCTGGAGCTGCCCAAGGTCGACAAGCTCCGGCACTACTTCAACCACCTCGGCTTCGTCCGGCCCATGATCGACGGCGTCCTGAAGTCGCTCTCCGAACTCCCGGAGGACGTGCGGGACGGAGCGCACCTGGCGTTCACCACGCACTCCATCCCGACCGCCGCCGCGGACACCTCCGGCCCGGTCGAGGAGCACGGCGACGGCGGCGCGTACGTCAAGGAGCACCTGGACGTGGCCCGCCTCATCGCCGACGCGGTCCGCGCCGAGACCGGCGTGGAGCACCCCTGGCAGCTCGTCTACCAGTCGCGCAGCGGCGCCCCGCACATCCCGTGGCTGGAGCCGGACATCTGCGACCACCTGGAGGAGCGGCGGGCGGCCGGTGCCCCCGCGGTGGTCATGGTCCCCATCGGCTTCGTCTCGGACCACATGGAGGTCCTGTACGACCTCGACACCGAGGCCGAGGCCAAGGCGGCGGAGCTGGGCCTTCCGGTCCGCCGTTCGGCGACGGTCGGCGCCGACCCGCGGTTCGCCGCGGCGATCAGGGAGCTGGTCCTGGAGCGGGCCGCCGCGGAGAGCGGCGCCGCCGTCACCCCCTGCGCCCTCGGCACCCTCGGCGCGAGCCACGACCTGTGCCCGGTGGGCTGCTGCCCCGCCCGCGCCCCCAAGCCCGCCGCCGCGGGCGCCGACAGCCCGTACGCGTGAGCAACCCCGAGGTGACCGCAGTGACCGACGTGACCGCCCTCAAGGCCGAACTCCTCGACGTCGCCCTGGAGGCCGCGCACCGCGCCGGCGCCTTCCTGCGCGACGGCCGCCCCGACGACCTCGGCGTGGCCGCCACCAAGTCCAGTGCCGTCGACGTCGTCACGGAGATGGACATCGCCTCCGAGAAGCTGATCACCGGCTTCCTCGCCGAGCTCAGGCCCGACGACGGCGTGCTCGGCGAGGAGGGCGCGAGCTTCGAGGGCAGCAGCGGCGTGCAGTGGGTGATCGACCCCATCGACGGCACCGTCAACTACCTCTACGGCCGCCCCGACTGGTCCGTGTCCATCGCCGCCCGCAAGGACGGCGAGACCCTCGTCGGCGTCGTGCACGCGCCGATGCGCGGGGAGACCTACCGCGCGGTCCTCGGCGAGGGCGCCCACGTCAACGACCGGCCCGCCCGCGTGCGCCCCGCCCCCTCCCTCGACCAGGCCCTGGTCGGCACCGGCTTCGGATACCTCACCGAGCGCCGCGTCCGGCAGGCCGAGGTGGCCCGCCACCTCATCCCGCGGGTCCGCGACATCCGCCGGGGCGGGTCGGCCGCGATCGACCTGTGCGACGTCGCGGTGGGCCGCCTCGACGCGTACTACGAGCGCGGACTGAACCCGTGGGACTACGCCGCCGGCGACCTCGTGGCCCGGGAAGCGGGCGCGCTGACCGGTGGCCGCCCCGGAGAGCCCCTCACGGGCGAGCTGGCCCTCGCGGCCCCGCCCGCCCTCTTCGAGACGCTCCAGGGCCTCCTGGAGGACCTCGGCGCCTGGCACGACTGACGGCCGAAACGCCCCGCGCGCACGGAAGGGCCCCGCCACCTCGTCCTGCGGTGGCGGGGCCCTTCGCGGTGGTCTGTCGTGCCGGGATTCGGTCAGGCGTGCAGCACGCCCACCTCGACGCCGTGCTCGGCCGCCAGGCGGTGGAGGTCCTCCAGCTCCGCCAGCTCGACCTCGGCAAGGAAGTCGTCTCCCGTCTCACGGGCCTTCGTGAGGTCGGACTCCGTGGCCTTTATGCGCTGCAGGAGACCTGCGGTGAATGCGTCCATGGTTGCGCCCCCTCGGCTGGGTCGTGGGTCGATGGCACGGGGGTGTGCCTCAAGAAGGGGCGATCACGTCTCAAGCCGCTCTGCGGAAAGCAGTTTGTGGCGTGCCACATACAAAGCGTGATCGCGGGTGTAAGGCCGTCCTCCCCCCGCTCCCTTCCGCAGAAACCTCAACCGGCGGAGAAAATCCGGCATTCCCGGGCCCGGGGACCGATGACAGGCCGTCTTACAGCCGGTTTACGGCCGAAAGGGGCAGGATGGAGGCCCATCCCCTAGACAGACCTGCCCGCAGGGGCACACAGGAAGGACTACGACGTGCGCGTACTCGTCGTCGAGGACGAGCAGCTGCTCGCCGATGCGGTGGCCACCGGACTGCGCCGGGAGGCCATGGCCGTCGACGTCGTGTACGACGGAGCGGCCGCCCTGGAGCGCATCGGGGTCAACGACTACGACGTCGTGGTGCTCGACCGGGACCTCCCGCTCGTCCACGGCGACGACGTCTGCCGCAAGATCGTCGAGCTCGGTATGGCGACCCGCGTCCTGATGCTCACCGCCTCGGGTGACGTCAGCGACCGCGTCGAGGGCCTGGAGATCGGCGCGGATGACTACCTCCCCAAGCCCTTCGCCTTCAGCGAGCTCACGGCACGCGTGCGTGCCCTCGGCCGGCGCACCAGCGTGCCGCTGCCGCCCGTCCTGGAGCGCGCCGGGATCAAGCTCGACCCCAACCGCCGCGAGGTCTTCCGCGACGGCAAGGAGATCCAGCTCGCCCCCAAGGAGTTCGCCGTCCTCGAAGTGCTGCTGCGCAGCGAGGGCGCGGTCGTCTCCGCCGAGCAGCTCCTGGAGAAGGCCTGGGACGAGAACACGGACCCGTTCACGAACGTCGTCCGGGTGACCGTCATGACCCTGCGCCGCAAGCTCGGCGAGCCCGCCGTCATCGTGACGGTGCCGGGCTCCGGCTACCGGATCTGACCCCCGGTGGCCGCGACCCCGGCGCCACCAGCCGCGCCCCCCAAGCCCACGTGGGACCCGAGGAAGGTCGAGCCGCCCTTCCCGTGGCTGCGCCCCACGATCCGTATACGCCTCACGCTGCTCTACGGCGGAATGTTCCTGATCGCGGGCATCCTGCTGCTCTCGATCATCTACCTGCTGGCGGCGCAGGCCCTGAACGTCGGCAGCGACCTGCCGTTCCGGGTCACCGGCCGGTCCACGGTGAGCAGCCAGACCTGCGCGAGTTTCCAGGGACTGCCCCAGCACCCCACGGAGACGCAGCTCAACGACGCCTTGAACGAATGCGTCAACCAGGTGCGGCAGAACGCCCTGGACAATCTCCTCAGCCGTTCGCTGCTCGCCCTGCTCGGCCTCGCCGTGATCGCCTTCGCCTTCGGGTACGCGATGGCGGGCCGCGTCCTCTCGCCGCTCGGCCGCATCACGCGTACCGCGCGCAGGGTGGCCGGCACCGATCTGACCCGCCGCATCGAACTGGACGGGCCCGACGACGAGCTGAAGGAGCTGTCGGACACCTTCGACGAGATGCTGGACCGGCTGGAGCGGGCCTTCACCGCCCAGCAGCGGTTCGTCGGGAACGCCTCGCACGAGTTGCGCACGCCCCTGGCGATCAACCGCACGCTCCTCGAGGTGTCGCTCTCCGATCCCGGGGCGCCGCCGGAGCTCCACCAGCTCGGCAAGACGCTGCTGGCCACCAACGAGCGCAGCGAGCAGCTCGTCGAGGGCCTGCTGCTGCTCGCCCGCAGCGACAACCAGATCGTGGAGCGCAAACCGGTCGACCTCGCCGAGGTCGCCAACCGCGCCGTCGATCAGGTGCGGGCCGAGGCCGAGGCGAAGCACGTGGAGATCCGCGGGGAGCGCGGCCTGGCCGTCGTCCAGGGCAACGGCGTCCTCCTGGAGCGGATCGCCCTGAACCTCGTCCAGAACGCCGTCAGGTACAACGTGGCGGACGCGGGCTGGGTGGAGGTCACCACGGAGGCCCAGCACGGTCAGGCGGTCCTGGTGGTGTCGAACACGGGCCCGGTGGTGCCCGCGTACGAGATCGACAATCTCTTCGAGCCGTTCCGGCGGCTGCGGACCGAGCGAACGGGCAGCGACAAGGGCGTCGGGCTCGGCCTGTCGATCGCCCGGTCGGTGGCACGGGCCCACGGTGGCCGTATCATCGCGGAGCCGCGCGAGGGGGGAGGACTCGTGATGCGAGTCACCCTTCCTCTCTGAGATGCTGCCGCGGACGCGCCGCGATGTTCGCTTTGCGCGGAATTTTCGGGACCTGATCCAGGAAATTTCATGTGTGATCGATCACAGGGGCGAATTTACGGCCATCTACTCTCCGTGATCGTGAAAGTCGTCGGAAAGCCGGGAAAATCCGGGTTTTCAGGGGTCTTGATCACGGGAAGTACACGGGGTGGCGCCTGTGAAGTGCGACCTTCGGACCGTGTACGGTCCCGATCGCCATCCAAACCGATCGCCTCTCCGGAGGTGCGGTTGGGTGTCGATTGAGTAACAGACCTTGATGTGAGGCAAAATCTCCGCCTCAGGTCGGGCACAAGTCCGGCCTCTCACGCGTTACGTGCGCTGAGACACCGCAGACACCCAGAGGGGGAGAGGCGCGACATGGCAACGGACTACGACACCCCACGCAAGACCGACGATGACGTCAACGAGGACAGCATCGAGGAACTCAAGGCCCGGCGGAACGACAAGTCGACCTCGTCGGTCGACGTCGACGAATTCGAGGCCGCCGAGGGTCTCGAACTGCCCGGCGCCGATCTTTCCAACGAGGAGCTCGCCGTCCGGGTGCTCCCGAAGCAGCAGGACGAGTTCACCTGCATGAGCTGTTTCCTGGTGCACCACCGCAGTCAGCTGGCCCGCGAGAAGAACGGCCAGCCGATCTGCCGCGACTGCGACTGAGGCGGGGTCGGCCGTGACTGGCTCGACCCCGTTCAGGAAGCGCCGCTTCGGCAAGCGCGGAGCGGACAGGACCGGCGTCCAGGGCGCCGGTGCACGTGACGACGGGCGAGGCTCTTCCACCGACGGAGCAGCCTCGCTCGAACCGGCGAACGCCCTGGAGGCGAGGCCGGACCAGACGGCGGCCGACAAGGCGCCCAGGACCGCTCGGAGAGCCGATGAGGCCGGGTCCAGGGTCAGCCGCGTTGCCGCCGTCACGGGAAGCGTGGTGGAAGGCGTCCGCAAGGGCGGGCGCGGCGCCAAGGCCGGCATCGGCTACCTCGCCGACCGGCTCATCGACAACGCCCCGCGGATCCCGGTCCGCGATCTGGCGACCCTCCGCAAGCAGTTCCCGGGCCTCGGCCCCGAACAGCTCGCGGACAAGCTCGTCGCGGGTGCCGCCAACGCGACGTCCACCGTGGGCGCCGGCGTGGGGGCCGCCGCGATGCTCCCGGTGCCGCCCGCGATGCCCGCCGAGCTCGCGGCGGAGATCACCGGCGTCGCCGCCATAGAGCTGAAGCTCATCGCCGAGCTGCACGAGGTCTACGGCCGACGGCCCGAGGGCAATCTCAAACAGCGCAGCGTGGCGTATCTGAACTCCTGGTCCGAAGAGCGTGGCATCGATGTCACCAAGCCGACGACGTTCAACACGGCGCTCGGCGGCCAGATGAAGCGCGAGCTGCGCCAGCAGATCATGAAGCGGATGGTCCGCAATCTGCCGAACCTCATGCCCTTCATGGTGGGCGCGGCGGTCGGAGCGGTCATGAACCGCCGGGACACCAAGAAGCTCGCCGCACGGATCCGGCGGGACCTGCGCAAGACCCAGGTGCCGTGGGACGCGCTGCCGGAGCTGCCGCCCCTGGAGAAGCCGAGCGATCCTCTGCGGATGGGGGAGGTCCCCCGGGAGCTGGGACGCTGAGCACGCCCCCCGGCGTGCCCTCCCACATGCCTCTACGGCGCGCTCTGCCGTACCGAATCCAGCGCCGCGGCCAGTTCCTCCGGGTGCCTCGTCGAGATGTACGCGTACGGAGTGGGGTCCTCGGGATCGGTGATGTTCACCCGCAGCGCCGTGGGGATGTAGGCGCGCAGCAGCATGAAGGCGCGCGGGTCGGCCTTGTAGGTGCGCCAGGCGCGGGTCTCCTCGCCGCTGAGGATCTCCGCGTCACCCAGGGCGGAGACCGGGATCTTCGCGTCGCCCGCGACCAGCGAGCCCGCCACCACGCGGATCCGCACGGCGCCGTACGCGCTGGTGACCACCGCCGCCACAGCCGTGCCGCCGACCAGACCGCCGAGGAGCGGCAGCGTGCCGAACGGCAGCAGGATCAGGGCCATCGCGACACCCACCAGGACCGAGGCGAACCACCACGAACGGGGCGCCGTCAGGCGTTCTTCATAAGGCTGCATGGAACCAAGCTTGGCACGGTGCGGTCGCCGCGCTGACGCGGAGGTAAGGTCTGCGCCTGTGAGTGGTACATCTGCAGCTCTGACGCCCCCGGCCGACGCTATAACGCCCGTCCGCCACCCCGACGCGCCCGCCCCCGGCGAGCTGATCGGCGCCCACTACGAACACTGTTTCGGCTGTGGTGAGGGCCAGGCGCACGGACTGCACCTCGCGGCGCGGGCCGGGGAGGGCGTGGCCGTCACCGCCGAGTTCACCGTGCGCGAGGCGCACCAGGGTGCCCCGGGGCTCGCCCACGGCGGCGTCCTGGCCACCGCGCTCGACGAGACGCTGGGCTCGCTGAACTGGCTGCTGCGCGTGATCGCCGTGACCGGCCGCCTGGAGACCGACTTCGTACGGCCCGTGCCGCTGGGCACCGTGCTGTTCCTGGAGGCCGAGGTCACCGCCGTCGCCGGCCGGAAGATCTACTCGACCGCCACCGGCCGGATCGGCGGCCCCGACGGGCCCGTCGCCGTCCGCGCCGACGCCCTCTTCATCGAGGTGAAGGTCGACCACTTCATCGACAACGGCCGCAGCGAAGAGATCCAGGCCGCCATGAACGACCCGGACCAGATCCGGCGTGCCCGCGCTTTCGAGGTGAACCCGTGACGTCCCCCGCCGAACTGAACGTGCTGATCAGGCGCGTCGACCCCGACGTACCGCTGCCCGCGTACGCACAGCCCGGCGACGCCGGCGCCGATCTGCGCACGACGGAATCCTGCGACCTGGCCCCCGGTGAGCGGGTCGTTCTGCCGACCGGGGTGTCCATCGCGCTCCCCGAGGGGTACGCGGCCTTCGTGCACCCCCGTTCGGGGCTCGCCGCACGCTGCGGTGTCGCCCTGGTGAATGCCCCGGGGACGGTGGATGCCGGGTACCGTGGGGAGATCAAGGTGATCGTGGTGAATCTCGACCCGCGCGAGAGCGTGCGGTTCGAGCGTTTCGACCGGATTGCCCAACTGGTCGTCCAGCAGGTCGAGAAGGTTCGCTTCCAGGAGGTGGCGGAGCTTCCCGCATCGGCGCGGGCCGAGGGGGGCTTCGGGTCCACCGGCGGCCATGCCGCCGTGGGCAGCGGTCCGGGTGCGAACCCGGGCGAACAAACGGGTGGGAATCGATACGCATCGGTCGTATCCGACCGGGAAGGACAGTGACGTGTTCGGACGTCGCAAGAAGGACAGTGCCGCCGAGGACGCGGCGGGCGCGGACGAGCAGGTCGTCGACGG
The DNA here is from genome assembly GCF_055607265.1 of Streptomyces sp. NPDC037013. Classification (NCBI taxonomy): domain Bacteria; kingdom Bacillati; phylum Actinomycetota; class Actinomycetes; order Kitasatosporales; family Streptomycetaceae; genus Streptomyces; species Streptomyces sp. NPDC037013. The sequence goes on along the minus strand of NZ_JBVJRV010000005.1, from coordinate 566,853 downwards.
CTTGGGCAGCGATGACCCCGCTGACGCCAGCGCCGCGCGCTCGCGCGTGAGGCTCGAGCCCGAGCCCCGTCCCGACGGCCCCTGGGACCTCTCCGAGGTCCGTGAGCCAGGCGAGGGCCGGGTGGACCTCGGCGGACTCTTCGTGCCGGGCGTCGAAGGCATGGAGCTGCGGGTGGAGGTCGCCGGCGACGCGATCGTCGCGGCCACCGTCGTGCTCCAGGACAGCGCCATCCAGCTCCAGGGCTTCGCCGCCCCCAAGAAGGAGGGCATCTGGGGCGAGGTCCGCGAGGAGATCGCCACGGGCATCACCCAGCAGGGCGGTGTCATCGACGAGGTCGAGGGCCCCCTCGGCTGGGAGCTGCGCGCGCAGGTGCCGGTGCAGCTGCCGGACGGCACCGGCGGCGTGCAGGTCGTGCGCTTCATCGGCGTCGACGGGCCGCGCTGGTTCCTGCGCGGTGTGATCTCCGGCCAGGGCGCCGTGCAGCCGCAGACCGCCGGACTCCTGGAGCAGATCTTCCGGGACACCGTCGTCGTGCGCGGCGAGGGCCCGATGGCGCCGCGCGACCCGATCGTCCTGAAGCTGCCGGACGACGCCCAGATGGTCGCGGAGAACGTCCAGCAGGAGCAGCAGGAGGGCTCGCGCTTCTCGGGCGGCATGGGACAGCTCCAGCGCGGCCCCGAGATCACCGAGGTCCGCTGACCCCGGTCTCGCGCAAGGAGCGTCGCCCCCAGGGGTGACGGCTCCTCAACTGCCTTGTGGCCCGCGGTGGTTCCGGTTCGTCCGGACCATTGCGGGCCACATTTGCGTACGCCCATACTGTGCCGGGTCACTCGGGGGGAGACCGGTGCGGTGAGGGGACGACGCCTGCCCGCGGCGGTGCGGGCGAGCCGGCACCACGCGCTTGTGCTGGGGGCCGCCGGACTCGCCGTGCTGCTCGCCGCCACCGTGCTCGCGGCCCTGGCGGCGCTCTCCGAGAAGGCCGTCGAGGGCGGGGTGCAGCGGCGGCTCGCCGCGGACCGGGACGCCGTCGTCGAGGTCACGGCCCCGCACCGGCCGCGCGGCGCACGGCAGTTGGACCGAGACGTACGTGCCGCACTCGACCGCACGTACGGCGACGTGCCCCACCACACCTGGTCCGCGCTGCGGGCACCCGCCGCCCGCAACGACGAACTCGCCGTCACCGAGGCCGCGGGCCACCCGCGCGAGGACACCACCCTCTCCGTGGTCGCCCTGCCGGACGCGCGGCGCCACGCCTCGCCGGTGACCGGGCGGCTGCCCCGCCCCGGCCCCGGGCCGGTCGAGACCGCGCTGACCGAGGCCGCCGCCGCCGAACTCGCCGTGCGGCCCGGCGACCGGATCACGGCGCGGAGCGCGGACGAACGGCCGGTGACGCTGCGCGTCGTCGGGGTGTACTCCGCCGCGGGGCGCTCGCCCGCGGTCTGGACGGCGCTGAGCAGTACGTTCGGGACGGCCGATTCGATCGCCGTGGTGCCGCGCGAGGCCTTCGCCGGGAGCAAGGGGCTCGCCAGGGATGCGCGGGCGCTGTGGCTCGGCGTGCCCGACACGGGTGGGCTGCGGCTCGGGGACATCGCGGCGCTGCGGGAGCGGGTCAAGCGGTTCGCGGGCAGCGACGCGGCGCGCTCCGTGCTGCGCGCGGGCGGGCACGGGGACCGCGCGGACGGCACGGCGGTCGAGGCCGGGGACCTGACGCTGTCGGCCGGGCTGCGCCGGGCGCTCGACCGGCTCACCACACCGATCGCCGTGGCGCGGGCCGGACTCTACGTCCCCGCGACGCTCCTCGCCGCGCTCGCCCTGGCCGCCCCCTTCCTCGCCGGGCCGCTGCTGCGCGCCCTGCACGGGGCCGGGCTCGTCGAGGGCGACGTGCCCGGTACCGCGGTGACCGGTGTGGGGCAGGCGGCCGCCCTGACCGCCCTCGCCGTGCACGGTTGCGCGGTGCTCGTGCCGAGCGTGCGGATCGTACGGGACCGGCGGGCGGTCGCCCGGCTCCGGCTGCGGGCCGCGCGGTTCGCCGGGGCGCAGCGGGTCGGCGCGGATCTGGCGCTGGCGGGGGTCGCGGTGCTCGGCTGGCTGCAGCTGCGGCAGTACCGGTCGCCGGTGACCGCGGGCGCCGGCGTCGATCCGGTCCTCGTCCTCGCGCCGGTCGCGATGACCGTGGCGGCGGCGCTCCTCGTCCTGCGGCTCCTGCCGCCGCTGGCCCGCCTCGCCGACCCGCTCGCCCGGCGCGGGCGCGGCCTCGTGTTGCCGCTCGGCGGCTGGCAGATCGGCCGGCGTACGGCGCGGCACGCCGGGCCCGCCCTCGTGGTGACCCTCGCCCTCGCCGTTGCCGCGCTCAGCAGCACGGCGCTGGCCGTCCTCGACCGGGGCGACCGGGACCAGGCCGTGTTCCGGGTCGGCGCCGACCTGCGCGTGGAGCCGGGCGACGGGGTGCCGCCCGGCGAACGGCGCGCCGCCTACCGGGCGCTGCCCGCGGCCAAGGCTGTCACCCCGGTCATCACCTCCGAGGGGTACGCGGGCCAGGACGCGGTCGCCGTCACCGCGGTCGACACGGCGCGCGGCCCGGTGCCGCGGCTGCGGGGCGACCTGACGGACCGGCCGCTGCGGGAGCTGACCGCGCCGCTGGGCAGAGGAGTGCCCGAACACGGGCTGCCGCTGACACCGGGCGCCACCGGGACGGGCTCCGAACTGCCGCTGCGGGTACGGATGTCCGCGAGCGGGGGCGGCAACGTCGTCCCCGTGCGCCTCACCGTCTTCGTCGAGGACCGGGACGGGCTCGGCCACTCCGGTTCCGTACTGATCAGGGAGGGCGGCGCCCGGACCGTCCGGCTCGACGTGGGGGCGCGCGGGGCCGTACGCATCCTGCAACTCGACCTGAGCATGGTCGGCGAACGGGTGCGCAGGACCTACCACCTGACGGTGGATCAGGTCCCCGGGCTCACCCGGCCGGCCCGCTGGCACGACCTGCGGGCGGACCGGCCCGACCGGCGTGCGGCGGGCTGCCCCGGCGCCGGGCGCGAACGGGCGCGCGAGCACGGCCGGGGACGGCCGTCGTCCGGGGAGGCGCCCGGACCCGTCCTCTGCGCCGACCGGCCCGGCGGCGGCAAGCTCATCGACGCGGTGCTGCGCGGGCCCGACGGACGGCTGAAGTACCCCGCCTGGAGCGTACGGCTCGGCACGGACCGCGCGAAGGGCCGCCCGGCCGCGCCCGCCCTCGCCGACGACGCGTTCCTGAGGTCGGGCGCGGTGCGGGTCGGCGACACCGTGACGGTGCGGCGTAGCACGGGCGGGGACGCGCGGCTGAAGATCGTCGGGCGGATCGCGGCAGTGCCCGGCGTGCCGCGCGACCGGCCGCGGCTGCTCGCCGACTCCCGCGCCATGGCCGCCCAGTGGGCGCTGAGCGGGGCGCTGCCCGGCACGGAGAGCGCGTGGTGGGTGGATGTCCGCGGCACGGACGCGTCGGCGGCCGCGGCGGCGGTGCGGCACGATCCGCGCCTGGGGCACGCGGTCGACGTCCCGCAGGTCAGACGGGAGCTGGCGGACGATCCGCTGCGCCGCGGGGCCCGCGGGGCGTTCGTGCTGTGCCTGGTGCTCGCGCCCGCCTTCGCCGTCATCGCGTTCGCCCTGCACACGGTGGACTCCGCACGGTCCAGGGAGCGGGAGTTCGGCTTCCTGCGGGCGCTCGGGGTGCGGCGCGGGCAGCTCGCGGCGTACCTGTGGACGGAACAGGCGGCACCGGCCGCGGTGGCAGCGCTGCTCGGCACGGCCCTGGGCGCCGCCCTCGCCTCACTGATCATGCCCGTTGTGACGGTCGACGCGGAGGGAGCCCCGGTCTTCCCACCGCTGACCGCCTCGGTGCCATGGTTGCGGGTGGGGGCGACGGCCACGGCGACGGCGGCGGTGATCTGCGGGGTGGTGACGGCGGCGGCACGGCTCCTCGGCCGGGTGGACCTTGCGCGGGTGTTGCGGGCGGGGGAGGACGCGTGAGGGGGGGCGGGGTGGCGGGGGTGTGGGGGTACGCGCGTGTGGCCGCGCGGGGTCACGTGCGCGGGCACGTGCGTGTGGCCGCGTGGGGAGGCGCGGGGGTTCGGGGGTGTGGGCGGTTGGCGGCGTGCACTTCCGCGTCCGCCGACTTACGGGTGCGGGCAAGGGCGCGGGCGCTGCGGCACGTGCGTGTGGCCGTGCGGGGAGGCCTAGGGGTACGGGGGTGTGGGCGGCCGGCGGCGCGCGTTCCCGTATCCGCCGAATCGCGGGCGCGGGCAGGTGCGGGGACGCGGGCGCGGTTACGGGTGGGGGCGGGGGAGGACGGGTGAGACGGCGCCGGGCGACGGGGACTCGGAGGCACGTGCGCGTGGCCGCGCGAGGAGGCGTGGGGGCACGGGGGTGTGGGCGGGCGACGGCGTGCGCTTCCGTAGCCGCCGTGTCGCGGGTGCGGGCAAGGGCGTGGACGCGGGTACGGGCACGCGCGCGTGGGCGGGGGGCGTCGTGAGGTGGGCGCGGGCGTGGGGGCGGGTGTCGCTCGGTGGCGGGCTCGGGCTGCTGATCGCCGTCCTCGTGGCCGTTGCCGCCGCCGGGCCGGGACTCTTCGAGCGGCTCGGCGGGGAGGCGCTGGCGGGACGGTTCGCGCAGGCGCAGCGCGCCGCGCCCGGCGTGGTGCACAGCGCGCGGATCGACCCGGAGGAGCCGCGCGCCGGTGAGGAGAGCGACCTCGGCGCCGACCTCGCGCGCTATGCGACCGCCATCGAGAACGCCGCGCCCGGCCCGCTGCGCGGCAGCCTCACCCAGTCCTCCACCCGGATCGCAGTGCCCACCGTGTCGGCGGAGACGGCGGGCGGGGTCACGATGTCCCTGGTGTACGCCTCCGACGCCCCGAGGCGGCGCGCGTACGTCTCGGGGCAGGCACCCCGCGCCCGGGACACGGTGGTGGAGCTCGCGGTCTCCGAGCGGACGCGGGACACGCTCCGGCTGCGCGTCGGGCAGCGGATTCGGCTGCGGGGCGGCGCGCTGGAGAACGTCCGCGCCACCGGCCGGCTCGTCGGGGTCTTCCGGGCGACGGACGGAGAACGCCTGTGGAGCGAACAGCCGCTGCTGGCCCGGCCGTTGCCCGGCACGGGTCACAGCCCTCCGGACGCCGGCGCGCTCATCGCGCCCCGCGGGGCCGAGCTCCTGCAGAACCAGGCGGACGCCGAGCTCACCGTCGAGTGGCGCATGCGGCTCGAGCCCGCGCGCGAGGACGCGGAGCGGTTCGTGGGGGAGCGGGGGGAGCGGGAGTTCCGGCGGCTCATGACCCGCTATCCGTCCGCCGCCAAAGGCGCCTTCTGCGACACCGTCACCTACGGCGGCAAGTGGTGCCGGATCGGGGCGCATCCCGCCACCGAGCTGGAGACGCGCACCGAACTCCCCGCCACCTTCGAGGAGTTCGCGCGGCAGTGGCGGCAGGCGGGCGTCGTGATGTCGTTCGCGCAGGCCTCGCTGATCGGGGTCGGACTCGCCACCGCCGTCGTGACCTCGCTGCTGGTCGTGCGGAGGCGGCTCGGCGCGGACCGGCTGATGCGGGCGCGCGGCGCCTCGGCCGCCGGGCTCGCCCTGGCACGTGCGGCGGGGACCGCACCCGCCGCCATGCTCGGCTCGGGCCTCGGCTGCGCGGCCGCGTCGGCGGCGCCGGGGCGTGCGCCGGCGTACGGCACCGGGCTGCTGGTCGCCGCGGTCTGCTGGCTGCTGCTGCCGGTCCTCACCTGGTTCGCGGTGCGGGACCGGGCCCTGGCGCGGGGGCGGTCGCCGCGCCGTGCCGGGCGGCGCGCGGTGGCCGAGGCGCTGGTGGTGCTTCTCGCCGTCGCGGGCGTCCTCGCCTTGCGCGCCCGGGGCACGCAGGGCGCCGCGGGGCCCGACCCGCTGCTCGCCGCGGTGCCGGTGCTGCTGGGGCTCGCGACGGTCGTCGTGCTGGTGCGGTGCTACCCGTGGCCGGTGCGCGCGCTGGCGCACCGGGCGGGCCGGGGGCGCGGCACCGTGGCCCTGGTCGCCCTCTCCCGTGCCGCGAAGGAGGCCCCGGCGCGCGGCCTCGCGCTGCTCGTCCTGGTGGTGACGCTGGCCGGCGCCGTCTTCGCGGGCCTCGTCTCCGGGACGTTGGTGGAGGGGCGGCGCACCGCGGCGGCCTGGCACGTGGGTGCGGACGTCTCCTTCCTGGGCGCCGGCCGCGACCCCGCCATGGCGGGGCGGCTGGCACGCGCGCGTGGCGTGCGAGAGACGGTCACGGTGCGGCAGTTGAGGGTCGATCCGGTGAGCGGCACGGACGGGGGACGGTACGGGGTCTCCGCACTGGTCGCGGTGGACGGCGCGAACTTGCGCCGGGCGGCCGGAAGTTCGGCGGCGGCCCACGCGCTGGACGAGGCCGGCCTGGCCCGGGGCGGCGGCGGGCGCGACATCCGGGTGCTCGCCTCCGCCGGGCACACCGGCGACCTGCTCACCTTCACCCGGCACGGCGAACAGACGCGGCTGCGCGTCGTCGGACCGCTGCCCGACGGCGTGGAGCGCGACCCCGCGCTCGGCCCCCTCCACGGCACCGCAGAGGCCCGGCAGCACCTGCTCCTCACCGACAGCGGAGAGCTGCGCGGCTTCGCCCCCGAGGAGTTCGAGGAGACCGCGCTCCTGCTGTACGGGAAGCGGCTCGACACCACCGCGCTGCGGTCCCTCGTCCCGCGTGCCGCGCCCGGCGCGAGCGGCGGCGAGCTGCGCATCCGTGCCGAGGAGCAGGCCGAGGCCGCCGACGACCGGCTGATCGCCGCCATGACCGTGGCCCACACCGCCTGCACCGTCCTCGCCGTACTCCTGGCGCTCTGCGCCCTCGTACTGGAACTGCTCCTGTCCGCCGCCGCGCGCGGACGCACCACCGCCTGTCTGCGCACCCTCGGCCTGGGCGGGCGTGCCGTGTCCGGGCTGCACCTGCTGCAGCTCCTGCCCTTGGTGCTCGCGGCCGTCGCGGGCGGCACCGCGCTCGGGCTCGCGCTGCCCACCCTGCTCGGCCCCGCCCTGGAGCTGCGGGAGTTCACGGGCGGGCCCGCGGCACCCGCCCCGCACGTGGACGTGGCGTTCACGGCCGCCCTCGGCGCGGGACTTTGTCTCCTGGTCGCCGCGGCGGTGGGCGCGGAGACCTGGCTCGGGCGGCGCCGAGGGCTCGGTGCCGCCCTGCGACTCGGGAGAACCGATGACTGAACTGGCCGAACTGGAGGCGCGGGCCCGCGCCGCGAGCCGTCCCGTGGACGAGGAGGGCCTGGTCGTCTGCGACAACCTCGTCCGCGTCCACCGCGCCGCGAAGGTCGAGGTGCAGGCGCTCCAGGGGCTTGACCTGGTCGTCGCGGAGGGCGAGTGCGTGGCCCTCGTCGGCGCGTCGGGGTCGGGCAAGTCCACGCTCCTGTCGATCCTCTCCGGACTCGACCTGCCCACCGCGGGCCGCGCGAAGGTCGCGGGCCACGACCTGCTCGCCATGAGGCGCCGCGAGCGCCTGGCCTACCGCAGGCTCACCGTCGGCTTCGTCTGGCAGCAGGCCGCCCGCAATCTGCTGCCCTATCTGACCGCGCTGGAGAACGTGGCGCTGCCGATGAAGTACGCGCGCGTGCCCCGCCGTTCGCGTCGGAACAGGGCCGCCGAACTGCTCGGGGTGCTCGGTGTCGCGCACTGCCGCGACCGTCGGCCCGCCGAGCTCTCCGGCGGCGAACAGCAGCGCGTGGCCGTCGCGGTCGCCACCGCCAACTCCCCGCGCGTCCTGCTCGCCGACGAGCCGACGGGTGAGCTGGACACCGCCAGCGGAGAGGACGTCTTCGCGGCCCTGCGCCGTGCCAACGAGGAGCTGGGCGCGACCGTCCTGGTCGTCACCCACGACCCCCTGGTCTCGGAGCAGGTCCGGCGCACCGTGCGCATCCGCGACGGCCGGACGTCGACGGAGACCCTGCGCGAACAGGGCGGCAGTGGCGAGGAGTTCACGGTCCTGGACAAGGCGGGGCGGTTGCAGCTGCCGGGCGAGTACGTCGAACGGTACGGGCTGCGGGGCCGCGTACGGCTGACGGGGGAGCCGGACCACGTGGGCGTATGGCGCGACACGGCGAGCCGAGCGGCCGATACGCCCTCCGCCGCGGACAGTCCTGAGCAGGAGTTCTGACGTCACTCCTTGACGGAAGGCTGGTCCGTACTTATGGTCACGGCCCAACACGCGCGTTCAGAAAGGCGCTTGACGTTCACATACGAGAACCCTAGCTCTCTCAGACGAGAACGGATGGTCCCCCCCATGCCGTACGCTCCCACCCCCACACGCCCCCGGCACCGCCGCAGAGCATGCCTCTCCCTCGGGGCGGCAGCCGTCTCCGCGGCCGCCGCCCTCATCGCCGGACTCGTCGCCTGGCCCGGCGCCGGGAAGGCCGAGGCGGCGCCCTCACCCTTCGTCCACCCCGGAGTCACCGTCTCGCGCGGCCAGTTGGACTTCGCCCGCGAGAAGGTCGCCGCGGGCGCCCAGCCCTGGAAGTCCGCCTACGACCAGATGATGGGCAGCAAGTACGCCTCCCTCTCGCGCACCCCCAAGCCACGCGCGGTCGTCGAGTGCGGCTCGTACTCCGACCCCAACTACGGCTGCACCGACGAGCGCGAGGACGCCATCGCCGCGTACACCACCGCCCTCGCCTGGTACGTCACGCGCGACGAGCGGTACGCGAAGAAGTCCATCGAGCTCATGGATGCCTGGTCGGCCACCCTGAAGGACCACACCAACAGCAACGCCCCGCTGCAGACCGGCTGGGCCGGCTCCAGCTGGCCGCGCGCCGCCGAGATCATCAAGTACACGTACACCGGGAACTGGGCGAACTCCGGCCGCTTCGCCGCCATGCTGCGCGACGTCTACCTGCCCGAGATCATCAACGGCTCCAACTCCAACGGCAATTGGGAGCTCTCGATGATGGAGGCCGCCATCGGCATCTCCGTCTTCCTGGAGGACAAGGCCTCGTACGACAAGGCGATGGCGAAATTCCGCACGCGCACCGCCGCGTACGTCTATCTCGCCTCCGACGGCGCGCTGCCCAAGACCGTGCCCGGCCAGCACCTCGACACCCGCGAGAAGATCGTCAAGTACTGGCAGGGCCAGGCCACCTTCACCACCGGCCTCACCCAGGAGACCTGCCGCGACTTCACCCACACCGGATACGGCCTCTCCGCCATCTCGCACGTCGCCGAGACCAGCCGCATCCAGGGCCAGGACCTCTACACCACCGACGTCGGCGAACGGCTGCGCCAGGGCCTCGGCTTCCAGGCCACGTACGAACTGGGCGAGACGCCGCCCGCCTCACTCTGCGGCGGCACCGTCCACCGCGGCCTCGGACCCGTCACCGAGGTCGGCCACAACGCCCTCGCGGGCCGGCTCGGCCACGCCATGACCAACACGCGGAGGCTCACCGAACAGAACCGCCCCGCGGGCTCCAACAACCTCTTCGTCGCCTGGGAGACCCTGACGCACGCGGGCAATCCGCGCTGACCGCCCGCCGGCCCCGAACAGGACCCTGACCGGTCCAGACCTTGTCGGGCCGGGCGTCCGGTGACGATACTGACGCCCGGCCCCCTCGGACCCGGGGGCGTACCAGGGGAGCGGTCGGTGGCAGTGAGCGCGCGGGACATGGTCGTCGTCGAGGACCTCCACCGGACGTACGGCAGCGGAGCCGCGGCCGTCCACGCCCTGCGCGGCGTCTCCTTCACCGTCCCGCGCGGCGAACTCGTCGCACTGAAGGGCCGCTCCGGATCGGGCAAGACCACGCTGCTCAACCTCGTCGGCGGGCTCGACTCCCCGGACCACGGGAAGATCGCCGTGGACGGCGTGGAACTGGCCGGTCTCGGCGAGAGCGGCCTGCTGGAGCTGCGCCGGGACCGGCTCGGCTTCATCTTCCAGTCCTTCGGGCTCATCCCCATCCTCACCGCCGCGGAGAACGTCGGCGTCCCCCTGCGGTTGCGCAAGACCGACCCCCGCGCGCGGGAGGAGCGTGTCGCCCTCCTCCTCGCCCTCGTGGGACTCGCGGACCACGGCGGTCAGCGGCCCGGCGAGCTCTCCGGCGGACAGCAGCAGCGCGTGGCCATCGCCCGCGCCCTCGCCAACAAGCCCGCCCTGATCATCGCCGACGAGCCCACCGGCCAGCTCGACGCGGAGACCGGCCTCGCCGTGATGGAGCTGCTGCGCGCGGTCGTCCGCAGCGAGGGCGTCACCGCGCTGGTCGCCACGCACGACACGACTCTGCTCGACCTGGCCGACCGCGTCCTGGAACTGCGCGACGGCGAGATCCTCACGCACTGACCCGGGCGCGCGCCCCGGCCGGGCCCCCGCGCATCAGGGTTCTGTCAAGGACCGCCCGCCCGCACCCCCTCGTCCGTAATGCCGGAATTGTTGGCCGTAAGGTCGACGCTGCGTACACAGCAGTTTCCGAAAGACAATGGGGCCATGGCACGCGGCAAGCTTCGGATCTACCTCGGCGCGGCACCGGGCGTCGGCAAGACGTACGCCATGCTCGCCGAGGCGCACCGCCGTACCGAGCGCGGCACCGACTGCGTCGTCGCCTTCGTGGAGCACCACGGCCGGCCGCGCACCGAAGTGATGCTGGCCGGCCTCGAAGAGGTGCCTCGCAAGGAGCTGGAGTACCGCGGCACCATCTTCACCGAGATGGACGTCGACGCGGTCCTGGAGCGCGCCCCCGCCGTCGCCCTCGTCGACGAACTCGCCCACACGAACGTCCCCGGCTCGCGCAACGCCAAGCGCTGGCAGGACGTCGAGGAACTCCTCGCGGCCGGCGTCGACGTCGTCTCCACCGTGAACATCCAGCACCTGGAGTCCCTCGGCGACGTCGTCGAGTCCATCACCGGCGTGCGCCAGCGCGAGACCGTCCCCGACGAGATGGTTCGCCGCGCCGACCAGATCGAGCTGGTCGACATGTCGCCCGAGGCGCTCCGCCGCCGCATGGCACACGGCAACATCTACACCTCCGACCGCATCGATGCCTCCCTCTCCAACTACTTCCGGCCCGGCAACCTCACGGCACTGCGCGAACTCGCGCTGCTCTGGGTCGCCGACCGCGTCGACGAATACCTCCAGCAGTACCGCGGCGAGCACAACATCCGCTCCACCTGGCAGGCCCGCGAGCGCATCGTCGTCGGCCTGACCGGCGGCCCCGAGGGCCGCACCCTCATCCGACGCGCCTCCCGCATGGCCGCCAAGGGCTCCGGCAGCGAGATCCTCGCCGTCTACATCGCCCGCAGCGACGGCCTGACCGGCGCGTCCCCCAAGGAACTCGCCGTCCAGCGCACCCTCGTCGAGGACCTCGGCGGCTCCTTCCACCACGTCATAGGCGACGACATACCGGCCGCCCTGCTCGACTTCGCGCGCGGCGTCAACGCCACCCAGATCGTCCTCGGCTCCTCACGCCGCAAGACCTGGCAGTACGTCTTCGGGCCCGGCGTCGGCGCCACCGTCGCCCGCGACTCGGGGCCCGACCTGGACGTGCACATCGTCACGCACGGCGAGGTCGCCAAGGGGCGCGGACTGCCCGCCGCGCGCGGGGCCCGCCTCGGCCGCTCCCGGGTCATCTGGGGCTGGCTGGTCGGCGTCGCCGGACCCGCGCTCCTGACGGTCCTGCTCACGCATGTCGACTCCGACCTCGGCCTCGCCAACGACATGCTGCTGTTCCTGACCCTGACGGTCGCCGCCGCGCTGGTCGGCGGGCTGCTGCCGGCGCTCGCGTCGGCGGCGTTCGGCTCGCTGCTCCTCAACTACTACTTCACGCCGCCGCTGCACCTGTGGACGGTCTCCGACAACAACAACATCGTCGCGATCGCCGTCTTCGTGGGGGTCGCGGTCTCGGTGGCCTCCGTCGTGGACCTCGCGGCCCGGCGCACCGCCCAGGCGGCCCGGCTGCGCGCCGAGGCGGAGATACTCTCCTTCCTCGCCGGCAGCGTGTTGCGCGGCGAGACCAGCCTTGAGGCGCTCCTGGAGCGTGTCCGCGAGACCTTCGCCATGGACTCCGTGGCCCTCCTGGAGCGCGAGAGCGACACCGAGCCCTGGACCTGCGCGGGAAGCGCGGGCGACGGCCGCCCGCTTGCACGCCCCGAGGACGCCGACGTGGACATGCCGGTCGGCGACCACATGGCGCTCGCCCTCTCCGGCCGCGTCCTGCCCGCCGCGGACCGCCGCGTGCTCGCCGCGTTCGCCGCGCAGGCCGCCGTCGTCCTCGACCGCCAGCGCCTGCAGTCCGAGGCGGACCGGGCGCGCACCCTCGCGGAGGGCAACCGCATCCGCACCGCCCTGCTCGCCGCCGTCAGCCACGACCTGCGGACCCCGCTCGCCGGCATCAAGGCGGCCGTGTCCTCCCTGCGCTCCGACGACGTGGAGTGGTCGCCGGAGGACGAGGCCGAGCTCCTGGAGGGCATTGAGGACGGCGCCGACCGCCTCGAACACCTGGTCGGCAACCTCCTCGACATGTCCCGTCTGCAGACGGGCACCGTCACCCCGCTGATCCGCGAGGTCGACCTCGACGAGGTCGTCCCGATGGCCCTGGGCGGAGTACCGGACGGCAGCGCGGAACTGGACATCCCCGAATCCCTGCCGATGGTCGCCGTCGACAAGGGCCTCCTGGAGCGTGCCGTCGCCAACGTCGTCGAGAACGCCGTGAAATACGCCCCCGACGGCGAGCCCGTCAAGGTCTCCGCGAGCGCCCTGGGCGAGCGCGTCGAGATCCGCGTCATGGACCGTGGCCCCGGTGTCCCCGACAGCGCGAAGGACCGCATCTTCGCCCCCTTCCAGCGCTACGGTGACGCTCCGCGCGGTGCCGGGGTGGGCCTCGGCCTCGCCGTCGCCCGCGGTTTCACCGAGGCCATGGGCGGCACCCTCGCCGCCGAGGACACCCCCGGCGGCGGCCTCACCATGGTCCTCACCCTGCGGGCCGCGACCGGGCACACCGCGTCACGTCCCGAGCCCTCGGCCCAGGTCACCACGTGACCGGCGAACAGAAGCCAGAAAGGCAGGCAATCATGACCCGGGTGCTCGTGGTCGACGACGAGCCGCAGATCGTACGCGCCCTCGTGATCAACCTGAAGGCGCGCAAGTACGAGGTGGACTCGGCCCCCGATGGGGCCACCGCGCTGCAGGTCGCCGCGGCCCGCCACCCCGACGTGATCGTGCTCGACCTCGGTCTGCCCGACATGGACGGCGTGGAGGTCATCAGGGGGCTGCGCGGCTGGACGCGCGTGCCGATCCTCGTCCTCTCCGCCCGGCACAGCTCGGACGAGAAGGTGGAGGCGCTGGACGCGGGCGCCGACGACTACGTGACCAAGCCCTTCGGCATGGACGAGCTCCTCGCCAGGCTGCGCGCCGCCGTCCGCAGGGCCGAGCCCACCGGGCCGGGCGAGGGCGACGTGCTCGTCGACACCGGGGACTTCTCCGTCGACCTGGCCGCGAAGAAGGTCAACCGCGGCGGCCGCGACGTACGCCTGACCCCCACGGAGTGGCACCTCCTGGAGGTCCTGGTGCGCAACACCGGCCGCCTGGTCAGCCAGAAACAGCTGCTCCAGGAGGTCTGGGGCCCGTCCTACGGCACGGAGACCAACTACCTCCGCGTCTACATGGCGCAGCTGCGCCGCAAGCTGGAGTCCGACCCGGCGCACCCCCGGCACTTCATCACGGAGCCGGGAATGGGATACCGGTTCGAGAAGTGACCGGATTCCTTGCTTCAGCGGGTGCCCGAGCGGGTACTGAGCGGACATAAGCACAGATGAGCGCACCGCTTTCCCTCGTGTCGGTGGCCCCCGGTACGCTTCTTGCATGAGTGCTGTTCCTGGTTCCGAAAAGCCGGCGGGCCGCTTCCGGCGCATGCTCGACCGGCTCTCCTCCTCCCAGGAGGACCTGGAGTCGGAGGAGCTGCGCGAGGACGCGGAGACGGCGGGCTGCGTCCGCATCGGCGACTGCCAAGACCGCCAGATAGTCACCGTTACTGGTACCTTGCGCACGGTCACTCTGCGACCACGCGCCGGGGTTCCCGCCCTGGAGGCCGAGCTGTTCGACGGTTCGGCGGCGCTGGACGTGGTGTGGCTCGGCAGGCGCTCCATCGTGGGTATAGAACCGGGGCGCAAGCTGATCGCATCGGGCCGGATCTCCATGAGCCGGGGCCGCCGGGTGCTCTTCAACCCCAAGTACGAACTCAGACCCCTCGGACGGGAGTAACCGGTGACGTCCCTCGACAAGCCGACGGACCACGGGAGTGCCGGGCAGGACGCCGATTCCCGGGCCGTGACCGAGGCAGCGCTCTTCGAGGCCTTCGGCGGCGTGCGGGGCATGGTGGAGACGGTCGTCCCCGGCCTGCTCTTCGTGACCATCTTCACGATCAACAAGGACCTGCACATGTCGGCCATCGCGGCCCTCGCGGTGTCCGTGGTGCTCGTGGTGGTCCGCCTGGTCATGAGGGACACCGTCAAGCACGCGTTCAGCGGTGTCTTCGGTGTCGCCTTCGGCGTGGTCTTCGCGATGATGACCGGCAACGCCAAGGACTTCTACCTGCCGGGCATGCTCTACACCCTGGGCCTCGCCCTGGCGTACATGATCACGACCCTGGCGGGCGTCCCCCTGATCGGCCTCATCCTCGGCCCGGTCTTCAAGGAGAACCTCTCCTGGCGCACCCGCAACCCGGGCCGCAAGAAGGCCTACGCGAAGGCCAGCTGGGCCTGGGGCCTGATCCTGCTCGCCAAGTGCGCGATCCTCTTCCCGCTGTACTGGTGGGCGGACACCACGCAGTTCGGCTGGGTCCTGGTCGCCCTGAAGATCCCCCCGTTCCTGCTCGCCGTCTACCTCACCTGGGTCTTCCTGGCGAAGGCCCCGCCGCCGATCGACGTATTCGCGGAAATGGAAGCAGCGGAAGAGGCAGAAAAGGCCCGATCCAAGGAACCCCGCGACGCCTGACGCCCACCCACGGGCGGCACCCCTTAGGGCAGTGGACCCATCTGACCGAGCCGCAGGCGTCCCAGGGGCGCGGGGAACTGCGCGCCCAGCCAGAAAGAACCCGCACCCGCCCACCGACCGCAGGCGGCACCCCACAGCAAACGAGGGGGCACCCGGAACGCCAAGTTCCGGGTGCCCCCTCACCACCGTAAGCCGGGGCGGCCTCAGCCCACCGCATCCTCACGCCGCACCGAAAGCAGATCCTCCAGCTGCTCCTCACGCGCCTGTGCCGCGACGAAGAGCAGCTCGTCACCGGCCTCCAGCGAGTCATCCGCCGTCGGCGCGAGCACGCGCGTACCGCGGATGATCGTGACCAGCGAGGTGTCCTCGGGCCACTGGACGTCGCCGACCTGCGTACCCGCGAGGGCCGACTCGGGCGGCAGCGTCAGCTCGACGAGGTTCGCGTCGCCGTGGCTGAAGCGCAGCAGCCGTACGAGATCGCCGACGCTCACCGCCTCCTCCACGAGCGCGGACATCAGACGCGGCGTGGAGACCGCGACGTCGACGCCCCAGGACTCGTTGAAGAGCCACTCGTTCTTGGGGTTGTTGACGCGGGCGACGACCCGCGGAACCCCGTACTCGGTCTTCGCGAGCAGCGAGACGACGAGGTTGACCTTGTCGTCGCCGGTGGCCGCGATGACCACGTTGCAGCGCTGCAGCGCCGCCTCGTCCAGGGACGTGATCTCACAGGCGTCGGCGAGCAGCCACTCCGCCTGCGGGACGCGCTCGACGGAGATGGCCGTCGGCGCCTTGTCGATGAGAAGGACCTCGTGGCCGTTCTCCAGGAGCTCACCGGCGATGGAGCGACCCACCGCACCCGCTCCGGCAATGGCGACCCTCATCACTGACCGCCCTCCTCGGGGCCTTCGGCGAATGCCGCTTCGACCTTGTCGACCTGATCGGTGCGCATCATCACGTGCACCAGATCGCCCTCTTGCAGGACCGTCTGCGAGGTCGGCAGGACCGCCTCGCCCAGCCGGGTGAGGAAGGCCACGCGTACGCCGGTCTCCTCCTGGAGCTGGCTGATCTTGTGCCCGATCCAGGCCGCCGAGGCGTGCACCTCGGCGAGCTGGACGCCGCCGGTGGGGTCGCGCCACAGCGGCTCGGCGCCGGACGGGAGGAGGCGGCGCAGCATCTGGTCGGCGGTCCACCGGACCGTGGCGACCGTCGGGATGCCGAGGCGCTGGTAGACCTCGGCGCGGCGCGGGTCGTAGATGCGGGCCGCGACGTTCTCGATGCCGAACATCTCGCGGGCCACGCGGGCGGCGATGATGTTGGAGTTGTCGCCGCTGGAGACGGCGGCGAAGGCGCCCGCCTCCTCGATGCCGGCCTCGCGCAGGGTGTCCTGGTCGAAGCCGACGCCGGTCACGCGGCGGCCGCCGAAGCCGGAGCCGAGGCGCCGGAAGGCGGTCGGGTCCTGGTCGACCACGGCGACCGTGTGCCCCTGTTGTTCGAGATTCTGTGCGAGAGCGGACCCGACTCTCCCGCAGCCCATGATGACGATGTGCACCTGTCTATTACCCCGCACTCCTGGTCATCCCGCTGACCTGCGAAAACATCGTGCTCACTCTTCTCTCTCACTCTGCTGGCAACAACGGGGCAACAGCGTGCGGCGTTGCCAAGAGACGAGCTTAAGCCGCAACCAGGCCCTTGCACTCACCCACGTGGACGCGAAGGGCGCGGCGCGGGATGAGACCGACGCCCGCCGGATCCGGGGGAGACGACCCGGCGCCGCCACCGGAGGCCGGCCGGCAGGCCCGCGGCCGGTCAGTCCACGCTGCGGAGCAGTCCCTCGACGTTCTGCAGACGGTGGCCGAGCTCGACGAGCTGCAGCCGGGTCGCCTCCTGCTCGGACCTCGCGCGCTCGACGGCCTCGCGGTAGCCGTGCATGGCCTCGGCGTACTGGCGGTCCCGCTCGCGGTTGCGCTGCGACTGGAAGTACGCGACCGCGACGATCGCGCCGGCGAGTATCAGGAAAAAGGCGACCGGAATGATCACGTCTTCCACTAGGACGTCCCCCTTGGTGAGTGCTGTTCGTCCTCGCCCGTCTGGTCCTGCCGGAGGGCGGCCACGATCGTATCGATGTTCAACCGCACGTCGAACGGCGCCAGTTCGAAATACTTGAGCGCCTTGCCGTCGTCCGAGAGTTCCAGGCGGCCGACGACGAGGCCTGCCTTCTCCATGCGTTCGAGATGCATGTAGAGGAGGGGACGAGACACCCCGAGCCGCCGGGCCAGCTCACTGACGTACAGCTGGCCGGCCGAGAGCTCATTGATGATCCGGATGCGCTGAGCGTGGCCGACCGCCGCGAGAAAAGCCAGCAGCTCCTCGCTGTCCATGGTCCGCCTTCGCGCTGGTCCGAAACCTGTCAGTCAAGGCTTACGCATGACGGGATCAGCTGTCAATCCGGCCCGCACGCCCACCGCGCCGCCCGTCGGCCGACGCTTTCCGCACCTTTGAATGACAGTTGACGACTCAATCCTTCACCTGTCAGTCTCCACTTACACATGAAGGCGCGACGCAAGTGCGCCGAGGGACCGAGGGGTGGGAATGGGCATGGCTACGGGCGGCACAGGAACGAGAAAACGATCGGCCACGGTGCGCGTGGCCCGGTGGAGCGCGCTGCACCCGGGCCTGGCGATCATCGGCTGGCTGGTCTTCGTGGCGCTCTGCCTCGGGGGCGGGATCGCGGCCGGCATGAACAGCGCCACCGCGGAGGACTTCCGCGTCGGCGAGGCGGGCCGGGCCGAGGCCCTCGCGACCGACGGCGGCCTGCCGATGCGGTCCACGGAGCAGGTGCTCATCCGGTCCGGGAACGACTCCGGTCCGCTGGACAAGACGGCCGCGGCCGCAGCAGTCAAGGACATCACCGCCCGGATGAAGGCGCTGCCCGAGGTCGCCTCGGTGGCACCCCCGGTACCGTCCGCCGACGGCCGCGTCCTGCGGGTCCAGGTGGAGCTGCACGGCTCCGAGCAGGACGACCAAAAGAACGTCCCGCCGCTCCAGGCCGCGACCGAACGGGTCAAGAAGACCCACCCCGACCTGACCATCGAGGAGACCGGCGACGCCTCCGTGAGCAAGGGCGTCGACGACCAGCGCGACAAGGACCTGCAGTTCTCCGAGGCGATCACGTTGCCGATCACGCTGATCACGCTCGCCGTGGTCTTCGGCTCGGTCGTGATGGTCGGCGTACCGGTCCTGCTCGCCGTCACCTCGATCATGGCGACGATGGGCCTCGCAATGCTGGCCTCGCACCTGCTGCCCGACACCGGCGTCGGCATGAGCATGATCCTGCTGATCGGCATGGCCGTCGGGGTCGACTACACGCTCTTCTACCTCAAGCGCGAACGCGAGGAACGGGCCCGGGCCGGCGGCCGCCTCACCTCCGAGGCCCTGGTCGAGGCCGCCGCGGCGACGGCGGGCCGCGCCATCGTGGTCTCCGGGCTCGCGGTGATCGTCTCCACCACGGCGCTCTTCCTCGCCCGTGACGTCATCTTCGACTCGCTCGCCACCGGCACGATCCTGGTCGTCGCCGTCGCCGTGGTCAGCTCCGTGACCGTGCTGCCCGCGCTGCTCGTCAAGCTCGGCCGACGGACGGAGCGCCGCGCGGCCAAGCGCCTGGCGAAGGGCCGGCCCGCCCGGCGGTACGGCAGGTCGAGGACGGCCGGGGCGTACGCGGCCTCAGGGATGTCCCAGGCGTCCGTGACTTCAGGTATAGCCCAGGCGTCCGCGACTTCAGGGATGCCCGGGGTGAAGGAGACCCAGGAGGAGTCGGGCCGCGTCTGGAACGCCCTGCTCGCCCCGGCCCGCAAGCGCCCCGCGCTCACCCTGTGCGTCGCCGTCCTCGCCCTGCTGGGACTCGCGGTGCCCGCGCTGAACATGAACCTGAAGAACCCGGCGCGGGACAGCTTCTCGCGCGACATCGAGGCGATGAAGGGGTACGACCGGCTGCTCGACGCCTTCCCGGAGCTGCGCGTCCGGCACATCGTGGTGGTCCGGGCCGAGGCCTCGGACGCCGGTGACGTACGCAAGGCCCTGACGGACCTCGACCGCGCCGCTCAGTCCGACCGGCTCTTCTCGCACCCCTCCGGTGCTCCGCTCCTCCGCTCCTCAGAGGACCGGAGGACCACCACCCTGGAACTCAACTCTCCGCACCCCACGTACTCGAAGAACGCTGAAGTCTCACTCGAGCACCTTCGCGAGAAATACCTGCCCGCGACCGTCGGCAAGCTGCCCGGCGTCGAGACGGCCGTCACCGGCGAGGTCGCGCGCGGCGTCGACTACGTGGGCCACCAGAACGAGAAACTGCCGCTCGTCCTCGGCTTCCTGCTCCTGATGACCTTCGCCATGACGGTGTTCGCGTTCCGCTCCGTCGTACTCGGAGTGCTCGGCGCCCTCCTCAACCTGCTCTCGGTCGGATCCGCGCTCGGCCTGCTCGTCCTCGTCTTCCAGGGCGACTGGGCGGAGGGGCTGCTCTCCTTCGAGTCGCTGGACGGCATCTCCTCGCGCGTCCCGCTCTTCCTCTTCGTGATCCTCTTCGGACTGTCGATGGACTACCAGGTCTTCGTGGTCAGCCGGATCCGGGAGGCCGCGCTGAACGGCGTACCCACGCGGCGGGCGGTCCTAGACGGCATCGCGTCCTCCGCCAAGGTCGTGACCAGCGCGGCGATCGTCATGGTCACCGTCTTCGCGAGCTTCGTGATGCTGCACATCCTGGAGATGAAGCAGATGGGCTTCGTCCTCGCGGCGGCCGTGCTGCTCGACGCGTTCGTGATCCGCGTCATGATCCTGCCGGCGGCGCTGCTCCTCCTCGGACGCGCCACGTGGTGGCCGTCCGGCGCGATCCGCCGCGCCGAGGCCAGGCTCGCGGAACGGCACGCGGCTCCATACCTTGCGCCGCACTCGGCGCCGTACGAGACCGCGGCGGGAGGAGGGTACGACCGCGGGTGACCGGTGCTCAGGTCCTCAGGTCCTCGGCTCCTCAGGTCCTCAGACAACCGGAGGAGCACAGGAGCAGAGAACCGGCGGACCGGCGGACCAGACAGGCAGAGGACCAGAGGACCAGCGCACCGAAGGACCAGATGACCGGCGCGAAGGATCGCACAAGGCCGATAACCGGTGCAGTTGGGGGTGGTGGGTGGGCGCGCCCCCGTTCGAACGCTTACGATCCTCTGCGTGTCCAAACTGACCGACGTGCCCAAACGGATCCTCATCGGGCGCGCACTGCGCAGTGACCGGCTCGGAGAAACGCTCCTGCCGAAGCGCATCGCACTCCCCGTCTTCGCGTCCGACCCGCTCTCCTCCGTGGCGTATGCGCCGGGAGAGGTCCTTCTCGTCCTCTCCATCGCGGGTGTGTCGGCCTACCACTTCAGCCCGTGGATCGCCGTCGCGGTCGTCGTGCTGATGTTCACGGTCGTGGCGTCCTACAGACAGAACGTGCACGCCTACCCGAGCGGTGGCGGCGACTACGAGGTCGCCACCACCAACCTCGGTCCCAGGGCCGGCCTCACCGTCGCGAGCGCCCTGCTCGTCGACTACGTCCTGACCGTCGCCGTATCGATCTCCTCGGGCATCGAGAACCTCGGTTCCGCGGTCCCCTTCGTGGTCGAGCACAAGGTGCTCTGCGCGGTGGCCGTCATCGTCCTCCTCACGCTGATGAACCTGCGCGGCGTGAAGGAGTCCGGGAAGCTCTTCGCGATCCCGACGTACGTCTTCGTGGCCGGCGTCTTCATCATGATCGCGTGGGGCGCCTTCCGGGGTCTGGTCCTGGACGACGCGATGCGCGCGCCCACCGCCGACTACGAGATCAAGCCCGAGCACCAGGGCCTCGCGGGCTTCGCGCTCGTCTTCCTGCTCCTGCGGGCCTTCTCCTCCGGCTGTGCCGCGCTCACCGGCGTCGAGGCGATCAGCAACGGCGTGCCGGCCTTCCGCAAGCCGAAGTCGAAGAACGCCGCGACGACGCTGGCGCTCATGGGCGGCCTGGCCGTCACGATGTTCTGCGGAATCATCGTCCTCGCCATGGCGACCAAGGTCCGGATGGCGGAGGCCCCCGCGAAGGACCTGTTCCACAACGGCGTCCCGGTCGGTTCGGACTACGTCCAGAACCCGGTGATCTCGCAGGTCGCCGAGGCGGTCTTCGGGAACGGCAGCTTCCCGTTCATGATCCTCGCCGCGGCGACCGCGCTGGTCCTCTTCCTCGCGGCCAACACCGCGTACAACGGCTTCCCGCTGCTCGGCTCGATCCTGGCTCAGGACCGCTACCTGCCGCGCCAGCTGCACACCCGCGGCGACCGCCTCGCGTTCTCCAACGGCATCGTGCTGCTCGCCGGCGCGGCCGCGCTCCTCGTCGTCATCTACGGCGCGGACTCGACCCGCCTCATCCAGCTCTACATCGTCGGCGTCTTCGTCTCCTTCACGCTCAGCCAGATCGGCATGGTCCGGCACTGGAACCGCCACCTGGCCGCTGAGAAGGACCCGAACAAGCGCCGCCGCATGGTCCGCTCCCGCGCGATCAACACCTTCGGCGCCTTCTTCACGGGCCTCGTGCTGGTCGTCGTCCTCGTCACCAAGTTCACGCACGGTGCCTGGGTCGCGCTGCTCGGCATGTGCATCTTCTACGCGACAATGACGGCGATCCGCCGCCACTACGACCGCGTGGCCGAGGAGATCGCCGCCCCCGACACCCCGGGTGACGAGAGCGTGCGCCCCTCCCGCGTCCACTCGATCGTCCTGGTCTCCAAGATCCACCGCCCGACGCTGCGCGCCCTGTCGTACGCGAAGCTGATGCGCTCGCACGACCTGGAGGCGCTCAGCATCAACGTCGACCCGGCGGAGACCAAGGCCCTCAAGGAGGAGTGGGAGCGACGCGGCATCACGGTGCCGCTGAAGGTTCTCGACTCGCCCTACCGCGAGATCACGCGCCCGATCATCGAGTACGTGAAGAACCTGCGCCGCGAGAGCCCGCGCGACGTGGTCAGCGTGATCATCCCCGAGTACGTGGTGGGCCACTGGTACGAGCACCTGCTGCACAACCAGAGCGCCCTGCGCCTCAAGGGACGCCTGCTCTTCACGCCCGGCGTGATGGTGACCTCCGTCCCCTACCAGCTGGACTCCTCCGAGGCCGCGAAGAAGCGGGCCCGCAGGCGCCAGGAGTGGAACGCGCCGGGAGCGGTGCGGCGCGGCCCGGTGGAGAAGCCGAGGCGCCCCAAGGAGCAGAACAAGAAGGAACCGAGCAAGAAGGAACCGAGCAACAAGGCGTGACTCCCCATGAGTCCTCCGGGCTCATGGTCGGACGGCCGGACGACACCCACGTAGACTGGTGGGCTGTAGTCCGGCCGTTCCCCTTTTTCATTGACGTAGTGGAGTCACCCCGCCATGCAGGCAGAACCGAAGAATCCGCAGGCGGGGAACTCGCTGATCGGCCAGGAGTACGAGGTGGAGGTCGGCCCCGTCGCGCACGGCGGCCACTGCATCGCCCGTACGGCCGAGGGCCAGGTCCTCTTCGTACGGCACACGCTGCCCGGCGAGAAGATCATCGCCCGCGTGACCGAGGGCGAGGAGGGCGCGCGCTTCCTGCGGGCCGACGCGGTGACGATCCTCGACCCCTCCAAGGACCGGGTCGAGGCCCCCTGCCCGTACGCCGGCCCCGGCCGCTGCGGCGGCTGCGACTGGCAGCACGCGAAGCCGGGCGCCCAGCGCCGCCTCAAGGGCGAGGTCATCACCGAACAGCTGGCACGCCTCGCCGGCCTCACCCCCGAGGAAGCGGGCTGGGACGGCACGGTCATGCCGGCGGAGGGCGACAAGCTGCCGCCGGGCGAGGTCCCGTCCTGGCGCACGCGCGTGCAGTACGCGGTCGACGCTGACGGCAACGCGGGCCTGCGCCGCCACCGCTCGCACGAGGTCGAACCGATCGAGCACTGCATGATTGCCGCCGAGGGCGTCTCCGAACTCGGCATCGAGCAGCGCGACTGGTCGGGCATGGCCTCGATCGAGGCCATCGCGGCGACCGGCTCGCAGGACCGCCAGGTGATCCTCGCCCCGAAGCCCGGCGCGCGCCTGCCCATCGTCGAGCTCGACAAGCCGGTCTCGGTGATGCGGGTGGAGGAGAAGGACGGCGGCATCCACCGCGTCCACGGCCGCCCCTTCGTCCGCGAACGGGCCGACGGCCGCACCTACCGCGTCGGCAGCGGCGGCTTCTGGCAGGTCCACCCGAAGGCGGCCGAGACCCTGATGCTCGCCGTCATGCAGGGCCTCACCCCCCGCAAGGGCGACACGGCCCTCGACCTCTACTGCGGCGTCGGCCTCTTCGCGGGCGCGCTGGCCGACCGCGTCGGCGAGAAGGGCGCGGTGCTCGGCATCGAGTCCGGCAAGCGCGCGGTGGAGGACGCCCGCCACAACCTCGCGTCCTTCGACCGCGTCCGCATCGAACAGGGCAAGGTCGAATCGGTCCTCCCGCGCACGGGCATCACGGAGGCCGACCTGATCGTCCTGGACCCGCCCCGCGCGGGCGCGGGCAAGCAGACGGTGAAGCACCTGACAGGCCTGGGAGCCCGCCGAATCGCCTACGTGGCCTGCGACCCGGCAGCCCTGGCCAGGGACCTGGGGTATTTCAGGGAGGGCGGGTACCGGGTGCGGACGCTGAGGGCGTTCGACCTGTTCCCGATGACGCATCATGTGGAGTGCGTGGCGATTCTGGAGCCTGCCGAGAAGGGGCGCTGATCCGCAGTTCCGCTGATCGCGCGTTCTGGCAGTCTGTGAGGCTTCTTCCAGGGGCCGGTCGGGGAAGCCGGCCCATTCGAGGGAGTCGGGACCCTGTGTGTTTCGGTATTTGTCGTGATCTTGAATGAGTTGAACGGCATGCGGTGTCGGGCTCGGACCTCGGGTCGAACGCCCGCCAGACGCCAAGGCTGGTTCAGATCGGACCTGTCGCCGGGAGTGAGGCGATCGGGCGGGAACGCCAGCCGGTGATCTTTGCTTCGCCGTCGTTGAGAGTGCGGTACCAGGTCCAGTAATAGGCGGAGCTCGACTTGTTGTGCATGTCCCAGTCCTTGAGGGCCTCTTTTCCTTCGGCGGAGAGCCGGGCGAGCTTGCCCTCGTACTCCCGGCTGGTCTTCTGCCCCTTGTGCCGGGATGGGCGATCACGGGGTTGCACGGCTCCTTGTCCGGCCCGTCGGCGTGTGCCGCCGGGACGGGGGTGACCCTCAGGACGGTGCTCGAGGCAGCGCAACGAGAAGGGTGGTGAGCGGCTTGCGTCTCAAGAAATGTTCGTCTGGGTGGTGTCGTAGGTGTGCAACCGGGTTCCGTCCGGGCCGAATACGTTGAGCACGTAGCCCTGGTCCAAGCGGATGCCTTCGTCGGTCAGGAAAGTCGCCAGCTTGATGGCGAAGTCGTCAAAGGACGGATAGCCGGCCTTCTTACGGGTCCATACGGTCAGCACTGGGATGTTGTTCTTGTCCTCCGCGTGACGGATGCCGTAGATGCCGCGGTCTCCACCGGCCTTCTGGTAGCGATCGGCCAGGTCGCCGGCCGTTCGGTCGGGAGACGCGGTCAGGGTCGGCGGTCCGTCTCTGTCCACGTCGTTTGCGCTGCACCCCGGAAGAAGGAGGGCACCGGCTACGGCAAGGGCAGTCAGGGTTCGTCTCATCACGCCAGTCTCACGGGTGCGCGGCAGTTCCTGTGGGGGTTCGACCGAGCGGCAGTTGTCGCTGGCTACATCCCGGCATTCGAACGCACGAGCAAGCAACTCGCGCGTTCGTATCCGGGATGGGGATGAAACTGCGGCGGCGCAGAGGTGTGACGGCAAGAAGTTGTCGGGGTGACACAGAGGGCGATGGCGTGAAGTTGCGTGGTGGCCAAGAACTGCCGCGAGTGGATACGCGTGCCGTTGTCTTCCGGCGGGTAGCTGCCGGGCTCGTCCGTGGTGAAGGCCCGGCGCAGCAACCGGATGACGCGATGGGCCGCGACGACGCGGGTATGGGGCGAGTCCCTCCTCGGGCCAGTACGTGTCGCCGGTGTGTGCGGGTGGAGCCGTTACGGGGCATTCATGTACGTCCCCGTGCTCAGCCTCGGTCTCCGGCCGACGGGGCGTCGCGCGCCCTCGGGGGCGGTGACCTTTCGTCGCGCGGGTGTTGAGGTCGATGCGGTCCGTCTCCGTCTGTGTCTCGTCCGAGGCGCGTCGGCCGACTAAGGCGATGAGAGTGCTCAGAATCGGTGATGCCGATGCAATTGATACGGGCCGCTTGAGCGCTCCCTTGTGCGAAGCGCTTCGCGTTCAATTGCGGGCCGCAGGGCCGAGGTTGGCGCCGGTCGTGCTTCGGGTCGGCCTCGGCCGTGTGCTCGCTGGGTTCGGCGTCGCGGGCGCCGGCGTCCGCGGCCACCGTCGCGGTGGTCGCGGCGTTCGGGGACGGCGGGGGGCCCGGGTCGGCCCGGAAGCCGTCGCGTGGTGCTGTTCCGAGTGCCGTGGCCGTCGGGTGCGAACCGGCCGTTGCCGGGTGGTGACGTCCGTTCGGCGCGCTGCGCGTCGGGCCGCTGGAACTCACGTGCCGCGCCCGTGGTCATGATCGGCCCGGCGCTGGTGGTCATGACGGTCACCGCTCCATACCGGGGCGGCCGGTCACGGACATGGCGGCGGAGTGGGTCGGGGGCGCGCCGCCCTCGTACTCCCACGTCTCCTCGGAACCTCGTGCCCCGTCGGCGGGCGAGGCGCCGTGGCGGGCTTCCTCCGCGGCCATCAGCGCGCTCGCGGTCAGCGCCGGACCCGCGGGGTCGCTCGCGGCGGTCATCAGTCGTGCGGCCGCGTCGGCGTCGGTGCCTGGCGGGATCACCAAGAGGTTCCAGTTGCCGACGGTGTAGGAGAGCAGCAGGAGCTCGTGCGGGTCGAGTTCCGGCGTGAACCAGCCGGCCTTCACCACGTGCCCGTGGACCGGCACCTTGCGTGGGATGGCGGGCCAGTGGGCGGGATTGACGGCGATGCGGGTGACGCGGCCCCAGCGTGGGTCCAACACGTCGGTCAGATCGGGCAGTTCCCGCAGCAGGTCACGGGAGCGGGGCCACCAGGCGCCGTCCAGCAGGCCACGGGGCGAACCCGGGGCTTTCAGCGCGAGGCGGACGGCGTCGGCCGCGGGTTGGTGTGGGAGCGGTGGAAGAAGGCTGATGGTCGCGGACATGGCGCGAACCCGTCTCCGGGCGACCGTCCGTGGACGGCGGCCCGGCGTCTCTGCTCGCCGAGAACGACGTCGGCGTGGAAGCCAGTGTGCGAAATGCTCTCGGCACCTTCAGGCTACTCCCGGTAGCGGCTCAACGGACCACGCGGAGCCATCGGGTTCGTACACCGCTCCCGGGATGCGTGTCCCGACCCACCCACGGCATCGCACGGCCACGACCGCGTGGACACCGGGCGCCCTCGGCGAGATGCCGCCGACGGAGGAACTCCGCTCCCGAACGGCCGCCGTCCCCGAACGGCCGCCGTCCCCGAACGGCCGCCGTCCCCGAACGGCCGCCGTCCCCGAACGGCGACCGCGGCGCGAGGATGCGAGTCTCTCCTTCGCCGTGTCCCCTCGCGACTCCTCCGAACCGCGGTGGTCGCCAGTACGGCCCCAGCCGGTCTCGATGAACCGTCTCGGTGGGCGTCGACTGGTGGCGTCCACCGCACCACTCTGTCGCGCTGGAGCGGCCGTTCCGAGCGGCAGGGGTACGCTGACAACGTCGACGGCGCGTCGTACTCCGGCGTCCCAACCGGTCTCGTCCTCGTTTCGGCCCCTCAGGAACGGGCACTTGACTCAGGCACGGGTGCCTCGCGCGCCGCCGGTCCGCTCCGCCCCGCTCCAGCAGACCGCCCGCCGATCGCGCCCACCAGCGAGAGCGCCCGTAGCTCCCGTACCCACCATTCGTGCGACTCGCATCCGCTCCCAGCGTCGCGCTGACGCACCCATCGTCGAAAGAGGCGCAGCCCGAGACCCCGGCCGCACTGCCGTCAACGAGGTCAAGGACCGCGCATGTCTCTCCACACGCTCCGCTCCCCGTCCGTCGTCCCGCCGGAAGGCGCCGCCCCGCCGTCCCAGGGTTACGACGGGAGAGAAGCCTTCCCCTGTGCGGGAACGGCTGCCGAGCGCACCGGCAGTGAGCGGCTCTCCCTGGTGATCACGGCATTGATCGTCTTCCTCCCCTTCCTGGCACTCGGTCTGGGCATCTGGCTGCTGTGGGGCCGCCTGATCCATCCCCTCGACGTCCTGCTCGCCGCGGTGCTCTACACCGTCACGGGCCTCGGCGTCACGGTCGGCTTCCACCGTGGCCTGACCCACGGCAGCTACCGGGCCGCCCGGCCGCTGCGCACCGCGCTCGCGGTGGCCGGGTCCATGAGCTTCCAGGGTGACGTGATCGGCTGGGTCGCCATCCACCGCCGCCATCACGCCTTCACCGACCGGCCGGGCGATCCGCACTCTCCGTACCGCTACGGCACCTCTGTACGCGGTCAGTTACGCGGACTGGTGCATGCCCACGTCGGCTGGCTCTTCCGCAACGACCGCACCTCGGCGGAGCGTTACGCTCCCGACCTCCTGGCCGACCGCGACATCCGGGCCGTGTCCCGGGCCTTCCCGGCCCTGTGTGTCCTCACGCTCGCCCTGCCCTTCGCCGTGGGGTGGTTGATCGGCGGCAGCTGGGTGCCGGCCCTGACCGCCTTGCTGTGGGCGGGACTTGTCCGCGTCGCCCTGCTCCAGCACGTCACGTGGAGCGTGAACTCCCTCTGCCATGTGATCGGTGAGCGGCCGTTCCGTACCCGTCGTCACGACCGCGCCACCAACCTGTGGCCCCTGGCCCTGCTCTCGTTCGGCGAGAGCTGGCACAACCTGCACCATGCCGACCCCACCTGCGCCCGGCACGGCGTCGACCGCGGCCAGCTCGACCCGTCGGCCGCCGTGATCCGCTTCTTCGAACGCCTCGGCTGGGTCTGGGACGTGCGCTGGCCCACCCCGGACCGCCTCGCCGCCCGCCGCGCGTGAACCCCAGCGACCGCATCCCGTCCAGGAGTCCTCATGACACTTGCCCCGCCGTCCCCGCTCTCCTCCTCGTCGTCCGCCGTCCGCCTGAGCCTGATCTCCCAGCCCGTGGAGGGCTACATGCCCCGGCGCATCGACGGCGCCTGGTGGCCCCGCTCGCCCGATCTGGTGTCCGAACTGCCCAGGCTGCTTGCCGCACTGCCGCCCGCCTGGGGACGGGTGACCAGCGTCCTCGTGGACGAGTCCGTATGGTCCCCGTTCCCGGGCCGGCTGCTCGTCGCCGACCAGGTCGTACGCCTGCGCCGGACGACCACCCAGCACTCCACGTCCACCGTCTGTCTGCTGGCACCCGGCCGGGGCCGGTGGGACCTGCTGGTGGTGCCGCCTGCCGCCACGGAGGCGGAGGCCGGGCAGCTGATGGAGGGTGTGGCCACTGCCTTGAGGGACAGCGTGGGGTCGGGAGCCGCCGATCGGTGACGGCGGCCTTCGGGGCGCCGCCGCGGTCCGTGGCACCCCGGCCCGGCCGCCGGACCGCCGGGCAGGCGTACGAGAAGTCCGCTCGGGACGTCGGCGGAGTACGCTCGTGTTACCGAGGGTATTTCGTGCACCGGCGTCCATGCCGTTGACGCTTTCGGCGATCTGATCCCGCCGGGCCGGCACCGGCCGGTCCGGAGCAGGATTCGTTTGTCGACCGGCCGATGACGGACGCGGCGCGCCCGCGCACGGTGTCGGAGACCGAGCATCGAGGTTCCGCCGCTCTCGCTGAGGCAAGGGAGTCGCCATGAACACCGTCAGGCTCCTGTCGGACACGAGCGGCGAGCCGGTGCTTCCCGGTACCGCGGTCCTGCGGATGGAGACGACAGCAAGGCGTGCGGGGACGTTCGACGGCGCGTGGTGGCCTCGGACGCGCGACCTCAGGAGCGAGCTGTCAGGTCTCCTCACCGCGCTGACGGCCCGCCTGGGTCCCATCGCTCGTGTGGGCCTCGACGCGAGCGAGTGGGCCGAGACCCCGGGCCATCTGTTCGTCGAAGGGGACATGGTCCACCTCGACTGGTCCGCCGTGAGCGACAGCACCATGATCGTCACCCGGGGCGACCAGGACCACTTCCTGTTCCTGGTGGTGCCGCCGGGGGCCGGTCCCGGCCCCGCGCGGGCCGCGATGGTCATGGCCGTACGGGACGACAACGCCGTTTCGGCGGAGCGGATTCTGGCCGACACCGGAATCACCCCTGCCGATCGGACCGGCGCTTCCCCGGGGCGTCCCGGCTGAAGCGGGCCGGCAGACCGGCCACCGAAGACCCGACAGCAGCCCGAGACCCCGGCCGCACCTCAGACGACAGGCCGGGGTCCTCCCGTGCCGTGTGCCTCCCGGACCACGGGTCCGGGACCGTCATCGACGCAAGGAAAGTGGGAATCATGGGTGTGCTGATCGCCGTGCCGGCGGTGTGCGCCGTGGCCGGGATCGTCCTGCTCGCGCTGAGCCTGCGCAACGTGCAGCAGTACGAGAAGGGCGTGGTGTTCCGCTTCGGGCGGCTGCTGCCGGACATCCGCGGGCCCGGCCTGCGTGTCATCCGGCCGATCGGGGACCGGATGCGGAAGGTGTCCGTACAGACCGAGGTCCTGGGCATCCCGCCGCAGGGGGCCATCACGGCCGACAACGTGACGCTCACCGTCGACGCGGTCGTCTACTTCAAGGTCGTCGACCCCGTGAAGGCCCTGGTGAACGTGCGCGACTATCCGGCCGCCGTCTCCCAGATCGCCCAGACGTCGCTGCGCTCGGTCATCGGCAGGGCCGACCTGGACACGCTGCTCTCCGACCGTGACCACATCAACGCGGAACTCAAGAAGGTGATGGACGCCCCCACCGAGGAGCCCTGGGGACTGCGCATCGAGCGCGTCGAGATCAAGGACATCGCCCTTCCGGAGTCGATGATGCGCTCGATGTCGAAGCAGGCCGAGGCCGAGCGGGAACGCCGCGCGCGGGTCATCGCCGCCGACGGAGAGTTCCAGGCCTCCCAGCGGCTGACCGACGCCGCCGCGACCATGGCCGACACCCCCGGAGCGCTCCAACTGCGCCTCTTGCAGACCGTGGTGGACGTCTCCGCCGAGAAGAACAGCACCCTCGTGATGCCGTTCCCCGTGGAGATGCTCCGCTTCTTCGAGCGCCAGAGCCACCAGCACCAGGGCGGGGACGGTGGCGCCGAGCCCGAGGCGCGGCCCGCGCGCCGGAGCGACGGGCAGGCCGCGCTTCCCGCGGGGGGCGTGATCCCCGAGCCCGTCATCCCCGCACCGGCCTCCGCACCGTCGGCCTCCCTGCCCGAAGAGCCGGCCGGCGGCCGTGCCGAGGTGGCCCGGGAGCGGCGGGACAACTGGCCGACGCGGCTCGACGCCGAGGAAGCCTTGAGCGGTTGACCGTTCCGGACCGCCCGGGGCGGCGCGCTCGCCCGACGCGCGTGACCCACGCCTGACGCGAGTGACGCACGTCTGACACGAGTTCGGCAACTGGCCTGAGCCGGCCCAACCTGACGTCCTGTCAGGGAGCGCGAAACCGCTCCTGTTCCCGGGTCGCCCCGGGAACAGGAGCGGTTTGCGTGTGTGTTCGGCGAGGGACCTGACGCGCGCGTGCGGGAACTCCGCGAGAAGTACGGCATCCCCTCCGGCACCGGCCGGTTGTGGCGACAGTACGGCTCCTCCTGGGGACGCATCCCGCGCTTCGCCCTACCGAGGACGTGAAGTGCACGGACAGAACTCCCGTGACTGATCGGCGAGGTGAGCGCCTCGGGGAAGCCCGGGGCCGGGCCGGCCCCAGCACACGGCCGCCGCCTTCGCGGCCGGTGCGCGCTCGCGCACCGGTGCCGGGCGGCGGCCGTGCTTCACGCGGGAGGCAGTCTCACCGGGCGGACGGCTCCATGTGCAGCAACAGCTCCGTCGTCTCCCTGTACTGCCGCAGCGCGAGCCGCAGTTCCTCGGTCGGCACTTCGGTGTCCTTGTCCTGCCAGCTCGTGCGCAGGGCGCGGCGCCGGTCGGCGAGGGCTTCGGTCAGACGGGTCACGGCCTCGTCGAAGACGCTGTCGGCCTCCTCCACCGCCTGGCGGGGGCTCTCCACGAAGGTGCCGAGGGCCTGCTGGAGCCCCATGGTGAGCTTCTCCCGCTCGCCTGGGGGGAGCAGGGGGGAGCCGGGGGCGTGGCGGGGATCGTCGGCGCCGACGGCCGGATCGTGCCGCGGGCGGTCCGGTTCGCTGCGGGGCGGCTGCGGAGCGTGCCGCTTCGCGGGATCCGGGCTCTCGCCCCGGGGTTGCTGTGCGCGTTCCTGGTCGTACATCACCCTGTGTCACTTCCCTTCGCGTGGCGCCGGCTCAGTACCCACGGCGCGTGGCTGCGGTCGTCAAAAGATCGTGGATCGCGCCGGTCCGGCGCGTTCGGTCGCTCGGCGACCAGGGCCTCGAAGAGGGTGCGGGCTTCGATCATGGCCTGCCGCATCTCCTCTGTTCCGCTCTGGCCGCGGGCCGCCGCATGCAGGACACGGTGGCCATGGGAATGGTGGGCGTGGTGGACGGAGAGCGCGGCCATCCGCACCTCGAACTGCTCGCCGCCGGGGAAACCCCGGTCACCGGTGAGGCGCGACAACAGTGCGTCCGCCTCGATGACGGCCATGTGCGGCGACTCGGCGAACTGCTCCTGGGCGAGGGCCCATTGGGTCGCGTACTGCTCGCGGACCTCGGGTGACAGCGGTCGCCCCTGGAGGGATCCGTGACGACTCACACGTTCGGTGAGCTCCCGCTCGGCCGCCCGGACGTCGCCGTTGTGGAGGGCGACGGCGCGGGCGTACTCGGGCCCGAAGCGGCGCTTCAGGTCGCGTCCGCCTCCGCCTCGGGCCCGTCCACGCCCGAGCAAGAAGAGGGTTGCCGCCGCGATGACGAGCACGGTGATGATGACGACGGTGGCCATGGCTGCCCCCTTTTGGCCTTGAGCCGTTGCCCGCTCTGCCGCCTTTCCGGCAACCCCCTTCAGCGCGGGCGGTGTTGGCCCGGCCGGTCGTGTCAGCGCCTGAAGGCGCCCTTCGCCTTGTCGCCGGACTGCTTCAGACCTCCGGAGATCCGGTCGGCCCTGCCCCGCCTCCGCAGTCGCCCGTCGCCGGTTCTCCTGCCGAAGCGTTCCGTGATCCGGCCCGTGAAGGCCTGCGTCCTGTGCCTGATCGTCCGTCCCACGCTCATGGCTGTCCTCCGATCGTCCGATGGGTGGGCACCCGCGCGTGATCGCCGTGCGAGCCGCCGTTCCAGGGGGCCGGGCGGGTCACTGGGGTGAGGTGGGTCGGCCACGACTGCGGAGGGAAGACCACCAGGATCAGCAGAAGGAGAACGATCCATGTCATCGTCGGGGCCTCCGGTCCGCGGGGGCGTGTTCCTGTTGTCCGCGGGGTCCGGGCGAAGCGGGAAGGCGGAATGCCTCGCCCGATGGATCCGGATCGGCATGGCCTTGCACCGTGCCGTCAGTCAACGCCCGGTGACTTCCTTTGTCAACGGCCCTTGGATGCGTACGAGTCGGGGGAGCGTGGCCGGGCCGCCCGGGAAACCGGAGTCGCGGCGCGAGGTTCGGTCGGCTCGGCCGGCGGCAGGATGTGATCCTCCCACCAGGCCAGGCCCATGACGGTCGCGAGCAGGACGAAGGGGGCTGCGGCCGGAACGATCAGCGTGTACATGCGTACCGCCTGAGGTCGATGCGTGCGACGCGGCGGGCAGCGGATCGGTGCCCGCACGGGGCGCATCGAGGCCGCGCCGGAGAGGCGAGGGGCGGATGCGGGAGCGGTCGGGCTCGTGACGCGGCGGCTCCGGCAACGATGCGCGCGGTGCGTTCCCTGGGGAGCGCGAGGGCTGTTCGGTGCGGCCGGGGGCCGGGGCGGCACGCCGCACACTAGCCCCCGCCGCATTCACTGACCAGATGTCAAGGAGCCATCCGGAGCGGGCAGTACGCGGTGGAGCGGTGAGGTACCCGCGGTCTCCGGGAAGGACTACGCTGGGGAGCGAGGCCCCGGACCCCGGCAGCGATGTTCCGTTCCGCCCCGGGAGGCCCGCCGTGTTCGTGCTCTGGTTCATTCTCCTCGTGGCCTTGTTCGGTCTCGGATTCCTCGACGCCCTGTGGTGGGTGGCCGCGGCCGTGCTGGTCTTCGGCTTCGTCCACTACGGGCGCGGCGGCGGCAGGGTCTGGGGGCGCGGGAACGACTCGGAGTACGGGCAGTACCGGGAGTACCGGGACCGTCAGGAGCGGTGGGATCGCCGCTATCGCCGCCAGCGCCAAGGACGATGGATGCGCCAGGACCGCCGGGACCACGAGCACCACAGGTGACCCGCGACATTGCCTGCCCAGGCAGTCCGGAGCGGCGTCGGCCGGGCCGGACGGAGCGATTCGGCGAGAGGGGTCGGTCGTGCGGCGCATGATCGCGGTCCAAGAGGAGCGGCAGCAGCTGACGGCCCGCCCCGCCCGGGCAGGCGCGTCCCCGGGGCGGGACGCCGCCGCGCTGCGGGCCGAGATCGATCAGCTGCGCCGGATGATGGCCGGCCGAGCCGTCGTCGACCAGGCCTGCGGCATGGTGATGGTGCTGACCCCGTGCCGTCGCGGGGCGGCGCGGGGCCTGCTGGTGGATGTCGCGCGGCGATGCGATCTCAGGCTGCGAGAGGTGGCCGCGGCCGTGGTCGCCACTACGGAGGGCGAGCCGCTGCCCGGCCCGGTGCATCGGGCGTTGCGCCGCGCGCTGCGACGGCTCCACGCGGCGGACCGGACTTGAGCGTCGGTCGTACGGACGGGATGGGCCCCTCAGGAGGGAGACGTCATGATTCACGCAGCCGATGTCCGGGAGTGGCGCGACCTCGCGGTCGTCGACGCCGAGGCACACAAGATCGGTGTCCTCGAAGCGGTCTATGTGGACACCGCCACCGACGAGCCGGCCATGGCCACGGTGCGGACCGGGTTGCCCACCCGGCACCGCCTGCTGTTCGTCCCCCTCGACGACGCGATCGTCGGCCCGGACTACCTCAAGGTCACCTACGCCAAGGCGCTGGTGAAGACCGCTCCCTCGATCGGCACCGACGACGTCCTGCCCGCCGAGGACGAGGAAGCGGTCTTCAAGCACTACGGGTTGCCCTACGAGCCCGGTGCGGGCGGCGAGCGGAAGCTCGCCCGTCGCTGACCGCGGGCGGCGCCCAGGAGGGCGCAGGCCATGGCTCTCGTCACTGTGCTGTGAGGTAGGTGCCATGCGTCAAGCGACCACACCCGGTGAAGACGGGAGACCCCCGACGGCTGAGGCGTCGGCCGGGGTTGCGGATCCCGTCGTCGAGGTCCTCGAACTGCGGTCGGAGAATGCGCAGTTGGCCAGGGCGCTGTCGAGCCGAGCAGTGATCGACCAGGCGCGCGGCATGGTGATGGCCCTCGCGCCGTGCCCCGGCGAGCGGGCCTGGGAGGTGCTGGTGGACGTATCGCAGCACTGCAACGTCAAACTCCGGGATGTGGCCGCGTCCCTGGTCGCCACCACGGAGGGCGTGCCGCTTCCCGAGCGGATGCGGCGGGAACTGCGCCGCGCGCTGGGGCGCCTCGACGACCGGCGCTGAGGATGTGCGCGCGCTGCGGACGGCACCGGGAGCTGTTTCCCCAACCCTCCGGTGCCTTCGTCCGGTGCCGGCCGCCGAACGCCCTGCGCGGGTATCCCGCCCCGGGGGCCTCAAACGCGGGTCCGGCGGCTGCGCCCGGTCCACGCCACGGCCGGCCGGCGCGGCTATTAGGGCCGGAAGGTCCGGGCGTTGTGCGCGAGGCCGTCGGGGTGCTCTGCCGTGCGCTCTCCGCGTGGGATCACCGTCGGTCCGGCAGGTAGACGGTGAGGGCCCGGGCCCTCTTGTCGAGGACGAAGGTGTCGGAGGCGGGGCTGACTTCTCCGTCGCGGGTGTAGTCGCCTGCCTCGCCCACGCCGTCGATCCGCAGGCGGACGGCGGTGGTCTCCTGGTAGACGCGGGAGCGGGCGAGGGTGCCGGTGAGGAAGGCGGCCACGAGGCGGGTGCGGGCGAAGGGGTGCTTGCCGTCGACGATGCGCAGGTCGAGGAGGCCGTCGTCGAGGCTCGGGCGGGAGGAGGGGGCGAAGCCGGACGGATCGTAACGGCTGTTGCCGGCGAAGAGCAGCCACAGCCGCCGGGGCCGCCCGTCGACAAAGACGTCGACGGGCGCGCCGTCGGTGAGGACCCGGAGCAGGCCGATGGCGAGGGCGGGCCATTTGCCGAGGGACGTCTCGCGGGCCTCACGGGCCCGGACGAGTTCGGGGTAGACGCCGATGCTGAAGGTGTTGAGGAAGTACGTGCAGGTGCCGTCGCCGGTGACGCGGCCGAGGTCGACGGCACCGCCCCGGCCTGCTTCCACGGCCTCCGCGGTGTCCCGCAGGGTCGGCAGTCCCAGGTCGGCGGCGAAGTGGTTGAGGGTGCCGCCGGGGAACACCGCGAGCGGCAGGTGGCCGTCGACGGCCAGCACGGCCGCCGCGTTGACGGTGCCGTCGCCGCCCACGACTCCGAGCGCGCCGCCACGCGCCGATACGTGCGCCGCGGCCTTCCGGAGCACGGTGTGCAGGTCCTCGCCGGCCTCGCACAGCCGCACGTCGGCCTTGGGCAGGAGGGTGCGCAGCTCGACTTCGGCGGGTATCTCGTTGCCTGCGTCGCTGTTGACGACCACGACCAGTCCTTCGCCGAAGGGAAGGGCGGGCACCGGGAGTCCGGGCCGAGCGCTGTCGGCGGGCACGTCGCGGCGCAACGGCCACCAGCGGCAGGTCGCCGCCGCGACCCCCGCGCCGAGCACGACGTCGGCCAGGACGCGGCCGGGCGCATGCACGCCTGAGCGGGCGCGGGCGGCGGCGATGCCCGCCGCGACGGGGAGGAGGACGGCTCCCAGCCCGGGAGCCTCAAGGGCGGCGGCCGTCGCGAAGGCGGCGGCACCGGCTGTGCGATGGGACGAGGGCGTCGTCCCGCTCGGCGGATGCCGCAGCGGTCGGCGGCTGTCGAGCGCCTTGGCGGCGGCTTGGACGGCGGCGGAGACGAGGGCGAGCGAGCCGGCGCCGCGCAAGGCGGCCCGGCGTGTGCCACGGCCGGTGGTCAGGCCCTTCGCGGGCGCGCGGAGCTTCGTGGGTCCGCCGATTCGCGGTTCATGGGTTCGCATGCCGGTCGAGTACCCCTGCCCGGGGCGAACAGGCTGGCGGCCGCGCGGCGCTTCAGACGTTCGTGCGGGGGCACTCGGCGGTCAGGCGCGCATCGCGCGCACCATGCTGTG
Source organism: Streptomyces sp. NPDC037013 (assembly GCF_055607265.1). NCBI lineage: Bacteria > Bacillati > Actinomycetota > Actinomycetes > Kitasatosporales > Streptomycetaceae > Streptomyces > Streptomyces sp. NPDC037013. The sequence goes on along the minus strand of NZ_JBVJRV010000005.1, from coordinate 530,546 downwards.
GGGAGGGCCTTGTGATGTCGTCTCGAGCACGGGGAAGGGGCCGGGGCGCGGGTTCCGCCGCCAGGTCCGCCGAGAACGAGACGCTGACCGCCGCTGGTCGGGCGGGCTTCGTCGCGCGTGGTGTCGTGTACGTCCTCATCGGTGCCCTGGCCCTGCAGATGGCCCTGGGCAGTGGCGGGGAGTCGGCGGACCGGCAGGGCGCGCTGGACCAGGTCGCGGAGCAGCCCTTCGGCAAGGTGATGCTGTGGGCGCTGGTCGTCGGCTTCGGCTGCATGGCCCTGTGGCGAGGCTCCCGTGCGGTGCTCGGCAGGGGGCCCGAGCGGAAGGCCGCCTCACGTCTCCTCGACGGCGGCCGGGCGGTCTTCTACGGCTCGGTCTGCTGGGGAACCGCGGTGTTCGCCGCCGGTGGCGGCCAGGGCTCCAGCGGTAACGCGAAGTCAAGGGACTGGACGGCGTCGGTCCTCGAACTGTCGTACGGCCAAGTGCTGGTGGGAGCCGGCGGCTGCCTTCTGATCGGCATCGGTGCGGTGCTCGCGGTACGGGCGGCGATGCGCAAGTTCCTGCGCCAGCTCGACCTGGGCGGGACGAGCCACCGGACCCGTCAGGTGGTCACCGGCCTGGGGGTGGGCGGGGGCGTGGCGCGCGGCCTGGTGTTCGCCGCGGCCGGTGTCTTCATCCTGATCGCGGCCATCCGCTTCGACGCGAACGAGGCCAAGGGGGTGGACGCCACCCTCCGCAGCTTCACCCACACGCCGGTGGGCCCGTGGCTGCTGGTCGCCGTGGCGATCGGCCTGATCCTCTTCGGGGTCTTCTCCTTCGCTTCGGCGCGCTGGCGCCGCCTGTGAGCAGGCTTCGGGCGTCGGGCGGGCCGGGCCCGGAGCAGCCTTGCCGGGAGGATCGGCCGAGGTCGTCAACCGGCGCGTCCTCCTTACTCAGAACGTCAGGCCGACGAGGGGATCCGTGTCGTCGATGAAGGCACGGGCCACGTCGGACAGGCGGAGCTGGTGGGAGCGGGCGTAGCCGCGCAGAGCGCTGAACGCCTGTTCCATGTCGATGCCCTGGCGTTCGGCCAGTTTGCCCTTGGCCTGCTCGATCAGTACGCGGCTGTTGAGTGCGGTCTGCAATTGCTCGTTGAGGACCGTGGTGCGCTCGGTGGAACGTTGCTGGAGGAGACTGATGGTGGCGACGTCGGCCATGGCCTGCGCGATGGGGATGTCCACCGGGTCGAAGGGGCCGGGAGCGGTACGGAAGAGATTCAGCGCACCGACGACCTCGTCCCGCAACCGCATGGGCAGGGCCTGGACCGCGCCGAAACCGTGCAGCTGCGCCTGGGCGACGAAACGGGGCCAGCGGGCGGTCTCCGTACTCAGGTCGGTGACGGCCACCGGGGTGCCCGTTCGGAAGCAGTCCAGGCAGGGGCCCTCGTCGTTCTGGAGCTGGAAGAGCTCGAGCAGCCGCACCTGTTCGTCGGAAGCGGCCATGACACGCAGGTCACCGTTCCGGTCGGCGAGCAGCACACCGGCGGCGCTCGCGCCGAGCATCCCGACGCAGCGGTCGGCCAGCAGGCGCAGGAAGTCGATCAGGTCGAAGTCGGCGACCAGGTTGTCCGCCAACTCGACGAACGTCTTGGCCAGGAGTTGCTCATTCATTTTCTACACCCTTTGTCGAGACTGGCTCTGCCTGAAGAGGGCCGGAGGTGCGGTGCCGTGCATCCACCGGACCGGGCGGGGGCGTCACGGGTCCTCGTCCCTCTGGGTCGGCTCCGCGTCGGGGGAGAAGCGGAGCCGTCGGGCCACCACGTCGGCGGCGACGACGGTGAGCCGCCGCCCATGGGCGTAGGCGTACGCGCGCAGCCGGACGAAGGCCTCGTCGATCCCCACGCCGAGCTGGACGGTGAGCATGCCGGTGGCCTGGGAGATCTCCGCCCGGTACCCGCCCAGGTCCTCGCAGTGCCCCTGGGCCGCGCCGTCGTCGGGTGGTGCGCCGGTCGTGTCGATCCGGGCGTCCAGCAGGACCAGCGTCGCGAACTCGGCGAACGCCAGGGCGTCGGCCAGCTCCTCCCCGCCCAGCCGGACCGGGGCCCGGGCGTACAGGTCCAGGACTCCGGGGTTGATCGCCCCGATCTGCAGGGGGAGCGCGAAGACGGCGTGCGCTCCGGCCGCCAGCGCCGTGTTCGCGAACACCGGCCAGCAGTCCTGCAGTTCACTGATGCGCAGGTCGGGCGTGAGGACGGCCGTGCCGTGCGTGAAGGCGTCCACACACGGCCCCTCGCCCAAGGTGAGCTGCAGCTCCTCCAGTTGCTCGCTGATGTCGTCGGTACTGCACAGCGGATGGCTTGCCGCGGTCCGGGACATCACGGAGAGCCCGGCCCCGTCGACCGGCAGCGCGGCCACCGCCGCGGCGCACACGTCCACCACGCCGACCCGGCCGCCACGCCGGGCCGCCTGCTCGGCGACCAGCAGGCGAATCCGCGACGACCGGCCGTTGGGGGTCACCCGGGCCACCGCGCCCAGGAGGGGTGGGTCGGCCCCTCCAGCCTCGCCACGGTTCGCTCTCCGAGGGGAAGCACCAGGGCGCGGAAGACCGTGTGGCCACGCGGCCGCCGGATCTCTCCGATGTCCTGCCACCCCCAGGAGCGGTAGGCGTCGCGGGACGGGCCATCGGCCCGGTCCAGCAAGGTGGTGCCGAGCGATGCCTGGTGATCGGCGAGCAGCCGCTCCTGGAGGCGGCGGGCCAGGTCCCTGGCCCGGTCCCGTGGATGCGGGCGGACCAGGATGCCGGTGACGGCGAAGACTCGGTCGGACTCGGTGAGTTGGCCGATGCCGGGCGGCAGTGCCCCGTCGAAGCCCAGCCACCATGAGCCGTCGCCGCGCACCGGGAACCCAAAGGCGCACCCCACCAGGCCGTCCGTCTCCGCGATCACCATGGCGAACCCCGGCAGGCGGATGTCACCGGCCAGACGGTCCAGGAACCCCGCCCGGCTGCCGCTGCGGTACTCCTCGGCGGCCTCGGTCTCGCAGGAGGCCACGTACAGATCCGCCAGCTCCTGGCGCAGGCCTTCCACCAGCCACCGGTTCACCTGACGCAGCCGCACCGCACCGATGTCGCACTTCTCGTCGCCCACGGGCTGCCGCGACCGCCCCCGCCGGGGCCAGCCCGTCACAGCACACCGCCGGGGACCGCGGGAGCGGGCCGACGCGATCTTTCGGGACGTGTCACGGGGAGTGGATCCAGCCCGGAGGGAAGGGAGTCCTGGACGGGTGGCGGCACGGGAGCGGCAGGCAGCCCCATGAGGACGAAGCCGCAGCCGGCCAGCTCGATCATCCATGCCAGCAGCGGAGGCGGGTGGTGCAGCCGCAGTGTTCCCCCCGCCGTCGTGGAGTCCAGGGACGCCTCGACGAAGGCGTTGAGGCCGCTGCAGTCGCAGAAGGTGACAGGGGTGAGATCGATGTCGATGGTGCGCATGCCGTCCTGGAGGCACCGCGCGAGCGCCGTACGCATCAGCGGCACCGTCTCCAGATCGATCTCACCGGCCAGCGTGATCAGGGCCCGGGTCTTCCTGTCGTGCCGGTAGACGTTCAACTGTGGTAGGGGCATGACGCCTCGGTTCCAGAGACCCGCCGGGCGGAGCCACGTGCGGAGCCTGACTCCAGGCTCCTCCTCGGGACGCTCCCGGCGGAGACATACATTCGGGGGAGGCGGGTGACCGGACCACGTGGTCCGCTCCCCGCGGCCATTTGTGCCGAGCAACAACAGGTCCGCCGGGGTCCAGGACGTCCGTACCTCAGGATAACCCCCATCCCGCACCGGAAGGCGGCCGGAAGCCACCCTTCTCAAGGGCTGGAACCTGGCCGGGGCCCGGCGGCGCCCGGTGCGCACATCCGTTGTGCCGCCCGGTACTTGGAGGTCGGCGCAGGGACGGCCACACGTGAGGCGCGGGGACGGCCGGGGTGCGGTGGCGCCACGCTGCGGCCGACCCCCGCGGCCGTATGGTGGGGCGAGCAGGCAGCGGCCGTCCCGGCCCTGTCGGCGTCCAGTTCTCGGGGGAGCGGGGGGCTTGTGAGAGACCGGTCGGGGGACGATGTGCTGGTCCCCTCGTTACGCCCATGGCTGGGGGCGGTCGCGGGGCTCGCCGTGCTGGTGGTCGGCGTGATCGGGGGCATGTACGCCGGGCACAGTCGGGCCGGTGCCGTGGATCGGTGGTTCGTGGAGCCGACCGCGGACAGTGTGGGGCCGCCGTGGCGGCGTGTCGCTCTGGCCGTGGACTTTCTGGGGGAGCCCGTCGGGTCTGCGTTCCTCGTCGTGGCCGCGGTGGTCGGGTGTCTGCTGCTGCGGTGGGTTCGTGGCGCCGTGCTCGTCGTGGCCGGCGTCGGCGTCACCGTCGTGACGGCCACCGTGCTCAAGTCGCTTGTGGGGCGCACCATTCACGGCGACGGCAATCTGTCCTACCCGAGCGGGCACACCGCCTTCCTCACCTCCCTCGCACTTGTCCTGGCGCTGCTTGCAGTCGGGCGGCTCGGTCTCGGCAGGGCGGCCGGCATCTCACTCGTGGCCGCCGCCGCGTTGGGCGCCGGGGTCGCCATGGGGTGGGCGCAGGTCGCCCTGGGCGCGCACTACCCGACCGACGCGCTCGGCGGCTGGTGCACCGCGCTCGCGGCGACACCGGCCACCGCGTGGCTCGTCGATCGGGTCGGAGGGGTAGGGCGTACGTCAACTCCCGCTGGCTCGGCGTGAGGTGACGTGACGTCCGTGCGTCGGTTCGGTCGGCCGCCTCCCGTTCACGCCTTGCGGCGGAACACCGGCTTCACCGGGCGGCCGCCCAGCCATGGGTTCGGGTCGCCCGCGTCCAGCGCCTTCCGGTAGACCGCGCACGCCTGGGCCACCACCTCGACCGTGGCGTCGATGTCCGCGTCGTCGAGCGCGCTGCTCACCACGAAGGAAGGGGCGAGCACCCCGCCTTCGAGGAGCCGGCGCAGGAACAGCGTGCGGTACGGCTGGGACGGGCGGCCCTGCTCGTCGAGGGTGGCGTAGACGAGGTTGCTGGCCCGGCCCCGGACGACCACGTGGTCGCCCACGCCCATCGCCGCGGCGGCCTCCCGGACACCGGCGGCCAGCCGTTCGCCGAGGGCGTGCAAGCGCGCGGTGATGCCCTCCTCGACGTAGGTGGCCTGCACCGCCATCGCGGCGGCCAGGGAGTGGGTCTCCGCGCCGTGCGTGGTGGAGAGGAGGAAGACGCGGTCGTCGGGGTGGCGCAGGCCGCCCCTTTCCATCAGCTCGCGGCGGCCGGCCAGCGCGGAGACCGCGAAGCCGTTGCCCAGCGCCTTGCCGAAGGTGGAGAGGTCGGGGGTGACGCCGTACAGGCCTTGGGCGCCCGCCTCGGACCAGCGGAAACCGGTGATCATCTCGTCGAAGACCAGGACGCAGCCGTGCCGGTCGGCGAGGTCGCGCAGGCCCGCGAGATAGCCGGCGGTGGGGTCCTCTCCGCCGGAAGGGGGCCGAGAGCCCCGGGCCGGCTCGTTGTGGGTGGCCGGTTCCAGGATCAGGCAGGCGACCTCGCCCTCGTACCGGGTGAGCAGCTCCTCGGTGGCCGCCAGGTCTCCGTACGGGAACGCCACGGTCAGCTCGGTGGTCGACGCCGGGATGCCCGCGGACATCGGTGTCCTGCCGATGAACCAGTCGTCGACGGAGAAGAACGGGTGGTCGGCGCAGACGGCCACCCGCGGGCGTCCGGTGGCGGCGCGCGCGAGGCGTACCGCGGCGGTGGTGGCGTCGGAGCCGTTCTTCGTGAACTTCACCATCTCGGCGGTCGGCACCGTGGCGAGGAAGCGTTCGGCGGCGTCGACCTCCATGACGGACGGCCGCACGAAGTTGCTGCCGCGGTCGAGTTCGCGGCGCACCGCCTCCGTCACGCGGGGGTGCGCGTGGCCGAGGCTGACCGAGCGCAGCCCCGATCCGTACTCGATGTAGCGGTTGCCGTCGACGTCCCACACATGGGCGCCGCGGCCGTGGCTGATGACCGGGGCCAGGCCCTCGGGGTACTGGTCGTCGCCCTTGGCGTACGTGTGCGCGCCGCCGGGGACCAGCGCGTGCAGGCGTTCGTTCGCCAGCCGCGACCGGGGCAGCCGGAACTCCTCGGTGTCCACGTCGGCCTCAACTCTCCTTCTGCTTCAGGGCCTCGGCGAGGCTCGGGGCCTCCCGGTCCCGCCGGGACATCGAGGTGACCGGCAGCGGCCACGGGATGGCGAGTTCCGGGTCGTCGAAGGCGATCGTGACGTCCTCGGCGGGGTCGTGCGGGCGGTCGATCCGGTACGAGGTGTCGGCGGTCTCGGTGAGCGCCTGGAAGCCGTGCGCGCACCCGGCGGGGATGTACAGGGTCGCCTGGGTGTCGCCGGACAGTTCGAAGAAGGCGCGGCCCAGGTGGGTCGGCGACTGCGGCCGCAGGTCCACGACGACGTCGAAGATCTTCCCGTACGAGCACCGCACCAGCTTGGCCTCGCCCGCGCCGGAGCGCAGGTGCAGGCCGCGCAGCACGCCGCGGACCGAGCGGGAGAGGCTGTCCTGGATGAAGGCGTCCGGGTCGAGGCCGACCGAGCGGACCACGTCGGCGTCGAAGGTGCGGCAGAAGAAGCCGCGTTCGTCGGCGTGCGGGGTCGGTTCGAAGAGGAACGCGCCCGCGATCTCCGGGACTTCGGTCACTTTCATGGGCTCTCCTGCCGGGTGCGGGCTCGCGCGTGGTCGGTCGTCGGGAACAGGGTCGCGGACAACTCGGTGAACTGGCACTCCAGTTGGCGTGCGGCGGTACGGTTTCGCTCGGCAAGCGTCCGCCGCAGTTCCGTCGCCCGCTCCTCCAATTCCCCGAACTGCTCGATCAGTTTGTCGGCGTCGACCTCGCGGGCCGGGTGGCAGTACGCGCCGAGGCCCATCCGGTCCATGAGGGCGTCGCTCTTGGCCGCGTAGCTGAGGGCGAGCGTCGGCGTGCCGGCCTTCAGCGCGCAGATCAGGTTGTGGTAGCGGGTCGCCACCACCGCGTCGGCGGCGGCCGTCTCCGCCATCAGGTCGGCGAGCGAGGCCGCTTCGGCCGCGGTGACCAGCGGCGAGTCCACCGCGGCCAGGATCGCCGCGACCACCGGCGCGTCGCACGCGTCGCCGGTGAGCAGCCGCACGGGCCTGCCGGCCTCGGCCAGCGAGCGGACGAACCGGGTCGTCCCTTCGAGGTAGCGGCGGTGGATCTCATCGGCCCTGGCGCGGTCGGCGTCACCGCCGTGGAAGTCCATGACGCCGACGCAGACGGTGCCCGGCCGCTTCGGCGGCATGCTCGCACGCGGGGCGGGCAGGGCGAAGGCGAGGTCGGGGTAGACCTGGTCGCGGGCGGTGTCCACCCCCATCGCCCGCATCGCGTCGCGGGAGTGCGTGTCCCGGTACGACCGGTACGCGGCCAGCCGCGCCGACCAGCGCACCAGGGCCCTGGTCGGCCGGACCGCGATGGGGTCCGCGCCGACGCCCACCAGCGCCACCGGGGTGCCCGAGAGGCGGCCCGAGGCGCAGAGCAGGAACAGCGCGTACGGGAAGCCCCACGGCCGCAGCGGCAGCGTGGCCTCGAGGACCCCCATGCCCGGCACGATCACCACGTCGTGGTCGCGCACCCAGAGGGCCGTGCGGACGACGTCGACGACCTTGCCGATGGCCTTGCCCGCGACGGCGCCCGCGCGCGACGCCGTCCGGTACTCGCCGCGGTACCAGTGCAGCCGAGTCGCGGGGATCCCGTACCGGGCGGTGACCGCCTCGGGCCCGCCGCACAGCGCGTCCACGAGCGCCTCGGGGTGCTCGGCGCGGAGGTAGCCGAGCACCGCTTCGAGCGACCCGTCGTTGCCGAGGTTGCCCGAGCCGAGCAGGCCGAACACCCCGACGCGCGGCGGGGTTCCGTCCACCACCGTCATGCCTGCCTGCCCTCGCGTCCCGCGACGAGGGCGTCGACGGAGACGGTGGTCAGCGCCGGGTCGGCCGGGGCGCGGTCCTCGACCCGCTCGCCCGCGCCCGGCCGGGCCCGGCTGGCCATCCAGGCCGCGAGGTGGCGGTAGCACGCGCCGCGGTCGGCCGAGGAGAGCGGCGCCCGCCGGATCGCCGACGCGAAGCCCCAGACGTACTCGGCGAGCAGCCGGGGCGTGGGGTGCAGCGGGCCCGCCCGGCGCGGGTCGAGGTTGACGCACCGGGAGCGCTTGGAGGGGTTGGCCCGCTCGGCGCGGGTGGGGTGGTCGCGGCGGAAGTACAGCAGCTCCGGCACCTGGTGGAACGGCCCGTTCAGGACGATCTCCGCGACGAACGTGCGGTCCGCGTGGTGGTAGCTGTCGTGCGGCCGCACCCGGCGCAGCACGTCGGCCCGCATCACGCCGTAGAAGTCGTCGCCGCCGGGCTCGAAGAGGAAGCTGCGGAAGCGCTCCGGCGCGCGCGGCGAGTCGGTGGCGATCCCGTACTCGTAGGGGACCTTGACCCGGCCCTCGCCGTCGATGACCGCCTGGCCGGAGTGGGCGAGGACCACGTCGGGCCGCTCGTCGAGCGCCTCCACGCAGCGGCGCAGCAGGTCGCGGGCGTACAGGTCGTCGTGCGACGCCCACTTGAACAGCTCGCCGCGGCACTGCGTGAACACGTAGTTGTGGTTCGGCGCCGCGCCGATGTTCCGGGCCAGGCGGAGGTAGCGGATCCGCGAGTCCCGGGCGGCGTACTTGCGGCAGATGTCCTGGGTCCCGTCGGTCGAGGCGTTGTCGGTGATGACCAGTTCGAAGTCCTCGTACGTCTGGCCGAGCAGGGCGTCGAGGGACTCGGCGAGGTACTCCTCGCCGTTGTAGACGGGCAGGCCGATGCTCAGCCGGGGTTGGGCGGTCATGACGTCCTCACTTCACGGATGGAGTTCTGGTGGCGCTCGCGCAGGGCGGCCCGCAGTTGCAGCCACCACACGGCCGAGCCGCAGGCGGTCGCGGCGGCGACGCCCCAGGCCGAGCCGACCGTGCCGGCCGCGGCGGCCCCGCCGAGTCCGCCTGCGACGTAGCAGGCTGAGGCGAACAGCTGGCTGCGCAGACTGCGCCGGGCGGCGGCGAGCGCGCGCAGCCCGGCCGCCGCGCCGGTGCCGAGGCCGGCGCCCGCGACGCCGAGCGCGGCCGGCACGATGAGCCGGGAGGCGGAGTCCCAGACGTCGCCGAGCACGAGTTCGCCTGCCCGGTCCGGCACGAGCAGCAGTGCCGCGCCCCAGAGCAGCGCGGCGACGGCCTGCCCGCCGCCGAGGGCGAGGCAGAAGGAGCCGAGGCGGTGCGGGGCCTGGCGCAGCACCCTCGCCGCCTCGGCGACGGTGACCAGGGAGAGACCCATCAGGATGGCGAGGAACGGGCCGAGCAGCAGCTCGGCCCCCCGGATCGCGCCCACCGCGCCGACCCCGACGATCGCACCGAGACCGTACGCCCGCAGCTGGCTCGCGCCGCTGACGCAGGTGTTCTCGACGAGGTAGCGGTAGCTGAGGTCGCGGTGTTCGCGCAGCCACGCGCGCGCCCCGGCCGGGCGCGGCAGGATCCCGGACTGGAAGCAGCCGTAGACCGCGGCCACGGCGGCGGACGCGCCCCAGGCGACCACGTACGCGGCCACGCTGCCCACGCGCGCCGCCACCACCATGGCGGGGACGAGCGCGACGCCCCACACCAGGTCGTTGACGAACGCCTTCCGCCCGGCCCCCGCGGCGAAGAACGAGTACCGCCAGGCGTCCTGCACGAGCAGCCCCGGCAGCACGACGCCGAGGCAGGCGAACGCGGGCCCCACGCGTCCGCCCAGAGCGAGGCCGGCCACCAGGCACGCCGCGCCGACGGCGGCGCCGACACCGAGCGCCGCGCCCGACGAGCGGGCCACCGCCCCGCGCCAGGCCGCCTCGGGCACCCCGCTGAAGCGCACCACGAGCGGGTCGGTGGCAAGGCCCCGGGAGACGCTGAGCACCACGCCGTACGTCACCCAGGCCAGGCTGAAGACGCCGAACGCGGCAAGGCCCAGCGAGCGGGCCACGTAGATCCCCACCGCGAAGTTGGAGATGCTGGACGCCGCCTGGTCGGCGAGCCCCCAGGAGAGCCGGCCGACCATGGCCCGCTTGGCGGTCCGCCCGGCCGGGGCCGTGCGGCCCTGCGCGCTCTCCCCCTCGGTGGTCATCGGCGTCATGCCTTGATCAGCCCGGCGGCGGCCAGGGCGTCGGCCGCGGTGGCGACGGTGTCGAACGGCAGCCCGGACCGCTCGGCGACGTCCAGCAGACCGTGCTCGCCGTCGGAGAGGCTCAGCACCCAGAGCATGGCCATCTGGGCCTGCTTGGTGTCGCTGCGGCCGCCGAGCGCGTCGTACAGCCCGCGCCGGCCCAACTGCGGTTCGCCGTACGGGCTGAGGTTGACGTACCGCCGGTTGCGGTCGAGGACGTCGAACGCCTCCCGGCAGACGGCGAGCGTGTCCGCCATCGCCTCGGGCGAGACGAAGTCCGGATTGTCCGCCGAGGTGTGGTACTCGGGGTAGCCCGCGTACGGGGTCCGGCTGAGCGAGCCCACGCCGAGGTCGAACCCGGGGGAGCAGTACTGCCGCTCGTCGTAGCCGTACGGGGTGAACTCCGTGATCCGGTGCGGGCGTTCGGAGGTGGTCAGGACGTGCCGCAGCACCCGGTCGATCTCCGCGTCGCCGCGCCTGCTCTGCTTGTACGTCAACTGCCCCCGGTCGCCGGCGCAGGCCAGCACGAGACCGTGCTTGACCTGATCGATCCGCTCCGCGTTGCGGGCCAGCCAGGTGATCGCCCCGATGGTGCCGGGGGCGAAGATGAATCGGTAGGTGTGGTACGGCGTCCGCTCGGCCAGGGCCCGGGCGAGGAACGTCGCCACCGCGATGCCGGCGAGGTTGTCGTTGGCCAGCGACGGATGACACACGTGGCAGGAGACGATCACCTCGTCGGGGACCCGGCCGGGGACCACGTGCTCGGCGTAGGTGAGGTGGCCGTCGGCGAGCGTGGAGTCGATCCGTACCTCGTACTCCCCGTCCGGCAGGGCGTCCAGGGTCTCCTGGGCCAGGCAGAACCCCCACTCCGGCTTGTAGTAGCTGGTGCGGTACGGCACCCAACTCGGGTGCTCCGGAAGGGTGTACAGGTGCTCGCGCAGCTCGGACAGGGGCATCGTCGCCGAGACCGGCACGCTGTAGCCGAGGACGTGCAGGCTGGACGCGGCGAAGTCGACGACCCGGCGGCCGGTGGCGTCGGCGATGTACGCGTCCCGGATGTTCCACTCTTGCGGCACCGTCCAGTCGAGCACCTGCGTCCCGGTCGGCACCTCGTGCAGCCGCAGCGGAACGTACTCGTCGACGATCTCCAGGGTGGCCCGCACGCCGTCGCCCGTGATGCTCCGGCAGAGCGGGTACAGCCGCTCCACCAGCGCGTGCATCTCCCGGCCCGGCCCCGTCATCCGCGCCGCCGCAGGCTGTCGTCGACGGTGCCCGCGCCGGACGCCGCGCGCAGCACGGCGAGCCGGGTGAAACGCTGCTCGAAGTCCTCCCGGGTCAGCCCGTGTTTCCGGTAGGCGTCGGCGAGTTCGAGCGCGCCCTGCCGCACCGTCCACTCGCAGTCGAAGCCGGGGACGGCGGCGCGGAACCGGGAGAAGTCCACCCGGTACGAGCGGGGGTCGGCGCCGTTCTCGCCGGTGATCACCACCTTCGCGCCGGCGACCGCGTCGGCGACCTGCCCGGCGATCTCGGCGACGGTGACGTTGTTGGTCTCGCTGCCGATGTTGAACGCCCGGTCGTGCACCGCTTCGCGCGGCGCGTCCAGCGCGGCCGTGAAGGCCCGCGCGATGTCCACGGCGTGCACCAGCGGACGCCAGGGCGTGCCGTCGGAGAGCACGAGCACCTCGCCGGAGAGCAGCGCGTGGCCCACCAGGTTGTTCAGCACGATGTCGGCGCGGAGCCGGGGCGAGTAGCCGAACGCGGTGGCGTTGCGCATGTAGACCGGGGTGAAGTCGCCGTCGGCCAGCGCGTGCAGGTCGTCCTCCACCCGCACCTTGGACTCCGCGTACGGGGTCACGGGCCGCAGCGGGGCGTCCTCGCCGACCAGGTCGCCGCCGCCCGCGGCACCGTAGACCGAGCACGTCGACGCGTACAGGAAGCGCCGCACCCCGGCGTCGCGGGCGAGCCGGGCCAGGCGTACCGACGCGTGGTGGTTGATGTCGTAGGTGAGCTCCGGCGCGAGCGACCCCAGCGGGTCGTTGGAGAGCGCGGCGAGGTGGATGACGGCATCCACCCCGGCCACGTGTTCGGCCGTGACGTCACGCAGGTCCACCCGGTGGCCGGGCGGGTCAGCGGGGGCCGGGCCGAGCACGCAGTCGGCGAACAGACCGGCGTCGAGACCGACGACCTCGTGTCCGGCGGCCGCGAGGACCGGGGCCATCACGGTGCCCAGATAGCCCTGGTGTCCGGTGAGCAGTACGCGCAAGGTTCATTCCCCCAGGTCGAGAGTGAGTTTGGTGACGGCGAACGCCTCGGCGTAGCGCGCGTGGCATTCGATGCCGCGGATCCGGGCGAGCCCGAGGAAGGCCTCCCGGTCGTACCAGGGCCGGTGGCGCTGCGACGGGTAGTGCTCCTGCAGCAGCCGCACCTTCCGCTCCGCGGTCTCCGGCGACAGCGGCTGGTACGCCGCCATGCGGCCGAGGTCGCCGTCCCACTTGACGATCTCGTAGCCGAGCACGAGGTGGTCGCGGAACGCGGTGGGGATCAGCTGCGCGAGGCCCCGGTGGTCCTGGTGCGCGTCATCGGTGCGCGGGGCCAGGACCAGATCAGGGTCGCCCTGCGCCCGCAGTTCCTCGACGGCGGCCTTGGCCTCGTCCCAGTGCACCGGTACCCGGCCGTCCGGCAGCTTGAGCACGGTCAGGCGCAGGTCGGCGCCCGGACAGAAGGCGGCGAGCGCGGCCCGCTCCTCCTGTTCCCGCTCGCCGCCACCGCCGGTGAGCACCAGCGCGTCGACGCGGATCCCCGGGTGCGCGAGGCACAGGGTCAGCAGCGTGCCGCCGGCGCCGATGGCGATGTCGTCGCAGTGCGCGCCCACCGCCACGACCCGTCCAAGTCGCCCCGCGCCGAGCCGGATCATGCCCGCACCCCCGCGCCGTCCCGCTCCCACACGGCCCACGGGCGGTCGCCGCGGGCGTAGGCCTCGTCGAGCGCGGCGCGCTCCTTCACGGTGTCCGTCGGCTTCCAGAAGCCGCGGTGCCGGTGCGCCACGAGCCGTCCCTGCTTGGCCAGTCCGCCGCAGCCGTCGGCGACCAGGTCGCCGTTGTCCGGGATGTGGTCGAAGACCTCCTGGCGGAGCACGAAGTAGCCGCCGTTCTCCCACATCGGCAGTTCGCTCACCGGGGTGATGCCCCCCACCAGGCCGTCCTCGCCCAGCTCCACGCAGTGGAACGAGGACTGCGGCGGCACCACCATCATCGACGCGCCGGCGTCGCGCCGGGCGAACCGGTCGATCATCTCCGGCAGCGGGGCGTCGGTGAGCACGTCGGCGTAGTTGGCGAGGAACATCTCGTCGCCGTCCAGGTGGTGGCGGACCCGGCGCAGCCGCTCGCCGATCGGGGACTCGATGCCGGTCTGCGCGAACGTGATCGTCCACTCCGATATATCGGTGGAGAGCAGCTCGGTCCGCCCGCCCCGCAGGACGAAGTCGTTGGAGGTCGTCTCCTCGTAGTTGAGGAAGAACTCCTTGATGTGGTGGGCGCCGTAGCCCAGGCACAGGATGAACTCCGTGTGCCCGAAGTGCGCGTAGTAGCGCATCACGTGCCAGATCAGCGGCCTGGGGCCGACCATCGCCATCGGCTTGGGCACGTCGTCGGAGCTGCCGTTGCGCATCCGCATCCCGTAACCGCCGCAGAACAGTACGACCTTCATGCTGTGACCTTTCGGGACGCTGCTTCGACGACGCTCAGTTCCGGGATGGGGAAGACGAGCCGGCCGCCCCACTCGTGCACGAAGGACAGCTGCTCGACCAGTTCGGCCCGCAGGTTCCAGGGCAGGACGAGGACGTAATCCGGCTTGTCGGCGGCGATCTGCTCGGGCGGCAGGATCGGGATGCGGGTGCCCGGGGTGAACCGGCCGTGCTTGTACGGGTTGCGGTCGACGGTGTACGCGAGCAGGTCGGGCCGGATGCCGCAGTGGTTGAGCAGGGTGTTGCCCTTGCCAGGGGCGCCGTAGCCGACGACCGTCTCGCCGCGCTCGGCCGCCGTGATCAGGAACTTGAGGAGGTCCCTGCGCACCTTGGCGACCCGCGCGGAGAACTCGGTGTACCCGGACAGCTCCTGGAGCCCGGCCGCCTTCTCGCGGGCCAGCACGTCGGTCACCTGCCGGCTCGGCTCGCCGGCCACCTCGGCGGGCCGCGCCCACAGCCGGATCGAGCCGCCGTGCGTCGGCAGCAACTCGACGTCCACGAGGGCGAGTCCACCGCTCGCCAGGGCCCGCATCGCGGAGGCGACCGTGTAGTACTGGAAGTGCTCGTGGTAGATCGTGTCGTACTGGTTCTCCTCGATCAGGGTCAGCAGGTGCTGCACCTCGATGGAGACCCAGCCGTCGTCGGCGACCAGGGCGCGCAGCCCCCGCGTGAACCCGACCACGTCGGGAATGTGCGCGTACACGTTGTTGGCCACGACCAGGTCGGCCGGGCCGTGCCCGGCGCGGACGGCCGCACCGGTCTCCGGGCTCAGGAACTCCGTGACCGTCGGCACCCCCGCGTCCCGCGCCGCCGCACCCACGTTCACCGACGGTTCGACGCCGAGGCAGCGGATCCCCCGGTCCACCACGTGCTTCAGCAGGTATCCGTCGTTGCTCGCGACCTCCACCACGAAGGCGTCGGCGCCGAGCCCCACCCGCTCGACGGCGTCGGCGACGAACGTGCGCGCGTGCTCCACCCAGGAGGTCGAGAAGGAGGAGAAGTACGCGTACTCGCTGAACGTCTCCTCCGGCGTGATCAACGGCGGTATCTGCGCGAGCCAGCACTCCGTGCAGACCCGCAGGTGCAGCGGGTAAGCGGGCTCCGGCCCGTCCAGTTGGTCCGCGGCGAGGAAGCTCTCGCACGGCGGCGTCGCCCCCAGGTCGACGACGCTCGCCATCGCTTCCGAGCCGCAGAGTCGGCATCGTGTCATCTGCTGTCCCCATCCCCCCTGCTCGCGGGCGTGTCCCCGCCGCGAGCCAGTGCTGACCGCCCCGCGATCGCGGTGCGGTACCCCTCCACCAGGCGGTCCAGGCCGACGGCCGGGCTGAACCCCAGCTCGTAACGGCGCCGGGCCGCCAGGCCCATCTCCCGGTTGCGGTCCTTCTCGACCGCGATCCGGCGTATGCGGGACGCGAGCGAGGCGGCCTCGCCCGGCCGGTGCAGCAGCCCGGTCACCCCGTCCTCGACCAGCTCGGCGAAGGCGCCGTGACCGGCGGCGACGGTCGGCACCCCGGCCGCCATCGCCTCCACGACCACCAGGCCGAACGCCTCCAGCCACGTCGAGGGGGCCACCACGGCGACCGACCGCGCGATGGCCTCCTGGCACCGGGCCGTGTCGTACAGGCCGACGTAGCGCACGTCGTCGCGGCCCGCCGCCCACGCGGTCACCTCCCGCTCCAGCGGCCCCGTGCCGGCGATCACCAGCGGCACCCCCACCCCGCCGTCCGCGGCCAGCTCGTCCCACGCCGCCATGAGCAGCCGTACGCCCTTGGCCTCGGCGAGGCGGCCCAGATACAGCAGGTGCTCGCCCTCGCCCGTACGGCGGGCCGCCGGGTCCGGCACGAAGTTGTGCTTGACCGCGAGGCGTTCGCCCGGCATGCCGGCCCGCACCAGGACGTCGCGCTGCGCCGCGGAGATGCAGAAGAACCGCTCCACGCCGGACCACCACCGCCGCCGGTTGACCGACAGGCCGACCGCGAGCGGCACGGTCGCCAGGCGGGAGTTCCGGTAGCAGCCGTGCCGGACGGCGGGCAGCGGCACCGTCGTCCCGACGCACTCGGTGCACGGCCGGCCGTCCCGCTGCAGGGTGCCGGGCGGGCAGACCTGCGTGTAGTTGTGGAGCGTGGCCACCGCGGGCACGCCCGCGTCGGCGCAGGCGGCGAGGACCGCGGGCGACAGGAGCGGGAAGACGTTGTGGACGTGCACCACGTCCGGCCGCCCGGCGCGCAGGCGGGCGGCGAGCTCCCGGCGGACCCCCGGATTCCACGGCACGAGGAACGGCACCGCGGCCTTGCCCGGCAGGGACCGGGCGGCGATGTCGTCGCTGCGCCGCTCGAACACCTCGACCCGGTGACCGGCCGCGCGCAGCAGCGCCACCTCCTGGTCGACGACCTTGTTCTCGCCGCTCGGCTGTGCCGAGCCGTAGCGGTTGTGCACCACGAGGACGTGCATGGGGGCGGTCACCTCCGTTCCTGGGCCCAGCGCGGGACACGTCGTCGGGCGGTCTCCGGGGCCGGCGGCCGCGTCGCGGCGGCGGGAGTCGCCAACAGCGAGGCGGCCAGGGCGAGATGGAGCAGATAGGGCGAGGCGTCGCCGAGGCCGGCCTCGGTGTACGACGCGATCGCGCAGTAGCTGATCAGGAAGATCGCGCAGGCCCGCTGGAGCGACGGCGGCCGCAGCAGCGCGACGGCGGCGAGGACGACGATGACCGTCGCCACGATCGCGGCACCCGTCAGGCCCTGCTCGTTGTAGACGGCGAGCCAGCTGTTGTCGATCGGCAGCCCGCCGAACGACTTGTCGCCGAGGCCCATGCCGAAGAGCTGCTCCGCCGTCGTACGAGGCGCGGCGAGCAGGGCGTCCCAGACCTTGGCCCGGCCGGTGAGGTTGGAGAAGTTCTCCTCGGTCTGCCCGCGCAGGAACCACGCCTGGAGGGCGGAGGCGAACCCCACCACGGCCACCAGGGCGCACAGCACCGTCCAGGCGAAGAACCGGCGGGCGGCCGCGCTGGTCAGGACGAGCGAGCCGATCGCAAGCGCGAGACCGATGAGCAGGCCGAGGGTGGCCGTACGGGTGTGGGTCAGCGCGAGCAGGACGAGGGACGGCACGATGACGACCGCCGCGCCGGCCCGGTCGGTCCTGCGCCCGAGGACGAGCAGCACCGTGAGCCCGATGATCACCGCGGCGTACTGGCCGATCTGCGGCGGCGTGAGCGGCCACAGCGCGCCGACCAGCCGCCCGCCGTAGAGGTCGGGCAGCGCCGTGCCCGGCGAGATGAGCAGCCCGGCGGCGACCGACCCGAGGACCGCGAAGTACATCCGGATGTGGTGCCGGACGAAGGTCAGGCCACCGTCCCACCAGCGGCTGAGCAGCCAGAGCGTGGCGATGAAGAGGGCCAGCCTGGCGCAGCGGAACAGCGCGCCGAACCCGGACTCCAGATCGGCGCTGGAGATCACGCTCGGCACCAGCAGCAGGGTGAGCAGGAACACGTAGGCGCTGGGCCGCACTTGCAGCCGCAGGTTGACGGCGAGCGCCAGCGCGAACGCGGCGACCAGCGCGCCCATGGTCACCATCTGGATGAGGGAGCGGGGCAGCGGCACGATGGTCACCGCCCCCGCGGAGCCGAGCGTGTTGAGGACCAGAAGGCCCCAGGCCGCCCCGACGGCCCTCGGTGTGCGTTCCCCGTCCATCTCAATCACCGGCCCGTGCGCGGAGGGTGCTCCCCGCGTCCTGCTGGTACGGCATGTTCTGCCACTGCCCGAAGTCGAGGAGCCGGCTCGGGTCGTGGGCGACGAACTTCCACGGGCCGACGTAGACGTTGTCGTGCCAGCGGTTGTGCTGCTTGCGGGTGATCGACTCGGCGATGCTTTCGCCCTGGTACGGCGACCAGTCCGGGTAGGTGCCGTAGTTGGCGAGGACCGCCATGCGGTCGCACTTCACCGTGCAGTCGACGACGGATTTGTCGAGGACGAAGCGGTTGTCGTGGATGTCCACGCGCTGGGTCTTCCACCGGCAGTCGGTGTAGAGCGGCGCCTTGGCGATCGCCGGGTCGGCGCAGCGCCCGGTCTTGCGCACCAGCAGGGTGCAGTCGCCGGAGGAGGTGTTGGCCGGGCTGTTGCAGAACCGGTCGGCGTTCTCCCACAGGGTGATCCCGGACCAGTTGTTCTCCAGCACGTTCCGGTAGATCTCGATCTTGCTGGTGCGGGCGCGGACCCGCGGTTCGCCGCCGGACTCGGAGAGATACACCGTCGCGAAGGGGAAGCTGTCGCCGCGCTCGGCGTACCTGCGGCCCTCGACCCAGTTGTTGCGCCGGAACGTGTTCCTGCGGATGACCGCGTTGTAGCTCGTCTCGTAGATCAGCGCGGCACCGTCGTTGGCCTCCAGGACGTTGTCCTCGATGCGGAAGTCGTTGTTGTTGGTGTCCGCCCACAGGCCGGTCCCGCGGTTGTCGTGCACCCAATTGCCGCGCACGTCCGCGCCGTTGACGGCCCAGAACTTCACGCCTCCGGTGCAGCCGCAGCCCTTCCTGCGCCGCTCCCAGTCGCCGGTGTTGTTGCCGACGATCTCGTTGCCCTCGACGACCAGACCGCTGATCCGGCCCTTCGCCTTGTACGCGTTCATGCCGTACTGGCCGTTGGCGCGCAGGCAGTTGGCGCGGACCCGCTGGCGGTCACCGGCCATCAGTCCGGCACCGGAGTTGTGCTGGATCGTCGCGTGCTCGATCAGCCAGCCGTCGGCCGAGTCGTGGTTGACCACGCCCTCGTCCGGCGGCGCCACGAACCGCTGCACGGTCAGGTGGGCGACGGTGACGTCGCGGGCGGTGCCGCCGAACGCGTACTGGTTGGTCTTGCGGCCGTCGAGCACCGCGCCCGGCGCGCCGAGGTAACGGTTGCCCTTCTTGGGGATGACCTGCGCGTACCGGTCGGGGTCGAGCCGGTGCTTGCCGGGACGGAGCCAGAACGTGGTCTTCGGGGGGTTCTTCTTGGTCTTCGCCGCGAGGTCGCCGACGACCCCCGGGTCGACCGTCACCGCCCCCGCCGGCGCCTTCGCGGGGCCGGCCGCCGGTT
The DNA here is from genome assembly GCF_055607265.1 of Streptomyces sp. NPDC037013. Taxonomy (NCBI): domain Bacteria; kingdom Bacillati; phylum Actinomycetota; class Actinomycetes; order Kitasatosporales; family Streptomycetaceae; genus Streptomyces; species Streptomyces sp. NPDC037013. The sequence continues at coordinate 511,523 of NZ_JBVJRV010000005.1, read as the reverse complement.
TGGCGCACACTCGGGCCACGGGCCGGGCCGCGGACGTGGAGGGCTTGCCGGTCGGCTCCGCCGCAGGGGCGTCCGACGTGCTCTCACACCCCGCAAGTGCCAGCAGGGCAAGGGTGAGCGGTGCCGCCACCCGGACCAGGTTCCGCCTCTTCGTCACCGCGCGTCCTCCTAGCCGTGGAACCCGAGCACGGTGGTGAACCCCGTGACTCCGTCGCAGAAGCCGGTGCCGACCAGCGTGGTGGCGGGCTCCTTGCGTCCGAAGCCGGGGGAGTACCAGCCGAGCGGCGGAGCGCTCTCGCCGCGGTGCGCCCGCCAGGACAGCTGCCCGGGCAGGTCGAGCACGGCGGAGCGCTCCTCGCCGTCCCGGGTCCAGGTGAGCCGTGCGCGATTCCCCTCCAACTCCGCGGTGATCGCCGGGCCGAGGTGGAACGCCAGGCGCGCGGCGCGGCGCTCCCCGCTCACCTCGTCGACGATCCTCAGCTCCCCGCTCCCGCCCGTCAGTTCCACCCGGCGGCGGTGCACGGACCCCTCATAGCCGTCGTGTTCGGCGGTCCAGCGGGAGTCGCCCGCGGCCAGGACGCGGGTCGTGGCGTGCCGGGTCCACAGGAACGGGCCGCCGGAGACGGACTGGTCGCCGCCGTCCAGTTCCAGGGTGTTGTGGCCGAGGGTCGACCGGAAGTAGCTCCGCCACTCGGGCTCTCCGTGGTAGCAGTACGTCCCCGGGTCGGCGAGGACGTCGACGCCGTCGTGCCGGACCTCCACGGAGAGGGCGTCGGCGTGGGCGTGCGCGGCGATGGACAGGAAGCCGTGCGGGCCGCCGTCGCAGCGGCACCAGATCTCCTCCGGGCCGCGCAGGATCGTCAGACCCGCGTCCGCGAAGTGGCCCGGCCGGCTCGCGGGCCGGGTCACGGCCGGCGCCCCGGTCCGCGCGTACGGGCGGACGAGCGCGGCGAGCAGCGGGGTGCGCACATCGGTGCCGGTCACCTCCGGCCACCAGGCGAGCCGGCCGAACACCGCCTCCCCGGTGGCGAGGAGCGAGCCCCAGCGGTCGGTGCCCGCGCCGTCCACGACCAGGCCGTGCCCGTCGTCCGCGTCTCCCTGGCGCGGCGGCCGCAACCGGTTGTCCACGACGGCGGCGAGCGCGTCGGTCATCCGCAGCAGCACGAGTCGGGTCACGCCGGGGACCGGCACGCCCGCGGCGTCCGCCTCGGCCACCGCGGCCAGGCCCAGTTCGAGGACGAGGCCGTGGTACTCGGTGGCCAGTTCGCGGTTGAGGCCGGACAGGAAGGTGTTGGCCCGCAGATGCCGCTCCAGGGAGCGCAGCGCGTCGTCCCGCCAGCGCGCCGACTCGGGGAACCACCCGAACGCGCAGGCCGCGGCGGCCTGTCCGGCGGCCTCGGCGATGACGTGGTTGTTCGCGGAGGAGCCCCGGCTGGGGAAGGCGGCCAGCCAGCGCTGGTGGTGCCAGATCTGGTCGAGCGCCACCGGGTTCTCCTCGAACAGCCCGGCCGCACCCGGCCAGCCGTCGAGGAGCCGGCGGATCCACACCCAGGACAGCAGCCTGATCCCGAGCTCGATGCCGCTGACCCAGTGCACGCCGCGCAGCGGCGGGTTGGCCGCCCACCACGACCGCAGGTGCCCGGCCACGCGCTCGGCGTACCGCTCGTCACCGGTGACCGCGTGGGCGGCGGCGAGCACGGTGAGGTACTGGTGGCGGGAGGGCTCCCAGATCTGCTTGATGTCCCCGACCGCGTTCTCGTCGCGGTACGGCACGTCGAAGGCGTACGCGTCCGGGGCCCGGCGGCCCGTCTTCGGGTCGAACCACCAGTCAGGGTCGGCCAGGTCGTCGCGGCCCACCCCGAAGAACTCGGCGTGCCCGGCCATCAGCCGGTCCGCCTCGGCGACGAGGCGCTTCGCGGCGTCCGGCGGCACCGCGGCGAGTGCCCCGGTGGGCAGCGCCGCCGTGAACCGGGCGCCGGTCACGCCGGGCCGCGCCGGGCGCGCGGTGCGCCACCGCCGCCTGCGCACCGCGTCACCCGCCCGGCCGCCGACCTCGCGCGGCCCCATCCGGGAGAGCCGCCGCAGGTACCAGCCGAGGCTTCCCGCGCTCACGGTCATCGGGCGCTCTCCAGCGTCACCGGCACGCCGCCGGCCAGGGCGGTCCGCACGGCGAGGGTGGCCGCCGTGGTGGCGACGAGCGACCCGAGCGGCACCGGCATCGGCCCGCCGGTCCGCACCGCCCTGACGAAGGCGGCCAGTTCGGCGTTCTGCCCCTTGTCCCTGGCCTTGGGCAGCCGCGAGCTGACCCACCGCTTGCGGCCGCCGTGGACCGAGGCGCGGACGAAGTCGTCGAGCCGCAGCACCTTGCCGTCCGCGAGGAGGTCCAGCGTCTCCTTGGGGAAGCCGGGCGCGCCGGTGGTGACGTAGCTGAGGGTGGCGGTGGACCCGTCCGGGTAGCCGAGGACGATCTGCAGGTCCTCGTTGCCGGGGGTGGCGAGCGCGTACACCGAGACCGGGTCGGTGCCGAGCAGCCAGCTCGCCGTGTCGATGAAGTGGCCGCCCTCACCGGCGAACCGCGAGCCCTCGCTGCCCTGTTGGAGGTACCAGCTGCCGTGCTGCAGCCGGCCCGCGTTGATGAGGTAGCGCAGGCTCGCCGGTCCCGTGCGGGCGCCGAACCGCGTCCTGGCCTCCTGGAGCAGCGGGGCGAACCGGCGGTTGAAGCCCACCTGCAGCCGGTCGTTGCCGGACTCCTCCACCGCCGCGAGCACACCGGCCAGCTCGTCCTCGGTGAGGGCCAGCGGCTTCTCCACGAACACGCTCTTGCCGGCGAGCAGCGCCTTGCGGGTCAGCTCGGCGTGCGAACTGTGCCGGGTGACCAAGAACACGGCGTCGACGGCCGGGTCGCCGAGGACGGCGTCGAGATCGGTGGTGGCGGCGGCGAAGCCGAACTTGCGCTTGGCGTTGGCCGCGGAGAGCGCCGTCGTGGTGACGACGGTCGACAGGGCGACGCCTTCACGCTGGGCCAGGTGCGGCAGCAGCATCGAGGTGGCGTAGTTGCCCGCCCCGACGAAGGCCAGGCGCACGGGTGTGCGGGCGGCGCGGGCGGGGCCCTGCCGCACGTTCACCGTGGGCACGGCGACGGCCGGGGCCACCGCCGGAGCCTCGGTCCCGGTCTCCGTTCCGGTCTCCGTCCCGGCCGCGGGGGAGGGGTAGCGGAACAGCACGGCGACGGCCTTGAGATCGCCGTCCTTCAGGCGCCGATACGTCTCGACGGCGTCCTCGAAGTCGGCGACGTGGGAGATCAGGGGCGCCACGTCGACGCGGCGGCGGGCCACGAGGTCGAGGAAGCACGCCAGGTTGCGGCGCTCGGTCCAGCGCACGTACCCGATCGGGTAGTCGCGGCCCTCCAGCTCGTACTCCGGGTCGTAGCGCCCGGGGCCGTAACTGCGGGAGAACCGGACGTCCAGCTCCTTCTCGTAGTACGCGTTCCACGGCAGGTCCAGACGGCACTTGCCGATGTCGACGACCCGGCCCCGGTCGCGGCTGAGCCGGGCGGCCAGCTCGACGGGCTGGTTGCTGCCGCCGCCCGCGGCCAGATACACCTGGTCCACGCCGTGGCCGCCGGTGAGTTCGGCGACGGTCGCCTCCACCGCCGTGGACGCGGGGTCGCCGCAGGCCGCGGCGCCCAGCCGCTCGGCGAGCTCGCAGCGCACCGGGTCGGGGTCGACGCCGACGACGCGTACGCCCGCGGCGGCGAGGAGCTGCACGACCAGCTGCCCGATCAGGCCGAGGCCGATGACCAGCGCCACGTCGCCCAGTTGGGGCTCGCCGCGGCGCACGCCCTGCATCGCGATCGACCCGACGGTGCCGAAGGCGGCGTGGTCCGGCGCCAGGCCGTCGGGCACCGGGGTGTAGAGGTTCTTCGGCACCCAGTTCAGCTCGGCGTGCAGCGCGTGCTCGTTGCCCGCGCAGGCCACCAGGTCGCCGGTCTTCACGTCGTCGACGCCCGCGCCGACCTGCTCGACGACCCCGCACAGCGAGTAGCCGAGCGGCGTGTAGGAGTCCAGCTTGCCCATCACCTTGCGGTAGGTGGCGGGCACTCCGTTGGTGGCCACGCTCTGCATGACCTTGGCCACCTGGTCGGGACGGGAGCGGGCCTTGCCCACCATCGACATGCCCGCCTCGGAGACCTTCATGAGCTCGGTCCCGGTGGAGATCAGCGAGTAGGCGCTGCGGACCAGCACACCCCCCGGCTTGCACCCCGGTGCCGGCACGTCGAGCACCGCCAGTTCGCCGCTCTTGTAGTTCTGTACGACCTGTTTCACCGAAGTCCTCTTGTCTATGTCTCTACGCCGTCAAGCCGCTCGACTCTGGTCGGAGCCAGAGGTCGCGCCGCGATACCAGTACTCGAGGGTCAGCACGTGCCAGAGATGCTTGGAGAAGTCCCGCTGACCGGCGGCGTCCTCGGCGACCATGCGGGCCAGCGCGTCGCGGCGCAGGATCCCGGACGTGACGAGGACGCCGTCGTTCACCACCTCGCGCACCAGGGGTGCCAGGTCCCGGCTCATCCAGGCCCGCAGTGGGGCGCTGAACAGGCCCTTGGGCCGGTACACGATCTCCCGGGGCAGGACCGAGACGGCCGCCTCCTTCAGGACGGCCTTGCCCTGCCGCCCCACGATCTTGCGGTCGCCGGGCACCGCGAACGCCGCCCTGACCACCTCGACGTCCACGTACGGCACCCGCACCTCGGTCGACGCGGCCATGCTGGAACGGTCCGTGTACGCGAGGTTCAGGCCCGGCAGGAACATCCGGGAGTCGCCCAGGCACATGCGGTTGACGAAGTCGTCGAGGTCGTTGTCCTCGTAGATGTCCGCGTGCTCGGTCAGCACGTCGTCGACCGTCCCGGCCAGATCCGGATCGACCAGGGCGAGCAGCTCCTGCTGGTCGTACATGGTGTAACTGCGCCGGAACGCGGTCTCCTCCGGCAGGTCGGCGAAGGAAAGGAACCGCTTCGCGAAGCGCACCGACCGGTACCCCCGCCGTGCCGAGGCGACGGGCAGCCGGTCCACGGCCGCGGACAGGCCGCGCCGCAGCGGCCGCGGGACGCGCTGGTAGCGCAGCGCGAGGACGTTGGCCAGGTGCTTGCGGTACCCCGCGAACAGCTCGTCGGCGCCCATCCCCGAGAGCATCACCTTGACGCCGGCCTCCCGCGCGGCCGAGCAGATCAGATAGGTGTTGATCGCGGCCGGGTCGCCGATCGGCTCGTCCAGGTGGTACGTCATCTGCGGCAGCAGGTCGAGCACGTTCGGCGCGATCTCGATCTCGTGCAGGTCGACGCCGTACCGCGCGGCGACCTGCCGGGCGTAGCGCAGGTCGTCCGGCATCGCCTCGAACCTGGCGTCCTCGGCGCGGAACCCGATCGTGTAAGCGGAGATCCCGGGCCGGTGACGGGCCGCGAGCGCGGTCAGATAGCTGGAGTCGAGCCCGCCCGAGAGGAAGGTCGCCACCGGCACGTCGGAGAGCAGGTGCTGCCGCGTCGACTCCTCGACGATGGCGGCGAGGTCCGGCAGTTCGCCGGAGCGGGCCCGCTCCTGTCCCTCGGCGGCGACGTCCTTCAGGTTCCAGTACCGGCCGCGCTCCTGGCGGCCGTCGGGCCGGATCCGCAGCCAGCTCCCCGGCGGCAGCTTCTCCGCCTCGCGGAACGCGCACCGCGAGTCCGGCACCCAGTAGTACAGGAGCGAGGCGACCAGCGCCGCGTGGTCCACGTCGAGGGAGCCGCCGGTCGCGCCGGCCAGCGCCTTGAGCTCGGAGGCGAACACCAGACCCCCGCCGCGCCGCAGCAGGAACAGCGGTTTGATGCCCAACTGGTCGCGCACGAGCACCAGTTCACCGGTGCGCTCGTCGAAGACGCCGAACGCGAACATGCCGCGCAGCCGGGGCAGACAGTCGGTGCCCCAGCGCCGCCAGGCCTCCAGGAGCACCTCGGTGTCGGAGGTGCCGCGAAAGCGCACCCCGGCCGCCGCCAGCTCGGCGCGCAGTTCGGGCGCGTTGTACAGCTCGCCGTTGTACGTCAGGGCGAGGCCGTCCGAGACCATCGGCTGTGCGCCGGTCCCGGACAGGTCGATGATGGCGAGCCGGCGGTGCCCGAGGTGCACTTCGCCCTCACCGGCGCGATGGCTGTACCGGCCCGACCCGTCCGGGCCGCGGTGGGCGAGGGTCTCGGTGAGCCGGTCGGTCACGGCCTTCCCGTCCGGCCACCGGTACGTCCCTGCGATGCCACACATGTCTACCGCACCTCCTGGTCACTGTCCGGGACCCGTGCGGCCCACCTCGATGTCCGGTCCGGCCGCGGCTGGCCGGACCCCTTCTGCCGGGCCAGCCGCTCGCCGTGGCCGCGCAGCGCGATGTGCAGCCCGTCCCACAGCGTGCCGTCGGTCCGGTCCCGCGGATCGGGGTCGATCAGCACCACGCCGATCACCGGGATGCGCTGGTCCGCGAGTTGGCGGGCCACGGTGTGCAGCCAGGTGGTGCTGCCGTGCCCGGCGAGCACGACGAGCACCGTCTGGCCGCCCAGGTACTGGAGGTCGGTCCACGCCGTGCCGGGCGCGACCGAGCCGACACCGAGGCGGCGCACCTGATGGGGCACGGCCGCGGCCCGCTCGCCGCTGACGATCTCCGGGTCGCCCGGCTTCCGGCGGCTGTCGGCGAGCTGGGGGCCGGGCAGGCCGTCGATGACGACCACCGGCTCCTCCGCCGCCAGCGCCCTCGCGACGTCCAGGGCGATCGCGCTGGTGTCGCGGGCACAGCCCAGTTCGAGGAGCGACACCGGCTCCGTGGAGCCGCGCACGGCGCGCACCAGGGTCGTGGTGAGCCGCTCGCGCGCCCGGCTCCGGTGGCGCCGCCACGGCCCTGCCGGTCCGCGGCGCAGCTCCGCGACGACCGAGGCGCCGAGGTTCGCGGCGATCTCCCGGCGCAGCACGGGACGGTCCGCCACCACCGCGCCGACCGCGGCCGCCGCGAGGCCGATGAAGAGCCCGACGACGAGCCCGATCGCACCGTCGGTGGCGGCGGCCTTGGGCAGCGACTGCGGGACGGCGCGCGGGGCGTCCACGATCTGAGTGCCGGCGATCAGCTGGGGCGTGCCGATGCGCGCCTCCTCGGCCCGCTGGTCGAAGTCGGCGATCCGCGAGTTGAGTTCGGCCCGGCGGGCGTAGAGCGTCTCGATGCTCGCCGCCCCCTCGGGGTCGCTCTCCGGGGACCGGTCGCCGATCGCCTTGTTGACCTTGGCGAGTTCGTCCCGCATCCGGTCGCGCTGGTCGAGCAGGGCCTTGGCCTCGGCGTCGGCGGCCTGCCGCATCCGCTTCACGTGGTCCGCGACGAACGCGTCGGCGAGCGCCTTGGCGCGGGCGACGGCGTCCGCGTCGGTGTCGCCCGTGACGTCGATCTGGAGCAGGTTGTTGGTGAGGCCGGTGCCGCGGTACTCCCGCATGAAGTCCTCGGGGTTCTGCGCGGAGCCGAGGGACCGCAGCGCCTTCCCGGCGATCCGCGTGGTGCCGAGGAGTTCGACGTCGGTACGGATCAGCGTTCCGGTGTCGTTCGGCTGGTCGTCCTCGTGCGTCACCAGCACCTTGGTCACCGCGGACGGCGCAGGCGGCATCAGCACGGCCACCGCCATGCCGAGCAGCAGCCCGAGGAGCGCCATGGAGCACCAGAGGCGGCGGCGCCTGCGCACCGCCACCACCAGGGCGTGCAGGTCCAGGAGTTGAACGGAGGCCTGCGGCTCCGAAGTCTTGGCCGTCGTCACGCTGAACCCCCCGTCGCGTCGCCGCGCACCGCGAGCGCCAGGGTGGCGCTCTCCGACGGGCGGTCGGCGGCCCGCGCGGGACGTGTCCGTACCTGCCCGGCGACGACGACACCGACGACCTCGTGCCCGGCGTCCGCGCACGCCTCGGCGATGCCGGTGAGCTCCGCGGCGGTCCAGCGGCCCGCGCTGAGCACCACCAGGACACCGGATTCGGCGTCGCGGTCCGGCACCATCGGCCGGGACACCGAGACCTCCACCACGCGCAGCAGCGGATCGCCCTTGGCCTCACCGGCGAGCTGCCCGGCGGCGAGGCGGGCGGTCTCGTCGCCGTCCGGTACGACGGCCAGCAGGCGGCGCGGGGCGGGCAGCCGGTTGCGGAGACGGGCGCACACCCGGCGGTAACGGATCCGCCGGCCGGCCTCGTCGACGGAGGGCCGCGGCGCCGGCAGGTCCCACCGGGTGTCGGTGCCGAGCAGCCTGCGGAGCAGGGCGCGCGGGCCGTGCTCCCCGCTCCGGCGCGCGTGCCGCTCGCCGGGCACGTCGACGGCGCCGACCGGCTCCGAGCCGAGCGCCGCGGCGATCTCCGCCTCGGTGCGCGGCCGGCGGTTCATGCGGGCCGCGGTGAGATGGCCGACGACCGCCAGCAGGAAGAACAACAGCGCTCCGGCGCCGACGAGTTGGCTCCTCGTCGGCGGCGCCTCACCGGTCGGCCGGGCGGCCGGGCCCATGACGACCATGCCGGCCTTGCCGGTCGCCGGGTCGGCCTGGTCCAGCTTCTTCATGGCCGCCTGCAGCGCGGTGCGCAGCTTCTCCAGCTCGGTGCGGGCCTGCACGCTCTCCACGGTCCGCCCCGGGTCGGCCGAGTTCGCCAGTTCGCTGATGCGGCGGTTGGTCTGCATGACCTTCCGCCGCAGCGTCTCGGGCCCCGCCTCGGTGTCGGCCTCGGTGTCCGCGGCGGTGTCGTCGCCGGCGATCCGCGCGGCGAAGGTGACGAACTCCTTGGCCACCTGGTCGGAGAGGCGCTGCGCCCGCTCCGGGGTCTCGGCCGAGCCGGAGATCTTGATGATGTTGCCGTCGGCGGCCTTGGCGCCGACCTGGTCCCGCAGCTCGCTGTTGCTGACGTCCTTCCAGCCCAGTGCGGCGGCCGCCCGGTCGACCACAGCCGAACTGGACGCGATCTCCGCCTGCGTGATCAGCTCGCGCTCCTCCCACTGCCCGGCGAGCAGCACCGACGTCGACGTGGTGTAACTCGGCGGGAACAGCAGGGAGATGCCGTAACCTACGAGCGCGCCGACGACGGCGGCGACGGCGAGGAGCCGCCAGCGCCTGCGGAAGATCAGCCCGATCGTGACCAGGCGTATCGGGTCATCACTCAACGACGCTGCCTCCTTGACGCCCGGGCCCGGCCGGCCGCCGGGGCGGCGGCGCGGTCACGGCAGGCGGCGGCGTAGGCGGCGAGCAGCGAACGCTGGGAGTTGCGCCAGGAGAGCTCTCCGCCGATCCGCTCCTGGCCGATCTTGCCCATCCTGGCCCGCTGCTCCGGGTCGTCGAGGAGCCGCGCGATGAGCCCGGCGAAGCCGGCCTCGTCGTTCGCGGGCGCGTAGACGGCGGCGTCACCGGCGGAGACCCGCGCCTCCTTGAGGTCGAAGGAGACGATCGGCCGCCCCATCACCATGTACTCCAGGACCTTGTTCATGGTCGACACGTCGTTGAGCGGATTGCGCGGGTCGGGGGAGAGGCACACGTCCGCGGTGGACAGGTAGCGCACCAGGTCGGCGTCGGGGACGCGCCCGGTGAACTGCACCTGCTCCGCGAGCCCGAGCCGCCGGGACAGCTCCACCATCGCGTCGAAGGTGTCGCCGCCGCCGACGAACACCGCGTGCCAGTCGCTCCGGCCGAGCTCGTCGCGGAGCTTCGCCAGCGCCCGCAGCGCGTAGTCCACACCGTCCTGCGGCCCCATGACGCCGAGGTAGCAGAGCAGATGTGGTTTGCCGCGCTTCAACTCCGGCTCGGGCGGCACGGGGTGGAACCGGTCGATGTCGGGGGCGCTGCGCACCACGAAGACGGACTCGGGCCGCCGGCGACCGCGGCGCACCGCGACGTCCCGGTAGCTCTCGTTCGTGGCGAGCACGACGTCCGCGGCCCGGTAGGTGAACCGTTCCAGCGCGCATACGCCGCGGTAGAGCAGGTCCTCGCCGCGGTCGAACCGGGACAGGTACAGCTCGGGCACCAGGTCGTGCTGGTCGAAGACGAACCGCGCGCCGTGCCGCTTCAGCCACAGGGCGGGCAGGAACAGCAGGTCGGGCGGGTTGCAGGCGTGGACCACGTCGACCGGGCCGACCTTCCGCGCCAGCCGGGCGGTGTGCCACAGCGCGGAGCCGTACTCCCGCAGGTAGCCGGCCGGGCCTCCGGTGGCGGCGCGCAACGGGTAGCGGTGGATCCGCACCCCGTCGACCTCCGCCTCCGGCTCCGTGTCCCGCTTCACGCCCTGCGGGCAGATGACGTGCACCTCCCACCCGGCGTCGCGCAGCGTCGTGCACTCCTGCCACACCCGCCGGTCGAACGGCACCGACAGGTTCTCCACGAGGATCAGCGCGCGCCGCCCGGCGCCGGCCGTTCCGTCGGACGATGTGTCACCAAGCAAGGCCCACGTACCCCGGTTCTGTCCGGCGCGTGTCGGCGTCGGGAAGGTGGATGAGGTCGACGATCACAGGTCCTTCGCCGTGGGGCAGCGCCGCGAGGACGGCCGGGTCCTTGGTCCCGACCAGGCACACCTCGGCGTGCTCGAGCACCTCGTCGACGGAGTCGGCCATGAGCTGCGCGAGGTGCGGCAGCCGGGTCTCGATGTACTCGCGGTTGGCGCCGAGCAGCCGGGAGAGGCTGACGTTGGCGTCGTGGATCCGCAGGTCGTACCCCTTGCCGAAGAGTCTCTCGGCCAGCTCGACGAGAGGGCTCTCGCGGAGGTCGTCGGTGCCGGGCTTGAAGGAGAGCCCGAAGATGCCGACGCGGCGCTTGCCGGTGCGCTCGACCAGCTCCACCGCGCGCTGCAGGTGGTCGGAGTTGGAGGGCAGCACGTGGGACAGGATCGGGACCGAGACGTCGGCCCGCCGTGCCGCGTGGACCAGGCTGCGCAGGTCCTTGGGCAGGCAGGAGCCGCCGAAGGCGAAGCCGGGCCGCAGGTAGGCGGGGCTGATGTTCAGCTTGCGGTCGGCGAGGAAGACGTCCATCACCTGGTGCGAGTCGACGCCGAGCGCCTGGCAGACCGCGCCCAGCTCGTTGGCGAAGCCGATCTTGAGGCCGTGGAACGCGTTGTCCGCGTACTTGATCGCCTCGGCCGTCGGGACCGGCACCCGGAACACGTCGCCGGGCAGGCCCTCGTAGAGCGCGAGGACCGTGTCGCCGCTGGCCGGGTCGAGTTCGCCGATGACGGTCTTCGGCGGGTCGAAGAAGTCCCGCACGCTGGTGCCCTCGCGCAGGAACTCCGGGTTGACCGCGACCCCGAAGTCCACCCCGGCCGTGCCGGCGTACTTCTCCAGGATCGGCACCAGCAGGTTCAGGCAGGTGCCCGGGAGCATGGTGCTGCGGAAGACGACGGTGTGCCGCCCGGGGCGCTCCGCCAGCGCGGCGCCGATCTGCTCGGTGACCCGCTCCAAGTAGGTGGTGCAGAGGCTGCCGTTGGGCTCCGAGGGGGTGCCCACACAGACCAGCGACACCTCGCTGCCCATGATCGCCTCGCGGACGTCGACGGTGGCGCGCAGCGCCCCGGTCCGCACGGCCTCGGCGACCAGGTCACCGATCCGCTCCTCGACCACCGGGGCCTTGCCGTCGTTGACCAGGTCGACCTTCACCTGGTTCACGTCCACCCCGACGACCTCGTGACCCAGGCCGGCCAGACATGCGGCCGACACGCAGCCCACATAGCCGAGCCCCAGGACGCTTACCCTCATGACCCGTTCCTCCCCCCGGGCGGGCCCTCGCGGCCCGCCCTCCGTGCGCCGCTCGGGCGACGACCTCCGCGCATCAGTAGGCCCCCTGGCCCTGGACCACCGCGCGCAGCGTTTTCCACAAGATCACCGTGTCGAGGGCGAGCGACCAGTCCTCCACGTAGCGCAGGTCGAGGCGGACGGCCTCCTCCCACGGCAGGTCGCTGCGTCCGCTGATCTGCCACAGGCCGGTGAGCCCGGGCTTGACCAGCAGACGCCGCCGGATGTCCGGGCCGTACGCCGCGGACTCCTCGGGCAGCGGCGGCCGCGGCCCGACGAGCGACATCGAGCCGGTGAGTACGTTGAACAGCTGCGGCAGCTCGTCGAGCGAGTACCGGCGCAGCACCGCGCCCACCCGGGTCACCCGCGGGTCCCTGCGGAGCTTGAACAGCAGCCCCGCGCCCTCGTTGAGGTCGGCCAGCTCGGCACGGGCCGTGTCGGCGCCGACGACCATGGTGCGGAATTTGAGAATGGTGAACTCGCGGCCGTCCTTGCCGACCCTGCGCTGGCGGTAGAACGCCCCGCCCCGGCTGTCCACCAGGACGAGCAGGGCGACGCAGACCATCAGCGGCGCGAACAGCAGCAGCAGGATCGCCGCGCCCAGCCGGTCCACGACGCCCTTCACGGCTCTGCGGCCGCCGGTGAAGGTCGGCATGCTGACCCGCAGCAGCGGGATGCCGAGGACCGCGTCGATGTGCAGCCGCGGTCCCGCGACCTCCATCAGGACGGGGGCCACGACCATTTCGGCGTCGCTGCCCTCCAGGTTCCAGGCGAGCCGCTGCAGCCGCTCCGGTGACCAGTGCGGGTCCGGGGTGACCGCGACGACACGGTAGCCGTCGCGGCGGACGTGGCCCGCGACGTCGGCCAGCCGGCCGACGACCGGCACCCCGTCCAGCTGGTCGCCGTCGGAGCCGAGCCCGTCCGTGGTGCACACCGCGGCCACCTGCCACCCGAGGTGCGGGAACTTGCGGGTACGGGTGATCAGGTCGCGGACCGTCTCCGGACTTCCGGCGGCGAGCACCGGGCGCAGGCACTGCCCCTCTTTGCGCTGCTTGTGCAGCCAGAGGCGGAGCAGATAGCGCGCCGTCATCGTGACGAGCGCGATCGCGGGTATCGCGACGAAGATCCAGAGTTTGATGTTGCGCGAGGTGAGGGCGATCCCGCCGAGCGCCAGCACGACGGTCGCCGCGAACAGCGAGCGGCCGAGCCGGCGGAATTCCTCGGCACCCTGGCCGAGCACGGCAGGAGCCCACGCACGGCTCACCGCGAGCGCGCCGAGCACGAGCAGCTCGGTGCCGAATGCGAGAATTCCCCATTTCTCGTGCCAGTTGGCCGCGTCCCGGGCTCCGAAGAAGTTGCCGATCGCCGCCACCACGAACGCGGTGGCCACCGTATCGCTCATGATCACGGTACGGCGATAGCGCTGCTCCCAGTCGATTGCGAGCCGTCTGATTGTCCCGTTCGTCAGCCGTCCGTGCGCCGACGGAAAAGGGCTGACTAATTCCCCCTGCTCCACAGAACCCCCCCAGGTCGCCAGTGGTTTGACGTATTAGCCGCACGTTGTTTTCCCACCCGGGGGGCACCCCCGCCCCCCGCGCCGCGCCGCTCCTCCCCCCGGGAAGCCCCCGCTCCCCGTGCTGAAAACCCGTCGTCCCGGCGCCGGTTGAAGGATCAACCCGATGGCAGCGGGCCCTGCGTCCTGCCAGACCCCCTAAGCGCACGGACCCCGTCGGGACGCCGGATGCTCCCCGCACCCGAAACTCCTTGCGGAGTCCGCTGATCGATCATCCCCACGTCTGGCTCCGGGGACGCGACCGCTGCCTGTTCTGTCACGCCGAACCGATAGATCATTACCCATTGCTTCATGCCCGAACAGCTGAAGCACGGTCAATCTAGACCATCGGCGCCGCCATGGAGAGGGGATGTGTGGAATTTGTGCTCAAGCTTTGGGACGGGATTCAACAATCCTTGATCGCGGACGCGTCCCGCTTGATCACGCGGTGGCCGAAGGTCGTCCTTTCCTTCGCTTTCGGACCGACCGCGCCGACTGTTTTCCCGTGTTCACCAGCCAATTCCGGCCGCGACCGGAAGATGGTCACTGGGGGTCCCCGGCAGCGTCCAGGCGCTCTTCGGCGTCACGCCGCGCACCAGGATCTGGTCGATCCGCACCATCGGAAACCGCGCGGGCCAGCTGAAACCGAAGCCGTCCCCGGCCTCGTCCTGGGCGGAATCCAGCCGCGCGGCGAGCGCGTCGAACGCACGGTCGTCCAGGGTGCCGTTCAGGTCACCGAGCAGCACCACCCGCTCGTTCGGCTCCGCGGCGACGGCCTCGGCCAGCGCCTTCGCGTTGCGGTCCCTCGTTCCCGTCCCGAAACCCTGCCCGGGGATCACGCGCACCGAGCCCAGATGGGCCACGTACACCGCGAGCGGGCCCCGGTCCGTGGCCACCGTGGAGCGCAGCGCCCGGGTGTCGGCGAGGACGGCGTCGTCCGGTTTGGTGGCCGCAAGCGGTCCGTAGTCCGTCTGGATGTCGACGGGCCGGGTCCCCGAAAGCGGCAGCTTGCTCCACAGCCCGACCGTGCCGAGCACCGCGTGGTACGGGTGGCTCTTCGCCAGCGCCTTCTCGTACAGCGGCTTCGCCTGCGGGGTGATCTCCTCGAGGGCCAGCACGTCCGCCCCGGAGGCGGCCAGGTCACGGGCGGTGCCGGCCGGGTCGGGGTTGGCGGCGTCGACGTTGTGGCTGACCACGGTGAGGTCGCCGCCCGCGTGGGACCTGTCGCCGAGCAGACCGCCGAAGAGGTTCAGCCACACCGCGACGGGCAGCACCAGCGCGACCACCGCGGAGGCGGAGCGGCGCCACACCGCCCCGGCAAGCAGCACCGGCACGAACAGGGCGGACCACGGCAGGAACGTCTCCACCAGGCTGCCGAGGCCCCAGTGGTCCGTGATCCGCGCGTGCCCCAGCATGACGAGGCCCAGCGCGAGCGCCAGCGCCACGAGCACCGGGCCGCGCTTCCACGGCTCCGGCCGCCGGACGGCACCGGCCACCCGGCAAAGGCGGGCCAGCCAGCCCCCGGACCCGGTGTCCCCGGGGTCCCTCTCGCGCCGCCCGGCCTCCGCCGCGTCCACGCGCACCATCGTCTGTCCTCGCTCGCTGCCGGTCACTTCTGCATCCTCGGGTCCTCGGTGGGGTCGGCGTACCTGCGCGGGCAGCCGTGACCGGCCGCGTCGGGGCGCAGTTCGTAGTGCCAGGGCTCGTTCTCGTAGATCTGGCACAGGCCGTACGCGGCGCCGTGCCGGGACAGCCACGCCGTCGCGACGGAGCCTTTGATGTCGACGGCATCCCCCGCCACGTGCGGAGATGTCGCCGCGGTGGCCACCCACCGGGCGGCCTCCTCCTTCGACCCGTACTCGGCGACCGCCTCGCGCAGCAGCCGGTCCTGGTACGCCGGGGAGCGCCAGCCGCTGTTGACGTAGAAGTCGACGCCCTCGCGCCCGGCGGCGGTCGCGGCCCGGCGCAGCGCGGCGAGCAGATCCGGGTCGAGTCCCGTCACGGCCGGCAGGGCGTCGTCGAAGACCGTCACGCCGTCGGGCACGACCCCGTCCGCCTCGCCCGTGCCGCCGCGGCGCTCACCGCGGGAGCCCTGCGGCGACGCGGCCGACGCGGGCTTCGGCGGCGATGCGGTGGAAGGGGGCGGGGAGGCCGACGTGGATGAGGGCTTCGACACCTGGAGGCCGAGGAGGACGGTGAGCACCGCCACGACGGCTGCCGTGCCGGCCACCACGAGCCACCGGATCCGGTGCTTTCCTGATCGCGCTGATGGCGGGGTTCGCTGCATGCCACCAGCGAAGAGGGTGCCGTGTTGCCGGCCCGTATGCGGTTTTCGATATGCCGGCGATATGCCCCGGCTCGTAGCCTCGAAAGATGAGAGTGCTGCTCGTCGAGGACGAACCCTTCATGGCCGACGCCATCCGCGACGGCCTGCGCCTGGAGGCGATCGCGGCCGACGTCGCGGGTGACGGCGACACCGCCCTGGAACTCCTGGGCGTCAACGCCTACGACATCGCCGTCCTCGACCGCGACATCCCCGGCCCGTCCGGCGACGAGGTCGCCCGGCGCATCGTCGCCTCCGGCAGCGGCATGCCGATCCTCATGCTCACCGCCGCCGACCGCCTCGACGACAAGACCACCGGATTCGAACTCGGCGCCGATGACTACCTCACCAAACCCTTCGAACTCCAAGAGCTCGTGCTGAGGCTCAGGGCCCTCGACCGCCGACGCGCCCACCACAGGCCGCCCGTACGAGAGATCGCGGGGCTGCGGGTGGACCCGTTCCGCAGGGAGGTCTACCGCGACGGCCGCTACACCGCCCTGACCAGGAAACAGTTCGCCGTACTCGAAGTCCTCGTCGCCGCCGAGGGCGGTGTCGTCAGCGCCGAGGAACTCCTGGAACGCGCGTGGGACGAGAACGCCGACCCGTTCACCAACGCCGTGCGGATCACCGTCTCCGCACTGCGGAAACGGCTGGGCCAACCCTGGATCATCGCCACGGTCCCGGGCGTCGGCTACCGCATCGACACGGCGCGGGCGAAGGACGGGGGAGCGGACCGTGGATAGGGCGCCCGGCCTGAGCGTCCGCCTCAAGCTCACCCTCAGCTATGCGGGCTTCCTGATGCTCGCCGCCGTCCTGCTGCTCGCCGCCGGGTGGGTCTTCCTGACGCGCGTGACCCACGTCGGGCTCGTCTTCAGGCCCGACTACAGCCTTCCCGTCCTGCGCGCCTTCGCGCCGACCGTGGCCGTGGTCCTCGGCTTCCTGCTGGTGTTCGGCCTGGCCGGAGGGTGGTTCCTCGCGGGCCGGATGCTCGCGCCCCTGACCCGTATCACCCACGCCACCCGCATGGCCACCGACGGGTCGCTCTCCCACCGGATCCGGCTGCCCGGACGCGACGACGAGTTCCGCGAGCTCGCCGACGCCTTCGACACGATGCTCGACCGGCTGGAGGCCCACGTCGCCGAACAGCGGCGCTTCGCCGCCAACGCCTCCCACGAGCTGCGCACCCCGCTCGCCATCTCGAAGGCGCTCCTCGACGTGGCCCGCACCGACCCCGACCACGACACCGGTGAGCTCATCGACCGCCTGCACGCCGTCAACACCCGGGCGATCGACCTCACCGAGGCGCTGCTCCTGCTCACCCGCGCCGGCCAGCGGTCCTTCACCCCGGAACCGGTCGACCTGTCCCTCCTCGCGGAAGAAGCCACCGAGACGCTCCTGCCCCTGGCCGAGAAACACGGCGTCACCGTCGAGACCGAGGGCGACCTCACCCCCACGACCGGCTCCCCGGCGCTCCTGCTGCAGCTGACCACGAACCTCGTGCACAACGCGATCGTCCACAACCTCCCCGGTGAGGGCACCGTCCGGGTCACCACCGGCATCCGCTCCCAGGCCGCGGCGCTCACCGTGGAGAACACCGGCGAGAAGCTCGCCCCCGAACGGGTCGCGACCCTCACCGAGCCCTTCCGGCGCGGCACCGAGCGCCTGCACACCGACCACGCGGGCGTCGGCCTCGGCCTGGCCATCGTCCACACCATCACCCGCGCCCACGACGGCACCCTCACCCTCACGCCCCGCCCCGAAGGCGGCCTGCGCGTCACCGTGGAACTGCCCCTGGCGCCTTCGCACCCGGACACCGCGCGAGCGCCGTCCGGCATCAACGGCCCGTGAAAACTGCCGGGTTCCGGCAGTGCGCCATCCGCGCGTGAGGCGTCACAATGGAAGAGGCAGAAACGGGGGGCGAGTTCGGGTGCCGGGTTCCGGAAACGGGAGCCGGCACCCGGCCACGCACGGCACGGGTGTCAGCGGCGGCGGCCGCGCCCCCGGGGGGCCCAGCCGGAGCCGAGACCGGCCGAGTGCAGGGCGAGGAGCGCGAGACCGACGAGCATGAGGCTCGTCGGGCTGAAGACCGTCTCCGTCGACGTTTCGCTGGCGTTGATGACGAAGGCGATGACGAAGAGCACGGCTGCCACGATTGCGAGCATCTGTCTACTCCTGCCGGTGAACGGCGGACCACGGGGGCTCCGGTGGCCGCTCTGGTGTCTGCCGTGTTCCCCGGTCCGCGGTGATCAGGCGCGCAGTTCCGGCGGGAAACCCGTCCAGCGCAGCTCCGTCGGCAGATGGTCCATGTCGTTGTAGAACACCACCGAGGAGGGGCGGCCGGGGGTGTACCGGATGAGTGTCAGGGCCGCGTTGCAGTGGTTCAGGCCGAGCCAGCGCCACGGCGGGGCGTCGAGCGCCGCCCGGACCAGCCAGCCGACCAGGAAGTTGTGGGTGACCAGGAGTTCGTGGCGCGGTTCGGTGCCGGGCACCGGGCCGGTGAAGCGGGCGAGGGCCTCCTCGGCAAGGGCGGGGCCCGCCTCGCGTTCCGCCTCGGGGAACCCGGCCAGCCGCCGCAGCGTGGCGTCGGCCGTCTCCGCGGGGAGTTCGTCGCGGCTCGGCAGGTACGGGAGGTAGTCGCCGGCGGCGTCCGAGCGGTGCAGTGGAACGCCGTTCAGCCGCTCGCCCACCAGGCGGGCGGTCTGTTCGGCGCGGGGGAGCGGGCCGTGGTGGACCGCCGTGAGGGGCACGTCGCGCAGGCGGTCGCCGAGCAGGACCGCCTGGCGTGCGCCCGCCTCCGTCAGCCCGCTCTCGTCGGGCGTGGCCTCGCCGTGCCGGGTGAGGTAGAGGTGGCGCGTCGCGGTGGCGCTCGGGGGTGCGGGGGTGGTGGCCATCGTGCGACGGCTCCTTCTCGATCTTGGGGTCGTGTCGGGGGAGGGACGCGCCCGCGGGGCCGGGCGGTTCCGGTGGCCGGGGGCAGGCAGGGCCACGGCACGCACCTCGGCCGTGCGCGGGGCCGTACGTAGGGTGGCGGGAGTACGACAGATGAGGAGCGTGACATGACCCCCACCGCGCCGAAGTCGGACGCCGACCACCAGCCGGACGCCGGACAGCAGCCGGACGCCGTGCAGCAGCCGGAAGCCGGAGAGAAGCCGCCCGCCGCGCTGCGGGGGCTCGACGCCATCAAGGACGAGCTGGCCGACCTCTACCGCGATCTGCACGCCCACCCGGAACTCTCCTTCGAGGAGCACCGCACCGCCGCCGAGGTCGCCCGCCGCGTCGCCTCGTACGGCTACGAGGTCACCACCGGCGTCGGCCGCACCGGGGTGGTCGCCGTCCTGGACAACGGCGGCACGGGTCCGGACGGCGGTCCCACCGTCCTCCTGCGCGCCGACATGGACGCGCTCCCGGTGACCGAGGGCACCGGCCTGCCGTACGCCTCCCGCACCGACGGGGTGATGCACGCCTGCGGCCACGACATGCATGTCACGTGTCTGCTCGGCGCGTTGAGACTCCTCGCCGACGCCCGCGACGACTGGTCGGGCCGGATCGTCGCCGTGTTCCAGCCCGCGGAGGAGACCGGGCAGGGCGCGCGGGAGATGCTCGACGACGGTTTCCACGACCGGTTCGGCACACCCGACGTGGTGCTCGGCCAGCACGTCGCGCCGCTCCCGGCCGGCATGATCGGCGCCCACGCGGGCCCCGCCTTCGCGGCGACCGACGCGCTGCGGGTGCGGCTCTTCGGCAAGGGCGGGCACGCCTCGCGCCCGGAGACCTCCGTCGACCCGGTCGTGATGGCGGCGTCCACGGTGATGCGGCTCCAGACGGTCGTCTCCCGCGAGATCGCGGGCGGCGAGACCGCGGTGGTCACCGTTGGCTCGATGCGGGCGGGGACGAAACACAACATCATCCCCGACGAGGCCGAACTCCAGCTGAACATCCGCACCTACACGCCCGAGGTCCGCGCGCGGGTCCTCGCGGCCGTCGAGCGCATCATCAGGGGTGAGGCGGTCGCGGCGGGCGCGGAGAAGGAACCGGAGATCACGGCGATCGATACCTTCCCCGTCCTCATGAACGACGCGGACGCCGTCGAGCGGACGATGGCCGCGATCGGCGCCGCCGTCGGCCCGGCGCGGATCACCGACCCGGGGCAGGTCACCGGCAGCGAGGACGTCGGCCTCTTCGCCACCGAGGCCGGGCATGAAGTGCCGCTCTGCTACTGGCTGTTCGGCGGTGCGGACCCGGCGGAGGTGACGGCGGCCCTGCGGGCGGGCACCTTCGAGCGGGACGTCCCCTCGAACCACTCGCCGTTCTTCGCGCCGCTGGTCGAGCCGGCGATCACCACCGGGGTGACGGCGCTGACGGCGGGCGCGCTCGCCTGGCTGGACGGCGGCCGGACGTCGACGTGACGCCCGGCCGCCGCAGGGGAGCGGGGGCTCAGCCCTCGTCCTCCAGATTGCCCTCGGTCTCCAGATAGGCCTGGCGCAGCGCCTCCAGGACCGCCGGGTCCGGCTTGGCCCACATGCCGCGCGACTCGGCCTCCAGGAGGCGCTCCGCGATGCCGTGCAGCGCCCAGGGGTTGGCCTCCTGAAGGAACTGACGGTTCGTCGGGTCCAGGACGTACGTCTCCGTGAGCTTGTCGTACATCCAGTCGGCGACGACGCCCGTCGTGGCGTCGTACCCGAACAAGTAGTCCACGGTGGCGGCGAGTTCGAAGGCGCCCTTGTAGCCGTGGCGGCGCATCGCCTCGATCCACTTGGGGTTGACCACCCGCGCCCGGAACACCCGCGAGGTCTCCTCGACCAGGGTGCGCGTGCGGACCGTCTCCGGGCGTGTCGAGTCGCCGATGTACGCCTGCGGTGCCGTGCCCCGCAGCGCGCGCACGGTCGCCACCATGCCGCCGTGGTACTGGAAGTAGTCGTCGGAGTCGGCGATGTCGTGCTCGCGGGTGTCCGTGTTCTTCGCGGCCACCGCGATGCGCTTGTACGCGGTCTCCATCTCGGCGCGGGCCGGGCGGCCTTCGAGCCCGCGGCCGTACGCGTAACCGCCCCACACCGTGTAGACCTCGGCGAGGTCCGCGTCGGTGCGCCAGTCGCGGGAGTCGATGAGCTGGAGCAGGCCGGCGCCGTACGTGCCGGGGCGCGAGCCGAAGATGCGGGTGGTGGCCCGCCGCTCGTCGCCGTGCTCGGCCAGATCGGCCTGGGCGTGGGCGCGCACGTAGTTGTGCTCGGCGGGCTCGTCCAGCGACGCGGCGAGCCGCACCGCGTCGTCGAGCAGGCCGATCGTGTGCGGGAACGCGTCGCGGAAGAAGCCCGAGATGCGCAGCGTCACATCGATGCGGGGGCGGCCCAGCTCCTCGTACGGGATGGCCTCCAGGCCCGTGACGCGGCGCGACGCGTCGTCCCAGACGGGGCGGACGCCGAGCAGCGCCATGGCCTCGGCGACGTCGTCGCCCGCGGTGCGCATCGCGCTGGTGCCCCACAGGGAGAGGCCCACGGACGTGGGGTACTCGCCGTTGTCGGACTTGTACCGCTCGATGAGGGAGTCGGCGAGGGCCTGGCCCGTCTCCCACGCCAGGCGGGAGGGGACGGCCTTCGGGTCGACCGAGTAGAAGTTGCGGCCGGTCGGCAGGACGTTGACCAGGCCGCGCAGCGGCGATCCCGACGGGCCTGCGGGGACGAAGCCGCCGTTCAGGGCGTGCACCGCGTGGTCGAGCTCGGCGGTGGTGCCCGCCAGCCGCGGGACGACCTCGCGGGCCGCGAACTCCAGGACGGCGGCGACCTGTTCCCCCTGGTCGCGCGGGATCGCGGCGAGGTCCCAGCCCGCGTCGTCCATCGCCTGGACCAGCGCGCGGGCCTTGTCCTCGGCCTCGTCGGCGCTGACGCGCGTCGCCGCCGACTCGTCGAGACCGAGGGCCTCGCGCAGGCCGGGCAGCGCGGTCGTACCGCCCCAGATCTGGCGGGCCCGCAGGATCGCGAGGACGAGGTTGACGCGGTCGCCGGCGGCCGGGGCGGTGCCGAGCACGTGCAGACCGTCGCGGATCTGCATGTCCTTGATCTCGCAGAGCCAGCCGTCGACGTGGAGCAGGAAGTCGTCGAAGCCGTCGTCGTCCGGACGGTCCTCCAGGCCCAGGTCGTGGTCGAGCTTCGCGGCCTGGATGAGCGTCCAGATCTGGGCGCGGATCGCGGGCAGCTTCGCCGGGTCCATGGAGCTGATCTGGGCGTACTCGTCGAGGAGCTGCTCCAGGCGCGCGATGTCGCCGTAGGAGTCGGCCCGCGCCATCGGCGGCACCAGGTGGTCGATGAGCGTGGCGTGCACCCGGCGCTTGGCCTGCGTGCCCTCGCCCGGGTCGTTGACCAGGAACGGGTAGATCAGCGGCAGGTCGCCGAGCGCGGCGTCCGGGCCGCAGGCGGCGGAGAGGCCCGCGTTCTTGCCGGGCAGCCACTCCAGGTTGCCGTGCTTGCCGAGGTGGATCATCGCGTCGGCGCCGAAACCGCCGTCGGCGTCGGGCGCCGCGATCCAGCGGTAGGCCGCCAAGTAGTGGTGCGAGGGCGGCAGATCGGGGTCGTGGTAGATCGCGATGGGGTTCTCGCCGAAGCCGCGCGGCGGCTGGATGAGGATGAGGAGGTTCCCCCGGCGCAGGGCGGCGAGCACGATGTCGCCCTCCGGGTCGCCGCCGTTGCCCACGCGGGACTTGTCCAGGAACATCTCGCCGGGCGGCGGCCCCCAGTGCTGCTCGACCGACTCGCGCAGCTCCTGCGGGAGCGTCGCGTACCACCGCTTGTAGTCGGCGGCCGGGATGCGCACCGGGTTGGCGGCGAGCTGCTCCTCGGTGAGCCACTCCTGATCGTGGCCGCCCGCGTCGATGAGGGCCCGGATCAGCTCGTCGCCGTCACCGGAGACCAGGCCGGGGATGTCGGCCTCGGGACCGAAGTCGTACCCCTCGGCGCGCAGCCGGCGCAGCAGTGCGACGGCGGAGGCGGGGGTGTCGAGGCCGACCGCGTTGCCGATGCGGGAGTGCTTGGTCGGGTACGCGGAGAGCACCAGGGCGAGACGCTTGTCGGCGGCCGGGATGTGCTTGAGGCGGGCGTGGCGTACGGCGATTCCGGCGACGCGGGCCGCGCGCTCGGCGTCGGCCACGTACGCGGGAAGCCCGTCCTCGTCGATCTCCTTGAAGGAGAAGGGGACCGTGATCAGGCGGCCGTCGAACTCCGGCACCGCGATCTGGCTCGCGGCGTCCAGCGGCGAGACGCCCTCGTCGTTCTCCTCCCACGCCGAGCGCGAACCGGTCAGGCAGAGCGCCTGGAGGATCGGCACGTCGAGGCCGGACAGCGCGCCCGCGTCCCACGACTCGTCGTCGCCGCCCGCGGAGGCCTCGGCCGGCTTGGTGCCGCCGGCCGCGAGGACCGTCGTCACGATGGTGTCGGCGACCCGCAGCGCGTCGATCAGCTCGGGCTCGGGGGCGCGCAGCGACGCCACGTACAGCGGCAGCGGGCGGGCGCCCGCGTCCTCGATCGCACCGCACAGGGCGTCCACGAACGCGGTGTTGCCGCTCATGTGGTGGGCGCGGTAGTAGAGCACCGCGACCGTCGGGCCCTCGATGTCGCGCGCGGTGCGCTCCAGCGGGCCCCAGGACGGCGCGGGCGCGGGCGGCTCGAAGCCGTGGCCGGTGAGCAGCACCGTGTCGGAGAGGAAGCGGGCGAGCTGCTCCAGGTTGGCGGGGCCGCCGTGCGCGAGGTAGGCGTGCGCCTCCGCGGCGATGCCGACCGGCACCGTCGACGAGGCCATCAGCTGGGCGTCGGGTGCCTGTTCACCGGTGAGCACCACGACCGGCAGGCCGCTGGCGATGAGCTGGTCGAGGCCGTCCTGCCAGGCGCGGACGCCGCCGAGGAGGCGTACGACGACGAGATCGACGCCCTCGAGGAGCGCGGGCAGCGCGTCCAGGTCCAGGCGGGAGGGGTTGGCGAACCGGTACTCGACGGGGCCTCCCGCCGCGCGGGCGCTGAGCAGGTCGGTGTCGGAGGTCGACAACAGCAGAAGCATGCGGGCGCAGGCCTTCCTCGGGGTGTCCGCGCCCCGGGTGGTCGTATGGACGGCAGGAGTTCCTGACTCGCCCCACGGATGGGGCTCACAGTGGCGGGACCGCGCCGGATTCGCACCGGGCTTCCTCCCTCGGGTCCTGGTGGACCCACGCCGTCGCTGGCGTCGACGGACCCCAGCGGTCTCGGGGAAGTGTGGCACGCGCCCACGCCGCCCGGCACGCCCTCTCGCCGCGCCGGGCGAAGACCCAAGTACGTCCGGTACGAGGGTCTCCGCCCAGCACGCCGAGAGCACGTACCGAACGACGCGGACCCGCACCCCACTGCCCCGAGACCGCCGGCGGCCCGCCGCCTGCATACTAAGTCCTGCCCGCCGCGAGCGGCGCGGCCACCTGCCGGGACGGCCCGTCTCGGGAGGCGACCGGCCGGATCCGCGTGGGTATGCTCGCCGCCATGCCGCCCACCCGAGCACCCTCCCCGAACCAGGGCGAATCCCTCATACGCGACCGGGGCGACGCCTGCCCCGGAGCCCTTCGCCTGCACCTCGCCGACGACGGCCGGCTCGCCCGACTCCGCCTGCCCGGCGGCCTCTTGGCGTCCCGTCAGGCCGAAGCGCTGGGCACCGCGGCGGAGCGTCTCGCGGACGGGAACCTCAGCATCACCTCGCGCGGCAACATCGAGCTGCGCGGCCTCGGCGAGACATGCGGCGGCGAACTCTCCCGGCTGCTCGCGGACGCCGGCCTGCTCCCCTCCGAGCGCCACGAACGCGTACGGAACGTGGTCGCCTCCCCGCTGGCGGGCACCGACGGACTCGGCCACGCCGACGTGCAGTTGTGGGCCCGCGAGCTGGACCGGCTGCTGTACGCCGAGGAGTGGACGACGGCACTCTCGGGACGCTTCCTGTTCGTCCTGGACGACGGGCGCGGGGACGTGACCGGGCTCGGCGGCGATGTGACCTTGATCGCAGAATCGGGCGGCACCGCCGTCGTGCGCGTGGCGGACAGCGCCCTCCGGATCGCCGCCGCCGACGCCCCGCGCGCCGCGCTCGCCGCCGCCGGCGCCTTCCTCGCCGCGGCGGACGCGGCGGGCAACGGCGCCTGGCGGGTGACGGAACTGCCCCAGGGCCGGGACGTCGAGCTCGCCGGGGCGCTGGCACGGGCCGGCCTCCCCACCGAACCGGCCGAGCCGACCGAACCGTGGGCCGTGGCCCGCACCGCCCCGCACGCCCCCGGCGTCATCGGCGGTGCCGTCGCGGTCGGCGCCCCCCTCGGCCGCGTCACCGCCGCCCAGTGGCGCGCCCTGCTCCCGCTGCCCGCAGGCGAACTGCGGATCACCCCCTGGCGCGGCTTCGTGGTGCCCGGCTTCGCCGACGAGGCCGCCGCCCGGGACCGGCTCGCCGCCCTGGCCGCGGCAGGCCACCTCACCGACCCCGCCTCCCCCTGGCTCGGCGTCGGGGCCTGCACCGGCCGCCCCGGCTGCGCCAAGGCCCTCGCCGACGTCCGCGCCGACGCCGTGCCCGGCCGCGGCGGGCTGCCCGTCCACTGGTCCGGCTGCGAGCGGCGCTGCGGCCACCCGCGCGGCGACTGGGTCGACGTCCTCGCCACCGGCGACGGACGGTACGAGGTGACGGTGCGCACCACCGGCGGGGCGGTCACGCCCGTGCCGGGCGAGACCCTGACCGAGACGGTCACCGCGGCACGTACGACTCCTGCAACCACCCGAACGGCCACGAGATGAGCGAGAGCACAGTGTTCGACTACGAGAAGGACGGCGCGGCGATCTACCGCGAGTCCTTTGCCACCATCCGCGCGGAGGCGGACCTCGACGGCCTGCCCGCAGACGTCAGCCAGGTCGCGGTCCGGATGATCCACGCCTGCGGGATGGTCGATCTCGTGAAGGATCTCGCCCACAGCCCGCGCGTGATCGCCGACGCCCGCAAGGCACTGCGCGACGGCGCCCCGATCCTGTGCGACGCGAACATGGTCGCGAGCGGCGTCACCCGCAAGCGGCTGCCCGCCGACAACGACGTGATCTGCACCCTCGCCGACCCGTCCGTACCGGACCTCGCCGCGCGGCTCGGCACCACCCGCAGCGCCGCCGCCCTCGAACTCTGGCGCGACCGCCTCGAAGGCGCCGTCGTCGCCATCGGCAACGCGCCCACCGCGCTCTTCCGCCTCCTGGAGATGATCGAGGAGGGCGCGCCGCGCCCGGCCGCCGTCCTCGGCATCCCGGTCGGCTTCGTCGGCGCCGCCGAGTCCAAGGACGCGCTCGCCGCCCACCCCTTGGGTCTGGAGTACCTGGTCGTACGGGGACGTCGCGGCGGCAGCGCGATGGCCGCGGCGGCGATCAACGCGATTGCGAGCGAGGCCGAGTGAACACCGAGACCACCTGCGGGAAGCTGTACGGGGTCGGCCTCGGCCCCGGCGACCCGTCCCTGATGACCCTGCGCGCCGTCGAGGTGATCGCGGCGGCGGACGTCGTCGCGTACCACTCGGCGCGGCACGGCCGCTCCATCGCCCGCTCGATCGCCGCCGCGCACCTGCGCGCCGACCACATCGAGGAGGCGCTGGTCTACCCCGTCACCACGGAGAACACCGACCACCCCGGCGGCTACCGCGGGGCGCTCGACGACTTCTACGAGGAGGCCGCCGCCCGCCTCGCCGCGCACCTCGACGCGGGCCGCACGGTCGCCGTCCTCGCCGAGGGGGACCCGCTCTTCTACGGCTCGTACCAGCACATGCACAAGCGCCTCGCGCACCGCTACCCGACCGAGGTGATCCCCGGCGTCACCTCGGTGAGCGCGGCGGCCGCCCGGCTGGGGGAGCCGCTGGTGGAGGCCGAGGAGATCCTGACCGTCCTGCCCGGCACCCTCCCGGAGGAGGAGCTCGCCGCGCGTCTGGCGGCGACGGACTCCGCCGTCGTCATGAAGCTGGGCCGCACCTTCTCCAAGGTGCGCGGCGCCCTGGAGAGCGCCGGCCGTCTCGACGAGGCCCGCTACGTCGAGCGGGCCACCATGGCGGGCGAACGCACCGGCCGGCTGGCCGACGTGGACCCGGACTCGGTGCCGTACTTCTCCGTGGCCGTCCTGCCGAGCAGGGTGGCGCCGCTGACCGGCGGCCCCGCGCCCGAACCGGCGGCGGGGACCGCGGAGCGCGGCGAGGTCGTCGTGGTCGGCACCGGCCCCGCGGGCCCGCTCTGGCTCACCCCCGAGACACGCGGCGCGCTCGCCGCCGCCGACGACCTGGTCGGCTACACCACGTACGTCGACCGCGTGCCGCACCGGCCCGGGCAGCGGCGGCACGGCTCCGACAACCGCGTGGAGTCCGAACGCGCGGAGTTCGCCCTGGAACTGGCGCGGCGCGGGCGGCGGGTCGCCGTCGTCTCCGGCGGCGACCCCGGCGTCTTCGCGATGGCCACGGCGGTCCTGGAGGCGGCCTCGCAGGACGCGTACGACGACGTCCCGGTCCGGGTCCTGCCCGGTGTGACCGCCGCCAACGCCGCCGCCGCCCGCGCGGGCGCCCCGCTCGGCCACGACTACGCGACGATCTCCCTCTCCGACCGGCTCAAGCCGTGGGAGGTCATCGCGGAGCGTCTTGCCGCGGCGGCCTCGGCCGACCTGGTCCTCGCGCTCTACAACCCCGGCTCGCGCAGCCGCACCTGGCAGGTGGGCAAGGCGCGGGAGCTGCTCCTCGAACACCGGGCGCCGGACACCCCCGTCGTCCTCGGCCGCGACATCGGCGGCCCCGAGGAGAGCGTGCGGATCGTACGGCTGGCGGACCTCGATCCGGCGGAGGTCGACATGCGGACGTTGCTGATCGTCGGCTCCTCGCAGACGCGGGTGTCGCGGCGGCGCGGGGGCGGGGAGCAGATCGTCTGGACGCCGCGGAGGTATCCCGAGGACGGGTAGGGACGTGGGGAACCGCGCGCTCAGCCGCGAAACGCCCGCACCCGGCCGGGCAGCAGACGCACCCAGTCGACGGCTTCCTCCGGTGTGGCGACCTCGGGGACGTCCCCCGGCAGGGCGGGGCGCCGGACCATCACGACAGGCACCCCCGCCTCGCGCGCGGCGACCAGCTTGGGCGCCGTCGCCGCGCCCCCGCTGTCCTTCGTCACCAGGACGTCGATCCGGTGGGTACGGAGAAGTTCGCGCTCCCCGGCCAGGGTGAACGGGCCCCGGTCGAGGAGTACCTCCATGCGGACGGGGAACGGCGGCTCGGGCGCGTCCACGGAGCGTACGAGGAACCACAGGGCCGCCGTCCCGGGGCCCGCGAACGCCGCGAGGCCCATCCGCCCGGTGGTGAGGAACACCCGCTCGCCCAAGGCGGGCAGCACCCGCGCCGCCTGCTCCAGGGAGTCGACCGGATGCCAGTCGTCCGCGTCTTCCGCGACCCAGCCGGGCCGGCGCAGGGCGAGCAGGGGAACATGGGCGGTGGCGGCGGCCGTCGCCGCGTTGAACGAGATCGTCCCCGCGAAAGGATGGGTGGCGTCGATGACCGCGTCCACATGGTGCCCGGCCAGCCATGCCGCCAGCCCCTCGGCGCCGCCGAAACCGCCGACGCGGACCTCGCCCGGCGGCATCCTGGGCGCCGCCACCCGGCCCGCGAGGGAGCTGGTCACCCGCACCCCCGCCCCGGCCACCAGGAGCTCCGCCAGGCGGCGTCCCTCGGTCGTACCCCCCAGAATCAGTACGTGCACGGAGTTCGGTTCCATTCATGAGTGAGGCAAGCGGGCCGGGCGAGGCCACGGGCGGTCGTGACGCCCAACTCAAGCACACCGGTCTGCGGCCCGGCTGGACGACCGGCGCCTGCGCGACCGCCGCCACCACGGCCGCCTACACGGCGCTGCTCACCGGCGACTTCCCCGACCCGGTGACCATCACGCTGCCCAAGGGGCAGACCCCGGCCTTCGCGCTGGCCGCCGAGGAACTCACCGGTTCCTCCGCCATGGCGGGCATCGTCAAGGACGCGGGCGACGACCCGGACGTCACCCACGGCGCGCTGGTGCGGTCCACGGTGCGGCGGCTGCCCGCGGGCGCGGGCGTCGTCTTCAGGGCGGGCCCCGGCGTGGGCACCGTCACCCGCCCCGGCCTGCCGCTCGACGTCGGCGAGCCCGCCGTCAACCCCGTGCCGCGGCAGATGATGCGGGACCACGTGGCACTGGTGGCCGAGCGCGCCGGAGTCGCACCGGACGTCGAGATCACGATCTCCGTCGACCACGGCGAGGAGATCGCCCGCTCCACCTGGAACCCGCGCCTCGGCATCCTCGGCGGCCTCTCCGTCCTCGGCACGACCGGCATCGTCGTGCCCTACTCCTGCTCGGCCTGGATCGACTCGATCCGCCGGGGCGTGGACGTGGCGCGGGCGGCCGGGCGCACCCACGTCGCCGGGTGCACCGGGTCGACGTCGGAGAAGACCGTCGTCGCCGAGTACGGCCTGCCGGAGGACGCCCTCCTCGACATGGGGGACTTCGCCGGCGCGGTCCTGAAGTACGTGCGCCGCCACCCCGTCGACCGCCTCACCGTCTGCGGCGGCTTCGCCAAGCTGTCGAAGCTCGCGGCGGGCCACCTGGACCTGCACTCGGCCCGCTCCCAGGTCGACAAGGGCTTCCTCGCGGAACTGGCCCGCCGGGGCGGCGCCTCCGCCGCCCTCGCCACCGAGGTGGCGGCCGCCAACACGGGCCTCGCGGCCCTGCACTTGTGCGCGGCGGCCGGCGTCCCCCTGGGCGACCTGGTGGCCGTGGCGGCACGGGACGAGGCCCTGTCGGTACTGCGGGGCGCACCGGTAGCGGTAGACGTCATCTGCATCGACCGATCGGGCACGGTGGTAGGCCGCAGCGAGGTAGCCACACCGTAGCCACGCCCCGTCAGGGGCGCGGGGAACTGCGCGATCAACCACAGACGGCCCGCACCCGAGGTGCGAGGTGCTGTGGCGTTTTAAGGGGCGCGGGGAACTGCGCGATCAACCACAGACGGCCCGCACCCGAAATACGACGTGCTGCGGCGTTCTGAGGGGCGCGGGGAACTGCGCGACGAGCCACGGACGGCCCGCACCCCCCGAAGAACCCCGCGCGCCCCCGCGCTCAGCACAGGTGACGATCCCGCTCCGCCGAGTACAAATGGCTGTCACGGAACTGCGATGCCCCCAGCGTCCGCCCCACCATGATGACGGCGGTCCGCACGATCCCGGCCTCCTTGACCTGCCCGGCGATCGTCTCCAGCGTGCCCCGCAGGATGACTTCGTCGGGCCGGCTGGCAAGGGCGACCACGGCGGCGGGGCACTCGGCGCCATAATGCGGCAGCAACTCCTCGACCACGCGGTCGACATGGGCCGTGGCGAGGTGCAGCACGAGCAGCGCGCCACTGCGCCCCAGCGTGGCGAGATCCTCGCCCTCGGGCATGGCCGTCGCACGCTGCGCGATCCGCGTGAGGATCACGGTCTGCCCGACGGTCGGCACGGTCAGCTCCCGCTTCAGCGCGGCCGCCGCCGCGGCGAACGCCGGGACGCCCGGCACCACTTCGTAGGGCACCCCGGCCGCGTCGAGCCGCCGCATCTGTTCGGCCACCGCGCTGAACACGGACGGGTCGCCCGAGTGCAGCCGCGCCACGTCGAGCCCCTGCTCGTGCGCGTGCACCAGCTTCTCGGTGATCTGGTCCAGGTTGAGCTGCGCGGTGTCCACGAGCTGCGCCCCGTCCGGGCATTCGGCGAGCAGTTCGCGCGGCACCAGGCTGCCCGCGTACAGGCAGACCTGGCAGGCGGCGATCCGCCGTGCGCCGCGGACCGTGATCAGGTCGGCGGCGCCGGGTCCCGCGCCGATGAAGTACACGGTCATCTGTGGTCAACTCCTGCTTTCGTGTGCCTTGGTGACGGACCATTGGGTGACCGGCATGGCCTGCCGCCACCCGGTGAAGCCGCCCACGGGGACGGCCTGCGCGACGGCGAGCCGCACCAACTCGCCGCCGTGGCGCCGGTACCACTCCGTGAGCAGCGCCTCGGACTCCAGCGTGACGGTGTTGGCGACCAGCCGCCCGCCGGGCGGCAGCGCGGCGAAGGCGCTGTCGAGCAGGCCGGGCGCGGTGAGGCCGCCGCCGATGAACACGGCGTCGGGCGTGGGGAGTTCACCGAGCGCGGCGGGCGCGGCGCCGGTGACCACGCGCAGCGCGGGCACGCCGAGCCGCTCCGCGTTGCGGGTGATGCGCTCCGCGCGCACGGGGTTCTTCTCGACGGTGACGGCACGGCACGAGGGGTGCGTGCGCAGCCACTCCACGGCGATCGAACCGGAACCGCCGCCCACGTCCCAGAGGAGTTCGCCGGGAGCGGGGGCGAGCGCGGCGAGCGTGGCGGCGCGCACGTACCGCTTGGTGAGCTGTCCGTCGTTGTCGTACGCCGCGTCGGGGAGCCCCGGCACGGCGCCGAGCCGCAGCGCGTCGGGGGAGCGGCGGCACTCGACGGCGACGACGTTCAGCGGGTCGCCGGGCGCGTGCGTCCAGGCCTCCGCGATCCCCTCGTACGACGATTCGCCCTGCCCGCCGAGCTGTTCGAGCACGCGCAGCCGGCTCGGCCCGAAGCCGCGCTCGCACAGCAGGGCGGCGACCTCGGCGGGCGTGGCCGCGTCGGCGCTGAGCACGAGGACGCGGCGCCCGTCGTGCAGGGCGGCGGCGAGCCGCGCGGCCGGGCGCCCGACGAGCGTGACGACCTCGGTCTCCTCGACCGGCCAGCCGAGGCGCGCGCAGGCCAGGGAGGCGGACGACGGATGAGGGAGCACGCGCAGCGCCGCGGGGCCGAGCTCCTCGGTCAGGGCGCGCCCGATGCCGTAGAACATCGGGTCGCCGCTGGCGAGTACGGCGATGCGGCGCCCGGCGTGGGCGGCGAGCAGGCCGGGCACGGCGGGCCGCAACGGCGAGGGCCAGGAGACGCGCTCGCCCGCGCACCGGTCGGCGGGGAGCAGGTCGAGCTGGCGGGGGCCACCGATCAGGACCTCGGCGTCCACGAGGGCCGCGCGGGAGGCCGCCGGGAGCCCGTCCCAGCCGTCGGCCCCGATTCCGACGACCGTGACGGCCGGTGTGCCTGCGGGGGGTGCGGGGGTCACTGCTCGTACCTGACCTCGGGGTTCGGGGGAAATCTGCGCAGCCGCACTCTACTGGTGACCGGACGGCGTACCCTTATTGCGAACTACTTGCAATAAGCCATGCAGTGGTGCGACAGGCCGTGCGGCCGCTCCGCGCGGCCTCCTCTGGGCAGAAAGGCCGTTCCCCGATGGGCTCTCCGGTGGTACTGGGCATCGAGTCGTCCTGCGACGAGACGGGCGCGGGCCTCGTCCGCGAGGGGCGGCTGCTGGGCCACGCGGTCGCGTCGAGCATGGACGAGCACGTCCGCTACGGCGGAGTCGTCCCGGAGATCGCCGCCCGCGCCCACGTCCACGCGCTCACCCCCGTGATCCACCGGGCGCTGGACGAGGCCGGTCTGCGCCTCACCGACGTCGGCGCGGTCGCCGTCACCACCGGCCCCGGACTCTCCGGCGCCCTCCAGGTCGGTCTCGCCGGCGCCAAGAGCCTCGCGTACGCGCTGGACGTCCCGCTGTACGGCGTGCACCACCTGGCCGGCCACGTCGCCGCCGACACCCTGGAGCACGGCCCGCTCCCCGACCCCTGCATGGTCCTGATCGTCTCCGGCGGCCACACCTCGCTCCTTCTCGTCCGTGACCTGGCGCGCGACCCGATCGTCCACCTCGGCGACACCCTCGACGACGCCGCGGGCGAGTGCTTCGACAAGGTCGCGCGGGTCTTCGGACTGCCCTATCCGGGCGGCCCGGCCATCGACCGCGCTGCCCGGCACGGGGACCCGGCCGCCGTGCCCTTCCCGCGCCCCCTCACCGGACCGCGCGACGCCCCGTACGCCTTCTCCTTCTCCGGCCTGAAGACGGCCGCCGCACGCTGGGCCGAGGGGCACGCGGGCCGGACGCTGCCGGTCGCCGACGGGGCGGCCGCGCTCCAGGAGGCCGTCGCCGACGTGCTCACCCGCAAGGCGGTCGCGGCCTGCCGCGAGCACGGCGTCGGCACGCTGGTCGTGGTCGGCGGCGTCGCGGCCAACTCCCGCGTGCGCGCGCTCGCCGAGGAACGCTGCCGGGCCGCGGGCCTCACGCTGCGGGTCCCGCCGCCGCGGCTCTGCACGGACAACGGCGCGATGATCGCGGCCGTCGGCGACCTGCTGGTGCGCGCGGGCGCGAGGCCCGCTCCCCTGAACGTCTCGATCGACCCCTCGGCGCCGCTGGAGCACGCGTCACTCGCCCCGGCCGGCCCGGGCCGTACGGGCGATGCGCGCGCCGCGGCCGGGCAGGTGGCGGCATGACCGGAGCCCCGTTCACCGTCCACCGGCTGACCGGCGCCGGACTGCTGGCACACGCGCCGGGCGTGCGCTCCGTCTACGCGGAGGCGTTCAGCGGGCCGCCCTGGCACGAGGACCCGGCCGAGGCCGACGGCTACCTGGAACGTCTCGCGGAGGACGTCGGAAGCCCCGGCTTCACGGGAGCGGTCGCGCTCGCGGGCCCGCCGCACGCCGGGCGCGTCCTCGGCTTCGCGTCCGCGTGGCTGACCGGCCACCCGCTGCCCGACACCCGCACCTACCCGCTCGTCACCGCCGCCCTCGGCACCCGGCACACGAAGGAGTGGCTCGCCGGCGCCCTCCAGGTCGACGAACTCGCGGTCCTGCCCACGGCGCACGGCGGCGGCGTGGGCCGCTCGCTCCTCGCCGCGGTGACCGCCGGTGCGCCGCAGGGCCGTTGCTGGCTGCTGACCTCACCGATGGCCACGGAGGCGGTGCGGTTCTACCGGCGGGCGGGCTGGCACCAGATCACCCGGCCCGCGAAGGACAGCCGCGCCCCCGTCGTCCTCCTGGGCCCCGATCACCCCGCGGCCGAGGTCGCGGTGGGGAAGGTGGCGAACCTCACGGAGCGCCCCTGAGCCACTGCGGGGTGGCCCCAAAACCCTTGACGGCGCCCGATGTCGGGGCCCGCGTCCGTGTCGCTGTTGGGCTGAACGGGTGACTTGGCGTAAGAATTGGCCGGTGCAGAGAACAAGTGCGAGCCAGGACGGGGTGGGCAAGTGAGCAGTAGTCAGCGCCACGACGTCACCGATGAACAGTGGGAAGGGCTCGCCCAGGTCGTACCGCTGCGCAGCCGCAACGAATGGCCTTCCTGGCCGGGACACCGCGCGCTGCCGGAGGCGGAGACCGAGACGCGGCGCCGCTTCGTGGTGATGCGGGTCAATGTCTTCTCCGACGCCCGTGAGGTCGCCGAGACCGTGATGGCGCAGATCCCGGTCCTGCTCGACCTGACGGGGGCGGAGACGGACGTCGCCAAGCGGGTCCTGGACTTCAGCAGCGGCGTGGTCCTCGGCCTCGGCTGCGGCATGCACCGGGTCGACAAGAACGTCTTCCTGCTGGCGCCGCCCGGCACGGAGGTCCAGGGTCTCGTGGAGGCGGTCGCCCAGCCGTAGCCCTTCTGGGCGCGGCGCGGGGGCCCTTCCGGGGGAATCCCCCGATCGTGCGAAGGTCGGCCGGGCGTAACGGTTCGCCGGGAACGCCGCCGCTTACCGTCCGGTCATGACGGTGGATTCCCGCAGGACGGACGCCCGGTCACCGGTGGGCCGGGACCGGCCGCAGGTCACCGAATTGCGCCTGTCCGCCTTCGCCGGGCACCGCGCCGCGGTGCTCCCGCTCGGCCCGCTGACCCTGCTCACGGGCCCGAGCGGCAGCGGCAAGTCCAGCGCCCTCGGCGCCTACGAGGCGCTGGCGCGGCTCTGCGCCGGGGCGGAGCTCTCCGAGGTCTTCACCGACCCCGTCGCCTGCGTCCCCGAACGCGCCCGCGCCGACCGGCAGCGGCGGCGCGGCTTCCGCATCGGCTGCACGGTCGAAGGGCCCGCCGGAACCGTCCGCCTCGACCTCGCCGTACAGGCCGAACCCGAACTGCGCGTCGTGGGCGAGCGGCTGACCCGGGACGGACTCGTCCTCCTGGAGACCGCGCTGCGCGATCCCGGCCGGCGCGTGGTCCAAGCCGCCTGGCACACCGCGGGCACCGCCACCGTGACGCGTGCGCCGATGCCGGACGACCGGCTCGGCACGGCGCTCGTGCCGCTGCGCGTGGCGGGCAAGACCGACGGCCAGCGCCTGGTGCTCGCGGCGGCCGAGCAGGTGGTGGTGGCGCTGCGCTCGGCCTTCGCCTGCGACCCCCGGCCCAGCCGGATGCGCGCGCCGGTGCCGCCCGGGCGGGTCGGCGGGGGCCGCCTCCTGAGCGGCTGCGACAACCTCGCGGAGGTCCTGTGGCGCACCCGGTCGGAGTGCGCGGTGCGGCACGGGATGCTCGTCTCGGCGGTGCGCACCGGGTGCGCGGGCCCGGTCGCCGACGTCCGCGCGGAGGCGGCGGCCGACGGCGGGGTGCACGCCTTCATCGACCGGGGCGGCGGGTTCCGCACGCCCCTCGGCAGGCTCGGGGACGGCGAGTTGAGGTACCTGGCCCTGTCCCTGGTCCTGCTCACCGGCCCCGGCGTGCTCGCCGTGGACCCGG
This sequence comes from Streptomyces sp. NPDC037013, assembly GCF_055607265.1. NCBI lineage: Bacteria > Bacillati > Actinomycetota > Actinomycetes > Kitasatosporales > Streptomycetaceae > Streptomyces > Streptomyces sp. NPDC037013. The sequence continues at coordinate 476,269 of NZ_JBVJRV010000005.1, read as the reverse complement.
CCGCCGAGGTGCCGCAGGCGTACCAGACCCTCACCGTCCTCGCCGACGGCCTCGACCGGCGTCTCGACGCCCGTCAGGCGCGGGCCCTCGGCGAACTGGCCGCGCGCACCTGCGAGCGCGGGCACATCCGCCTGGTGGGGGTGGTGCGGGACGCGCCCTGGGCCGCCGCCGCGGGCGCCTCGGTGGTAGACCTGGTGCGTGACGGAACGACTTGATGTGGCGGTACTGCAGCGCAGGCTGGCCGAGTTCGCGGCGGCGCGCGACTGGGAGCGGTACCACACCCCGAAGAACCTGGCCGCGGCGCTCAGCGTGGAGGCGTCGGAACTGGTGGAGATCTTCCAGTGGTTGACGCCCGAGGAGTCCGCGCGGGTGATGCGGGATCCCGCGACGGCGCCTCGTGTGGCGGACGAGGTGGCCGACGTCCTCGCCTATCTGCTCCAGTTCTGCGAGGTACTCGGCATCGACCCGCTGGCCGCGCTTGCGGAGAAGATCGAGCGCAACGAACGGCGCTTTCCGGTACCGGAAGGCCCCTGAACCTCCGATTCCGGTACTTTCGTCACTCTCCGGAGTGGATGGCTTGGCCAAACTCCGCTGGTTGTCCACAGATTTCCGGCTTCCCCTGGCTTTTCGCCCGGATGAGTATCACTCTGGGTAGTGGACAGGGGAGTTCGGGCGATCGTGCGGCGAGTGCGCGCGGGATGAGGGGGCCGGCCATGGACGCGATGCGGCTCATCGAGGCGAACCGCCGCGCTCTGGCACGGAGTCAGGAGCCCGCGGACATCGTCGTGGAGGTCTGGCAGTCGCAGGCGCTCGCGCAGGCGATCGGCAGCCACCTCGCGGTCGCGGGCCCTCCCGAGTTACGGGGCGAGGCGCTGGGCCTGAGCGAGGTCGGCGGCAGAGCCTGCGGGGTCCTCGACGCCCCGCGCCTGGGGACGGAGGACATACGGGCCGCGCGGCTGACGGAGACCGGCGACGCCCAGCAGGTCCTGGTCGGGCTCGGCAGCCTCCTCGGCGAGGTCGGCATCGCGCTCGTCGGCGTCGCCATGGGCGCGGAGGAGGGGATGTACTGGCAGTGCATGGAGGCGATCGACGCCGCCGACGAGTCGAGGGACCGGGTCCTCGAAATGCTGCGCAGGCTCGCGGTGCGGGACGAGAGTCTGCCCGAGCCCGACTCGGCGGCGGGGCCGTCGTGAGGCGCCCGAAGAGCGGGGGAGCGCGGGGGCCCTCAGGAGCGGCCGGACCCGTCCTCGCCCCGCGGCCGGGAGCCGGGGGACGGCGTGGTGTTCATGGACAGGGCGCCCGGGGAGGGGGTGCCCGGCGAGGGCGCGCCGGGGGACGCGGACTGCTGCAGATCGGCGTCGAGCTGCGTCAGATCGGCGTTGAGCGCTGCCATCAGCTCCTCCATCTGCTGCAGCAGGCCCTTGGGCGCGCCCTGCTGCGCGGGCACGGGATGGTCGTGCGCGGCCTCCTGCTCGGGGTCGGCTTCCTGGGACATGACGGCCTCCTCGGCCCTCGCCCTCCCACGACGGGAGGGCAGTTGACGCAGGCGACGCACCGGCGGCGGCCGCCGGCGCGGGGGCCGGCCGGTCCGGCTCCGCCGAGCCAACGATCACCGCGGGGGCGGGGTCACTGGGGCGGGCGCGCGCCGCCCCCGTGTTGACGGTTTTTCACCCGACCGGGGCGGTCGGGGATCGGCGGGACCGGCGGGGTCGACGGGCGTTCGAGCGTGCAGGATGGAGTCATGGATCTTCGAATCTTCACCGAGCCCCAGCAAGGGGCCACCTACGACACCCTGCTCACCGTCGCCAAAGCCGCCGAAGACCTGGGCTTCGACGCCTTCTTCCGCTCGGACCACTATCTGCGCATGGGCTCGTCCGACGGCCTGCCGGGGCCCACGGACGCGTGGATCACGCTGGCCGGACTCGCCCGCGAGACCAAGCGGATCAGGCTCGGCACGCTCATGACGGCCGGCACGTTCCGCCTGCCGGGTGTCCTCGCGATCCAGGTGGCACAGGTCGACCAGATGTCGGGCGGCCGGGTCGAACTGGGGCTGGGGGCGGGCTGGTTCGAGGAGGAGCACAAGGCGTACGGCATTCCGTTCCCCAAGGAGAAGTTCGCCCGCCTGGAGGAGCAGCTGGAGATCGTCACCGGCCTGTGGGCGACGGAGACCGGCAAGACCTTCAACCATGACGGCAAGTACTACCAGCTCACAGATTCCCCCGCGCTGCCCAAGCCGGCCCAGGCCAAGGTGCCGGTCCTGATCGGCGGCCACGGCGAGACCCGCACCCCCCGCCTCGCCGCGCGGTATGCCGACGAGTTCAACATCCCCTTCGCCTCCGTCGAGGACAGCGAGCGCCAGTTCGGCCGGGTCCGTGCCGCCGCCGAGCAGGCCGGGCGCAAGGGCGGCGATCTGGTGTACTCCAGCGCGCTCGTCGTCTGCGTGGGAAAGGACGACGCGGAGGTCGCCCGGCGCGCGGCGGCGATCGGCCGCGAGGTGGACGAGCTCAAGGCGAACGGCCTGGCGGGCTCACCCGCAGAGGTCGTCGACAAGATCGGACGGTACGAGGCGATCGGCGCGAGCCGCATCTACCTCCAGTGCCTGGACCTGGCCGACCTGGACCACCTGGAGATCATCTCCTCGCAGGTGCAGTCGCAGCTGTCGTAGGTGGACGACTCCGTACGCGGCCGGCCCCCTGTACGTGGCCGCCGGGCTCACCCCTCCGGTGCCCGGCGGCCACTTCATCACCCGCGGGGCTCTGTGATTTCTCATGACCGGCGGCCGCCGACTCTGGAGTACGTTCCAGCTCCGTCCGGCCGCCCGGCCCGCAGGATGTGAGGCGCTGCACTTCACAGGGCGACGACGACGGAGGTCGGTATGAGGCTGCGCGGACGATTCGGCACGGGATGCGCGGCGGTGGCCGCGGGGGCGGCGCTCGCCGCCGTGACCACCCCGGCCCAGGCCACGGATCAGACGCCCCGGGAACGCGTCGAGTACGTGGCGCTGGGGGACTCCGCGGCGGCGGGACCACTGATCCCGCGGCAGGACGTCAACCTCCTGTGCCTGCGTTCGAACCGCAACTACCCGGCGGTGGCCGCACGGGAGCTCGGCGCCACCCTCACCGACGTGACCTGTTCCGGGGCGGTGACCAAGGACTTCACCGCTCGCAGGCTCGGAGTGCTGCCGCCGCAGTTCGACGCACTGAAGAAGAGCACCGACGTCGTCTCGGTCACGGTCGGGGCCAATGACAGCGGCCTCTTCCAGCAGGCACTCGGCTGCCTCAACTTCCTCCCCGAACCCCTCGGCGTCTCCTGCGCGGACCGGCTCACGGTGGGCGGCAAGGACCGGCTCGCCGAGGCGGTCGCCCGGTGGGCGCCGACCTTCGGCGCGGCGCTCGACGAGATCGAACGCCGCTCCCCGCACGCGACGATCGTCGTCACCGGGTACGGGACGTACATCCGCAAGGGCGGCTGCCACCCCGAGCAGCCCGTTTGGGGGCGGGACGGCGACTATCTGCAGGGCGTCATGGACAAGATCAGCGCGGCGGCCCGCGACCAGGCCGAGCGGCGCGGCGCGCGCTTCGTCGACGTAGCCGCCCTGACCGTCGGGCACGACATCTGCGCGGCGCCGCAGGACCGCTACCTGGAGGGACTCGTCCCCGCCCACGCCGCGGCCCCGCTGCACCCGAACGAGCAGGGCATGGCGGTCTACGGCCGGGCCGTCGCCGCGGCGGCGGAGCGGTGAGATGAGGGTGGGGTCGGGGACGGGGCTGGGGCCGGGACGCCGGGGGCGGGTGCGACGGCCCCGACGCCGGCCGCGCCCACCGCGCCCGCCGCACCTGGCGTACCCGAGCCCGCCAACCCCGCCGACCCCGACCCCGTACACGTCACGCGGGTCGCGAGGGCCGCGTGCAGCAGGGGGACGTCGGGCGTGTGTGTCGGGTCGAGGCCGGTCAGCTCCGCGATCTTGCGGAGGCGGTAGTCGACCGTGTTGGGGTGGACGTGCAGCTCGGCGGCGGCGGGGCGCCGGCTCCCGGACCGCAGATAGACCTCCAGCGTGCGGAGCAACTCGTCGTCGCCCTCAAGGGGCCGCAGCAGGGCGGCGAGCCGGTCGAGGGCCGCGCTCGGGCGGGAGAGCTGGTAGGCGAGCAGGACGTTGTCGAGGCGGTACAGGCCCGGTGGGCGGCCGGTGGCGCGTACGACGTCGAGGACCTCGCCCGCGGTGACCGCCGCCCGTGCCACCTCCTCGGGCCCGGCCGCGTCGGCGCCCACGGTGACCTCGGCCCCCGCCGCCCGCCCCACGTCCGCGACGACCCGCGCCAGCCGCGCCCAGTCACCGGCCGTCAGCCCGTCGGCCGGCACCTCGCGGGGCAGCAGCGCGATGCCGCCCTCCGAGGTGAGGGAGGCCAGGACGGGACCGCCGGTCTGCCGCTCCAGTTCCGAGCGCAGCCGCCGGAGCTTGCGCCGCCCGGCCACCGCGGGGTCGACGCCGTCCGCCGCCTCGTCGGGGTGCGGGCCCACCGCGAGGGCGAGGACCAGATAGGCGGGGGCGAGCCGCAGCCCGGCACGGGCCGCGGCGGCCTCGGCCGGGGTGCCTTCCACGAGGGCGGAGAAGAGCGTGTCCCGCGCGGAACGCTCGTCGTCGAACTGCGCCTGGCGCTCGTCGAGATAGCCCGCGCCCACGGCCGGGGCGACCAGCTCCAGATAGCGCAGGACCAGTGTGTTCGCGGCCATCACGTCGACGACGTCAGAGGGCCGCACCTCCGGTGTCAGCGCCTCCCACATCACCTGCATCCCCACGTGGTACGCCGTGAGCACCACGTCGATCGGGATGCCCTCCTCGGCGCGGCGGGCGGCGGACTCGCGCAGGAAGTCCAGCTCCTCGCGGGCCGGCAACCGCTTCGTGCGCAGCACGTCGACGAAGGAGCGCAGGGTCTGTTCGATGACCCGCCGGATGTCGCCGCCCAGCTCTTCCTTCGGCAGCAGGCCGTACTCGGGTACGCGGGCGGTCAGTTCGGCGAGCACCAGGTCGGCGTAGTCGGGCAGGGCGGCGGCGAGGCGCTCGTGCAGCGCCCTGCCGCCGATCGTGAAGGAATCGCGCGTCGTCCGGTCGGCCACCGTCGGAGGTTAACCGGTCGGGGGCCGTCCGGTCAGGGCCCGGCCGACCGGACGACGGCACGGCGGCGGGCGCCCTACTGGCCGGTGGACCGGCCGAAGAACTCCAGCTCGGCCACGGCCACCTGGCGGTTCTTGGCCGCGCCGTACGCGGAGCGCAGCACCAGCCGGGCGCTCACCGCGTTCCGCACGCGGACGTCGACCTTCTGCACGCCGCCGTCGTTGATCCGGCGGTGCATCGTGTGCACCTTGCCCGCCGAATCGCTGACCACCAGGTCGAACTCCATGGGCCTCGCCTGCTCGGCGGCCTGCGCGGTGCGCGGCGAGGTGCCGGGGGTGATCAGCAGATTGAGCAGGTCGGTGGGCTGGCCGAAGTCGGCCTGCACCCACTGGCCCGCCGAGTCGCCCGCGTAACCGGTCCCCCACCAGGTGTTGGAGTACCCGTCGAAAGCGAGCTTGGCCGCCTGCTTGGGGGCGGCGTGCGACGCGCTGTAGCTGGTGGGGTGCACGGGGACCCGCTTGGCGAAGTGGTCCTGGATGGCACGGGCGGCGGGCGGGCCGCCGAAGATCCCGCCGACCACGAGCCCCGCGACCACCGCGACGCCCACGGCCCGGGCGATCCAGCGGGTGCGGTCCCGGTGCAGCCGGGGCCGCTGCCCGGCGTACGGGCCCTCGGCGGACGGGAGGGCCGAGTCCTTGAGGGGGCTCGCGCAGTTGCGGCAGAAGTTCCGGCGGGGAGCGTTGGGCGTCCGGCAGCTCGGGCACGGCGCGCCCCCCTCGGGCTCGGCGGGCACGGCGGCCTGCCGCACCCGGGGCCGCGCCGCCTCGGGCCGGCCCGGCAGCACACCGCCCGGCGTCTCCGGCGGGGCGGCGGCCCCCGAGGCGTCCGGCACGGGCACGAGCAGGGACCGTATCGCCGTGTCGGAAGGGGACGACGACGAGGGGGCCTGCGGGGCGGCGGCGGGCGGCTCCGGGGCGCCGGCCGACGGGAGCGGCACGGTGGTGTCGGTGGAACCGGGCGCTCCCCCCTGGCCGTTCTGCTGACGGGGCGCGGCCGACGGGGCGGGGGCGGGCCGGGCGGTGTCCGGGGCCGCCGGGTGCGGTCCCTGCGCGGCGCCGGGCGCCGGGTCGGGGCGGTCGGGGCCGGCCCCGGGCGCGGCGTCGGGGGCGCTCGTCGGGCCGACCGGCGTGGCGGGCGTGTCCCAGCGCAGGAACGCGCCGCACGAGTCGCAGAAGGACTGGCCGTGCTGGCGGGCCGGGGTGCCGCACTCGGGGCACGGGCGCGTGGGGGCGGGGGAGTTCGACATCTCGTCCATCTCGGGCTGCTCGGGCATTGCTAGGTCCCTTCAGGGGAAGGTGTGGCGGTCACCTCGGCCGTGAAGGGGAGGTGGGCGGGGCGGGCCGCCGCGACGACGGCCCGCAGGCGGTGCGGGTCCACCGAGGCGGGGTCGCGTACGCGCAGGACCACGCGGAGCGCGGGGCGCGGGGTGCCGGGGAAGGCGCCGAGCGGCCGCGCCGACCAGGTCGCCCCACCGCTCTCGGTGATCTCCGGTCGTATGCCGAAGGCCAGTTCGACGGCGGCGGAGAGACCGCGGCGGGTACCGCGCACCCGGTGCAGGCCGACGGCGGAGGCCACCGCGTGGCGGCGCATCGCCAGCGGCTCGGTCCCGTCGATCTCCGTGCCGACCCAGTCGGTCAGCCAGCCGAGGAAGTCCTCGGGCGTCAGCGCGGGCGTGAAGTACGCCTCCAGACAGTCCAGGACGGTGAAGACGGGCGCCAGCACCACGTCGAGGCCGGAGACGAAGCGCAGCGCGAAGTCGTCGTCGGCGAAGACGGCGGGCAGCTGCTCCCCGAGCGGATGGGCGGAGCCAAGGCCCGGCAGAGACCCGCGGCTCGACCCCGGCGAAGCCGCCGGAGCCACGCCCGGCGCCGCCGGCTTGCGCAGCCCCACGCTCCCCGTGCCCGCCGTCATCGTGCCTCGATGACGCGGACGCGGTGGTCGAAGGAGAACAGCAGCGCGGACGGGGCGAGTTCGATGCGGTCGGTGGCATCGCCCCGGCGGCCGGTCAGCGGGTCGGCGGGGTGCAGGAGGACCTCGTCGACCAGCTCCACGCCGGGCACGCGCTGGAGCGCGGCGAAGATCTCGCCGGCCCGCAGCGGGCGGCCGAACGGCCACCCCTCGCCGTGCGCCCCGCCGGTCAGCGGGTCCAGGTAGGCGTAGAGCGCGTCGAGCGCCTCGGCGCGCACCCGCTCGGCCTGCGCCGCGCGGAAGGAGTGCAGCGTGGCGACGACGGTGACGCCCTGGTAGTAGGGCGGTCCGACGGAGAGCCGGGTGCCCAGCGGGCGGCGGTCGTCCAGGAAGTCGGTGACCCGGGAGAGGAGTTCCTCGCCCGGCACCAGCTGCTCGAAGCGGAGCCGGCCGCCCCGGTCCGGCACGGCCTGCGGGACGACGAGGACCCGCACCGCGTTCTCGCCGACCTCCGCGGACTCCGCGGCCAGGCAGTGGATCCGGGCCGTCTCGGGGGCCGCGCGGCGCGCCAGCTCCTCGTAGTCGCGGGCCGTCACCGCCCGCTCCTGCGCGCGCAGCGCGATCGGCGCGCGGACCTTGGCCTCCTGCACGGTCTCGCCGTCCACACCGCCGCGGGCCGCCTCCCTGTTCTCCACCCGGGCGACGTACGGGATGGAGCTGCGCAGCACCTGGATCGCGCCGCGCGCCACATTGCCGGCGCGCCCGCCGCCCGTGCGGTACCGGCTCGCGCGGATCGCCGCACCCTTGGCGGGCACCGCGCCGAACTGCCGCAGCGTGCCGTCAGGTTCGCGCACGGCGGGCCCGAAGGCGATCTCACCGGTCGTCGCGTCCAGCGTGACATGGGGGTCGTAGGGGCCCGAGGCGGCGAAGTGCTCCACCACCTGCCACGCGTGCCAGCCGGAGTCCTCGCCGTCGGAGACCTCGAGGACCAGCGGCGGCCGGTCGGCGACCACCGGCGCCTGGGCCAGCCGCATGCGCTGCCCGGGCACCCCGGTGGAGTCGCCGAGGTGTTCGTCGCGCACGACGTCGGCGTGGGCCACGACGGTGGTGCCGCCGATGGTGAAGGCGGCGGCGGACCGCACGGTCGGCGACGCGCTGTAGAACGGCTGGCCCTTGGCGGCCTCGGTGACCCGGCAGCGCAGCCACCCCGCCTCCTGGCGTCCCACCCGGGAGACGATGTGGCCGGCCGGGACGTGCAGGACGACCTCGCCGGGCCGGTTGAGGCCACCGGTGGTGTCCTCGTCCACCTCGCACTCCGTCCAGCCGTCCGCCGTCCACGCCTCCCAGACCAGCGGGGGCTGGCGCGGGTCGACGCCCACGCCGTCCACCCGGCTGTCGAGCTGCAGCACGGCCGCGCACCGCGGCACAGCGGCGCTCAGCCCGAACATCAGGGTGTCGCCGGGGCGCGGGGAGGCCGCGAAGACCGCCACGTCACGGCCGCCGAAGACGTCCTGCCCGCAGTCCTGCGGCGTCCCGCCGTCCTCCTGGCGCAGGACGGCCGACAGTTCGCAGGGGACCACGGTGAGATCCGCCTCCGTCGCGAAGGCCACCGCCTCCTCCGTCTCGGTGCGGCTGGTCGCCACCTCCGTCCCCGCGGGCAGCACCACCGGCTCGGGCTGGGGCGCGGAGAGCCAGAAGGTGACGTCCGCGCGGGCCGCGGAGGGCGGGAAGAGGGTGACGCCGAGCAGGTCGAGGAAGGCCAGGTGGTTCTTCTCCGGCACCCGGTTGAGGCGGTAGACGATCTGGTCGGCCATGTGCGCGACCGCCTCGACGAGGGTGACACCCGGGTCGGAGACGTTGTGATCGGTCCACTCCGGGCAGCGCTGCTGGATGTAGCGCTTGGCGTCGTCGACGAACTGCTGGAAGCGCCGGTCGTCTAGGTGAGGGGCGGGCAGGGCCATCGGACTTCAGACTCCGCTCTCTGATTCCGTGGACGGGATCACGTAGAAGGGGAAGACGAGACTGCGCGGGTTGTTGGTGCCCCGCACGCTGTAACTCACGTCGATGAAAAGGACGGACGGGTCGTCGGGCGCCGGGCTGACCTCGACGTCGAGGACCTCGATGCGCGGCTCCCAGCGGTCGAGCGAAGAGCGCACCTCGTACCGGATGCGGCCCGCAGTCGCCTCGTTGACCGGCGCGAACACCAGGTCGTGGACGGCACAGCCGAATTCGGGCCGCATCGGCCGCTCGCCCGGCGCCGTCGCGAGGACGAGCCGGATCGACTCCTCGATCTCCCGCTCGCGCCGCGCCAGCGCGATGCCGCCGCCCGCGTCGATGCGCAGCGGAAACGTCCAGCCCGCCCCGACGAACTGCTCACTCATCTCTGTCCCCCCCTAGAACGGAATGCCGTTGCGCAGGACGGCCGGTGCGGTCAGCGCGACGGTGGCCGGCGAGCTGATGGCCGCCGCCGCGCCCGCGTTGACGGCGACCGCGCCCGCCGCGGTGACGGAGACCGCGCCGACCGCGTTCACGGCGACCGCGCCCGCCGACTTGAGGCTGACGACGCCGGTCGCGTTGATGTCGGCCATGCCGCCCGCGTTGACGCCGAACTTCGCGCCCGCCTTGATGTCGACTGCGCCGCCCGCGCTCATCGTCAGCGAACCGCCCGCGGTCAGCGACAGGTTGCCGCCCGCCCTGATGCTGACGTTGCGGGTCCCGGAGATGGAGACCGAGCCGTCGCTGCGGATCGTCACGCTGGTGCGCGTCTCGTCCATGTGGACGGTGAGGCGGCCGTTGCCGGTCTGCAGCCGGATGCCGCTCTTCATCCGGGACTTGGCGTCCACCAGCTCCATGGTGTGACCGCTGCGCGAGGAGACCGAGCGCCAGTTGACGCGGCCGCTGGTCGGGTCGATCGGCTGCAGCCCGTCCGTGTTGGGCGTCGGCTTGTCCACGCCGTTGTACAGCCCGGCCAGCACGTACGGGTGCTCCAGCGAGCCCCGGTCGAAGGCGACGAGCACCTCGTCGCCGACCTCGGGCAGGATCAGGCCGCCGCCCCGGACCCCGCCGAGCTGGGCGATACGGCACCAGTCGCTCTCGTACGTGTCGGAGAGCCACGGGAAGCGCAGCTTGACGCGGCCCAGCCTGAGCGGGTCCTTGGCGTTGCTGACCAGCGCGTTGGCGACGCCGGGCATCGGCGGCGCGGCGTCCGCCCCGCCGGAGGCGAGCCCGTACAGCGAACGGAACTGCCGCCCCGAGACGGTCAGCCACGTCGTGAACTGCCGCCCCGACTCGAAGAGATGACGCACCCCCGTCGCCGTGTACTTCCCCTCGAACGGGAACCCGGCACCCTTCAGCGCCACGGGCTGCCCCGGCCGCAGCTCGGGGTTGCCGGTGACCGCCACCTCGACCTCCGCGAAGGAGCCCGCCACGTCGTCGGCCAGCGCCCGCGCGGCATGCGTGACCTGGGCCTGCGTCGTGTACGGCGTACCGGTGTCGGTCAGTTCGGCCTTCCCGAACGGCCGCGAGAGCTGCGCCGGGGTGATGTCGGTGACGATGTCCTTGCTGCTGACGGCCGGGGACCGGGCGGACAGGGCCCGCTTGGCCCGCAGGTCCCAGCCGCGCACCCCGGCCGTGGCGACCTGCCCGGCGGCGGTCACCGCGACCCGGCTGTGCAGCGCGTTGTGCCCGAACTCAAGGACGTACGGGCTCTGCGCGGCCGGCGTCGTGTCCGACGGCGCGCCCGAGGCGGGCTTGAGCTTCGCGAAGCACAGCTTGCCGTCCTCGTCGAAGGAGAGGTGGGTGTCGTTCTCCTGGGCGAGGCGGGACAGGAAGTCCCAGTCGGTGGTGTTCGGCTGGGTCGCCAGCTCGTAGACGGTCGGCGTGGAGTCGATCGTGCCGAGCCGCAGGCCGTTCAGACCGGCGACCCGGCGCACGATGTCCGACGCCGTCATGTTCGGGTAGCCCTGCACGCGGCGGTTGCGCAGCAGCCGGTGGCCCGGGTCGTAGCCGCGGATCACCAGCGACTTGCCGCCGCCGTCCGCGTCCACCTCCAGAGCCGTGACCTCGCCGGTCAGCATCGGCTTGCCGCGCCGTCCGTCGGTGAACGGCGAAAGGACCGCCTTGGCGCCCACCTTGATCTGCGGGAACTTCTCCAGGATGTCCCCGCCGGTGTCGGCGAAGGTCAGCTGGAAGGCGGACGGCACGTTCACACTGGCGTCCACCCAGCCCTCCACCAGCAGCATGGCCAGCTTGTCGGGCAGGACGGATCCGCCGATCTCGGCGTGCAGGACGCTCGTATACGTCTTCTCGGTCATGCGGACTCCACGTGCGCGGTGGCGGGGACGGGCTGCGCCTCGTCGGCGGCGGGCAGCAGCAGTTCGGTGCCGGGCCGCAGCCGCATCGGGTCGTCGATGTCGTTGGCCTCCGCGATCAGCCGCCAGCGCGTGGCGTCCCCGTACTCCTGCCAGGCCAGCGACGCCAGCGAGTCACCGGCGACCGTGCGGTGCACGCGGCGGGCGGAGAGCGCCCCGGAGGTCGGGTTCTGCCCCTTGGTGGGCATCGCCACCTCGGTGAGCGCCAGCGAGCAGGTGGCGCGGATCGGCTCGCCGGTCGGGTTGAAGAGGGTGTACGTGGCGCTGACGTTGGTCACGTACGCCACGAACTGCACGGTGTTGAAGGACCCCCACGAGAACCGCACCCAGGGCGGCGAAGGACGCTTGGAGGTGAGGCTCTGCGGCGTCACCTCGCAGCAGGAGAGCAGCAGCTCCACCTGCTTCTGCACCTTCCCCGAGTTGGGGGTGCCGGAGGAGTCGAGGAAGACCTCAAGCTGGAGGGTGGCGGGAGCGGCACCGGTGAACTTGGGCGGGGCGCCGCGCGTGTAGGCGACCGCGTGCTGCGTGCGCCACTCCGCCGACCGCCCCAGCTGCAGCTGCGTCGGATTGAACTGGAACTCCACCTCACCGATCCGCCCGCCCATCGAACCGCCGAGGTCGGTGGGGGGCTGGTGGATCGCGAGCCGGGCACGGACCAGGCTCGCCCCGGCCTTGCCGCCGGTCGGCGCGGCCATCTCAGGCACCTCCCGCGTCGGTGAACCCGTGGTGCGCGATCTCCAGCGTCTCCGTCGCCACGGCCGGGCTGTCCGGACTCAGGCTCGGCCCCTGCCAGCGCACCGGCAGCACCTCCACGAGCCCCCACTGGGCGACGACGGAACCGTCCGCCCGCAACGCCGCGATCTGCGCGGTGGGCCGCGTGATCCCGGTCGCGATGGACGAGATCCAGGAGGCGACGCGGGAGGTGTCCTTGGTCAGGGGCCGGGTGAGGCGGATGGTGGAGAACGTCACGCGGGTGGGCAGCTGCCAGACGAACCCGTTGTTGCCGCCTTCCTGCCGCTGCTCGACCTCCACCTCGGAGGAGAGCCCGTCGCAGCCGTTGAACAGGCCGAGGTCCTGGCCGTCGATGGTGAGCTTGAAGAAGACGGTCGAGCCTGGGTCCTGGGGCGAGGGCATGGGATTTCTTCCTGGATCGGCGATCGGTGCGGAGGGGGCTTCGGGGCCGCGAGGGCGGTGGGCGGGCAGCGGGTAGCGGGTCAGCGTCCGTGGTCGCGGAGCCGCCCGAGCCGCTCACGGTCACTGCGGAGCTCCGCACGGAGCAGCCGCGAGAGGGGGGCCAGCAGACGCCGGGCGAGGTCGTCGAGTTCGGCGGGCGACGATTGGGAGGCGGGACCGGAATCGCTGTCCGCCCCGGAGGCGGACCCGGACCCGGTGGTGGGGCCTGCCTGGGCGGGGGTTCTGACGGCGGTGTTCGTGGCGGCGGAGGACGCCGGTGCGGTGCCTCCGCTGTGGCTGCGGGCGACGGTGGTGGACCGCTGCGGCGCGGGGGCGTGCTGGGGCGTCTGGGCCGGGGCGGCTTGCGGGGCGGTTTGCTGGGCGGGAGCGGCGGCGGCCCTGCGCTGGACGGCCGGGGCCGACGGGCGCACGGGGGCGGGGCCCGGAGCGGGCACGGCACGCGGGGACGCGGCGCCGGCGGGCTTCGCCAGCGGTACGACGACGGGGGCGACGGACGCGGGGCGGGCGGCGCTGCTTGTGCCACTGCTCCCGGGGCGTCGGGGCCCGGCTTGCGCGGAAGGTTGGAGCGGTACGGGGGTGGGCGCCTGTGCCAGTGGCGGCTGGGCGTGGGTCCGCGCGGGTGCCGGGGTCGTGGTCGCCGCCGCTTGCTCCGTCTCCGTGGCCGGGACGGTCAGGCCCCGGGTGGGAGCCAGCGGGCGGGGGCGCGCGGGGCCGGGCGCGGCGGGACGGTAACTCCCGGGCGCGATACGGCGGTTGACGGGTACGACGGGGAGCGGGACGAGGTGGGGGCGGGGCTGTTCCGGTGACGGCGAGGGCTCTGGGGGCGTGGTCGCGGGCTCGGGCGCGGGTGTGGGACCCGTGGTGGGTGCCGGTGCGGCGGCCTGGGTCGCTTGGGCCTTCCGTACGGGAGTGACCGGTGCGCCGATCGGGGACCGGCGGGGACGGCTCTGCGGTGCCGGTACGGCGTCCGCCGCAGGCGGCTGACTCAGCGGCTGACCGAGGCCGAGCCCCTTGGAAGGGGCCGGGGCCGGGACGGGGGCGGGTGCGGGTGTGGTGCTGGTGCCGTCGTCCTGCGTGCGCCGGACGCGGCGTACGAGAGGCCGTCGCTGTACGGGCTGAACGGGGGAATTCGCCCGCACAGCGACGGGGTCCGTGGCCGCCGAGGCGGCATGAGCCCCCGGGCCGGCGGGGGAAGCCGACCCGGGGACATCTGTGGGCCGGACGCGGGTGTCGGCGTCCGGCGTGGAGGAAGTCGAAGTGGTGGAGGGGGAGGTGCCGGTCGGGGTCGGTGCCGCACGGGTGGTCCCGACGGGGAACACCTGCCGCTGCGGCACCACGTCGGGCACCGCCGACACGAGCGGAGAGCGTCCGGTACGCGCACGCCGTACGACGGGAACGGCGGCCTTCCTGGAAACGTGCCGGGCCCGCTGCGGAGTTCCCGTCTCGGCGGGGGAATCCGGGGCGTCCGCCGCGCCGGTGAGCGGGTTGCTGGTGGTGCGCTGGGTGGCCAAGGGGCGGTCGGACTCGGAGGCGTGCGGGGAGTGACCAGGCGTGGTTGCGGCGCGCTGCACGGCGGGGGAGCCGTCGGCTGCGGGCGCCGTCACGGGCGTACCGGTGGAGCGGCCTCCGTCACGCGGCTTCGGCTGCGGCGCGGGGGACGTGTCCGTGTGGGTATGGGTACGCGGCGGCTGCCCATTGGTCTGGGGGCGCGACTGTACGGGTCGGTCCGCGACCGGCTCGGGGGTCGTCCCCGTACCCGAGAGTGGAGGTGTCGCTCCGCTCAACGGCCTGTCGGCCGGGGCGGATTCCGTGCTGTTGCCGCGAGGGGCGGGGTTCGACGCGGCCTGGGCACGCGCGGGCCGCGCGGTCGCCCGCTGCACGGGCGTTGCCGGGGACCCGGAGGCCGCGGGGGAACCGGCGCGCGGGGTGACGGGACCCGGCGCGCCGGGCGCGGACGAGCCGGTAGCCGCGGTTCGAGCGGGGGACCCGCCACGGAAGGCAGGGGAACGGGAGGAAGAGGACGCGGAGGGAGACGCAGGGGAGGCGGACGAGGGAGAGGTGGAGGAGGCAGAGGGAGATGCAGGGGAGGCGGACGAGGGAGAGGTGGAGGAGGCAGAGGGAGAGGTGGAGGCGGACGAGGAGATGGACTCACTCGCCGTACCACCGACCCCGGAAGCCGACCCGGCCTCGGCCTCGGCTCCTGACCGACTTCCGGGCCCCGAACCGGCCTGGGACGCCGACTTGGCCCCGGACGCCGACCGGGGCGCGGGCCCCGACCCGGCCCTGGACGCCGCCCCGGCCTCGGCCTCGGCGACGGCCCTGGCCACGAACCCCGTCCCGGCGCTGGGCGCCGACGTGGCGCTGGGTCCCGTCCTGGTGGTGGAAGCTGATGTGGCGCTGGATCCCGGCCTGGCGGTGGGCGCCGAGGTGGTGCTGGGCCCCGTCCCGGCGGTGGGCGCCGACGAGGTGCTGGGCTCTGTCCCGGCGGTGGGCGCTGACGTGGTGCTGGGCCCCGTCCTGGCGCTGGGCGCCGACGTGGTGCTGGGGCCCGTCCTGGTGTCGGGTGCCGACGTGGCACTGGATCCAGTCCTGGTGGTGGAAGCTGATGTGGCGCTGGATCCCGGCCTGGCGGTGGGCGCCGAGGTGGTGCTGGGCTCTGTCCCGGCGGTGGGCGCTGACGTGGTGCTGGGCTCTGTCCCGGCGGTGGGCGCTGACGTGGTGCTGGGTCCAGTCCTGGTGGTGGAAGCTGACGGGTCGCTGCGCCTTGTCCCGGCGGTGGGCGCCGAGGTGGTGCTGGGCCCCGTCCTGGCGCTGGGCGCCGACGAGGTGCTGGGTCCAGTCCGGGCGTTGGAAGCTGACGTGGTGCTGGATCCTGTCCTGGCGTTGGGCGCCGACGAAGCACTGGGGCCTGTCCCGGCGCTGGGCGCCGACGAGGCGTTGGAACCCGTCCCGGCGCTGGGTGCCGCCGTGCCCCCGGACCGCGACGTGCCCTTGGACCGCGACGCGCCCTCGGCTCCCGTCCCGGCCCTGGGCCCCGACTGGACCCCAGACTTCGCGTTGGCAGATCCCGACTTGGCCTCGGCCCCCGACTCGGCCCCGGGCCCCGACTTGGCCCCGGACCTCGACCCGGCCTCGGGCCGGACCTCGGCCCCCGACCCGGCCTCAGCTCCCGCCCCAGCCTTGGACGCGACTCCAGGCCCAGCCCCGGCCGCAGACCGATCCCCGACCCCAGGCCGAGCCCCAGCCCGGTCCGCAGTCCGAGCCCCAGCCCGAAAACCGGCCCCAGCCCCGAGCCCAGAACCAGCCCCAACTCCAACCCCGGCTTCGGCCCCGGTCTGGCCCCCCGAACCTTCTTCCCGCCCCCGCACAGGCAGCCGCAGCGACGGCAGGTCGAGGTTGCCCGGGTTGCCGGCGATTGGGGTGAGGACGTCGCGCAGCAGGCCGCCGGGCGCGGAAGCCCGTACCGCGTGCCCCAACTCGCCGCCGAAGGACGGGTTCTGATGAGTGGCGAGCATCGCGCCGAAGCGCTGTTCCGCGATGGGTCGCGGCGTCGAGAGGACACGCTGGACCGGCGGCAGGGCGGCCCATCCGCCGCCACCGAAACCGCCCTCCGGCGCGGCCTGCGCCCCGGACGCGTCGGCACCCGGGCCCACGGCCCCGGCACCAGAAGCCCCCAGATCCGCCGCACCCTGGCCCACCGGACCGGACCCGGAACCACCGGACCCGGACGCCCCCGCCCCGAACACCCCGGAGCGGGACGCACCGGAGCCGGAACCCCCGGAGCGGGACGCACCGGACCCGGACGCACCGGACCCGGAACCCCCGGAGCGGGATGCCCCGGACCCGGACGCACCGAACCCCGGCACCCCCGCCTCCGAGACCTCTGAAGCCCCCGAGGCCCCCGAAGCCTCCGCGACCCCCGAAGCCCCCGAGACCTCTGAAGCCCCCGAGACCCCCGGCGCCCCCGGCGCCCCCGCGTCGCCCCGCGACCCCCGTCGCCACCTGAACAAGCCCATCACTTACCTCGACTCACCGACCGTTTGTCCGCCTCACCGACCTGTCACTGCCTCGCCTCCGCCTGCTCCACCAAGGTGGCGGTCCGCGCCACGTACGCGCGCCGGTCCGCGTGTTCGAGGTCGAGGATGTCGTCCATGCCCCAGTGGAAGTGGTAGGCGAGGTACGCGACTTCCTCCTCGATGCGGTCGGCCGCGTACGTCACGATTCCCCCAGGCGGCTCCCGGCCAGCTCCACCTCGAAGGACTCCGAGCAGTGCGGGCAGGCCACGGCCGCCCGGGTGTGGCCCTCCGCGTTGATCTGCCGGTAGAAGTCCTGGAGGAAGGCCAGGTCGGAGGCGAACATGTTCTCCACCGTGCCGTCGTGGACGGAGCCGAGGGTGCCCAGCCGGGTGATGACCCGGCCGAGCAGCACCACGGACAGATAGGCGGGGTTCTCGCGGACGCGGACGTCCCGCAGCGGCACCAGTTCGTCCCGTGCCGTCGCGAGCCGCATCGCGCCGTTGCGGTGCACGGTGCCGGACTCGTCCACGAAGCCGCGCGGCAGCTCGAACTCGAATTCCGTGCGCAGCGGTTCGCGGTCGCCCGCCCCCGGGGTCGCCCCCGGAGCCACCGTCCCCGCTCCCGCCCCCGCCGGGCCCTCGCGCCGCATTATTCGATGACCAGCTCTTCGAAGACGATGGTGACCTGCTCGGTCAGCGCGGCGGCGTCGCCGGCCTTGACCCCGCTGGTCTCCACCTTGCTGCACCAGGCGTTGCGCAGGTTGTACCGCTTCACCGGGCTGTTCTGGTAGTCCATCATCATGATCGTGGCGTTCTTGCGGGCCGAACCCATGTCGCCCGCGATGGACTTGTTGATCCACTCGCTGAAGACGGGGCTCTGCGTCATGCCGCGGGTGACCGTGCACTCGCCGGCCTTCTTCACGCCGGGCATCTTCTTCACGACGGGCTTTCCGTCGGCCGACACCTGCTGGTACTCGATGACGTCCTGCTCCATGGAGAGGCCGCTGACCTCCTGCAGGTACTCGACCATGACACCGTCGATCTGCAGGCCGAAATTGTGTGTGGTGAGGGCGTCACCGGGCTGAAGGGACAAGGGGGTTCACTCCTGTTGCGGTACGTGCGGCTGGCTGGGGCTGAATCGGGTCGGGCGTCGGTCTACTCCTCCAGCTCGCCGCCCCCGCCGGAGAACTGCGCGAGCCGGAACACCACGAACTCGGCGGGCTTGACCGGCGCGATGCCGATCTCACAGACGACCCGGCCGAGGTCGACGGATTCGGCGGGGTTGGTCTCCTCGTCACACTTCACGTAGAACGCGTCCTCGGGGCGCGAGCCGAACAGCGCGCCCGAGCGCCACTCGTTGACCAGGAACGCCGAGACGTTGCGGCGGATGCGCGCCCACAGGGCGTGGTCGTTCGGCTCGAAGACCACCCACTGGGTGCCGATGAGGATGGACTCCTCGAGGTAGTTGAAGTAGCGGCGCACGTTCAGGTAGCGCCACGCCGGGTCGGAGGCCATCGTCCGGGCGCCCCACACGCGGATGCCGCGGCCGGGGAACGCGCGGATGCAGTTCACGCCGACCGGGTTGAGCAGGTCCTGCTCGCCGCGGGTGATCTGCAGCTCCAGGTCGACGGCGCCGCGCACGATCTCGTTGGCGGGCGCCTTGTGCACACCGCGCTCGGCGTCGTTGCGCGCCCAGACGCCGGCCATGTGACCGGACGGCGGCACGACCACCGACTGGCCGGACGCCGGGTCGAAGGACTTGATCCACGGGTAGTACAGCGCGGCGTAGCGCGAGTCGTAGCCGGCCAGCTCCTGCCGCCACTGGCGGACCTGGCGGGCGTTGAGCGACGGCGGCGGGTCGATGATGGCCATCCGGTCGCCCATCAGCTCGCAGTGCGAGATGAGGCCGAGCTGGACCGCCTTGACCTGCTCCTCGTCGATCAGGCCCTGCTGGTAGGCGGCCATCAGGTCGGGCACCGCCACCATGTTGACCTCGTCGAGGGCCTCCAGGCCGCCGAAGCCGGTGCGGTCCGCGGAGTCGCCGATGAACTGGGCGGTCTCCACGCGGGAGACGGCACCGTTCGAGGCGGGCACGGCCGGCGCGGCGGGGGCCGGCGGGGCGAGCGTCACGGTCTGCGCGTCGGGCTTGGCGAGCTGCCCGCCCGCCGCGGCCTCCTCCAGGACAATGGTCTTGGAACGCTGCCTGACCTGGGTGACCACGTAGTTGCGCGCGGTCTTCTTCGTGCTGACGTCGAAGCTCTCGACGACCTTGTCGCCGTCCTTGACGACCAGCTTGAAGCGGTCGGCGGCGCTCTCGCCCTCGCCGTCCTGCACCTCGACGGTGAGCGCGCCGCCGTCCGAGCTGCCCGCGGTGATCGCCGACACGGTGAAGCCGCCGAGCGCGACGGGCTCACCGGCGGTGAGCTCCTTGGGTGCCTGGGCCTGCGCCTGCGCGGAGCCCGCGGGCTGCCGCTGCGGCTCGTCGCCGTCGGTGCCGCCGACCCGCACGATGTACGCGGCCGAGCCGCCGTTGTTGAAGAAGCCGTACACGGAGTGCGCCAGGTAGTACCCGTCCGTGAACTCGCCGAACGCGGCCACGTACTGGGACCAGTTGGTCACCAGCGTCGGCTCGTTGAGCGGTCCCCGCGGCGCGAGACCGACGAAGGCCGCCACAGAGGTGCCGACCCCTTCGATGGGGCGCGAACCGCTGGCGACTTCCTCGATGTAGACGCCGGGGGACAGGTAGTTGGGCATGCTGCTGTGCTCCAAGGTTCGAGGGCGAGCGGGACCGGCGCACAGCCGGCACGGGTTCGTACCGTGTCGACGATGTCCCACGCGCGCACCGGTGCGTAGAGACGGACGGACGTCAACGAGGGCAGATGCCGCTGCCCGTTCAGCCGCCCGGCGGCCCCCACGGGCCGGGAGATGCGCGGCGGCACCCGATCCGAGCACGGCGGTTCCCCGCGTGTTGCCCGTCCGGTCACCGGCGGCGGCCACGGGCCGGGGACGGCCGGGCGTCCGGCCGGATGTGAGCGCTCCGTGGCGCATATGCCCCGCCCGCCGTGTCCGCAGCGTCAATAGCTGGTCAACATGGGGGTGCCAGGACCCGGTGGAGCCGGGCGACCTGCGCGGCTGACGTAACGTTTGGTGCGTATGGTCATCCGTGACCAGTACGAACGGGCACTTCGAGGTGCGTCACGGGGCAAGGGGTGCGGGCTGACGATGCGGGGCGACGCGGAGGACGCGGGCGGCCGTCCGGGCCGGGACGGCGGGAGCGCGGCCGGCCGGGACGAGCCGGGCGGGACGCTGTGGTTCCAGGTCCTCGGACCGGTCAGGGCCTGGCGCGACGGCCGGCCCCTGACACTCGGACCGCCCCAGCAGCGCGCGACCCTGGCGGCGCTGCTGCTGCGCGGCGGCCACCCGGTGACCGCGGCCGAACTGGTGGACGCGCTGTGGGGCGAGGAGCCGCCGCTGCGGGCGGTCGGCACGCTGCGCACGTACGTCTCCCGGCTGCGCGCCCTCCTCGAACCGGACCGGCGCGCCCGCGAACCCGCCCGGCTCCTGGTCTCCGCGGGCGACGGCTACGCCCTGCGGCTGCCGCGCGGCTCCCTGGACGCGACCGAGCTCGAGGACCGCCTCACCGCGGCCCGTACGATGCGCGCCGCCGGAGAACAGGGCGAGGCCTACGCCGAGTTGACGGCCGCGCTCGCCCTGTCGGACGGCGCCCCGCTGGCCGGTCTGCCCGGCCCCTACGCCTGCCGCCAGCGGGACCGCCTCTCGGAGCTGTCCGTCACCGCCCAGGAGGAGTTCTTCGACTGCGCGCTCGCACTGGGCTGCCACGGCGAGACCACCGCCCCGCTGAGCGTCTTCGCGGCCGAGCACCCGCTGCGCGAGCGCGCCCAGGCCCTGCTGATGCTGGCCCTGTACCGGGGCGGACGCCGCGCGGACGCCCTCGCCGTGTACGAGACCACGCGCCGCACCCTCGCCACCGAGCTCGGCGTCGACCCGGGCAAGGAACTCACCACCCTGTACGAGGGGTTGCTGAAGGGGACACCATTCCCGGCGGCCGTCCCCCCGCTGCCCGGAGCGCAGCAGGAAGCGCGGCCCGGCCCGGGGCCGCTGCCCGGATCGCGTCCTGCGCTGCACCTGCTGGCGCCGCGCGTCGGTGAGCAGCGCCGGCGGACGGCCGGACGCGGACGCCAGGACGCCGCGCAGGCCAGGGCGGCCCGCGGGCAGGAGCGGGACGGCGCTTGGAGCGCCGCCCCCGCGCGCCTGGCCGCCGCCGAACAGGCGGCCCCGAGGCTGCTCCCCGACCCGGAACCCGCGCCGACCGTCCCCCTTTCCCGCCCCCGGTCCCTGCCGTCGGCCGCGGAACGCCTGACACCCCTCGGGACGAAGGCCCCGAACCCGCTGCGCGCCCCGGCCCCCGCGCCCCTCACCCCCGCACAACTGCTGCCCGACGTCCCCGACTTCACCGGCCGCGAGGCGGAGGTGCGGCAGCTGACCGAGACGCTGCGCACCGCCGCGTCCGGCAGCGCGATGGCCGTGGCCACCCTCACCGGCCTCGGCGGCGTCGGCAAGACGGCGCTCGCGGTGCACGCCGCGCACGCCTTACGCGAGGCGTTCCCCGACGGGCAGCTCTACGTGGACCTGCGCGGCGCCGACCCGGCGCCGGTGGACAGCGGCGGCGCGCTCACCGGCTTCCTGCGCGCGCTCGGCATCCCCGAGAGCGCCGTCCCGGACGGCCTCGACCAGCAGACCGCCCTGTACCGCTCCCTGCTCGCGGGGCGCCGCGTCCTCGTCCTCCTCGACAATGCGCGCGACACCGCCCAGGTGCGGCCCCTGCTGCCCGGCACCCCGGGCTGCGCGGTCCTGGTGACCAGCCGTTCCCGGACCATCACCCTGCCCGGCGCGCGCCTCGTCGACGTCGAGACGATGGACGAGCCGCAGGGGCTCGGCCTGCTCCGCGCCATGGTCGGCGCCGAGCGCGTCGCCGCCGAGCCGGCCGCCGCCCGCGAACTCGTCGCCGTCTGCGGCGGGCTGCCCCTCGCCGTCCGGATCGCCGCTGCCCGGCTCGCCGCGAGGCCGGGCCGCTCCCTCGCCGACCTGACGGCACGCCTGCGCGACGAGCACCGCAGGCTGGACGAGCTGCGCGTCGACGACCTCGGCGTCGAGGCGAGCTTCCGGCTCGGCTACGAGGCCCTCGAACCGGAACTCGCCCGCGCCTTCCGCATCGTCTCCCTCTGCTACATGCCGTCCTTCTGCCGGGGGGCCGCGGGCGCGCTCCTCGACATCCCCGACGAAGAGGCGGAGTGCGCGGTGGAGCGCCTCGTCGACGCCGGCCTGATGGAGCTGCACGGCGAGGACCGCTACCGCTTCCACGACCTGGTGCGGCTCTTCGCGCGCCGGCAGTGCGACCGCTTGGAGAGCGCCCGCGAACGTGCCGACGCCCGCCTGCGCTTCCTCGACTACGTGCTGGCCACCGTCATCACCGTGATCCGCCGCACGAAACCGCACAGCGTGCTGCCCCAGCTGCTGCACAGCCCCGCCTCCGAGGGCAAGGTGCTGCCGGACGAGGCCGCCGCCCGCGACTGGCTGGTCGTCGCGCACTCCCGGCTGTGCGACGCCGCGGAGAACGCCCTGCGGCACATCCCCGACGCCGACACCGGCGCCTGTGCCGCCCCCGACGGCCCGCCCGGCCTGCGCCCCACCGTCGACCTGCTCACCGCCTGGTCGCACCTGATCGTGGGCACCGCACGCCACCGCGACCTGGAGCCGCTCGCCGAACTGGCGCTGCGGACCGCGCGCGCCCACGGCGACGACCGCTCCGCGGCCCGCGCGCTGAGACTCCTCGGCGCCCCGCACTACGGCACCGAGACCTACGGCCGCGCCGAGCTGGCGCTGCGCGAGAGCCTGCACCTCGCGGAGGCCTGCGGCGACCCGCTGGTCGGCGCCGAGGGCAGCCACGAACTGGGCATCGTCCTCATGGGCGAGGGCCGCTACGAGGAGGCGCTCGAACAACTGCGGCTGGCCTACGCCAGGTTCGGCGAGCTCGGCGGAGACGGCGACCGGGTCCGCATCCTGTCCCACATGGCGCGGGCCTACGTCAGCCTGGGCCGGCGCACCGACGCGGACACCGCGCTCGTCGTGGCGGTGCGCCAGGCACGCGAGTCGGGCAGCACCTCCACCCTCGCGCACGTCCTCTACCAGGCGGGCTGCACACTGCTGCGCGACGGCCGCCCGGCGGAGGCCGCGGAACACCTGCGGGAGGCCCAAAGGCTGCACGGCCGGGCCCGCAACCCCCGCTGGGAGGCGCTGTGCTGGGCCAGGATCGCCTACTGCGAACTGGCCCAGGGCCGCGCCGGCGAGGCCGTGAAGTGCGCGGACGCGGCCCTCGCGGTGGAGGGCGAGCTGGGCGACGCGTTCTGCCACGCCCTCGCGATGGCCGCCCGCGGCCGCGCCCTCCTCGCCCTCGGCGACCTCGACCGGGCCAGGGCGGCGCTGCGCATCGCGCTCCGCGTGATGGAGCGGCGCGGAGCCCTGGAGGCGGCGGAGATCGCCGAACTCCTCGCGAAGTGGCAGCCGCGTTGCGGGGCCCCGGGAGCGGTACTGACGGCACACGGCTGACCGGTCGCGCGCCGGGTGGTGCGCGGGGCCGTTCGCCAGGGCAGACCGGGCTGCCCTTGACGTCGCCCTTTCGTACAAGGAGAGGCAGGGGCGTGCCCTTTACCGTGCCCGTATGACGTGGTGGAACTCCCTTGACCCGGCCGCGGTGACCGTGGACCCCGGTGGCCGAGCGACCGTACGGCTTCGCGTACGCAATACGGGAGACACGGTCGAGGAGTACCGCCTTTCGGTCGTCGGCCCCACCGCCGGCTGGTCCCGCGTCGAACCGGAGGTCCTCAGGCTCTACCCGGGCAGCGAGGGCACCGCCGAGATCTCCTTCGCCCCGCCCCGCTCACCGGACGCCCCGGCGGGCCCCGCCCCGTACGGCATCCGCGTCGAACCCCGCGAACAGCCCGAGTCCCGCGACGTCGTCGAGGGCCAGGTCACCGTCGCGCCGTTCACCCGGATCAGGGCCGAACTGCTGCCGCCGACCGTCGTCGGACGCTTCCGCGGCCGGGCCGCCGTCGCGGTGGACAACCTCGGCAACACGCCGCTGACCGCGACCCTCGCCCCCCGTGACGAGGCCGACCGGCTGGCCTTCGACGTGACGCCCACCGCCGTCCAGGTCGCGCCGGGACGCGCCGTCTTCGCGAACGTCACCATGCGCCCGCACCGGGTGCGGTGGACCGGGGACGCACAGCCGCACCCCTTCACCGTCTCGGTGCGCAGGTCCGGCGACGAGCAGGCCCACGAACTGCCCGGCAGCTTCGACCAGCGGCCCGTCCTGCCCCGCGCGCTGCTCGCGCTCGGCAGCGTGCTCGCCGCGCTGTGCGTCGCGTTCCTGGTGATCTGGTTCTCCTACGCGCCCGACGTCAACGGCTCGACGCGCGAGAACCAGGCCGGCGCCGCGCCCGCCGCCGCCCCGCAGGGCGGCGAGAAGGACGAGCTCTCGGACGCCCCGCCGCCGCCCGGGAAGAAGGCGGGCGGCGGCGGTGGCAGGACCGACGGCGGCACGGGCTCCGGCTCCGGCGGCGGCGGTGGCACGGGCGGCGGCGGTGGCGGTGGCGGCGGGGACGAGAAGAGTCCCGCCGGCGGCTCCACCGGCGGCGGAGGCGGCGCCGAGCGGCCGGCATCGGACAACGGCGGCGGTGAGGCGACCCGCTCGGGGCCGCCCTGGCGGCGCGGCTACACCTCGGACGTCGTGGTCGAGTACGCCCAACGGCGTCTCGCCGCCCTCGGCTCCCGCTACCCGTGCACGCTCGGCGGCCACTGGACGCCCGGCGTCATCGACGCCAACACCGAGGCCAAACTGGTCTGTTACCAGAAGGCCGTGGTCCGCACCGGCCGCAACTCCGGCCACAACACCGCCCAGATCTTCGCCACCGACCCCGAGGGCACCCTCGGCCGCGCCACCCTGACATCCCTGTGGGCGCAGGGCATCCGCCCCGACGACGTGCGGTCCGGCGCCGACAACTGGCAGGTCGTGCAGTTGCAGGCGGCGTTCTGGTGGGCCTCGCAGGCCGGTATCAGCGACAAGGACCTGGACCGCGACCGCGGCTACGCCGAACACGGCGTCGCCTACTTCAAAAACGACCGCACCCCGCCCACGACCGCCCGATACAACAGCAGCACGGCTGCCCACATCAAGGAGTACCAAGTGTCCGTCGGCCTCCCGGCGACCGGCGTCGCCGACAGCGCCACCCTGCGTGCGCTCGTCGGCGGCAGTGTCCACAACCCGGGCGTGGCGGGGCGGTGAGCGGCATGTGGACGTCGCTCGAACCCTCCGCGACCACCGTGGAGCCCGGCTCCACCGCGAGCGTACGGCTGCGCGTGCGCAACACCGGCGACACCGTGGAGGAGTACCGCCTCCAGGTGGTCGGCGCCCCGGCGGGCTGGTCCCGCGTACAGCCCGACGTGCTGCGCCTGTATCCGGGCGCCGAGGGCACCGCCCAGGTGGAGTTCGCGCCGCCCAGGACGCCGGACGCCCAGGCGGGCCCGACCCCGTTCGGTGTCCGCGTGCAGCCCCGCGAGGCCCCGCACACGGTGGACGTGGCCGAGGGCCAGGTCACCGTCGGACCGTTCGCCGAACTCCGCTCGGAGCTGCTGCCGTTGGTGATACGCGGCCGGCTCGGCGCCAAGGCGTCGGTGGCCGTCGACAACCTCGGCAACCAGCAGCTGACGGCCTCCTTCTCCGGCCGGGAGAACGGCGAGGAGCTCGAGGTCGAGGCGGAGCCGGGTTCGGTCCAGGTCGCCCCGGGCCGCGCCCAGTTCGCCGCCCTGCGCGTCAAGCCCGGCGCGGTGAGCTGGGTCGGCGGCACCCGCAAGCACCCGTTCACCGTCTCCGTGCTCCGGGCCGGCGTGCCCGAGCCGGTGGAGCTGCGCGGCACGTACGTCCAGCCCTCGGTGATCCCGCGCTGGGCGATGGCGGTGTGCTCGGTCCTGCTCGCACTCGGCATCGCCTTCGCCGTGATGTGGTTCCAGCACAAGCCGGCCATGTCCACCCAGGCCAGGGAGAAGCAGGGGAGCCAGCAGCGGCTTCCGCAGGGCGACGGCATGAAACCCGCGCCGAGCCCGTCGGCGAGCCCCAGCAAGGAGGAGAAGGAGGAGCCTCCGCCGCCGGCCGAGGACAAGGACGACGCGCCGAAGGGCGGCGGCGGGGGCGGCGAGGAGAAGAAGGACGACAAGCCCAAGGGCCCGAAGACGCACACGATCCGCAGCGGCGAGGGCGGCGGCTGGTACCTGGAGGTCAAGAAGGGCGAGAAGGCCGACGGCACCTACGTCGGACAGAACCCCGCCCTCACCGACGAGTTCGGCAAGAACCAGGACTGGATCCTCCACCACTACCCGGAGTCCGACACCTACGCCCTGGAGCCCGCCAGCGCGCCCGGCACCGTCCTGGACCAGAAGGTGAACACCAACATCGCCCAGATCTTCCACGCCCCGGCGGAGAACATCAGGTCCGGCCGGCTGCCCGACAACCAGAAGTGGCGGCTGGAGCAGCGCCCCGACGGGATGACCCGGATCGTCGCGGTCGGCTCCGGCGAGTGCCTCGTCGACATGCAGAACGACACCAGCGCGGTCACCTGGAAGTGCGACGACAACAGCAAGAGCATGGGCTGGACGATCTCCGACTGGCCCGAGTAGAACGCCGATGCGGCGGCGGGGGGCCACCTTCGCGACCCCGCCGCACCCTTCTGGCCCCTCTCTCCTCGGTCTCCTCCCAGGGAAGGGCCCCCACAACCAGAACCAGTCCCCCCTGCTGTGCCCCCCCAACGCCCC